>CAZOQW010000006.1:0-76862 GCA_964582235.1 uncultured Muribaculaceae bacterium | reverse complement strand
ACCAACACCTACACGGTCTACACCGCCAACGGGCTGCTGGCATGGAACGAAGCCGTGCAGAGCGACCTCACGACGAACTGCACCCTTGCCGCCGACATCGACATGACGGACATCGAATACGAATGGACGCCGGTAGGCAACAGTAGCAACCGATACACCGGCACCTTCGAGGGCGGCGGGCATACCATTACGGGGCTGACCGTCAACCAAAGCGGAACAAGCTATGTAGGGCTGATTGGCTTCCTCGGCTCCGGTGGAAAGGTACAGAACCTGACGCTGGAGAATGTGAATATAACCGGCTACTCGGCTGTCGGCGGCGTGGTGGGAGGCAACAGCGGCAGCGTGACCGCCTGCTACAGCACGGGCGACGTCTCCGGCTACTCCGATGTCGGCGGCGTGGTGGGATTCAACGACGGTACCGTGACCGCCTGCTACAGCACGGGCGACGTCTCCGGCTCCTGGTATGTCGGCGGCGTGGTGGGAGGCAACAGCGGCAGCGTGACCGCCTGCTACAGCACGGGCGACGTCTCCGGCAGCTACTATGTCGGCGGCGTGGTGGGATACAACTCCAGCGGCACCGTGACCGCTTGCTACAGCACGGGCAACGTCTCCGGTTCCTCCTACTATGTCGGCGGCGTGGTGGGATACAACAACAACGGCACCGTGACTGCCTGCTACTGGAGCGACTATGAGGGCAGTGGTATCGGCTACAATAACAGCGGTAACAACGACACCACGAAGGTGGAAGGCGACTGGTCGAATGCCGTTAGTACCATGAACAGTGCCATCAGTACGAGCGGCTGGCAGTACGAAATCCTCACAGGCAACACCCTGCCCACGCTGAAGAAGAACGAATAGCACCCCGGCATTCCAATTATCCCGCCTGCCCTCTGCATAACACCGCAAAAGGCAGGCGGGGTTTTATATTACATTACCCCTCAGTCTGCTGTCGCAGCCAGCTCCTTTTTCCTGACTTCGCTACACCGCCCGCCCAACGGCGAGTCCTGCAAGCAGGGAGGGGGTCAAGTGTCGTGCTTAATCGTTTATGAAAAAATCCACCTACCTACGAAAACGGAAATTTTCTTAAAAAACGTATAAATGTGACGAGCATCTGCTGACTGACGCAATGTTTTCCCTATATTGTCCGCCGGTTCGTCCGGTTCTTCGTGCCATAACAACCGCACCGGAACCCGCGTTCCAACGACATTTTTAGTTTAACTCATAAACCTTTTACTTAAATGAAAACTTTAAGCAAAATTTCTTTGTCAGACCGCTATGTCAACCTGCTCTCTGACGTAGGCTTCAAGGTCATCTTCGGCGACGGCCGCAACGCAGACATCCTTACCGACCTCCTGAACACCATCCTCTCGCCGCACGGAGTGCATATCCACTCCATCTCATACGCACCGACGGAATATTTCGGCGAGGACATCGACCGCCGCTCCATCCACCTCGACCTGCACTGCATCAACTATGACGGCTCAGACATACTCGTGGAAGTCCAGCTCCACCACCAGGCCAACTTCTTCCTGCGTTCCTTCCGTTACGCCTCACGGCTCTTCTTCAGCAGGACTATCCACGGTCGTGACCCCTTCGCTGCCATCAAACCGGTCTACTACATCGGCATCCTCGCAGACGACTTCCGCTGGGACAACCAGATGGACACCTGGGTTGACCAATACATCTCACGTTTCTCCTTCCGGGAAGATTCCAAACTTTTCTGTCCACTTCCGGAATTTTCCCTTAATTTTGTGGAACTGAACCGCTTCGACAAGCAAATCCACGAATGTACGGCATACATGGACAAGTGGTGCTTCGCGCTCAAGAACCTCGGGAGAGTCGAGAAACTGCCGTCCGAACTCCAGTCCGAGATCTTCGAGAAACTATTCGACGCGTGCGAAATCGAGAGGTTCACACCGCAACAGAAACAGGAATACGAGGAGCTTATGAGAACAGTCGACGATTACGAGAGCATCATCTACACTGCACACTTAGACGGTGTCGCTGAGGGCGAAGCCAGAGGAGAAGCCAAAGGGCGTGCTGAAGGACGTGTTGAAGGGCGTACTGAAGGGCATAACGAGGCCATGGCTAAGGTTGTCAGGAACATGAAAGCCACAAACATGCCGGTAGCGGACATTGCAACCTTTACGGGACTGTCCTTGGAGGAAATAGCGGCTTTGTAGTCTGCTGTCGCAGCCAGCTCCCTGGGGAGCATGACGGCGTGCCGGGGTCACGCCTTCGGCTTCGCTGCGCCGAAATTTTCTTTTGCCCCGAATAATTTGAAATCTATCAAACAGTTTCTACCTTTGTACGATTGTGAAAAAATTGTAAATATGACTCAGGAAGAACTCTTTAAGGTGCTGGTCGCACATTGCAAGGAATACGGCTACATCTTTCCTTCAAGTGAAATCTATGACGGTCTGGCAGCCGTATATGATTACGGCCAGTTGGGCGTTGAACTAAAGAACAATATCAAGCAGTACTGGTGGAACGCAATGACCAGGCTGAACGAGAATATAGTCGGAATAGACGCTGCGATTTTCATGCAGCCGAAAACCTGGGTGGCATCCGGTCACGTAGCGGCATTCAATGACCCCCTCATCGACAACAAGGATTCCAAGAAACGCTATCGCGCGGATGTTCTCATAGAGGATTATCTCGGAAAGATAGAGGAAAAAATAGAGAAGGAAGTAGAGAAGGGCCGCCGCAAGTTCGGTGAAGGCTTCGATGAGGCCAAGTTCCGCGAGACCAACCCCAACGTTCTCCGCGAAAAGAAGCGTTGGACCGAGGTCCATGACAGATATGTGGCTGCCGAGCAGGCCAACGACCTTGCCGAATACAAGCAGATAATTCTCGACTGCGGCATAGTCTGCCCGATAAGCGGCACGAAGAACTGGACTGACGTGCGCCAGTTCAACCTGATGTTCTCGACTCAGTTCGGCTCTGTGGGCAGTGACAGCAACACCGTATATCTGCGTCCCGAGACGGCACAGGGAATATTCGTGGACTATATCAATGTGCAGAAGACGGGCAGAATGAAGATACCTTTCGGAATAGCCCAGATAGGAAAGGCTTTCCGCAACGAGGTGGTGGCCCGCCAGTTCATCTTCCGTATGAGGGAATTCGAGCAGATGGAGATGGAGTTCTTCGTGCGTCCCGGAACTGAAATGGAGTGGTTCAGGTACTGGAAAGAACAGCGCATGAAATGGCACGTGAACATAGGCATGGGCGATGAGAACTACCGCTTCCATGACCATGAGAAACTGGCCCATTACGCAAACGCCGCAACCGATATCGAATTCAAATTCCCTTTCGGTTTCAAGGAGCTGGAAGGCATACACAGCCGTACCGACTTCGACCTTGGCAACCACCAGAAACTGTCCGGACGCAAACTGCAATACTTCGACCCGGAGACAGGCGAGAGTTATGTACCCTATTGCGTGGAGACTTCAATCGGTGTGGACCGTATGTTCCTTGCAGTGTTGAGCAATTCCTACAAGAACGAAACCCTCGAAAATGACGAATCCCGCGTGGTTCTGAGCCTGCCTGCGCCGCTCGCACCCGTCAAGGCCGCCGTACTGCCTCTCGTAAAGAAAGACGGACTGCCGGAATACGCCCGCAAAATCATGAACGATCTCAAGTACGACTTCTATTGCCAGTACGACGAGAAAGACAGCATAGGCAAGCGCTATCGCCGTCAGGATGCGATAGGAACGCCTTTCTGCATCACTGTGGACCATCAGACCCTGGAGGATAACTGCGTTACCGTGCGCTACCGTGACACGATGCAGCAGGAGCGCGTTCCGGTTGACAGTCTGAAGGCCATGATAGAGGAAAAGACAAGCATGAACACGCTTTTGCGCAATCTCTGATGGCAGAAAAGACATTTTCCGAACTTGGAAGGGTTCAGGCTATAAAGGAGCTGTTCGAAGGGTCAGGTTACAAGCCTTTCGGGCAGCCCCTCAGCATAACGCTGCACAGCACGGGCGGAAGCAGCACCGACAGCGTGGTGTCGGCCTCTAAAATGTATATAGAGGGAACGGATTTCAGCTTGGTGTACTTCCCGCTTAAACATCTCGGCTACAAATGCGTTACCGGAGTCACTGGTGAGTTGTACGCCGCACTTTCGCATCCCCAGACCCTTTCTGTGACTCTCGGGGTATCCGCGAAACTCGATTTTCCCCAGATAAAGGAATTCTGGGAGGGAGCCGTGGTGGCCGCAAAGGAACACGGTTATACTTCGCTCGACCTTGAACTCCTGCCATCGCAGAACGGTTTTATAGTCAGCATGGCTGCAGAAGGCCTGCGCGGAGGTGCATTCCTCTCCAAGCGGACTCCTGCCAAGTCGAAAGACCTGATTTGCGTGTCCGGCAGTCTCGGTTCGGCCTTTCTCGGTTTGCAGGTTCTGGAGCGCAAGCCCGACGAACTGGAGAAATACAAGATGATGGTGGGCGATTACTTAAAGCCCGAATTACAGCCCTACACGCTCGCGCAGCTTGAGGAGACAGGAATTGTACCTGCGATGGGTTTATTTGTCTCACGCGGCCTTTCTGATGCCATTTTGAGGATTTTCCGCGATAGCGGTCTCGGGGCAAAGATATATGCGGAGCGTATACCTTTCGAAGGCAACAGTTTCGCTCTCGGCAAGGAACTCGACCTTGACCCCATATCGGCGGCGATGAACGGCGGCGACGATTTCCGTCTGCTGTACGTGGTTTCCCTCGAAGATTACGAGCGTTTCAGGACTGATTTCCAGACTTTCGACATCATAGGACATCTTGCCCAACCGGAAGTAGGCGCAGTGCTCGTCACTCCCGACGGACTCGAACACGAAATTTCCGCCCAGGGCTGGTGACGCTACTTTTTCTGGACGGAGTATCCTATGCCGAGGCCTGAGATGCTGTCCAAAAGCGCCCCGCAGATTTCGACATGATATTTCTTTGACTGGAAATCAATGATATAACCCGTCTCCCTGTCAGACAATTTCAGGTTGAGAGGGGTTTTTCCTTTGTTCTCTTTCAGAACGGAAACGAGCTTCTTGCGGAAAGCTTCATTGAGATTATCCGTCCTCATTTTCAGTTCCAGTGCCGAAACCCGGTTCTGGCATACATTGCCGAGCAGGGACACTGACTTTATCCTGAAATTGTACGGAGCTTTCTTCCCGGCCTGCCGTTCCTCCTGTTTCAACGTGTAACGGGGACCTATCTCACCCTCGATGAACAGCTGCTGGTGCAACTGCATGAAGGCTATGTTGTTCTGGTAATCGTTTCCGAAAAGCGCAAACTCGTAGTTGCCGCTGAAATCCTCCATCAGCACCTTGACACCCGGGCTGCCCTTCTTGGTAGTTATTGTCTTTACATCGGAAATGATGCCGGCAACACAGACTTTACGTGTCTTTTCAGTCCCTTCACACTCGTCTATCAAGTCCCTGAGGTTGTTCAGTTCGCAGTTCGTGAAGGTGTCAATCTCGAAACGGTATCTTTCGAGCGGATGGGACGACAGGTACATTCCGACGTACTTCTTCTCCTCCTGCAGCAACATCAAAGTGTCCTCTTCCTGTCCTGCCGGCGGAATCTGCGGCTTTACGGGCTTGAATTCCTCAGTGTCGCCGAACAGCGAAGCCTCGGCGTCCATCTTGTCCTTGGAGAGCATCACACCGTATTTCAGCAACTCGTCTATGAAAGCGTCTCCGGACGGACAAGGCTTAAAATATTGCGAGCGGGCGTAGCCGAAAGAGTCAAGAGCGCCTGCATATACGAGAGTTTCCAAAGCACGCCTGTTGAGCCCGGAGGTACACATGCGCTCCACGAAATCGTAAAGGTCCTTGAACAGCCCGCCCCTTTCACGTTCACTGATTATGGCCTCCACCACATTGTCTCCGAATCCTTTCAGTCCGCCAAGACCGAAACGTATGTTGCCGTCAGCGTTTACGGAAAACTGGGCATCCGACTCGTTCACGTCCGGGCTGAGCACCTTGATTCCGCTCTTGCGGCAGTCGGCCATGATTTCCTTCATCTCCTCCATATTGGAGAGATTCTGGCTGAGGTTGGAGGCCTGGAACTCCGACGGATAATGGGCTTTCAGCCACGCCGTCTGGTAGCTCACCCAGGCGTAACAGGTTGCATGGGACTTGTTGAAGGCATATTTTGCGAAGGCCTCCCAGTCGTGCCATATCTTTTCGAGTACGTTCTTGGGATGTCCGTTGGCCAAGGCACCGTTGATGAACGACTCTTTCAACGAATCGAGCACCTCTTTCTGCTTCTTTCCCATGGCCTTGCGCAACTTGTCGGCCTTGCCCTTCGAGAAGCCGGCGAGTTTTTGGGAAAGTCTCATCACCTGCTCCTGGTACACCGTCACGCCGTAGGTCTCCTTCAGGTATTCTTCCATCTCCGGCAGGTCGTAGTGTATCTTGGAAGGGTCCTTCTTGCCGGCCACGAAGTCAGGTATGTAGTCCATGGGTCCCGGTCGGTACAAGGCATTCATCGCTATGAGATCCTCAAAGCGTTCCGGCTGGAGCTTGATGAGCCACTCCTTCATACCGGAGGATTCAAACTGGAATATGCTCTTGGTGTCGCCGCGTGCGTAGAGAGCGTAAACATCCGGGTCGGCGATGTCTATTGCCTCTATGTCGATGTCCTTGCCGAAGCGTTTCTTGATGAGGGCGAGGCAGCGCTTTATGATGGAAAGGGTCTTAAGCCCGAGAAAATCCATCTTGAGCATACCCACGTCCTCGATTTTCGTTCCCTCGTACTGGCTTACCCACACTTCCTGCCCCGTGGCCTTGTCCACACCGAGCGAAATGGGGATGTAATCCGTGAGATTGCCGCGGCCTATAATCATGGCGCAGGCATGGATGCCGGTCTGACGTATGCAGCCTTCGAGCCTTAAGGCGTATTCCAAAACTTCCCTGACAAGAGGGTCGCCTTGTTCGTATTCGTCCTTAAGTGGCTTTATGTATTTCAGGCAGTTTGCCAGTGTGGGCTTGCATTCCTTTTCCTTGCCGTCCTCACGCACGGTGAACGCGCGGTCGGGTATCATCTTGGTGAGCCTGTCGGACTCGGAAATCGGCAGATTGCTGATGCGTGCAACGTCCTTCACCGCAAGTTTTGCCGCCATAGTGCCGAAAGTCACCACATGCGAGATATGGTCGGCACCGTAGCGGTCCTGTACATATTGTATCACGCGGTAGCGTCCCTCATCGTCGAAGTCCACGTCAATATCCGGCATGGAGATTCGTTCCGGGTTCAGGAAACGCTCGAACAGCAGGTCGTAGCGTATGGGGTCGAGATTGGTGATTCCGAGACAGTATGCCACGCATGAGCCGGCGGCTGAACCTCGTCCCGGACCTACCGATACCCCGTTCCTGCGTCCCCAGTTGATGAAATCCTGCACAATCAGGAAGTAGTCCGGGAAACCCATGTACGATATGGTCATCAGCTCGAAATGCAGGCGTTCTTTCTGCTCCTCGTTCAGGGTTGCCCCGTAGCGCCGATGCGCACCCTCGTAGCTGAGGTGGCACAGGTATGCCACGGAATTGCAGAACTCCTCTCCACGGTCTTTCCTGCTGATTTCGTTGCCGTCATGGTCCTTCACAATCTCATAGCGTCCGTTGTCTATGATCTCGGCATATTCGGCCAGATGCCGGTCTATGTCCTTCATGAACTCCGGATCTATGTCGAACTTGGGCAGCACGTGTCCGCGGTCTATGCTGTACCGTTCCACCTTGTCCAGCACTTCCAGCGTGTTCTCCACCACTTCCGGATGTCCCGGGAACAGTGCGGACATTTCCTCCTCGCTTTTCAGGTATTCCTGCTGCGTGTAGCGCAGGCGTTTGGGCGCGTCTATAGGTGAGTTTGTGGTGAGGCATATAAGCCGGTCATGCACCGGGCCGTCCTCTTTATTCACGAAGTGTACGTCGTTCGTGGCGACGACCTTGATGCCATATTCCTTGCCGAGTTCAAATATCCGGCTGTTGCACTCCAGCTGACTGCGGTACACATCATCGGATAGCCCCGGAATTTCGGTCTTGTGGAGCATGACTTCGAGGTAATAGTCTTCCCCGAACACCCTTTTGTGCCATTCAATCGCGTTTTTCAGCCCATTCTCGTCCCCGGCCATAATACACTTGGGTATCTCTCCGGCGAGACAGGCAGAGCAGCAGATAAGCCCCTCGTGGTACTTCTCGATGACCTCATGGCTTACCTGAGGGCGGTGGTAGAAGCCCTCTATGTGCCCGATTGAAACTATCTTCATCAGGTTGTGGTAGCCTGTCGGGTTCTTCGCGAGAAGTATCAGGTGGTAGTATTTGAACTGGTGTTCCTTGGTGTGCTCCCTATGGTCGAAATGGTGGGTAACGTAGACCTCACAGCCTAAGATTGGCTTCACGGTGGGATACTTCTTGGAAACGTCGAAGAAGTCCTTTATGCCGTACATATTGCCGTGGTCAGTAATTGCAAGACCGGGCATACCTAACTCCTCGGCTCGTGCGAACAGCTTTTTGATGTCGCTCTGGCCGTCGAGAATCGAATATTGCGTATGGACGTGGAGGTGTACGAATGCCATGGGGTGCAAAAATACAAAAAATCACCCGACCTTTGGAAAGCCGGGTGATTTTCTCTGTCAAGGGATATTATTTCTTCTTGGATGACTTCTTGCCGGCGGCTGCAAGTTTTTTCTTGCGGCTTGCCTCAGTCAGATCGTACATGACAGGAGTACCGATCATGATTGATGAATAGGTACCGATAACGACACCGAGGCAGAGAGCCACTGCGAGACCCCTGATGGACTCACCGCCGAAGATTGCTATGGCAAGCATAGGCAGCAAGGTTGAAGAAGCGGTGTTCACGGTACGTGTGAGCGTAGCGTTGAGTGACTTGTTCACGTTAGCCTTGAGGTCCTCGTTGGGATGAATCGTGAAGTTCTCCCTGATTCGGTCGAAGATTACCACACCGTCGTTGATTGCGTAACCGATAATCGTAAGGATGGCCGCGATGAAGGTCTGGTCAACATCAAGGTTGAACGGCAGCAATCCCGTGAATATCGAGAAGAAACCAATCACAATCAATGCAGTGTGCGCAAGCGCTACTACGCCGCCCAGACCCCAGGTCCATCCACGGAAGCGGATAGCTATGTAGATGAATATTACGAGGAGTGAGAGGAAGATAGAGATTATGGCATTGCGCTGGATGTCATTGGCAATGGATGCACCGACCTTGTCGGACGATACGATACCGTTGGGATTCTCCAGCGTGGACACGAACTCGGCGAAGCTGAGATCTTCGGCGAAGAGTCCGCCAAGAGCCTCGTAGAGCATGTGCTCGATTTCGTTGTCCACTTCGATTGACTCGTCCTCAACCTTGTATGAGGTGGTAATCTTCATCTGGCTGTCGCCACCGAACTGCTTTACCTCTACAGAAGCCACAGGGATGTCCTGCTCGGCTGCAGTGCGCTCGAATACATCGTTGGTTGCGCTGCGGACTGCCTCTGCGGTCACGGGCTGGTCAAAGCGTACTACATAGGTACGTCCTCCGGTGAAGTCTACACCGTAAGTAAAGCCCTTGAATGCCATTGAGCAGATGCACAGTACTACGATGACTGCTGAGATACTGTATGACCACTTGCGTCCTCCGAGGAAGTTCACGTGGGTGTTCTTCAGGAAGTTGCGGGTTATTCTGGTCTCGAAGGTGACATTCTTTCCGGCCTTTATGCGGTCGTCGATGATGAGTCGTGACACGAAGATTGAAGTAATCACGGAAGTGATGATACCGACGATGAGGGTGGTTGCGAAACCCTGGATAGGACCTGAGCCGAAGAAGAAGAGCACTATACCGGTGAGCAGGGTGGTAACCTGACCGTCGATAATGGCTGAGTAGGCGTTGGAATAACCGTCCTGTACGGCCTTGCCCAGACCCTTGCCGGCACGAAGTTCCTCCTTGATACGCTCGTAGATAATCACGTTGGCATCCACCGCCATACCGAGCGTCAGCACGAGACCGGCGATACCGGGCAGCGTGAGCACGGCTCCGAATGCGGAGAGGGTACCGAACAGCAGAACAACATTGGTGAACAATGCCGCATCGGCAACCAGACCTGCGCCCTTGTAGAAGAATATCATGTACAGGAGCACGAGGATGAATGCGACAACGAATGAAATCATTCCGGCGCGGATTGAAGCGGCACCGAGTGAAGGTCCTACAACCTGCTCCTGAACGATAGTTGCAGGTGCGGGGAGCTTACCTGATTTCAGCACGTTCACGAGGTCGGTAGCCTCCTCGATGCTGAAGTTTCCGGTGATTGATGACTGTCCTCCGGTGATTTCGTTCTGTACGTTGGGGTAAGAATATACGGTGCCGTCGAGCACGATGGCTATCTGGCGGCCTACATTGTCCTTGGTCAGACGTGCCCAGGTGTTTGCACCCTCGGCGTTCATGGTCATTGAAACGCTGGGCTCACCGCCGCGGTTGCTGTTGTACTCAACGCGGGCATCGGTCACTACGCTTCCGTCAAGAGGAGCCTTGCCGTCGCGTGAGCTGGCCTTGATTGCCACGAGTTCATATACATTTGCGCCGCTTACATAGCTTGAAGGGTTCACGGTCCACATTGCACGGAACTCGGGAGGGAAGATAGATGCCACCTCGGGAGAGTGCAGATAGCGGTTTACGAGAGCGGTGTCGGCAGCGGAAGCGAATCCGATGCAGGCGTGGTTGTTCATCTGTGAGGGAGTGAGAACGGCGAACAGAGGGTTCTCTTTCGTCCATTTCTCGTATTCTGCCTCGTCAGCGTTCAACTGCTGTGCTGCCAGCTCCTCGGAAACGATGTCCATGCTTTCATCTGAAGCCTCGGGAGCCGTTGCGCTTGCAGTTTCGCTCTCTGCGGGGGTGGAACTTGCCTCCAACTGTGCAAGCACGTTGTTGGCTTCTATCAGGTAGGGATAGATTTCCTGATTGTAATAGGTGGTCCAGAATTCGAGTGATGCAGTGCCCTGGAGCAGTTTGCGCACACGCTCGGGCTCAGTCACGCCGGGAAGCTCGACAAGGATACGTCCGGTGTTGCCGATTTTCTGGATAGAAGGCTGGGTCACACCGAAGCGGTCAATACGGTTGCGGAGTACGTTGAATGAGTTGGAAACTGCACTCTCGGCCTCCTCCTGGATAACCTGGATTACTTCCTCGTCAGTGGATTCGGGCTTGATGCGGTCGCGCATTTCATAAGTACCGAATACCTGGGAAAGCCTCTGACCTCCGGAAACCTCGCTCCAAGCCTCTGCGAAAAGGGTGATGAGGTTGGACTGGGAGTTTACGCTGCGCTCCTTTGCCAGTGCAAGGGCCTTGTTGAACTCGGTAGTGTTGTTGTTGTCAGCGAGGGCCTTGATCAGGTCTTCAAGCTGAACCTGCAACATTACGTTCATACCACCCTTGAGGTCCAGACCGAGGTTGAGTTCCTGGTTCTGTACATCCTTGTAAGTGTATCCGAAATAGATTTTCTCGGAGGAAATGGAGTCGGTATAACGCAGAACTTCGATTTTCCTGATGGAGTCGAGGTAGTAAGCCTTGTCTTCCTCCGGGACATTTGCGAATTCGGATGACAGCCTGGTGTTTTCGATCACCTTCTCGGCTCTCTTCTCGGCCTTGTTTGAGTGGATGTTGCTCACCAGGGTGAAAGACAACTGCCACAAGCAGGCGAGAACAAGGCAAATCATCACGAATCTGATTGCACCTTTACTTTGCATAAATTGTTTATCGTTTTAAAAAAATTTCCAAAAATAGTCCGCAAAGTTAGTATTTTTCTGAAAACAATGAAATTAAATTATTTTGCAATCTTCTTTCGCATATCGGTGTCTGCCTCAATGTTTTTCATTTTGTAGTAATCCATGATACCGAGGTTGCCGCTGCGGAACGCCTCGGCCATTGCAAGGGGAACTTCCGCTTCCGCCTCAATCACCTTGGCCCTGGCTTCCTGCGCCTTTGCCTTCATTTCCTGTTCGAGGGCCACAGCCATTGCCCTGCGTTCCTCTGCACGGGCCTGCGCTATCTTCTTGTCGGCTTCGGCCTGGTCGGTCTGGAGCACTGCTCCGATGTTCTTGCCCACGTCGATGTCAGCGATGTCGATGGAAAGTATCTCATAGGCGGTACCGGCATCCAGACCCTTGTTGAGAACTACTTTGGAGATGCTGTCAGGGTTCTCCAGCACTGACTTGTGCGACTCGGATGAACCGATGCTGCTGACTATGCCTTCGCCCACACGTGCCAGCACGGTTTCTTCTCCCGCACCTCCGACGAGCTGCTTGATGTTGGCGCGCACAGTAACACGGGCCTTGGCTATCAGCTGGATACCGTCCTTTGCCACTGCCGTTACCGGCGGAGTATTGATGACCTTGGGATTTACGGACATCTGCACGGCTTCGAGCACGTCACGGCCGGCGAGGTCGATTGCGGAAGCCATCTGGAAATTCAGGATGATGTTCGCCTTGTTTGCTGAAATCAGCGCCATCACCACCTTGGTCACATTGCCCTTGGCGAGATAGTGGGCTTCCAACTCATTGGCTCTTAATGTAAGACCGGCTTTCGTTCCGGTAATCAGTGCCATTACGATGGTCTTGGGATTCACTCCTCTCCAGCGCATGAGCACTAATTGTATCAGAGGTACATGGACTCCGGACAGCAGGGCCTGGAACCACAGTGCCACCGGGAAGAACCACAGTATGATTATCAGAATGACGAGAACAATCGCCGCAAGTAGAATAGGATTCATGATTATTGATTGTTAATGGGTTTTACTATCACTTGATTGTCTTCTACGGCTATCACCGTTATAGGCGTGCCGGCTGCGACCATGGAGTTGTCGTGCGACTTGACCTCACAGGTAACATTGTCGAATTTCCCGGTGCCCATGGGGGCGAGGCGGGATTGCGCGATGCCCGAATCACCGACTTTTACCTGCTGCGGTTCCTCGTTCACCTTCGACTCGATTTCGGTTTTCAGTTCGAATCTGCGCCAGGTCTGTTTCCTCAGGATGAGGACCAGCATCACGATGAGCAGCACCAAGGTAAATACGGTCACCCACCAGCCGGCGGTGTATCCTATGTACGAGAATGTGTACCAGCAAGCCGCTCCGAGCGAGCAGAAACTAAGCACTCCGGCCACTCCCACTCCGGGAACGAGGAGCATTTCGACCAGCATCAGCAGAATGCCGACAATGATCAACCCTACTGTTATCCACCACATAATATTTCAATTTTATACATTCTCGTAAATATACGCAGAATTTGCCGAAGTTCAGCTGTACATGTTACCGCAGGCCAAAGAAAAATCCCCCGGACACCTCGCGGCATCCGGGGGCAACATAAAAAGAACCCTACTAACTACATTTAGGGCAATGTTGCAACAGAACTAAACGTTCTGTCTGAAACGGTTGCTGTCTTTCAGCATACCGTAGATTTCGGAATTAAGGCGCGATGCGTCTTTCAGCTTCTCCACTCCGATGTGCATGCGATAACGCCAGTGGTGATTGGAGTCAGCCGGCTGGTTCACGCGCTCTACACTGCGGTCAGGCCTGCGCAGTTCTCCGTCGAGGGCCATCCAGTCCTGAACAGGGAAGATTGCCAGCATCGAAGGCGAGCACAGGAATTCCATCAGCATATTGCGCACGGCCCAAGGTTCCGGGTCATCATGGCACTGCATGCGCAGGGTGTCCATATCGTGGCTTGAAGTGGCGCATACGCTGAGGTATTTCCACTCGCCCTGCTGGTCCATTCCACGCATTCGCAGCGACAATATCTTCTCGTGATCCATCACTCCGGGCACGCAGTCGGGCACCATTCCGAGGTCCTCGCCGCAGGCAAGCATACCGGTCGCGCTCAGCAGTTCCGGCAGTTTCTTCTCGGCGTTGCGTCTCCAGAAATCATCGTGGCGATGATAGAAGAAGTCGTTGTACAGCGCACCGAACCTCTCCTGCTGCCACTGCGGCAAGCTCTGGGAATAAGGCGCGATGAGCGGCTGGTAGCGTCCGGGATTGCGCGGGTCCTCATGGAACAGGCCGTCGATGGGCAGCTGCATGTTCCAGATTTCCTCGGCGGTGTAGGGCAGTGCCGGGTTGAAATGTCCGGCCATTCCGCTCTTTTCCGTAGCGGGAATCTCCCAGATTCGGAAGAAGCCCAGGATGTGGTCTATGCGGAAAGCGTCGAAATAGCGCGACATCTTGCGCAGGCGGGCTTTCCACCAGGCGTAGTTGTCCTTGGCCATCTCTTCCCAGTTGTAGGTGGGGAATCCCCAGTTCTGGCCGTCCTTGCTGAAATAGTCGGGAGGTGCTCCGGTGGACGAATCAAGGTTGAAAAGGTTGGGATGCCAGTATGCTTCCGCACTGTCGCCGCTTATGCCTATCGGCAGGTCGCCCTTGAAGGAAATGCCCTTGCTGCGGGCATATTTTACTTCGGCATAGAACTGCTTGTCCAGATGATACTGCATCCAGCAATAGTATTCAGGCTCCAGTTTGTCCCTTTTTGCGCAGAACGTAGCGTATTCTTCCAGCCAGTATGTGTTTTCCTCGGCGAACTTGCGGTAGGCCGATGATGCCAGATCCTTCGCACCGCGCCTCTCCCAGGCCTTGCGTATGTAGGCCATCTTTGCCTTGAATACGCGCGGCCAGTCGATTTCGGGTAGCGCATTCAGTTCCTGCTGCAGTTTGTTGAACTTTACGCCGGGCTTGATGCCCAGGGCCTGCAGGTTCATGTACATGGGATGCAGTGCGAAAGCGGATATGGGGCTGTACGGATATGAATCCTTCCACTCACCCTTGCGTGTGGTGTCATTGACGGGCAGAAGCTGAATTATGCACTGTCCGCAGGAATATGCCCAGTCCACAAGATCGTGCAGGTCATGGAACTCGCCCACTCCGAAATCGTTTTCACTGCGGAGCGAGAACAACGGCACTGCAACACCGGCACCGCGGAAGCCGGGTTCGTCGAACATTGCGGCCTGATGTTCGCGGGGGAACGGGCAGCCCGGAATGGGACACTCAATCCACTTGTCCACGATGTTGGTGGCGGGGCGGGACTTGTGACGCTGCCATTCGGTGCGCCAGATGAGACCCTCGCGCATTACCACATAACCATAGTCTTTCAGGTCGTTTGCAGTACAGTCGGCAGTTACGGTCCATACTCCACCCTCGTTCCAGTCCATGTGGTATCGCTTGTTGCCGAGCAAAAGGCAAAGGGATTCGCCCCACTCGGTATGGTATTCAATCGAAAATTTGATTTTCATATCGTTAAATGGTTTTTAGTCCAACCGGAGTCCGTCCGGCGCGAGGCGGAAAAGCAATCGGAGATTAAAGTTTCTTAAAACAGATTCCGAAACCGCCGCCGGGGGCCATACGTACCTTGATGGTGTCCTTTGCAGTTACCTTGCGCGTGCTTATCTCGTAAGCCTGAGGATTGTCAAGATAGTGCGCATCGGGAGCATCGGCATATATCTCTGCGACATATTTACCCTTTCCGAGAAAGTCAAGAGGAATCTCGAACTCGCGGGCGTTCTCATCGGTTACGCCGCCGCAGAACCACTGTCCCTCGTCCTTGGACTTGCGTGCAACCACGATATAGTCACCCGGCTCGGCGTACAGGTAACGGCTCTCGCTCCAATCCACCGCTACGTCCTTGATGAACTGGAAGGCATCCATGTGCTCAAGATAGTGTTCCGGGGTGTCGGCTGCCATCTGGAGAGGCGAGTACATTGTCAGATACAGACCCAGCTGGTTGCAGATTGTAGCCTGCACGCGGGAATTGTTGCCGCACCAGGATTCCAGATCCTGCTCGAAGATGCCCGGAGTGTAATCCATGGGACCTCCGTTCAGACGGGTGAAGGGCAGGATGGTGGTGTGCTTGGGCTTGGTGCCTCCGAAAGCCTGATACTCGGTTCCGCGGGCGGACTCGTTGCCTATCAGGTTGGGATAGGTGCGGCACAGACCGGTAGGACGCACGGCCTCATGGGCATTGACCATAATCTTGTACTCTGCGGCCTTCTTGACGGCGTACAGATAGTGGTTGACCATCCACTGTCCGTAGTGGTACTCGCCACGGGGAATGATATCGCCCACATAGCCGGACTTGACGGAACTGTAGCCGTACTTGTTCATCAGCTTGTAGGCCTCATCCATGTGACGCTCGTAATTGCGTACGGAACTTGAGGTCTCGTGGTGCATCATCAGCTCAACGCCCTTGCTGTGGGCATATTCGTTCAGTGCGTCGATATCGAAATCGGGATAAGGGGTCACGAAATCGAACACATAGTCCTTGCTGCAGTTGGCCCAGTCTTCCCAGCCTATGTTCCAGCCTTCCACGAGGACGGCATCAAAGCCATGCTCGGCTGCAAAGTCGATGTACATGCGTACCTTTTCGTTGTTGGCGGAATGTCTTCCGTTGGGAACGGCCTTGGTGTAGTCGAAACTGTCGAGTTTCACGGACGACACGTCGGTGTAGGCCCAGCTGCCGTAGCCGGCTATCATCTCCCACCATACTCCGATGTACTTGACGGGATGAATCCAGCTTACGTCATCGTATGCGCAAGGCTCGTTGAGGTTCAGCACAAGGCGGCTTGCAAGCTGCTCGGTTGCAGATTCGGCTACCTGTACGGTTCTCCAGGGAGTGTTGCAGGGAGTCTGCATATAGCCTTTCCAGCCCTGTGCATCGGGAGTCAGCCATGAGCGGAGCACATGGGTATCTCCGTCTACGAGCAGGTTCATGCAGGGATAGTCCACGAGGGCGGCCTCATGGATGTTGATGTAGAGTCCGTCATCGCTCTTCATCTGCAGGGAGGTCTGGACTCCGCTGGTGCTGAAGAAGGTCTGCGAACTGTTGCCTATCACCTGCTCAGCAAAACGCTCGCTGATTTCGGAAAGGCGGCACTCGCCGTACTCGTACTCCTGGGTGTCGTAGTCTCCGGGAATCCACCATGTGAAGTGGTCGCCGGCCATTGCGAATTCGGTCAATTCCTCCTTGATGACGAAATAACTCAAAGGCTGCTCGTCGGGGAACTCATAGCGGAAGCCGAGTCCGTCGTCGAACAGGCGGAAACGGACGTTCATGAGTCGTCCGCTCTCGCTCTGGCGCAGTTTCACGAGCAATTCGTTGTAGTGGTTGCGGATTTGGGATTCCTCGCCCCATACGGGCTCCCAGACTTCATCAAAGCTGTCTGTTTCAGTGCCAGTGACCTCGAAACCCTCGGCCAGTGAATAGGCGGGAGCGGTATCTTTCTTGGTGAGGTCGTCCGGAGAGAAGTTTACATACTCGGCCTTAACGGATCCCCGCACTTCGAAACCCAGCAAGCTGGGCAGTACAACGTCGGTACCCTTGTGGGTAAGTGAATATTTGGCTGCGCCATTGTCACTCAGATGGACGGTGAGCTCAAGATCTCCGTCGGGAGATGAGATTTGCGCAACCGTGGTAAGGTTTTTTTCAGCGGCCGTACATGCAAGTCCTGCGGCCGCTACGGCAAGGGCCATAATCAGTCGTTTCATTACTTGAATTCTATCACTAAGCTTGACTTGGCGGGTACAACATACCCGTCGGGATTAAACTTTTCTCCTGTGAGCACATTCACACCCTCAGCCTTGATGCCGGAAGTGATTTCGGCATAGTCGGCCCAGGGCAGAGCCCGTGGTGCGGGATTATTATTGAGATATACGAATACTGTCTCGTCGTCCGTGTAGCGGAAGTAGGCGTAGGTGTTGTCGCGGCTGAGGAAATGCAGGGTGTTGCCGTGCTGTACGGCCTGTGAGCCCTTGCGCCAGTTCAGCAGCGTGCTCATGTAATCGTGGATATCCTTCTGCACGGGATTCTGTTCCCAGTTCAGAGGGAATTCCACACGCAGTCCGCCGTGTCCCTGAGAGCGGTCGCGGGAAACCACCATCAGCTCGTCGCCGGCGAAAATCTGGGGATAGCCGCGCATGGTACACATCATGGTCATTACGAGTTTGAGCCTGCCGGCATCCTGATGCAGCACGTCGCCTATGCGGTCGGTGTCGTGGTTGCCGGGGAACACCATCATGTTGTCGGTATTCTGGTAATACTGGTCATTTGCCACCGAGTTGTAGAGCTTGGTGATGCCCTCGTCCCAGTGCTCGTTGTCGGTGTTGATTGAGGCGCAGATGGCGTTGTACAGAGGGAAGTCCATGATGGACGGCAGGTTGGAGTCGAAGCCGTCGCGGTTGGGATTGTCGTCCTGCCAGTAAGCCACCTCGGGTACGAGTCCGGACCAAACTTCGCCCACGATGTTCAGCTTGGGATATTCCGTCCTGACAGCTGCGCACCACTGGGACATAGGCTCCTTCTCGTTGTAGGGATAGGTATCCACGCGGAAACCGTCAAGGTCGGCCCATTCTGTCCACCATACCGCCCACTGCTTGAAATACTGCAGGACGTAGGGATTGTCGAGGTTCATGTCCACCATTGAGGTGTCGAACCAGCCGCCGACCATATTCTCACGGTCGAGCTTCGAGCAATAGGGGTCGTTCTGTGCAGAGAAAGCGCAGTTTGAGTGGGTATATTCGGGCCACTGGTGAACCCAGTCTTCAAAAGGCAGGTCAGCCATCCACCAATGCTCGTCGCCACAGTGATTGGTTACAACGTCCATTATCACTTTCAGACCCTTTTCGTGGGCTTTCTGCACAAATTCGCGGAATTTGAGGTTGCTGCCGAAACGGGGGTCGATGCGGTAGTAGTCGGTGCAGGCGTAGCCGTGATAAGAGCCCTCAGGCTCGTTGTCCTCTAACAGAGGAGTGTTCCAGATGGCGGTGAAGCCGGTTGAGGCTATGTAGTCGAGCTGGTCGATGATGCCCTGGATATCGCCTCCGTGGCGGCCGAAGAATGCCTTGTAGTCAGCCTTCTCGGTGGTGCAGGGTGTGTTGTCGTTGCTCGGGTCGCCGTTCACGAAGCGGTCGGGCATTATGAGGTAAATAGCGTCGGCTGTACCGAAACTTTCGCGCTCTGCAGAGCCTTCGCGCCTTTCGCTTATGTAGTAGGGCTTGCGTATGGTCTTGCCGTTGAGTTCGAAGCAGAGTTCATACTTGCCGGCCTTTGCGTTCGGGGCCACATTCACGTCCACGAACAGGTAGTTCGGGCTTTCGGCCTTGTGAGTTCCGGTAATGCTCACTCCGCTTCCGCCCTCTATGCTCACCTGAGCGTCACCAATGCCCTCGCCCTGCACGAGCAACTGGAGAGGGGTTTCCATTCCGGTCCACCAGCAAGGAGGTTCCACGCGGCTGATGAGGTCGCTGTCGGATTCTATGCTCCAGTTCCAGGGAGCTTCGCACTGCACGCTGACGGTAACGGTGTCATCCCCGTTGGTACGGCGGAAACGCAGGGTGTTGTTCTCGGTGGAAAGCAGTTCGAAAGTGCCCTCCTTGGCGTTCAGGGCAGGATGCTCGTCTTTCAGGCGGCCCAGATATGTGTAGAAATCGGTATATGCGTTGGTCTTCCAGTCGGGAATGGGGTCTTTCTCGAAAAATTCGAAGCTGTGGTCATAACCTACTTCCTGTCCGGTATAGATAAGAGGCTGGGTGTAGGGGAGAGTCCAGCAAAGCACGGTCATGGCTTTCCAGGCATCGCCCATGCGCTCGAACTCGGTACCTGACCATGAGTTCTCGTCGTGGTTGGAAGTAAAGGCCATGCGCATGGCATCGGGATAGTTCTTCTCGTTCCATGCGAGATAGTTCACGAGGCTGTCGGCGTTGGCCCCGCCCTGTGCCACCTTGTTCAGCAGGTGGTGGAGTTTCCAGGAATAGGTAGCATCGAAGCCGGCATCGTGAAGCCAGGGTTCTTCTGCCTCGGCGAGGAAGTACAGTTGCCTGTCATAGTCCTTGCGTAATTTGGAGATGACATCTGTCCAGAAGTCCTGAGGTACTAAGGAAGCCATGTCGCAGCGGAAACCGTCAATGCCGCGGTCAAACCAGAAACGCATGCACTTCTCCATCTCGGCACGCAACTCTGCGCTGTCGTAGTTCAGTTTTGCAATGTCCGTCCAGTCGTATTCCACTATGGTGTTGCCGTTCTCGTCGCGCACATACCAGTCGGCAGGCTTTTCAGTTACCCAGGGATGGTCGGGAGCGGTGTGGTTGGCCACCCAGTCGAGAATGACCTTGAAACCCATGTCATGGGCCTTCTTCACGAAAGCGTCGAAGTCGTCGAGCGTACCGAACTCCGGATTGATGTCGCAGTAGTCCTTAATGGCGTAGTAGGAACCGAGGGTACCTTTGCGTCCGAGTTCCCCGATGGGGTAGGGCGGCATTATCCAGAGTATGTCCACTCCCATCTCCTTGAAGACGGGAAGTCTCTCGGCAGCGGCAGCGAAAGTCCCTTCCGGGGTCATCTGCCGTATGTTGAGTTCATAGAGCACCGCAGAATGGGTGTAATCCGCTTCTGCCGTGTCAGATTTCGGTCCGTTGTTCGACGAACACGACCACGCGGCGAACATCATCGCCATTGCGCTTAAAGATATAAGCAGCTTTTTCATTACCTTTTTTAGTTTTAACTAATCTATATCCTGCATCCAGTCGCAGCCTTCATGGATGTTGTTATTGTCGGTAAAGTCCCAATATGAGTTGTTTTCCCAGGTACTTCCGGCAGCCCAGGATGCGGGATAAGTGTATATGCCGTCCGCAGGCAGGGATTCGGTGCCCCAGGTAATGAGTCCGAGTCCGCCGGCATCCTTGATTTCCTGTGCAACGGAAAGCAGCCAGGCCCGGGCATTTTCGGGGGTGTAGTTTGCCTCATTGACGGAACTGTCGTCATTCCAGTCGGGATAGTTGTAGGCGTTGTCGCAGTTGTCGCCCATCCACGTTCCGTTCACGGTGCCCGTAGTGAAGGTGTATGCTGTCTCTATGACCATTATCTTCTTGTCCAACGACTCGGCTATGCTGCTGAAACCGCCGGAAGGCAGGCTGTGGCCGATTCCGGTGCCGGGATAGTAGGACATTGCAACGATGTCGTAGTCCGTTGCTCCCGCAGATTCGTACATCGTGATGTAGCTCACGGTCAGGGCAGGGTTGGCCACATGGATTGCGCTGAGGCAGGCCGGGTTGAACGATGCGGCATAGTCGCGCACGGCTTTATGCCCATACACAAGCAGGCGGCCGGTGCGACTGTTGTCGATGTTGCTGCCGCTCTGCAGGAAGCCCACGTTCACTTCATTGCCCACAGCCACGATGGCCGGATATATGCCCTCGCCGGCAAGTTCCACGAGCGTGTCATACACCCAGTTGTAGAGGGCCTGTCCGAGATTGGACTCGCTGAGCGTTGCCCAACTGCCGGGGATATTGTTGTGCGAGGTGCTTTCGGTGTCGGAATAGATGTCGTAGTCGGGCTTGAGGGTCAGGAAAATCTCCAGACCGGCTGACTGGGCCCGTTTTGCGTCTGCAATGACTCTGGTCTTGGTGTTCCAGTCTATCGTTTGCCCGCTGTAGGTAGAGAAACTGAGTTGGTCGAGCTGCAGCCTCACGCAGTTGGCCCCGTGGTTCTTCAGGGATACATAGGGGTCCGCTTCCTCGCCGTCCTCACGGTACACCAGCCCCGCATCCTCGAAATAGGACGCGAAGCACATTGTGCTGCCCTTGTAGAACATGTCCATTCCCGGGGTCTTCTCGGTGCCGTCACCTGTAGGAACGTCCGGGTCCGGATCGGTCTTGGTGTCTTCCTTGTTGCATGAGAAGGACAGGATGCCGGTCAAGGCAAGAGCGAGCAGGTATCTGTATGCTTTCATCTTGTCGTATTATTGCAGGAACAAGACGGAAGAATAGCCCCCGATAGTGAGTTTGCTGCCGCTTACGCTCACACTTCCGTTCGAAGCTATCATCTGGGTGAGGTCATCGCCGGAAAGGGTGACGGTGGTACTTCCCGCACCGAAATTGTGGATCACAAGTATGCGCTGGTCGCCGTAGGTGCGGTACCAGGCGGCTATGCTGCTGTTGCTGGCTGCCGATGAGCAGTAGTCGAAACTGCCGAGGGAAAGTGCCTCGTAAGTGTCGCGCAGTACGCCGAACTTGCGGTAGGTAGAGAGTACAGAATCCTCGTCCTCGAGCTGGCTCTCCACGGAAATGGAAGAGGTGAGCATGGAGGCATCGACTTTTCCGTCGAGCATCGCATCGGCGAGATTGCTGCCGTCTGCGTTCCACATTATCGGAGTGCGGACATATTCATCGCCGTTGTCTGTGGTACCCCAGTAGCCGAGTTCCTCGCCCTGATAGATGTAAGGCTCTCCGGGTCCGGTCAGCAATACGGCTCCGGCAAGGCGCATCTTGCTGGTGCTGCGACTGAGTGTGCTGCCCGCGCGGTCCTCATCGTGGTTTGAGAGTTTGGTGGCCTCGATGTAGTCGCTGCGGTATTGGGCGTACAGGCTCTGGTAGCCTTGGATAGTGCCGACGAAGTTATTGCCCACTCCGTTGTTGATGGCATCCGAGAGTGTCCACCAGAAGCTGAATTCGAAGAAGGCAGGCAGTCCGGTGTAGTATGGAGCCACCGCGCTGGCTTCGCTGAAATGCTCGCCGACCATGTAAATGTCACCCTCGCCGCCGTTGGCCTGGTACGTGGCGTTGCAGTGGTCGTAGAACTTTTTCAGGAAAGTGGGATTCTCGTCGCTGTCGGCATTGTGGTAGATGTGCTTGATGGCATCCAGGCGGAAACCGTCCACTCCCATTTCAATCCACTTGTCGGCCGCCTCGCAGAGGGCGATGAAAGCAGGGGAGTCTTCGCAAGTGTCTGCCGAGCCGTAGTTGAGGTCAGCGAAGTAGGAAGTCCAGAAGTGGGAGTGGTACATCGTGGAGCTCATGTCGGGAGTGAGAATGTCGGCTGCGGATTCGCCCCTTACAAGCGTGAGGGGAGTGCCCCAGCTGAGCTTGTTTGCTCCGGAAGATGCTCCGTACTTGTCGTTACCCCATGAAGTGGTGCTTGTGCGTATGAGCAGGCCCCATTCGCTGTAGAAATCGAGACTTAGCGTGAGAGTTCCGTCGGAAGCAGTGTAGAACTGCTCCAGCAGGCCGTCGTCGTTATAATAGAGCCAGACTCCGCTGTCCTGGGTGCCCTCGTTGACGATTTCATCGACCTGCTCGGCGGTAAGCGTAGCGGGGATTCCGGAATCGCTGAGTGTAACGGTGAACTTGATTTTCTGGCTTTCTCCGTTGCCGGTCACAGCGCTAAACCACTGTCCGGAATCATAGCCGGAAGAGCCTTCGGTGGCAATCATCGCTATTTTTCCAGCAGCAATATCGGCCTGCGGGTCGTCTGAGAAGATATAATAGTCACGGTATTCGCTTTCCGTGTCGGATTTCGCTTCTAAGAACCAAGGGTGATCCTTGGAGGTATGGTTCAGCACATAATCGAGATAAACCTTGATATCCCTCTCGTGTGCTGCTTCGAGGAGGGAAAGGAAATCGGCTTCAGTGCCGTAGTCGGGGTTGATGCTCGTATAGTCGAGAACATCATATCCGTGGTAAGATGAGGCAGGATGTATGGGAGAGAGCCAAAGTGCATGTACGCCGAGAGCTTCGAGGTAGTCGAGATGTTCCTCGATGCCTTTGAAGTCTCCGCAACCGTCACCGTCGCTGTCGGCAAACGAGTAAACCAAAATCTGGTAGGTGATGCCTGATTCGCCATTACGGTCCGGAGTTTCGACGGTTCCCGTATTGTTGTCCGGATCGGTAGTGAGATCATCCTTTTTGCAGGCTGCAAGAGTGGTAAACGTCAGAACCACTATCAGATAAAAAATTTTACTAATCCTCATGTAATTACTTGTTGAATATCAAGTACGACTGCCCGTAAAAGGACTTGTCTATTAAAAATAAAGACAAGAGGGTGTCGCTAAGGTGCACCCTCTTGTCGGAAATTAATTACTGTGCTTCAATCAGTATTGTGTAGTTTGCACAATCAAGGGTTACGTTGTAAGTGCCGGCAGTTCCTATCCGGATATTGTAGCTTCCGACATCGAAAGCCTGTCCGAGAGTGGGTTCGTAGACATATTCGCCATCATATAACGTACTGGGAACGTTCGCTTCGGGACCGCCGTATGAGGTGGTCCATTCATGGTCTGCCCGTATCTTGAACTCGTCATCGGCAGTCACCGTGAGTCCGGTGTACACCCAGATGTCCCCTTCCGTGTTGGTCAGGTCGTAGTCGGTGTCCCAGTCGCTTCCGTCAACCACTCCGATGATTGACCATGCAGACCCGGTCTCTTCGTCGCCTTCGTCGCTGTCGCCTTCGTCGCTGTCACTATAGCCGGGCTCCTCCTGACCGTACATCGAACTGTTGAGTTCGTATGTCATATTGTTAATGTCCACGTAGATGCGGTAGCTACCGGCATCTACGCTGATGTTATCTCCGCCGCTTTCGAGAACACCGTCAGCCCCACCGAATTCAACGCTCCAGGTGTAGTCAGCATAGAACTTGAACGTGGTGCTTTCATCGAATGTGATGTCAACGTAGAACTTGTGGGTTGAGGTGTTGTACTCCATGTCCTCGCCACCTGACCAGTCGTTGAAATCTCCTACAACGCTGAAGGTGTTTATACCCCAATCCTTGGTGAGTACCAAAGTGCCGGTGTTGAAGCTGAAGTAGTAGTACCTATAGCCGGTATAGCACGATATGTTACTGCTGCCGCTGGCATTAGTAAGTTGAACACTGCTTGCTTCATCCGTCTGAGTAACAGCATCGGTATCAACGCCCCAATCTCCATTATCCCAAGTAAGTGCTGGAGTGAATTTAAACTCATTGCTGCTATGATCCGCTCCAAAATCTACAACTCCGGTGAAAGTAGTTCCGTCTCCAGTGTAGTTGAAGAGGTACTGGAGGTTAGAAGCATCGAAATCCCAGTCACAGTAACTTCCCACTACCACTACGTAATCGTACAGATCCTGATCAAGCACGTCGGAATCGTAGGTGGTGAATGTTCCGCTGACTACGTTGGAGCTGAGTTCCGTTCCGCTGATGCTTGCGCTCTGCATGGTTATTACCGAAGAGGTGAGCATGAAGTAAACGGTCACTTCAGTATCTGCTTCGTAGCCGAGGGCGAGAAGTGCGGTATTCAGGTTTGCCTGGGTAACGGTAATCGTCAGATTATCTTCATCGACTGTTGTCGTTACCCTTGTGCTCGTCTCGAAATCTTCGCTGTCGGAAACATTGAGACTGTATGTGGTTGCGGCAGTAAAGCCGTAATCAGCCTTGGTGTACGAGAAGACAATATCCTCCGTGCCCGTTGCTGACAGAACTCCGTCAGAGGGGCCTCCGGTAACTTCACCCAAGGTCGGCGCGGTTGCGTTGTCCGGGTCGAACATTACCTTCTCCTCCTTCTCGCAGGCCGCAACTGCAAGCAGGCCCGCAAGAGCTATAAAACTATAAAGAAACCTTTTCATAATCTATTAATAACCGGGGTTTTGTGTGAGGTTACCATTTGCATTCACATCGCTTGAAGGAAGGGGCA
The DNA here is from genome assembly GCA_964582235.1 of uncultured Muribaculaceae bacterium. GTDB lineage: Bacteria > Bacteroidota > Bacteroidia > Bacteroidales > UBA932 > Cryptobacteroides. The sequence continues at coordinate 51,411 of CAZOQW010000006.1, read as the reverse complement.
AGAGGTTGTACTTGTCGTCAACAGACACACCTGCCTGCTCACCGCCCTTGAACTCCCACAAGTAATCGCTCGTGGTATACAGTCCGAAGCGGATGAGGTCCTGACGGCGCATTCCCTCCCAATAGAGCTCGCGTCCGCGCTCATCGATGAGGTTGTCTGAAGTCAGAGTGAGTTCTCCCAAGCCTGCACGTGCACGAACTGCGTTGAAGTATTCCTGTCCCTTGCTTGAATCGCCTCCTCCATTGAGAGTACACTCGGCATACATCAGGTAAGCGTCGGCAGTACGGAAGAGAGGGAGGTCGGTGTCAACGAAACCGGTAGACTGGGCTGCAGAGCCGTCGCTGTTCACGTTGCGGAACTTCATTGACTTGTAGCCGTTTGACCAACCGTCGGAAGAGCGGCGGATTTCGTCTACATACTGGTCGTAGCCGGTGGTGTAGAATGAAGCGCGGGCATCGTTGTCAAGGTCGAACTTGGAAGTGAATGCTCCGGTGAGTGAAAGTCCTGCCCAACCGGAAGATATTCCCATGTATTCGGTGTCCATATCGCCGCCGGTGGCAGAGAAGATGATGAAGTTGGTAGCACCCCATGACTGGATGTAAATGCCGTCCTGCTGGACTGCATAGATGATTTCTCCTGAAGCAGTACCGTAGGTCTGGTTTACGGTCAGCGTGTGGTTGTCAGCGAGGAAGAGGTCCCCGTAGGTCGGGTAGAGATCAGGATATGCGGTGATGATATCCTCGCAAACCTCTGCGCAGTCGGACCACCTTGCTGTGCCGGTCCATACCTCAGCGTTGAGGTAAAGCTTGGCAAGTATCATCATAACGACTCCCTTGTCAGCACGTCCGTAAACGTTCTGTCCGACTTCTGCGAGGTCGCTGCCCTCGAGGAGTTCCTGGCACTCGTTCTCCATCCAGTCGAAGAGGTCTGCGCGGCTGATCTGCTCAGGGCCGGTGGAACCTACTGAATTGTCTTCGGTGGTGAAGGGTACGTTGCCGAACAAGTCGATGGCGTGGTAGTAGCTGATGAGGCGCAGTGCGCGGGCTTCAGCGATATATGCGGCCTTGTTGGGATATTCAGTGTCGCTCAGTGAAGTGTTGTTGGACTGGCGGATGAACTCGTTTGCAAGGTTTATCTGGTAGAATATGCGGGAATACATCGCATAGATATACTCGTTTGAAGTAGTCCAGCACATGTTGTGAAGGTCGTATAGGGTACCGTCGTTCCAAGGACAGATGGCAGTGTCGGTGGTGAGCTCCTGCATGTAGAACAGGGCACGCATGTATTGGCCGAATCCTCCGTCGATACCTTCGATGTCGGGGTCTCCGTTGGGGCCTGAAGAAGATGATACGCACAGACCCTGGTAAACCTTTGCCAACAACTGTGCGTAGGCGTCATCGCTGTTGAGCACGTCCTCGGGAAGTTCAGTGTTGGGGTCAATGGGAGTTACGTCCAAATCTCCGACGCAAGATGATGCAAGACCGGACATCAGCAATGCTGCAAGAGCAAAAGCCAGAATTTTTATCTTTTTCATATCTCAGTCGTAATTAATTAAAAATTGAATTTGACACCAAGGATGTAGGTGCGGGGACGCGGATACATGTTGTTGTCGATACCTGAGTAGATTTCAGGGTCGATGCCGTCATATCCGGTGATGGTGGCTACGTTCTGTACGGTAGCAAATACGTTCAGATTCATTAGGGTGTTCTTGCCTATGTTGAAATTACGGCTCAGCGTAATATTATCTATCTTCAGGAACGAAGCGTTCTGAACGTACATGTCAGAGAAGTACTGTGCGTAGGTTGCCACGTTGTTGGTCAGCGCCGAGCGGGTACGGTTGTTCACGAAACTGTTGGTCCAGAGGTCGGTCAGCAGGTCACCGTTGGAAGATACGTTGTTGTAAACGTAGTTGCCCACGCTGGAGTGTGCGCTGATTGCCAAAGTCCACTGCTTGTAAGAGAGGTTCGTGTTGAAACCGAAAGTCCAGTCAGGAGCGGCCTTCTTGTAGCAGTACATATCATCGGTGTCAATGACTCCGTCACCGTTGCGGTCTACGTATGCGCCCTCGATGGGGTTGCCGTCGGCATCATAAACCTGCTGGTAAACGAAGAATGAGTAAGGAGCGTATCCGGTCTGGTGTACCTGGATGGTATTGCCGACACCTCCGGAAATTGATCCGGTCTCCACTCCGTAGTAGTCCTCGCGCTCGTCGTCGGTGGTCAGACGGGTAACGATGGTCTTGTTATATGCGGCGTTGAATCCGATGGTCCAGCTCCAGTCACGGGTCTCGATGGGAATTGCGTTGAGTTCGAATTCAACACCCTTGCTCGTGAGGTCACCGATGTTGGCGGTGAGGTAGTTGGTCAGGTTGGCGCCTGCTGCCACGGGAGTGTAGTTGATGAGGTCTTCGGTGTCTCTCCAGTAGCCATCAACGCTGAAGGTCAGCCTGTCCCTGAGGAAGCCGAAGTCGAGACCTACGTTGTAGGTGGTAGTGGTTTCCCACTTGAGGTCGGCGTTGTATCCGTTGGGAGTGATAGGAGTGATCATAGTGTCTCCGAAGTAGTACATACTCTGGTTGGTGTTGTAGGTGTAGGTAGCCAGAGTAGGGTAGTCTCCCTGCTGGATGTCCTGCTGTCCGGTCTGTCCCCAAGAGAGACGGAGCTTCAGGCCTGAGAGCCATGAACTATTGCGTACGAAGTCTTCCTTTGCGAAGTTGTAGCTTGCTGCCACTGAAGGGAAAAGTCCCCACTTGTTGTTCGAGAAGCGAGACGTTCCGTCATTACGCAGAGTAGCGGTGAAGTTGAACCTGCTGTCCCAAGAGTAGTTGATACGTCCGTAGAATGATACGAGATAGTATTCTGTCTTGAAGGTGTAGGGATTTGACAGGTAGTAGGAAGCATCTGTCTCGGATGTTCCGTCAGCCTTGTGGGTCTCGCTGAAGGTTTCGTAGTAGTAGTGCTGCCAAGAGTAACCGGCCATGACGTTAATGTTGTGCTTGCCGAGAGTCTTGTCGTAGTTGGCGTAGAACTCGAGGGTTTGGTCACGCTTTGTCTGGCTGTAGGTGTTGATTGAACCTGAACCCTGCTGCTGGGTGTCATGGAGTGACTGCTCACTGCCTTGGTCCCTGGTAACGGTACCGTCGGATGAAGAAACGTCCAGACCGAGGTTGAGGTTTAGGGTCAGGTCTTCGAATCCGTGAATCCTGTAGTTAAACTGGGCGTTGCCGATGAAACGCTGCGCGTTGGAAACGTCCTTGGTGCTGTACAACAGGGCCACGGGGTTCAGTCCTGCCATGGTGTTGGCGTTCTCGATTGTTGTTGTTCCGAGTCCGTAGTTCCACCAGTAGTATCCGTTGAGACCGTTCTCATCGTAAACGCTCTGGGTAGGATCGTAGCGAACGGCTCCGCCTATTGCATCCTGATTGGCAAAGCGGTTGTACATGTTCATGCCCTTGCCGCTCAGGTTGATGGTCAGGTGATTGTCAAGGAGTGTCGGACTCAGGTTGACGCTGAGGGTCTGACGCTCGAATTCAGAGGTCTTGAGGGTACCGTCTTGGCGGGTTACGCCGATGGATACGCGGTAAGGCATCTGGAAGACATTGGGGTTCTTTGCCGCTACGTTGCCTGAGATTGCCACGTTGCCGTCCACGCTCCATCCGAGCTGGTAGATTTCCTTCTGCCAATCGGTGTTGGAACTTCCGAGAGCCGCATAAGCTGCACTGTCGGTACCGTAGAGACTGGCCATGAGAGTACGCAGTTCATCTCCGCTAAGCACGTCAACATATTTTGCGTTCTGAGAAACGGAAGTGGTGATGTCTGCACTTACATGAACACCTTTCTGGCCCTTTGCTCCCTTCTTGGTGGTAATCAAGATGACACCGTTTGATGCACGTGAACCGTAGATTGCGGTTGCGGATGCGTCCTTGAGCACGGTGAAACTCTCAATGTCGTTAGGATTGATTGACGAGAGGGCGTCGGATACTCCGCTTATGCTCACCTCGGAGAGGGGCAGACCGTCCACAACCACGAGAGGGTCGTTGTTGGCCTGGAGAGAGGAGCCGCCACGGATACGGATAGTAGCGCTTGAACCGGGCTGTCCGTCACCGGAGGTCACAACTACACCGGCAGACTTGCCCTGAAGCAGGTCGGTAGGTGAGGTTGCGAGACCCTTGTTCAGCTGGTCAGCCTTTACGGTTGACACTGAACCGGTCATGTCGCTCTTCTTTACGGTACCGTAACCGATGACCACTGCCTCATCAATGAATTCCGTGTCTTCTGCGAGAAGAACGCGGGAGGGCATCTGTCCGGCCTTGAAGCTCAGGGTTGCATAGCCGATACAGCTCACTTCCACAGTGGCTTCGGCTGAAGATACCACAAGTGTGTAGTTACCGTCGAGATCGGTCATCGTTCCGGTCTGGGTGCCAACCTCCATAACGGCGGCTCCGACCACGGGTCCGAGTTCATCGACAACCACACCCTTGACTTCGTATCCGCCTTGTGCGAACACGGTGGCAGGCATCGCGGCAAAAAGCGCGAGTCCTGTCAGTAGAGTTAGGATTCTTTTCATATCGATGTGGTTAGACAATATTTAAATTGTTTGTTTTGGTTTTTCTTTAACGAGGGCTACGGCAAAGCAGCCGCATATCAGAAGCACTCCGGCCACAATGAGCATATTTGCCTGCACACCGCCGACAAGCTTCAGAATCAGACCGCCAACGGCGGCAGCCACGATCTGCGGCAGGCAAATGGTGCAATTGAAAAGCCCGAGATAGCTGCCTATATGGTCTCCGGACAGAGCGTTTGTCAGGAGAGTGAAAGGCAGGGCGAGCATTGCAGCCCAGGCCGTTCCTATAAGCAGGTACGACAGGAGCAGCAAATATTGCGAGTGAATAAATGACACGGAAATAAAGCCGATTGCCCCGATGAGCAGGCTGGTCACATACGCCTGCTTGAGGTTCTTGAATTTCGGGATAACCATAGACCAGATGATAGAACCCACTGCCTGTGCAGCGAACACGACTCCTACCCAGTTTCCTGCGGCCTGATAGCCCTCGGATGCGGGATTATACGTGTTCCAGCAGTTTGCGGCTATGGCTCCGTTGGAATATGTCCACATATACATGAAGGCCGACCAGCAGAAGAACTGCACCAGACCGACGGTCCAGAAAGTGCTTGGAGCATGGAAGAGGAGCTTTAACAGTCCGGGTTCGTCCTTTTTCTCCTTGTTCTGCGCTTCGGGGTCGATTCCATGGAATTCGGCATACTCCTTCGGGGGCATCTCCTTGACTCTCAAGAAAGTGTACAACACACAGATTATGAGGATGGCGGCTCCGCAGTAGAAACTCCACTTTACGCTTGCGGGAATCTGGCCCTCGGGAGCTGAGTTGGCTATGCCTATCCAGGTGAAGAAGATGGGGAGAAGGTAGCCGACCAGACTGCCTGCGTTGCAGAGCAAGGACTGGATTGAATAGGCCTGGGCTTTCTGTTCTTCGCCAACCATGTCGCCTACCATCATCTTGAAAGGCTGCATGGCCACGTTGATTGAAGTATCAAGCAACATCAGCGAGAACAGGCCGAACCACATGGCTCCGTTGAGTCCGAGAAGCAGGCGGGTACTGAAATTGAGATTGCCGGCATTGGGCAGGAAAAGCATTACGAGCACCGCTACGAGCGCTCCGACAAGCAGATATGGCTTACGACGGCCGAGCCTGCACCAGGTGTGGTCTGACCACTTGCCGATGAAAGGCTGGACTATCATTCCCATAAGGGGAGGGAGAATCCAGAAAAAACTCAACTGATGGGGGTCTGCTCCAAGAGTGGCGAAAATGCGGCTGATATTTGCACTTTGTAGTGCGTATGCTATCTGGACACCAAAGAATCCGAAACTCAGATTCCACATCTGCCAGAAAGTCAATTTGCGATTCTGCATAGTATTCGGCGTCATTAATTATGAGGACTTACGGTCTTACAAAGTAACAAAATCTCCACCTCTTTTTGATAACGCTTCTGACGAACCGCGGAGTTTTCAGGATGAACAGTGGTTTTTTAGAGAATTATCGCTATATTCGCCTTTGTTTTTAAATTACTTGAAAAACATTTGGATAATACAACTCTTTGCGGTCCTGCATGCAACGGTCTCGTTGCTCTGCAGGGCCTTCGGTATGGGTGACGAGATGATGCTGACCCTTCTGACGATGATGATGGTCGTCATCATTTGCCTGCACCGGCGCACGGATGTGATTTACATGACCATGGCCGTGATAGTCGCGAACATCGTCGGTTTCCTGTTCGGACGTCTTCTGGCCATTGTACTTGCAGGAACGTCTCTGCCTGATATGGCGCTGAATCCTCTTTCCACCTTTATATGTACGGAGATAATAGGCTTCGGTACAGACGCGGTTGCCCGTACTCCCGTCAGCGGAAATCATGGTACCCGCGGCTTGAGTTGGGGGCTGTTGGTATTCGTAATCATCATTATCACCCGTTTGGTGCTGTCGGTGGTGTTCTCCGAGAATATAAAAACGGAGAATATCCTGCATGAGTTGCTGCTGGACTATGTGTTCAGTTGCATTGCCGTACTGCTTTTGGCTGAGTACGCTCTGAGATTGCGCAGAGAGGCGGAGCGGCAGGCGGAATCGGCAAACCTGGCCAATTTCAAATACATGAACCTGAAGCAGCGGGTGAACCCTCATTTTCTGTTTAACTCGCTGAATGTGCTGGACTGCATGATACAGGATAACGATCCTGCAGGCGCGAGCGAATATACGCACAAACTGGCGGGGGTCTATCGTTATATGATACACTCCGAAGATGAGACGACGGTGCCGCTGAAAGACGAGATGGAGTTCGTTATGAAATACATTGACTTGCAGAAAGTGCGTTTCTCGGACGGCATAAAACTTGAGATAGAACTCCCGGACTGGGCACTTGTACGCAAGGTCGTGCCCTGTTCGTTGCAACTGCTCATCGAAAATGCAATGAAACATAACGTAGTAAGTGTCGAAAAGCCCCTGGAGATCAAAATTTACGCAACCAAGAACAGCGTCATAATAAGCAATACCCTCAATCCGCGTCTGTCGCCGGTCGCATCAGCGCATTTGGGACACAAGTACCTGCGCGAGAGGTACAAGGACATTGCTCAAAAATCCATAATCATTAAAGAAACTGCAGATAGATACACAGTAATACTTCCATTACTATGAGAGCCCTGATTGTTGAAGACGAATTGATGGCAAGAACACGCTTAGCCAAGACCCTGGAGGAGAATTTTCCTGATGTCAAAGTCCTTGCGATGACGGACTCCGTACGGGGGACGCTCGACTGGCTGTTGTCCAATCCGAACCCCGACATAATTTTCATGGACATTGAATTGACGGACGGTGACTGTTTCGAGATTTTCCGCCAGATGGAGATAAAATCCAAGGTGGTGATGACCACTGCATACGATTTCTATGCTTTGAAGGCCTTTGAGGCCGGAAGCGTGGATTATTTGCTGAAGCCCATAAGTCTGGAGGCCCTGAGCAGGGCCGTTGCCCGTTGCCGTGAGCGCACGGATGATGGCAGTGCGGAGGCTCTCAAGTCCATTGCCCTTGCTTCCATGGCTTCCAAGCCGGCTTTCAAGAGTCGCTGGCTGGTCAGGGTGGGGGACAAGTTCATCCCCATCAAGGTCAGTGAGATTGCGTATTTCTTTTCGGAGGAAAAGACTAACTATATGGTTTTGTTCGACGGACGCCATTTTGTCATGGACATTTCCCTTGATTCTTTGGAGCAACAGCTGAATCCCGATGACTTTTTCCGCATTTCCCGCGGAATCATCGTTTCCCGTACCGCCGTCAAGAGTGCCAGCCGTTATCTGAACAGTAGGATAAAGTTGGCCGTTAATCCGGCTTCCGACCAGGAATTTCTCGTATCCCGTTCAAGGGTAGATGATTTCATGAACTGGCTGGAGTAGTTTGGGGTTTTGGCCGGGCTGGTTTTGTTGGGCTTGGTTGCTCCATCACGGATTGGCTTCTAATTGACTGATCAGGAAGTCTTCCAAACTCGTTTTGTCTGGTAATTGAAGCATATATACGGAAACAAACAGTTGATTACTCATCCCGGCAATGGCATACTCCACCATTTTCTTCCCCTTTTTAGTGCATAGCAATATACCGACAGGTGGATTATCCCCATCGTGCATTTCATTTTCTTTGTAATAAGAAACATAAGCGTTTAGTTGGCCGAGGTATTCATGTTTGAACTCGTCATTCTTCAGCTCACAGATTACATTGCAATGTAATATTCTGTGATAAAAAACAAGGTCTGCAAAATAATATTCGCCATCTATAATGATGCGTTTCTGACGAGCTTCAAAACAAAAGCCTTTGCCTAATTCTAACAGAAACTCTTCCAAATGGGCAAGCAGGGAATTTTCCAAGTCCTTTTCTGAATATGCCTCTTTTGCGTCAAGTCCAAGAAATTCAAATGTGAACGGCTGTCTGATATCCATCAAAGCATTGCCAGGTTGTTTATCAATACTATCCAAGAGCATTTGAGGATTCTTGCTGATGCCACTGCGAAAATACAGATTGGTAGCCATTTGTCTGCGAAGTTCCTTTACCGACCAACATCCTCTTATACATTCCATTTCATAGAAAAAACGTCCTAAAGGGTCTTTTTCCGTCATTATTTCCCGAATGTGAGAGAATGACAAGCAGCCTATTATCTTTTCAGGAGGGGTAACGAATTGGTGCGACGGTATCGCACTTTTCCCATTATCAAACAGTGTACGAATTTGTGGATACTCAATATAAAATTGACGGGATACCTTGAAAAGTGTTTCATTCAAGCCTTTAAGATTAACCTTTTCTTCAAGGCGTTTAAGTAGCCGCTCACCATATCGGGCGCGGTCTTTCCCCTTTTGTTCGTATTCTACGATGTAGCACCCGATTAGCCAATTGCGCAAGGTGGCAAACTGATTTACCGCTTTTATCGCACCGGTTTGGGCGTATAGGTGGGTCTGCAATACGCATTCGGACAAATCCTCAAATGAAGGATTCTGCCCGTTATCCCACTTGTTCTTTATATGTGTCAGTGCACTCTTTATATCCAATTCAGTATTGTCTGACATCGTGTAATCATTCTGATTTTCTAAGTACGAAGGTAATGAATTTATTAACAAACGAAAATTTGGCTTTTGGGGTACGTAATGACGAAGTCAGGAAAACGAGGCTCGGCCTCGAACCATTACCGGCTTTGCTCAGCGATGATTGCTTTGGCGACGACCATTGCCGTGCTCCATGCCGCCTGAAGGTTGAAGCCGCCGGTAACTGCGTCCACGTCAAGGACCTCCCCGGCGAAATACAGCCCCGGAATTTTCTTTGACTCCAAGGTGGAGAGGTTCAGACCGGCCGCATCCACGCCGCCGCAAGTCACGAATTCCTCCTTGAAGGCCGTCCTGCCGCACATTTCATATTCGTCTGCTGTCAGGACACTCACCAGCCGGTTGATTTGCTTGCGTCCTGATTCCGGCGGCCTTGTGTTTCCGTTGATGCCGGCACGTTGTATAAGATGCCTCCAAAGTCTGCCGGGCAGGGCTTCGGGGTGCAGATTTGCGATTGACTTGCCGCTGCCCTTGCTGAAAATGCCGCCAAGCATATTCCGGGCTTGCTCCTCGTTGCACTCTATCCAGTTTATGGCCAAACGGGTGCGCCAGGACGCATCGGCAAGTTGTCTCGCGGCGTATGAGGACAGGCGCAGGACTGCAGGACCGCTGATTCCCCAGTCGGTTATCAATATCGGACCCTCGGAACGGAACTGTGTGCCCGGCAGCAGCAGGCTCACATTCTCCACGGAGATACCCATCAGCGAGCGCAATCCCTCATCGGCTATCTTGAAACTGTAGAGCGACGGAGCTGTCCGGCTTATCGCAATCTGTTCCGGGAGCATGGCCCTCAATTTCGCTTCGCTGCATCCGCCCGTTGTAACTATGACCAGGTCAGCGCGTGCCTCTGAACCGTTCTCAAAACGCAAGGTAAAGCCTGCTGTCCCATTCCCGCCAACGCTCACACCGCCGCAAACGTTTTCCTGCACGCACTCAGCCGCGCTCGCCCTTTCCTCGCCATTCGGCACAACAGCGACCAACTTGTTCCCACACAGTACTTCTACCCCATATCTGGCGGCGAGTTTCTCTAAAGTCTGCACCACTTCGGCGGCATCGTTGCTTTTCGGGAACACCCGCCCGTCCTTCTGTATGTACAGTTTCACCCCCGCCCGCTCGAACCACAGCATTGCGTCTCGGTTGCTGAAAACCCCCAATGCCCGCTTCATTATCTGCGTTCCGCGCGGATACAGCCGGTGCAGTTCTTCATTACCGTCGAAAGAGTTGCTGAGGTTGCAACGTCCACCTCCCGTCATTCCGAGTTTCACGAGCGGCCGTTTGCCGCTTTCATATACGCATACACGGATGCCGGGAAGTCTGCGGGCGAGTTCAATCGCGCAAAACATCCCGGCGGCTCCGGCTCCTATGACGGCAATCCTCATGTCGTCCGCGAAGATAGCAAGAAATCGGGAGTCCTTCGCCGGGACCTATTCGCTTTTCAGCGACTCAGCGGGATTCTCCATCGTCGCCCTGATTACATTGTAGGCGGCAATGAGTTCGCAGACGAGCAGCACTACGACGGCTCCTGTCAGGAAGAGGTACCAGCCGAGGGAAATCTTCTCGCTGAATTGCTGCAGCCAGTTTCTGGAGATAAGTACGGCCACAAGCGCGCCCACGATGACAGCGGGAACGGCGATTTTGGTCACATTGCCGAGTATCAGCCCGACAGTGTTCTGCGAGTCGGCACCGAGCACCTTGCGTATTGCTATTTCCTTCTTGCGGAAATTGACCTCGTCGCCGGTAAAGCCGATAAGGCCGCACAGAACTATGAGCAGGGTCATCACTCCGCCTATGAGCACGGAATCCCTGAAGTTACGGGTATCCTGGTAGCAGGCGATCAGGTCGTCTTCATACGAATACACGTGGTATTCCTTGTCGGGAACGAGACGCGTGGCGAGAGCTTCGGTGGCGGACATCGCAGCCGCATCCAAGCTATGGTACTTGATGAGCAGATTGGAGACCGGGTACCAGGCTGTCACCATCGCCGAGGGATCTTCATCCTCCTCTCCCACGGTTCCTATCATAAAGTCCTCATAAACTCCCACTATCGTCATAGGGTTTTTGTATGAGGTTATGCACACCTGCCGGCCGACTATGTTGTCGTCCCATCCGGCTGTACTCTTTATCATTTCCGCAAATGAGCGGCTGACCATTACCTGCTCTCCCGGAGTGGTCGAGGTGAATCCGCTTCCGCTGACTATCGGTATGTTCATGACATCGAAGTAATTGGTCCCGCTATAGTAGAGATTCACGCAGTGGAAAAGTTCCTCGCTGGTTCCAGGGAGATAGACGTTGTCTCCGCTGCTTCCGAACATTGGTATGCTCGTCGCGAAAGTCACGGACTCCACTTCAGGCAGCTTCGAAATTTCGTCCATCAGGAGTTGCGCTTGGGTGGGGTTGGAGTTGGAACTTTCGATGTTCATATACGCAAGGTTCGTGTAGTCGTAGCCCATATCGAGAGTGGTCATTTTCGAATATTGGCCGGAGGCTACCAGCATAAGGCAAAGCAGGAAGGAGGCAGCGATGAACTGCACGCCCATGAATGCGAGTTTCCAAGTGCGCTTGGATTCACGGTAGTTGCGGAATGCGGATGCGAGCGGGATGCGGGCGAAGACCATTCCGGGCAGCAAGCCGCCGACTAAAATGATGAGGACGGCCGTCAGAAGTATCCAGTGTATGCTGCTGCCGAGCAGGGTCGTCAGTGGCGTTCCGGCAATCTTTTCAACGATGTCACGGAATGCGAACAGCAGAATGAACGCGAGGATCAGCGCAATCAGTGTGTGTACGCCCGTTTCCATGAGTATATCTTTGTATATGTCCCGGGATGAAGCTCCGTAACATTTGCGGACGGCGATTTGTTTTGCCCGGTGAATAATGGAGGAAAGCGACAGAAGGACATAGTTCATCACTGCTGTGAAAAGGAGGGCGAATGCAATCAGAGCCAGCAGTACCTTCATATTCCTCGCGGAACTGACGAAATCGTGGTAATCGGACAGGGGGATAAGGTTGAGCCTGATCAAGTTGGCATACTCGGGAGCGTATTCCGTTATGAACCTGGCGGTGTATTCCTGCACGACGGAGATGTCGGCACCGGGGCGCAGCTTGACGAGACTGGTGTAGCGGTCGTTGCCTAACAGGTTCATCGAACCGTCCCAAGTGAAATGGCGGATGCTGGGCATGGACAGGAACATATCCATCTGAAAGTCGCTGTTTTCCGGGAGGTCCTCGAAGATTCCTCCAATGCTTATCTTGGTTTCTTCCTTGCCGTCAAGGAAAATCGTCTTTCCTACGGCATCGGGGCCGATTTTCTTGGCCAGGCTTTCGGATACCATGGCCTGCAATTCGGTGCAAAGGACCTCCTTGGGATTGCCTTGGATTATGCGACGGGTCAGGATGTCAAACAGGCAGGTATCGGCTACGGCGTAGGTCGCATTGATTTTCTCGCGGCTGTCGCTTATAGTGAAGGTGTTGCCGCCGCCTAACCAGGTGAATCGTGTTGAGGTCTCGATATCTGGAATAAACTGCCTCATATAGACTGCAATGCCTCCGGCAGTTTGCGGGTACTCCTCGTTTTCTCCATCGTTATTCTCGAAAATTTCGGAAACAAGGTAAATGCGCTGGCTGTCGTTGCAGAAGTTGTTGTAACTCTCCTCAAAAGATACCTTGCTTATCAGCACCGTGCCGAGGGCCAGTCCGATGGCAAGGGAGAATATCTTCATGAGGTTGTGTTGTCCTTTGGCAAAAATGCTCTTGAGGATTGTCATTATGTCTTTCATCTTGTGCGTGTACTGTTTTCCAAAACGCAGCTTGACGCGCAACAGCTGTGCCACATCATCTAACACATTGATTGCTAATTATTTGTTAATTTTGGGCGGGGGGGGGAAGTGTTAAATTATTTTACAATTGGGTGTAAAGTTTTTTTACACCTTCGGCAGTTTTTTCGGGATTTCTGCTTCCGCCGTTATCTCTGCCTACCAATCGTGCAATAACAAAAAAGCACCTGCATTGCTGCAAGTGCCTTTCTTTGTGGACCCTGTAGGGCTTGAACCTACGACTCCCTGATTATGAGTCAGGTGCTCTAACCGACTGAGCTAAGGGTCCGGGATTCGGCGGCAGAAGCCGCCTGAGATTACACCTTGATCTCCACCTCTACACCTGAGGGAAGCTCAAGCTTCATGAGTGCATCCACGGTCTTTGCGTTGGAATCCTCGATGTCAAGCAGACGACGATAAGAATCGAGCTCGAACTGCTCACGGGATTTCTTGTTCACAAAGGTAGAACGGTTCACGGTATAGATCTTCTTGTTGGTAGGAAGAGGAATAGGTCCGTTAACCTTCGCCCCGGTGGACTTCACAGTCTCCACGATCTTGGCCGCAGACTTGTCAACGAGCATATGATCGAAAGACTTGAGTTTGATTCTGATTTTCTGACTCATATGAATTTTCTTTTCTATTCGTTAATTATTCGTCATCCGTCGTCTTGTAACCGCTCTTCTCAATGATGTCCTTTGCCATGGTGGCAGGAACTTCGGAATAGTGGTCGAATGACATGGTGCTCGTTGCACGTCCTGAAGACAGGGTACGGAGAACCGTCACATAGCCGAACTGTTCTGAAAGCGGAACGAATGCCTTCACAATTCGTGCCCCGTTTGCGGTGGAATCCATTGCGACGATCTGTCCTCGACGGCGGTTGAGGTCACCGACAATTTCTCCCATGTGATCCTCCGGAGTAACGACTTCCAGATTCATGATAGGCTCCAGGATGACCGGCTTGCACTTGGGGCAGGCGTGGCGGAATGCCATGCGGGCTGCAAGTTCGAATGAGAGCTGGTCGGAATCCACAGGGTGATAAGAACCGTCGAGCAGAGTGACTTTCAGCGACTGAACCTCATATCCGGCAAGTACACCGTTGGCCATTGCCTGTTCGAAGCCCTTCTGTACGCTGGGAATGTACTCCTTGGGAACGTTTCCTCCCTTGACAGCGCTTTCGAACTGAAGACCCTGAACTCCCTCGTCGGCAGGTCCTATCTCCACGATGATGTCGGCGAATTTACCGCGACCACCGGTCTGCTTCTTGAACACCTCGCGGTGCTGGTAGGTAGCGGTGATGGCTTCCTTGTAGTTTACCTGAGGCGCACCCTGGTTGATTTCCACACCGAACTCGCGACGCAGACGGTCAACGATGATGTCGAGGTGAAGCTCACCCATACCGCTGATGACGGTCTGGCCTGTCTCGTGGTCACTCTTGACCGTGAAGGTAGGATCTTCCTCGGCGAGTTTGCCAAGAGCGATGCCCAGCTTGTCGAGATCTTTCTGGGTCTTGGGCTCCACTGCGATTCCGATAACCGGATCGGGGAACTCCATTGACTCGAGTGCGAAGTTGTATCCCTCGGCGCAGATGGTGTCTCCGGTGCGGAGATCCTTGAATCCAACTGCGGCGCAGATGTCACCGGCCTCAACGAACTCTATGGGGTTCTGGTGGTTGGAGTGCATCTGGTACAGGCGCGCAACCCTTTCCTTCTTGCCTGAGCGTGAGTTGTACACGTAAGTACCTGCATCAAGGTGTCCTGAATACACTCTTACGTATGCGAGACGTCCTACGAAAGGATCGGTGGCAATCTTGAATACGAGTCCGCAGAAAGGTTCGGTGGAAGCCGGCTTCAGCGTAGTGTCCTGATCTTTTGAAAGGTCGCGGGCATTGGTGTCGCCGATATCCAGAGGTGAGGGCAGATACCTCATCACGGCATCAAGCAGGAACTGCACTCCCTTGTTCTTGAAAGAAGAACCGCAGCAGGCAGGAACAATCTGCATGGCGATGGTACCCTTGCGCAGAGCTGCAATCAACTCTTCCTCGGTGATGGATTCGGGATCCTCGAAGTATTTGTCCATCAAGGCGTCATCGCACTCGGCTGCAGCTTCAACCAACTTGTCCCTCCAGAGGGCAACGGCATCCTGCATATCAGCGGGAACGTCCTTGATTTCGTAATTTACGAGTTCTTCCCCAGAATCGTAGAAAATGGCCTTGCGTGAGATGAGGTCAACGATACCCTGGAATTTCTCCTCTGCTCCGATAGGGAGGCAGATAGGCACTGCGGTGGCCCCGAGCTTGGTCTTGATTTCCTCAACGCAGGCGAGGAAATCCGCACCCACGCGGTCCATCTTGTTTACATAAGCAATCTTGGGGACGCGATATTTGTCGGCCTGGCGCCATACGGTCTCAGACTGAGGCTGTACGCGGCCGACTGCGCAGAATGTAGCGACGGTTCCGTCAAGGACACGAAGAGAACGCTCAACCTCTACAGTGAAGTCAACGTGACCCGGAGTGTCTATCAGGTTAATCTGATAGGTGTCTCCGTTGTAGCGCCAGAATGCCGTGGTGGCAGCGGAAGTGATGGTGATACCTCTCTCCTGCTCCTGAACCATCCAGTCCATTGTGGCTGCACCTTCGTGAACCTCTCCAATCTTGTGGGTCTTTCCGGTGTAGTAGAGAATACGTTCCGACGTAGTGGTCTTTCCGGCATCGATGTGAGCCATGATGCCGATGTTCCTCGTATACTTAAGATCTCTTTTTGCCATCTGACGAAATCAACTAAAAACGGAAATGCGCGAATGCTTTGTTGGCTTCTGCCATTCTGTGCATATCTTCTTTGCGCTTGTATGCGCCACCCTCGTTGTTGTAAGCGGCGATGATTTCAGCGCAGAGTTTTTCTGCCATCGAGCGGCCGGAACGCTTCCGTGCGAAATTGATCATGTTCTTCATTGAGAGCGAGACCTTTCTTTCCGGACGCAACTCGGTAGGCACCTGGAAGTTGGCACCACCGATACGGCGTGACTTAACCTCAATCTGAGGGGTCACGTTCTCGAGAGCCTTCCTCCAAATATCTAAAGGAGCCTTGTCAGAATCTTTCATCTTCTCGCCTACCATGTCAATGGCATCGTAAAAAATAGAATACGCGATACTCTTCTTTCCCTGCAGCATGAGATTGTTCACGAAGCGCGTAACCTGCGTATCGTGGTACTTGGGATCAGGAAGTAGAATCCTCTTCTTAGGCTTTGACTTTCTCATTGTTGTTAAAAGATTAATGAATTTAAACCATCCTTAAACTACTTAGGCCTCTTTGCGCCGTAAAGTGAGCGTGACTGAGTACGTCCTTCTACGCCGGCGGTATCCAAGGCTCCTCTAAGGATGTGGTAACGTACACCGGGAAGATCCTTTACACGACCTCCGCGAACAAGCACGATTGAGTGCTCCTGGAGATTGTGGCCTTCGCCGGGTATGTAGGCATTGACCTCTTTTGAGTTGGTAAGACGTACACGGGCAACCTTACGCATTGCTGAGTTAGGTTTCTTAGGGGTAGTAGTATACACCCTGACGCATACGCCACGCTTCTGAGGGCAAGCATCCAAAGCGCGGGACTTCGATTTTACCTCGACAGTCTCACGACCTTTGCGAACCAATTGTTGAATTGTAGGCATAAATGGTTTGTAAATAACAAATTATAAAAGCCCCCAAATTTTTGGGGGCTGCAAAGATACACAAATTTGACTAATTTGCAAAAATCTATTACCTATAGTTTGCAAATTCTACATCTTTCTCTGCACGTGCCATCATTTCGGGGCTGCTTTCAGCTACCTTGTTGAGGTAGGTGGCCACGTCGTTGGAGTTGCCCTTGCGGGCTGCAACGATAGCGCGCAGGTAGTTGGAACGGGCGCAGTTGCAGGTGATGGCTGCCTCAGCCTTGTCGAGCTGGTCAGTGAGGATGTAGGCTACAGCCTTGTTGGTGCTCTCAGTGCCTTCAAGGGTCTTGGCGGCTGCCTTGTAGTCACCCTGGAGGATCTGAATGGTTCCGATGTTGCACTTGGCCTCTTCGGTGCCGGCCTGACGGAACAGGCGGACAGCCTCGTCATAGTTGCCCTTCTGGAGCTCAACGACTCCACGTGCATTCACTACGTCTGCATCTGCATCCTTGATGGCTGCGAGGTAAGAAGCAGCCTCATCGGGCTTCCTGGCATCGAGAGCCATGGCTGCGAGGTTGAAGTTGGCGCGGTCTGAACCGAACTTCTCGACAGCGATGTTGTAGATTTCGGTCTTGCGCTCGGGAGTGGTAACTACTGAAGCAACCCTCAAGAGACCTTCCTCGTCAAGAACATCGACAGCGGTACGTGAAAGCTCCTCGAGTTCTGCGTCTGAGAAGTTCTGGTAGTCAAGGTCTGCGATGAAGCGGGCGCGGCGGAGTTCAGGGAACACTTCCTTGCTGATTTCCTTGTAAACCTGAGACATGTTGCGGATTTCGTTCTCGCGCACTGCAGGGTCACTGTACATTGAGAGTACGCGGAGGATGAGCTCCTTGTCCTCGATGTTGGACTTCTGGATAGCCTCCTGGAAACCTTCCCAATCCTGACCTACGCTCTGTACCTCGATTCCTTCGTTCTCAAGACCTCCGGTTACCTTGTCCCAAACCTTCTCGGCTGAGCTGGCGCGACGGTCAGAAAGTTTTGCGTTGAGTTCCTCGCCTCCGTCAGGAGATGCGTAAGAAACGATGCGGGTTCCGGTGATGGTGTAACGAGGGTTGCTCTCGATTTCCTCGAGTGCGGCCTGAAGGGCCTTTACGGAATCAGAACGCAACTCGTTGTTCTTCACGGTAGCAGAGTTGATGTCGTACATGATCTGGGCCTCTGCGCTCTCGTGCAGAACTTCCTGGTAGTTGTCCTTCTTGTAACTGTACTCACCGCCGTCGTAAGCGAGGAGCTGGGTTACATTGCATCCGTCAGCAACCTTGATTGCAGGAATCTCAATGGGAGTATCCTTATAATAGGCGGTGCTGCGAAGTTCGATGTAAGATTTCTCAACCCCGGGAACATAAGAGAAAGATACGCTTTCAGTTACAGTTCCGCCATCATAAGATACGACGGTGTAGTTGTCTTTTACTTTCTCTCCCTGATATGTGTAAGTCTTGCCAGCCTGTTCGCCGCCTTCGTAAACAAGTACAGGGGTTACTTCAAGCAGGGCTTTAGGATGGAAATACTTGGCGGGATATGTGACAGTAATCGTTGCGTCGATCTTGTCTCCCACGAGTGCAAGTACTTCGGGCGTGCAATCCACGTCTACGTTTTCAGCCATCTTCATCTGCTCGGTGCGCGATTTTGCGCATGATGAAGCGGCAACAACCATTGCGCAAAGCGCAAGGACATTCAGAAATTTTTTCATATACCTAAAAAATAGTTAAATGTGTCAAAATGGTCACATAAGGGCAAATGTAACGAAAAATACTTAACTTTGCTACATGGACTCTCAAGACCTTCAAAGATTAAAGAATAAGTTCGATATAATAGGCAATGATTCGAATCTTAATCGCGCGTTGGAAACGGCAGTTGGAGTCGCACCTACGGATTTGACGGTCCTTATAACCGGGGAAAGCGGCGTTGGAAAGGAGACGATTCCCCAGATTATTCACCAATATAGCCGGCGGAGGACGGGCAAATATCTTGCCGTTAATTGCGGCGCAATACCCGAGGGAACCATAAATGCAGAATTGTTCGGACATGAAAAGGGTGCGTTCACGGGCGCAATCGGGGAGAGAAAAGGATATTTCGAGGAGGCTAACGGCGGTACGCTCTTCCTGGACGAGATTGGAGAACTGCCGAAAGAGACCCAGGCCCTGCTCCTGAGGGTGCTGCAGAACGGGGAATATATAAAGGTAGGTTCGTCCAAGGTGGAGAAGACGGATGTCAGGGTAATAGCCGCAACCAACGTGAACCTGTCATACGCAGTGGCTACGGGCAAGTTCCGCGAGGACCTTTATTATCGTCTCACCGGAATACAGATACAGATGCCCGCGCTGCGAGACCGCAACCGTGACGATGTCTATCTTCTTTTCCGCAAGTTTTCCTCCGACTTCGCCGAGAAATACGGCCTGTGCAAGGTTT
Organism: uncultured Muribaculaceae bacterium; assembly: GCA_964582235.1. Lineage (GTDB taxonomy): Bacteria > Bacteroidota > Bacteroidia > Bacteroidales > UBA932 > Cryptobacteroides. The sequence continues at coordinate 32,347 of CAZOQW010000006.1, read as the reverse complement.
CCCTCACGCACGATGCCATAAATGCGCTGACTTCCTATCGCTGGCCGGGCAACATACGGCAGCTCAAGAACGTTGCGGAAACCGTGACCGCATTGGAATCCCGTCCCATTGGCGGCGGGAGCGAGCGCATTGAAATAGACCCGATTACCCTTTTGGGCTATATTCCTCAGGAAAGCGGTACGCTTGTGGCATCCACGCAGCAGGACGGACAGGGCGGTGGAATGTCCGACAGCGAAAGGCAGCAGATAATCAGCGCGATTTTCATGCTCAAGCAGGAGGTGGACCGCTTGCGTGAAATAGTCGAGTCCGGACGGTATTCCGGTGCTGCGGCGGCTCCCCAAGGGGCACCGAAGCTTATAGGAATGTCATCAGGAAACGATTATGTGCCGGCAGCGGCTCCTTCAGTCGTCGCCGAAGAACCCGACCAGGAATATTCAATAAAGAAGGTGCATGACGACATGATCGAGAAGTGCCTCGCCAAGCATGGCGGCAAGGTCAAGGCGGCGGCAGCCGAACTCGGCATTTCGGAGCGCACCATTTATCGTAAACTTGCAGAAAAGAAAAACAAGAAATAATGAAACGTTTAATACTTGTAATATCGTGCTTGGCGGGCATAATGCTGTCGGTGAATTCCTGCGGCATATATTCTTTTGCGGGAACATCCATACAGCCGGATGTCAAGAGCATCACCATCAATTATTTTGAGTACCGTGCGCTGCAGGTGAACCCTACGCTCAGCAATGAGCTGACCGAGGCCTTGAAGACGCGTTTCCGTCAGATGACGAATCTCGAACAGGTGAGCATGGACGGCGACCTCGAGATTTCGGGCGAGGTTACCGGCTACAGCGTGGCAGCTTCGGCGGTGTCGGCGGGCGATGTGGCCACACAGAACCGTCTGACCGTCACGGTGCGGGTTACTTTTGAAAACCGCAAGCATCCGGAGGACAATTTCGAAAACCAGACCTTCTCCGCCTATGCCGACTATGACTCCACGCAGTCGCTGGATGCCGTTGAATCGACGCTCGTTACGGAAATCCTCGATACTATAGTGGAAAATGTCTTCAACGCTACGGTGGCGCAATGGTAGACACGATAGATATACGCAAACTGACTTTGGAAGAACTGACCGGGGTTGTGGAACTGTATCCCTGGTATGGTGGCGCGCGCATGGAACTCTGTCGCAGGATGGAGGCGATGGGGGCGCTGTCGGAAAACCAGATGGCTCAGACCGCCCTGCACATAGCTTCCCGCAGACTGCTTTCGGATATGGTGCGCTCCGGTCACAAGGTTGATTGCTCCGACAAGGATGCACGTCAACTGTTCGATGCCTATCTCCATTCGGGCGGCAATTCAGGAACTCCGGTACGGCGGACCTACGTTGTGGGAGGAGACTATTTCTCCAGGGAGGAATATGACAGTGTGAGAACAGCCGACGACAGGATTTTCTCGAAATTCGCGACTAAGGCGAGAGCGGAGGGTTATGTGGATGAAACGGGGGACAGTGATGCGGATTTCTGCACGGAGACACTCGCAAAGATCTATCTTGAACAGGATTACAAGGACGAAGCCATCGACATTTATTCAAAGCTAAGTTTGCGATATCCGGAAAAAAGTGTTTACTTTGCAGCCCTTATTGAAGAAATAAACAAAAAGTATAATAACAGATGAACATTTTATTCATTATCCTGGCGGTATTTATCGTCATTGCAGCGGTACTTCTGATCATCGTTGTGCTTCTCCAGAATGGAAAGGGAGCCAACATGGCCAGCAATTTCGTTGCAGGCAACCAGACTCTTGGCGTGCGTCAGACTGCTGATCTCCTCGAGAAGATAACTTGGGGTCTCGTGGCTTTCATTCTGGTTCTTTCCGTGGCATCTACCTTTACCCTTGGCAGCCGTGGAGGAGCGGACAGCACGATTACTGACCGCATCGAGAACGCCACTACCACCGAGCAGCCTACGTTCCCCACTGCTCCTATCCAGCAGGAGGCACCTACCACAGAGGCTACCCCGGGAGAGTAGTCCGGATCTTCGGACAGACATAAAAGCCGCCGTCACGATTTTCGCGACGGCTTTTGTTTTGTGTCCGGTGCCTTCCTTTGGAGCATTTGCCGTCGCTGCGGGCTGCGGGCGGAGTCCATATGTTGAACGTTCGTCGTGTAGTTTAATGGCTGACAAATTGTCAGTGGAATATGATTTGAACGCTTGCCGGCGGTCCTCAAATGGACCGGAGACAAGCGATTATGGAAAACAAATACGAATTTTTGAGCAAATACGCCGTCAATCTCAATGAGGCGGCTGAAAAAGGCAGACTCGACCCTGTGATAGGCAGGGACGACGAGATACGCAGAGTCCTGCAGATATTGAGCAGGCGTACCAAGAACAATCCGATTCTCGTAGGTGAGCCGGGTGTCGGCAAGACTGCGATTTCCGAAGGCATAGCAATCAAGATAGTCAACGGTCAGGTGCCAGAGAATCTGAAAGACCGCAAAATATATTCTTTGGACATGGGAGCGCTGATTGCTGGTGCCAAGTATCAGGGCGAATTCGAGGAAAGGCTGAAAGGCGTAGTCAAAGAAGTTGTGGACAGCGAGGGTGAGATAATCCTCTTCATCGACGAAATCCACACGCTCGTGGGGGCAGGCCGCAGTTCCGGAGCGATGGACGCTTCCAACATCCTGAAACCGGCCCTTGCGCGAGGCGAGCTTCGTACCATAGGTTCGACCACGCTTGACGAGTACCAGAAGTATTTCGAGCAGGACAAGGCCTTGGAACGCCGTTTCCAGAAGGTGATGGTGGACGAGCCTTCTCCCGCAGAGTCCATTGCGATAATGCGCGGTCTGAAGGAAAAATATGAGAATCACCACAAGGTGAGCATAGAGGATGACGCGCTGATTGCAGCCGTGAACCTCAGTAACCGATACATCACCAACCGTTTCCTGCCGGACAAGGCCATAGACCTCGTGGACGAGGCTGCATCCAAGTTGAGGCTGGAAATGAATTCCGTGCCCGAACCCATAGATGAACTGAACAGCAAGATACGCCAGCTGGAAATCGAGCGTGAGGCCATCAAGAGGGAGGGCGTGAGCCTGAAATCCGAGAAAATCGACGAGGAACTCAAGAAGGCCAAGGCGGAGCGCGACGAACTGAACAAGCGTTGGGATGCGGAAAAGGGTATAGTTACCGAACTGAACAACCTGCGCCAGAGCCTCGAAGACTACAAAATTGAGGCTGAAAGGGCAGAGCGCGAGGGCAATTACGGCAAGGTGGCCGAGTTGAGGTACGGCAAGATTGCCCAGGCCCAGCAGCGCATAGACGAACTTTCAAGGCAGCAGGCATCAATCAAGAACCCGATAATCACCGAGTCCGTGACCCCGGAAGACATAGCCGAGATTGTGGCAAGGTGGACTGGCATACCCGTGAACCGTATGCTTGAAAGCGAAAAGGACAAGTTGCTCCGCATGGAAAGCGAGCTGCACAAGAGAGTTGTGGGTCAGGACAAGGCCATCAGTGCAGTGTCCGATGCCGTGCGCAGGAGCCGTGCCGGGCTGTCAAACGAGAACAGGCCCATAGGTTCATTCCTGTTCCTCGGTACCACGGGCGTGGGAAAGACCGAGCTTGCAAAAGCCCTTGCCGAATTCCTGTTCAACGACGAGAACATGATGACTCGAATAGACATGAGCGAGTATCAGGAGAGCCACACCGTCAGCCGGCTCATAGGTGCGCCTCCGGGATACGTGGGCTACGATGAGGGAGGACAGCTGACCGAGGCGGTACGCCGCAAGCCCTATTCCGTGGTTCTGCTCGACGAAATCGAGAAAGCCCATCCGGACGTGTTCAACATCCTTCTTCAGGTGCTCGACGACGGCCGTCTGACGGACAACAAGGGAAGGACGGTGAACTTCAAGAACACCATACTCATCATGACATCCAACCTCAGGGAGGAGGAACTGCGCACACGTATGCGTCCGGAATTCTTGAACAGAATCGATGAAATCGTGAACTTCTCGCCCCTCACCAAGGATGATATACGCCAGATTGTGCATATCCAGATGTCCATTCTGCAGCGCAAACTTGAGGATGAGAATGTACAACTCACCTACACGCAGGCTTTCGAGGACGATATGGTCGAGAACGGCTATGATCCCGTATTCGGTGCAAGGCCCGTCAAGCGTCTCATCCAGAGGGAACTTGTGAACAGGCTCGCACGCGAAATCCTTGAGGGCCACATCGTGAAGGACAGCGTGATAGTGGTGGACTGCGTTGAGGGAAAGACCGTGCTCAGGAACGAATAGGGCACTGCTTATGGTGCGGCCCCGGCGTAGGCGAGAGTGGCAGCCGAAATCCTGACAGACGGTGGAAAGAAATTGCGCAACGCGCGATGACATTCGCCGAGCGTGGCCCCGGAAGTGAATACGTCATCGACCAATAATATATGACTATAAGCGGAACCGTCCGCCCCTGCTTTTTTGAGCTTGAGGCTGAAGGCTCCGCTTACATTTTGCGCCTTTTGTTCCGGGTCGGTCAGGGCCTGGCTCCTTGTACGGCGCGTGCGTTTCAGCAAATCAGTCCGGCAGACCGCATTTCCGGGGAGTTCGGCGACAAGCGCACGGGCAATTACTTCCGCCTGATTATAGCCGCGGCTCAGCTGTCGGGTGAAGTGCAGGGGCACGGGAATCACGAGGTCCACGTCCGCGAAATAAGGACTTGCCGCCAGCCTTCGTCCGAGCATAGCGGAAAAGTGTCGGCCTGTAGCGAAGTTCCGCCCGTATTTCAGCGCCCTTGAAATCTGCTCGTAGCCTGAACCCTCGGCATAATAATAAAGAGCCGCAGCGTAGGCATACGGCTCATAATAGTCGGAGGCTATCCGGACATTGAATCTGTCGGCCATGGGATTGTGGCTGAAATTTGCGAAATGCGTTTCGGGAAGCTCTGCAAGACATTCCATGCAGATGTGCTTCTCCTGCAGCAGCAGCCTGCGGCCACACACCACACACGCTCTCGGCAGGACGAGGTCCGCAAGAGCCGAGAGTGAAGTTTTCAAGTCAAGTCCGGTAAGCCGTGGGTCCATCCCTTAGCAGTTCATCGCACCGCAGCAGTGGATAACCTGTCCGCTGACATAGGATGAAAGGTCGCTGGCGAGGAAGAGTGCGACTTTTGCGACTTCTTCCGGGGTGCCGCCGCGGCGCAGGGGAATGTTCTTTACCCAAGCATCCCTCACTTCATCGGGAAGGGCTGCGGTCATGTCGGAAATGATGAAGCCCGGAGCGATGCAGTTTGCCCTGATTCCACGGGGACCCATTTCCTTGGCTATGGACTTGGCAAGACCGATGAGTCCGGCCTTGGAAGCCGAGTAGTTGCACTGGCCGGCGTTACCGCTGACACCCACTACAGAGGACATGTTGATGATGCTTCCGCTTCTCTGGCGGGCCATGATGGGGGTAACGGCGTGGATGAAGTTGTATGCAGACTTGAGGTTCACGTTGATTACCGCATCCCACTGTGCCTCGTCCATGCGGAGCATAAGTCCGTCACGGGTGATTCCGGCATTGTTTACGAGTATGTCTATGCGTCCGAAATCCTTCATTACCTGCTCTACGGTGGCGTGTGAATCGGCGAAATCGGCTGCGTTTGAAGCGTAAGCGCGTACCTTCACTCCGTAGGCCTCGAGCTCGCTAACGGTCTCCTCGATTATCTTCACGTCAGTGAAGGCGATGTCTGCGCCCTCAGCGGCGAATTTCAAGGCTACGGCCTTGCCGATGCCCCTCGATGCGCCCGTAATAAGGGCGACTTTTCCTTCAAGTAGTTTCATTTTTAATTATTTTAACATGGCGGCCTCCACTTCGTCGGGTGCGATGGGCAGTCTCCTGCTTCCGAGACGGCGTGCTCCCTGTTCGGTCACGAGCACATCGTCCTCCAAACGTATTCCGCCGAAAGTGTAGTAGGCCTTGAGTTTTTCGTAATTGATGCAGCCCTTGTCGGTGCCCTCCTTCCTCCATTTCTCAATGAGGTCGGGGATGAAGTATATGCCGGGCTCGTCCGTGATGACGTTTCCGGGAACGAGTCTGCGGGCCATTCTCAGGCTTCCGAGTCCGAGTTGCGATGAACGGCTCTGGTCAGGGTCGTATCCGACTAAATCCTCTCCGAGATCCTCCATGTCGTGTACGTCCAGTCCCATGTTGTGTCCGAGTCCGTGAGGCATGAACAATCCGGCTATGCCGTCTGCGACCATGCTGTCCACGTCTCCGTTCACGAGTCCGAGTCCCTTCAGGCTTTCAAGCATGTGCGCTGCAACTGCCAGATGTACGTCCCTGTATGCCACGCCGGGGCGTATCATATCGAAAGCCAGCTCGTTGCACTCATATACGCACTGGTATATGTCCCTTTGCATGGGGGAGAACTTGCCGGAAGTCGGATAAGTGCGGGTGAAGTCGGAGGCATAGTGCGTGTTGCTCTCCGCACCGGCATCTATTATCATCAGCCTGCCCGGTTCCACGAGTCCTGCGTGGCTGTGGCAGTGGAAAATCTCGCCGTGCTGGGTGAGTATGGTCGCGAAACTTACGCCCCAGCCCTTCGAGAGGGTCACGGCTTCCATGCGGCCGACGATTTCCTGCTCCACTATGCCTGTCCTGATGGCATCACGGGCCACGGTGTGCATCTCGTAGCCGAGTTCGCAGGCCGCTTCGATTTCGGCGATTTCCCTGTCCTCCTTGACAAGCCTCATGGCTATTACAGCCTCGGTGAGGGGCCTTGATGCGGCTGCACAGCCCTTTTTGCCGGCTGCGCTCACCTCATCGGGTGAGAGACCAAGCAGCGAACTGAGTTTAAGGGCATTGTAGTATCTTGATGCGGCGAGAAAATGTACCTTGCGTCCCTTCACGGCAGCTTCAAGCGCACTGTAAGGGGCGGTCCTGGTAACACCGCAGCTTTCGGCAAGCGAAGCGACGGAGGGCATAGGTCCCATCCATATAATGTCATCTATGTCGTAGTCATCCGCGTAAATGACCTGCTCGCCGCTCTCAAGGTCGAGGGTGGCAGCGAAACGCGGCTCGTCTATGCCGAAAAAATAGAGCCAGTTGCTGTCCTGCCTCCATTTGTAGCAATTATCCTTGTATTGTGCGGGAGCATCTACGTTGCCGAGAAACAGCACGATGCCTTTTTCCGGACTCAGCCGCTCCATCAGAGCATTGCGCCGGGCTATATATACATTCCTGCCAAACATAATAAAGTGCCTCGGATGAGACTCGAACTCACACGGACATTGCTGTCCAAGGGATTTTAAGTCCCTCGTGTCTACCATTCCACCACCAAGGCTTAGCGCGCAAAGTTAGCAATTCTTGGGAATATATGAACTTTTCAGAAATATTTGTTCTCCTGCCTGTTCAGCGCGAGGAAGATAAAAATCAGCATAGAGAAGGCCAGCAGCGATGAACCGCCGTAACTTATCATCGGCAGGGGTATGCCTATTACAGGCATTATACCTATGGTCATGCCTATATTTATGAAAAGGTGTACGAACAGGCACGCGGCTACACACTGTCCGTAGATTCTTGTGAACGCCCCGCGGCACTTGTCGGCATCCTGCACTATTCTGTAAATCATAAACACGTACAGCAGGATTACCACTATGCAACCCAGGAAGCCCCATTCCTCGCCTATGGTGCAGAAAATGAAGTCTGTGCTTTGTTCGGGGACGAAGCCGAAAGTCGTTTGGGTGCCGTTCAGAAAACCCTTGCCTGTCAGCCCGCCGGAACCTATGGCTATCATCGACTGGCGTACATTGTAGCCCACTCCGTGGGGGTCTTCTTTCATACCCAAGAGCACCTCGATTCGCGAGCGTTGGTGGTCCTGCAGTACGTTGTTGAAGATGGAACCGGTCGCGAACACCAGGAGCACACCGGCGACAACGCCGAGCACGCAGTTTCTGATAATCATGCGTCTGCGCTTCATTCCGGAAGAATTTTTCAGCAGCAAATAACCGCACAAAACCGCTACGACCAACACAGTTATACAGCTTATCCACCAGCTCGTGGTCAGCGTGAGTATGAACAGCACCACACACATTGCGAAGCAGAACAGCCACCATCCCGACAGCCCCTCACGGTAAAGCACGAGTATGTAGCCGAGATACACCAGCGCGGAACCGGTCTCGCTTTCGCCGAGTATCGCGAGCATCGGCAGACCCAACACCACTCCCACCTGGAAATAACTGCGCAGGCTCTGCAACTTGAAGTTGCTGCGCCCCATTATCATCGCAAGCATCAGAGAGGTGGTGATTTTCGAGACTTCAGCAGGCTGGAACTTTATCGGACCGAGCGCGAACCACGAATGCGAACCCTTCGTGTCCTCACTCACGAAAATGACTAACACCAGCAAGGCCAGCACCAAGGTGTACAGCCATGGTGTCAGAAGCTCCCATATTTTCGGGTTGAGCATGAACAGCACGATAATGTCGGCTGCGAACACCACCATCATCCAGATGAACTGCTTGCCGCTGCGGCAGCTCGGATCGAAGATTGAAGCCGGCTCGGCAGAAGACTCGGCTGCATAGATGCTTATCCAGCCGATGAAGATTATGGCAAGGTAGCAGAACACCAACTTCCAGTCGATGGTCTTGCGCAATCCGCGGTCGAAACTCTGGCTTGTCATCATCATGGTCAGAAGAATCTTGTTTCAAGCATTTGCTTTTCCATCGGTTTGCGGGCCTCCGAAATTTCGCCGTTGAGGTATTTTTCGAGCATGAGCGAAGCTACGGGCAGGGCCCAGGTTGCCCCGAAACCGGCATTCTCCACGTAGGCGGCCACGGCAATCTTGGGGTCGTCCTTGGGAGCAAAGCAGATGAACACGGAATTGTCCTTTCCGTGGGGATTCTGTGCGGTTCCCGTCTTTCCGCACACATCAAGTCCGGGAATTGCGGCCCTGTATGCGGTGCCCCCCGCGCTTCCGCCACCGTTCACCGCCTTGTACATACCTTCGACGGCACACTCGAAATAAGTCGTATCCACGAGGGTATAGTGCCGCTCATGGTATTTGGGGTCGATTGAAACTTCCTCGGAGTCCTTGACGAGGTGGGGGATATAATAGTAGCCACGGTTGGCCATGATTGCGGCAAGGTTGGCTATCTGCAGGGGAGTTGCCCCGATTTCGCCCTGGCCTATTGACAGGGACACTATGGTCTGGAAGCGCCAGCGGCCTTTGCCGTAGAGTTTGTTGTAGTATTCCGAAGTGGGGATGTTTCCGCCCAGTTCGGAGGGAAAGTCGCAGCCCAGCTTGACCCCGAAACCGAAACTCATCACATATTCCCTCCAGGCATCGAGCCCCTCGGCGGTGGATCCGTACTTGGGATTTTCGAGTATGTTCTTCAGGACGTAACAGAAATATCCGTTGCAGGAAGTGGCTATCGCCGATTCAAAATCCAAGGGGGAGGAGTGGGCATGGCAACCGAGTTTGCGGGTACGTGTGTAGTAATAGCCGCTGTGGCAGGGATAGCTGTAGGAGGGTTGGAGTACTCCTTCCTGCAGTCCTATCAGTCCGTTTATGAGTTTGAACACGGAACCTGGCGGATATGAGGCCTGCACCGTGCGGTTGAACATGGGTTTTCTGGGGTTCGAGGAGATGTCGTTGTAGTACTTGCCTATGTCCGCCAGCACTTCCACGTCTATTCCGGGACTCGACACCATGGCCAGAATTTCCCCGGTGGAAGGCTCTATGGCCACGATTGAGCCGGTCTTGCCCTCCATGAGCTGCTGCCCGTATTGCTGCAGATGCGCGTCTATGGTGGTCACTATGTTCTTTCCGGGCACTGCGGGCTTGTCCTGACGACCCTCATCGTAGGCCGAGTGCAGGTAGTTGCGCGAGTCCCGCAGGAAGATGCGGTAACCTTTTTCGCCTTTCAGCACGTCCTCCATCGCCGATTCAAGGCCTGTGCGTCCGATATAGTCGCCGGCCTTGTAGGAGGGATTCTTCTCGATGTCTTTGGGGCTGACTTCCGTGATATAGCCAAGGAGGTTGCCTCCGGCATTGAAGGGATATTCGCGGCGGCTTCGCATCTGTGCGCTGAAACCCGGGTACATGAAGGCGTTTTCCGCGAACTTCATGTAGGTCTCCGGCGGCACCTGCTTCAGCAGGGTTACGCTGCGGTATCCGATGCGGCTGCGGTATTTTCGGTAATACTGCATGCGCTCACGCAGGAATTCCACGGTGGTGTCCAGTGCTGCTGCCAGTGCCACGGTGTCGAAGGCCTGCACGTCCCTCGGAGTTACGAGTATGTCGTAGCAGACGGTATTACCCACGAGTATCTCGCCGTTGCGGTCGTAGATGACACCGCGCGGCGGATATATGTTGGTGTAGACCATCGAGTTGTTCGCTGCGTCCTTCTTGTATTCGTCATCGATGATCTGTATGTAGAACAGCTTTCCGATCAGCAGAAGAGCCACAGTTCCCAGCCCTATCAGCAGCTTGTTTTTGCGGTTTATTTCCATTTTTGAGAGTTGTCCTGGCAGATCAGACGGGCGATGGGAACCGACACTATGACGCTTGTGGCGAGCGATGCGATGAATTTGACGAAGTCAATCCAAAGGGCGCGTGTGCCTGCACTGTCGGCGATGATATAGACCAAGAGGAATTCGGCTGTCACTATGGTGACGGCGAGCAGCATTTTCGGTGTGCCATAGCGGCTGAACGACAGTTCGTCCTCGTCCGAACCGAAGACCATACGTATGGTTGTGCTACGCAGGGCGGCGACGGGGACTATGGCGAGTGAGGTCAGGCCCAGAGGGGCTGCGCCGAGGAAGTCGGCGACGAATCCGCAGGCGAATGCTATCAGCATGGCGACCGGGGAACTCGTCCTCACGGGCAGCAGCAGTATCATGGCCGGAAGTATGGCCACGGTCACGAACTGCGTGAAATTGCAGTAGTTCCACAGCAATATCTGCGCTATGAGCAGCACTATGTACTTTAAAGTGAAATTGTTCATAGCTCTGCCTCCATGTTCTGTTCCCCGGCTTTCCGGAGCAGTTCTTCCATCTCGTCACGGTCAAGATTATCGCAGATGAGGACATAGCGCACCGAGTATATATCCTGGAAAAGCCTGACGCTCACCTCTTGCGATGAACCGTGGACGGACCGGCTGTCCTCGGTCAGGCCTATGGGTATATCTGCGGGGAACATGTTTGAATATCCGCTGGTCCACACGGTGTCGCCGGGGTGGATTTCGTAATGGGGCGGGATATCGCTCATGATTGCACCCGCCGGACTTAGCCCGTCCCAGGAGAGCGGGGCGTTGAATCCCTGCCTGCCTATCTTGGCCCCTACCGTGAAGTTGCTGTTTGTCAAGGATATGCCATAGGAATAGTGCTCACTCACTGCGCTGATTACGCCGACTATGCCGTTGGCAGTCACGACTCCGCAGCGCGGTCTCACTCCGTCTGCGGTTCCCTTGTTGAGTATGATGTAGTTATGTGTGCTGTTCCGGCTCATCCGGACTATGCTGGCCGGGATGAACTTGAACGGGTCGCGCACAACAGTCAGGGTATCCGCGGCGATTTCGGCCTCGGTCTGTTCCTCAAGCCCATGCACCCGCAAAATCAGCATCAGGGTCTCGTTCTGTGCGGCCAGTTCATCGTTTATCTTGGCTAACTGAAAATAGCCGCGAATCTTCTCGCCTCCTTTCCAGAGGGCGGTCATGGTGCGATGGGACGCCCGGTTGAGCCAGATGTTCTGTATGGTGGAACTTCTGCTCAACATAGCAAATGCAGCAAACTCCAATATGATGAAGATTGCCGCACTCAGTATGACGGATGTCCTGTGTTCGCGTGCCATCCGCTATCTCATCAGGAAGGAGTAGCGTTCGGTGTGCTTGAGAGCCTCGCAAGTTCCCCTTGCCACGGCGTGCAGAGGGTCGTCGGCCACATGGAACTTGATATTGACCTTGTCCTGGAATCTTTTGGCCAGACCTCTGAGGAGCGAACCGCCGCCGGAAAGATAGATGCCGTTCTCGACTATGTCGGCGTAGAGTTCGGGCGGGGTGTTTTCGAGCACATGGAGTATGGATGTCTCGATTTTGGCTATGGATTTGTCGAGACAGTGTGCAATTTCCTGGTGGGTGATCGTGGCCTCAACGGGATGGGCCGTCATGAGGTTGGGTCCGCATACCACGAAGGGATTTGGAGCCTCGTCGCCGAGGTCGGGAATCACTGCTCCCACGGCTATTTTGATTTTCTCTGCCGTAACCTCGCCTACCTTCACGTTGTGCTGCTGGCGCAGGTAGTACTGTATGTCACTGGTGAATACGTCACCGGCAGTGCGAATGCTGTCCTGCACAACGAGTCCGCCGAGGGATATGACTGCTATTTCGGTGGTTCCTCCACCGATGTCAACCACCATGTTGCCCTGAGGGGCGTTGATATCAAGACCGATTCCGAGGGCGGCCGCCATGGGTTCGAACAGGAGGTACACGTCACGTCCGCCAGCGTGTTCGGAAGAATCGCGCACGGCCCTGATTTCCACTTCGGTAGAGCCTGACGGTATGCCTACCACCATCTTGATGTTCGGGGTGAAGAGACTGCGCCTGCGGCTGCATGCCTGCTTGATGAAACCGCGTATCATCATCTCGGCTGCGTTGAAGTCGGCGATGACTCCGTCACGCAGAGGTCTGACGGTCTTGATGCCGGGATTGACTTTCTCCTGCATCAACTTGGCCTGCTGGCCCAAGGCAATACATTTGCCGGTAGTATTATTGATTGCAATGATGCTCGGCTCGTCCAATACAATCTGGTCGTTCTGGTAGATGACTGTGTTGGCAGTTCCGAGGTCGATAGCAAGCTCTTGGTTTAGGAATGAAAATGCCATATTTTACAACTCGTTATTGTTGGAAATTGCTTGACAGCAAACGCTATTTCGCAAAGATAGGAAAAATAAAAACTTTTCTTAGTATTTTTGCCCAAATTGTCTTTTGTGGAAAGGAAAATATACGGAATATTCGTAGCCGGAGGGAGCGGTACGCGGATGGGGAGCGGTACGCCCAAGCAGTTTTTGGAACTCGGCGGGAAGAAAATCCTGCGCAGGACCATCGATGCCTTTACCGAAGCCGTCCCGGAGATGAGGGTGATTACGGTGCTGCCGCGCGAACATATTGAGTGGTGGAAGACTGCATGTCTGAATGAGGCTTTCGACCATGCGCAGACCCTGGTTGCCGGTGGTCTGACCCGTTTCCACTCCGTCCGCAACGCTTTGGAAAAGGTTCCCGACGGGGCAGTGGTGATGATACATGACGGAGTGCGTCCTTTCGTCAGCAAGGAACTGATATGCCGTATGCTTTCGGAAATTTCGGAGGAAAAACCTGCGCTTGTCCCCGTAGTCCCGGTCGTGGATACCCTGCGTTCTGCGGACCCTTCTATGCCTGTCCCGGACAGGAGCAAGGTGCTTGCGGTGCAAACTCCTCAAATGTTCCTGTCAGAGGACATAAAACGGGCCTACGGCCAGGCTTACGACACCAGCTTTACGGATGACGCTTCGGTGGCGGAGCGTTTTGGTCTGAAAGTTTCCGTGACGGAAGGGGAGCGGCTGAACATGAAAATCACCACTCCGGATGACCTGCTGCTGGCCGAGGCAATTCTTTCTCTTCGCTCACCTCTGGGAAGGAACGGAAAGCGGAGCTTTTGAAATCCTTGACCCAGATTTCACGCTCGAAAGCCTCGTCCAGGGAAATCATCGTGTCAGTGGACTGTACGTAGGGGATGCGCTGTATCGTGTTGATGAGTATGTCCATCAAGTGCTCGTTGTCGACGCAGTAGACCTTGCAGAATATCGCGGCCTTGCCCGTGATGAAGTGGCACTCGACTATTTCCGGGACAAGTTTGAGTGCGGCTACCACTTCCGGATACTTGTTGTCTTCCGAAAGGCACACGCTGATAAAGGCGCATACGTTGAGCCCGAGTGCGCCCGGTTTCACTACCAATCTTGACCCCAAAATCACCCCGTTGTTTTCCATCTTCCGCACTCTTTGGTGGACTGCGGCTCCGGAAATGTTGCAGTCGCGGGCAATTTCAAGAAAGGGCTTTCTGGCGTTTGTGACAAGGTGGTACAGGATTTTCCTGTCGATTTCGTCTAGGTGGTAATTGGACATATCTGTTATTTCCTTTTCGTCTTGGTTGTCTTGTTCGTCTTTACAGTCAAAAGTTTCTTGCACTCATCCTCACTCAGAGAGGCTGCATCAGTGCCGCGAGGAATCTTGTAGTTGTTTCCGGCGTGCTTGATGTACGGACCATAGCGTCCGTTTATTATGCTGATGTCGGAATCCTTGAATTCCTTGATGATTTCATTTCCCTTGCTCTTGTTTGCTGCTTCCTTGATGATTGCGGCACATTCGTCGAGCGTGATGCTGTACGGGTCGGCTCCCTTGGGCAGGGAAATGTTGGTTCCGCCATATTTGATATATGGACCGAAGCGTCCTGTGGTCACAATGACGTCCGCTCCGTCGATTTGGCCCGCAACCCTCGGCAACTTGAACAGTTTCAGTGCATCTTCAAGAGTAATGTTCTCTATCAGCTGGCCCTTGAGCAGGCTGGCCGATTGGCGGGATTCTCCCTCGCCCTTCTGCACGTAGGGTCCGTATTGTCCGAAGCGGGCAATGACCGTCTTGCCGTCGCTGGGGTCCACTCCGAGCACGCGCTCCACGTGGCTGTACTGTCCGTTGCTGATGATGTCCTCTACCTGCTTGTGGAAGTTGCCGTAGAATCCGGCGATAACCGAGTTCCAGCGTTTCTTTCCGTCCGCGATGCTGTCGAAATCCTTCTCGACGTTGGCCGTGAAGTCGTAGTCCATTACCTTCGGGAAATTCTCGACGAGGTAGTCACTCACGACCATGCCCACTTCCTGAGGCATCAGTTTGCCTTTTTCTGCGCCTATGGTTTCGGTGTCGGAGCTCTCCGTGAGCTTGTTTCCGTTGAGGCTGAGATTTGTGACGCTGACTTTTTTGCCGGGGCAGTCGCTTTTGGCTATATATCCGCGTCCGGTGGTGAGGGTGCTGATTGTGGGCGCGTAGGTGGAGGGCCTTCCTATGCCGAGTTCTTCGAGCTTCTTGACAAGGGTGGCTTCGGAATAGCGATAGGGCGGCTGCGAGAATTTGCCGTTCGCCTTGATGACCGTGGCTTCAAGCGTCTGGCCAAGCTCCATTTTGGGCAGCAGGGTCTCCTCATCGTTGTCCTGGGCATCGTCAGAGCCCTCGGTGTAGAGCTTCAGGAAGCCGTCGAACAGCACTTCCGAGGCATTGATGACGAAACGTTCCGCGCGCTTGTCGGATGCCGTCTTGATGGTGGTATTCAGGAGCTTGGCATCTGCCATTTGTGAGGCCACCGTGCGTTTCCATATCAGTTTGTAGAGCCTTTGTTCCTGTTGCGTCCCTTCGATTTCCGTATTGCTGATGAAGGTGGGACGTATGGCCTCGTGCGCTTCCTGCGCTCCCTTGGAATGGGTCTTATACTGTCTTGTGTGCAGGTATTCCGCTCCGTATTCGGCACTTATGTATTTCTTGGCTTCTCCGAGCGCGAGGGCGGACAGGTTGGTGGAGTCGGTACGCATGTAGGTGATGATACCCCGCTCGTACAGGCTCTGGGCCACGCGCATCGTGGTGCTTACGCTCATGTGCAACTTGCGCGACGCTTCCTGCTGGAGGGTGGAGGTGGTGAACGGAGGTGCCGGGTGCCTTGCGGCTTCTTTCCGGTCTATGGAGGCTACGCTGTAGTTGGCTCCGATGCTGTCCTCCATGAATTTGCGGGCATCTTCGAGGGTGTCGAAACGGGTATCGAGCGTTCCCTTGACCTTGGTGCCGTCCACGTTGAAGACGGCTTCTACCTTATAGTATGGGGTGCTGTGGAAAGCCATGATTTCCTTTTCCCTGTCTACGACAAGTCTCAGGGCAACTGACTGTACCCTGCCGGCGGACAGTCCGCGCTGGATTTTGCGCCAGAGTATGGGGGAAAGTTCAAAGCCCACCAAACGGTCGAGTACGCGCCTGGCCTGCTGGGCATTTACGAGGTTGAGGTCTATCTCCCTCGGGTTTTCTATTGCGTTGAGTATTGCGTTCTTGGTGATTTCGTGGAATGCGATGCGGCGGGTGCGGGCCGGGTCAAGTTCCAGAGTTTCGCTCAGATGCCAGGAAATGGCTTCTCCTTCGCGGTCTTCATCGGATGCGAGCCATACCGTTTCGGCACTTTTGGCCGCTTTTTTCAGTTCAGCAACTACCTTTTTCTTATCGTCCGGAACTATGTATTCCGGTTGGAAATCGTGTTCTACGTCCACGCTCAGCTTGTTGTCCTGCAGGTCCCGGATATGCCCGAAACTGGATTTTACAACATAGCCGTCACCGAGATATTTTTGTATGGTTTTGGCTTTAGCGGGAGACTCCACGATTACTAAATTTCCCTCCATGTCCTTGTTTTTCAAATTCATTCTGCAAAGAAAATCACAAACTCGGTAAAATTCAAAATTTAATCGTTAATTTTGTATTTGTGCGTTTTGTGCCGAATCCGACATTTATGAAAGACAAAACTAAAAAACGGATAATTGCGGGGTTCTGGATTATAGTTACGGCCCCCTTCGTGATATTGCTCGTGGCCCTGCTTTTTGTGGGGCTTTTTGCAGAGATACCCTCGTTCGAGGAACTTGAACATCCCGATAACAAACTCGCCACGCAGATTCTCGATGAGAACGGCAAGGTGCTGACCACTTTCCATATAGAGAACCGTACCTATGTGGACTATGAGGACTTGTCGCCCTATCTGGTCAATGCTGCCGTGGCCACGGAGGATGCGCGTTTTTACGAACATTCCGGAATCGACCTCAAGAGCCTTGCGCGCGTGCTGGTCAAGACCATACTCATGAGGGATTCCAGTCAGGGAGGTGGAAGTACCATCACCCAGCAGCTCGCCAAGACCCTGTACCCGCGTCCGACGGCCGAAAACAGGTTGGTGGCCAAGATTAACACCGTGACTTCCAAATTCAAGGAGTGGATAACCGCCGTCAAACTCGAACGCGACTACACCAAGGACGAAATCATGGACATGTACCTGAATTCCATTTTCTTCGGCAGTGGTGCATACGGTGTGAAGGTGGCTTCGGAGACTTTCTTCGGCAAGCAGCCTGCGGACCTCACCATCGAGGAAGCGGCCCTGTTGGTGGGCATGGTGAACAAGCCTACGCGCTACAATCCGGTTCTGAACCCGGAATATTCCCTGCAGCGCCGCAATTTCGTGATAGGCCAGATGCAGAAGAACGGCTACATCACCAAGGCCCAGCGCGATTCGCTCGTGAACATCCCCATTACCCTGAACTATCAGGTGCTTGACCACAATTCCGGACTTGCTCCCTACTTCAGGGACATGCTGCGCCGCGATATGAACGCTTCCGAGCCCAAGCGCAGCGAATACCAATATGCTGAGGACTATGAAATCGACCGCAACCGCTGGCTCAACGACCCGATATACGGTTGGCTGAACAAGAACCGCAAGGCTGACGGCAGCAAATACAACCTCGACCGCGACGGACTCCGCATATATACCACTATCAACTACAACATGCAGCAGTACGCCGAGGAGGCGGTGGCCGAGCATCTCGGAGGAAATCTCCAGAAACTTTTCGACCGAGAGGTGCGCTGGAAGACCAACAAGCCTTTCTCCAACGATACCGATCCGGCTACTGTGAGGTCTCTGATGCAGCAGGCGAGACGCTGGAGCGACCGCTATCGTATGCAGAAGAGAGCCGGCAAGACCGACGAGCAGATATATGCCCAGTTCAACGAGCCGGTCAAGATGCGGGTGTTCGCATGGAATGACAAGGGATATGTGGACACGCTGATGACCCCGGACGACTCCATACGCTACTACAAGGCCATACTGCGTTGCGGTTTCGTGGCGATAGAGCCGGGCACGGGCCACATCAAGGCCTATGTCGGCGGACCCAACTACCGCTATTTCAAGTATGATAATGTGAGCCAGGGCAAGCGCCAGATAGGTTCCACCATCAAACCTTTCATATATACTCTTGCGATGCAGGAGGGCATGTCTCCCTGCGACAAGGTAGTGAACCTGCCGCAGACCTTTGTCCTGTATGACGGCAGCACCTGGACCCCGCGAAGCACCGACAGGGAGGAGTGGATAGGCCAGACCGTGACGCTGCGCTGGGGTCTCTCGCGCAGTTCGAACAACATATCCGCATATCTCATGAAGGAGTTCGGGCCGACGGCGATAGCCGGTATGGTGCGGCAGATGGGCGTGCGGACGCATTTTGACGAGGTGTATTCGCTCTGTGCCGGACCTATAGACGTGAGGGTGCTGGACATGGTTTCCGCCTATAACGTATTCCCTTCGCATGGTACATACGTGTATCCCCAGTATGTGACGAAGATAACAGATGCCGACGGGCTGGAACTTGCCAACATCACCACCTCCCGGCGTGAGGCCATATCCGAACAGACGGCCTACCTCATGGTGGACATGATGAAGGCTGTGGTCAATGAGGGTACGGCAGCCAGACTGCGTTCAGTCTACGGGCTGCGAGGCGACATAGCCGGCAAAACCGGTACGACCAATGACAATTCCGACGGCTGGTTCATCGGATATACGCCCAATATCACTGCCGGTGTATGGGTAGGTGCGGAGGACAGGCAGGTACACTTCACTTCCCTGGCTTTGGGCGGCGGTTCCAATTCCGCCTTGCCGATATGGGGTATATGGATGAAGAAATGCCTTGCCGACCCGACAATAGGCTGGTCGCTGGAGGGTGACAGTTTCACTCCTCCGGCATCGGGAGCGATAAGCTACGACTGCGACACCCAGGGCGTGTTCCTTGGAGGAGGCAGCAATGACTATGTGGGAGGCGAATCAGGCACCGACGAGGAAGACTATTATTTCAACTGATACAGGCCGACATTATGGGCAAGTACAAGACTATAGCAGTTATTTACGGAAGCGACAGTTCCGAGTGGGAAATTTCCTGCCGCAGCGGCGAGTATGTGGCTTCCTGCATCGATGGCAACGAATACGACATCTATGAGATTTTCGCGCGTTTCGGAGACTGGTCTCTCGTGGCGTACAAGAAAAGGAATGCCGTTAGGGTACCTTTGCCGGAAGGTTCGCGCCCGCAGGTAGACAAAAGCGATTTCTCGGTGACAGTCCTAGGCGAGAAGGTGAAGTTCGACTTTGCCTATCTTGTCCAGCACGGTACTCCCGGTGAAAACGGACTGATGCAGGGCTATTTTGAAATGCTTGGCGTGCCTTGCAGCACCTCGAGTGCGTATGTAAGCACGGTGACTTTCGACAAGTACAGCTGCAAGAGCTATTTGGAAGAGATGCAGGTGGTGAAGATGCCTGCCCATGTGTTTGTCCACAAGGGTATGGATCTCGATGCGGTGTGCGCGGAAGTGAATGAACGGCTGAAATATCCTGTGTTCGTGAAGCCCACTCAGGCCGGGTCAAGTTTCGGCGTGTCCAAGGTCAAGGATGCCGCTTCTCTGCGTCCTGCGATAGAATTTGCTTTCAGCGAGGGAGACAATGTGCTTGTGGAGCAGGGAATGAAGGGCCGCGAACTGACCTGCGCAGTCTATACCGATGCCGAGGGCGTAAAGACTCTTCCTCCTATCCAGATTGTTACGGACAACGACTATTTCGATTTCGAGGCAAAGTACAAGGGGCATAGTGAGGAGATTTGCCCCGCGCCCATAACCGCCGGGGAAGAAGCCGAACTGCGTTCCGTTACCACCGCAATCTATAAGAGTTTCGGCTGTCGCGGACTCGTCAGGATGGACTATATCTGGGATGACGTTGCGGGACTGCAGTTTCTGGAAATCAACACCATACCGGGTATGACGAGTGCGTCTTTAGTACCCAGGATGGTGAGGACCGCAGGCATGTCGATGACCGATTTCCTGACCACAGTCATTGAAAATTCTTGAGACTGGCCGACTTCATACGCGAAGCGGTCTCCCGTCTTTCGGAAATCTACCCTGCCGGGGAGGCAAGGAGCATGGTGAACATCCTGTGCGAGGAACGCATAGGTGTCAAGTCATATACCCATGTGGTCGAGCCGGAGTATGAGGTCCCGGAAGAATCGCTTCCGGGACTTCTCTCGGACTTGGACCGTCTGCGTGCCTGGGAGCCTTTGCAATATGTCACAGGCGTGGCCGAGTTCTATGGCCGTCGTTTTGCCGTAACTCCCGATGTGCTTATTCCCCGACCGGAAACAGAGGAACTTGTGTCAATGGCCGTAGACTGCCTTGTGGCCGGCTCCGGGAAGCGGGTCCTGGACCTCTGCACCGGCTCGGGCTGCATAGCCTGGTCGCTGGCACTGGAAATTCCCGGACTTGAAGTTGTCGCTACGGATATTTCCGAAAAGGCCCTGGCCTTGGCCCGCAGCCAGTTTCCTTCCCCTCCGCCTGGGGCTCTCGCTCCGGACTTTGTCTGCGCCGATTTGCTTTTGCCTCCGCCTGACTGCCTGAGCGGGCCTTTTGACATGATAGTTTCCAATCCTCCTTATATAAAGGAGTCAGAGCGGGCTGCAATGAGACCCAATGTTCTGGAATATGAGCCGGGACTTGCGCTCTTCGTTCCCGACGGGGACCCCTTGCTGTTCTATGCCGCCATAGCCCGCTGGTCAAAATCCCTGCTGCGTCCCGGAGGCCGTATGTTTGTGGAACTGAATGAGAGCTTAGGGCTGGAGACAGCCGAACTTTTCCGGGAGGCAGGTTATCCGGGGACTTGCGTGAAAAAGGACATTTTCGGGAAGGACAGGTTTCTGGAGATTGGTTAGAGAAACGTGTTTTTCATGTTTTTGCAGGTTTTTTTCGTCCCGTAACCATTATATTTTCAGTCCTGTAACATATTTATTTCCAGTCGCTTGCCGAGAAACGGCCTGTCCCTTGCGAAAGTTATCCGATTAAATTGTAAGAAAACGGATAATTAGCCCGTACTTTGCCGCTGAGAAAAACTATAACGCTATGAAAAATTTACTTCTTTTTACGGCGATTGCGGCTTTCATGGCCGTCTCGTGCAACACTGACGGTACGGACCCTGTTCCGGCCGTGGATTCCGGGTTGTTTTCCCTTGCGGACGTGGCGAAGATTATGTCGGAACTGCCCTTGCAGGACGAACACCTGATGGAGGTTTTTGATGCCGTTTATTCTTCTTCCGGCAACGGTTACGATGAAGAATATATGCTGAGCGACCTTTTCAACTCGCCCGGTGCCGGAGTGGGCGACAGCGAGAGCAAGGCGGCTGTAAAGAGCTATTCCCGCCCCTTGCGTGAACTGTTTACTGAATACCTTTCGGAAAAATATGCTACCAAGTCCGGGGCAGCCGATGTGGAAATGTATATCAATTCACTGGCCTCGTCGGATATCCAGATTTACTGGCCGTATTCCGAAGATTGGGACGGAAAAAGCCTGCCTATCATTACGTTTGACCCCGGTTACGGGGCGGAGACCAATATAGGTTATGTCCTTGACTATGACGATTCCGGTGCAAGGGTAGTGGATTCGCTTGTGGTGACGGAGGAACTTGCAATGACGCGCCCCGTGTGGGTGATAAACCGCAATGACGACTCCGGTTTCACTCCCTTGACGAGCTATCTGCAATCTGCGGAGGCTTTGACCGGAAGTTTGGCCTTTGCCGGGACCGAAGGAAATGCCCTGCGCTTGCCGGGAACGTCGGAAATCCGTCCTTTTTCAGAGGACGATGAAAGCGAGAGTAAAGGCAGGATACTCATGATGCAGACTTTCTGCATGCTGAGAAACTATGATTCATGGTTCTGCGGGGCCTCGGAGTTCTTCGTCAAGTGCGGTGCGGCGGACGGCTTCTGGGCGACTACGGACGAGGATCTGAAGTTGTATTCACCGTCAGTGACTGACTTCATGGTGGTGGTCAAGCGCAGACAAGTGGGCAAGACCTTACCCATGCAGGCGATACTTCTGACAAGTTTTACTTCACAGATGGAGAATATCGCGTTCATGATTATCGAGGATGACGGAGGCGGACAGGAGTCGTGGAAATGCTCGGCCGTGGTCAAGTACAATTCCAAGTCCTATGGCTTCGAAATAGTCATACCATACGGAGCCAATGACGATATAGTATGGAGAGGACAGTTGTCCAACGACTTTTTCGGTGACGGAGAGGAGGTTACCGGGCGCTTCGGCGACGTGATAGTCACTTTTCAACTTGTCTGACGCTCATCTGGCATGACGCGCAGTCGAAATTCAACTCTAACCTGACACCATTGTTCAGGAGGTAGAGTTTTCCGGGATTTTTGGCGCCGTGGTGGCGCGGGCACATGCCGAGTTCATAACGCACGCAGTATTTGCTCAGCATGAGAGGGTCTTGATAAAAAAGGTTATACTTAAAATGAACGAAATTAGACTGACAGAGAATTTTTGGTGAAGTTTTTAAAGTTTGACCCTTGGATTGTTTGAGCGGAACTGCATTGCAGGGAAGGGACTCGATGTCCTCCGCTACCATGCGCCTCATTCCGTTTATCGTGGCTGAACTCAACAGCGGAAGGCTGCCTGAGGGGGTATTCAGCCGGATTTCCCCGACTTCGAATTTGTAATGGCCGCTGCGTTTTGACAACTGCCCGCGGAGCATTTCAAGCATGCGCCCGCTGTTCTGTGCCCTTTCGAGGTCGGTGTTGAAGGTGGAAGTCAGTTGCCTTCCGTCCTCGCTCAAGGCGTGTATGTCGATAGCGTATTTGCCGTGTATGTCGAGGTCCAGACGGACACGGATTTCCCTCTTGCCGCTCTCGTTGCGCAGTTGCTCCTCGTAGGACTTGTCGTAGTTGCGGAACACTTCGCAGCCTTTTGTCAGGCCCGGAGTTTCCTTGCATCGTATCGTCAGCCCGTTGCAGACATCGGCACGGAAACCCTTGATGCCGTCGCGCCCGACGAAAGCGAAGCCGTCTCCGTTGTGGAAGGTCAGGCCCTGTTTTGCGGGCATCAGTTCCACGAGCATGGACCCGTCTCCGGAAGCGTGTATGGATTTGACCCGTCCCACCGGCTCTCCCATTGATTTCGGGGCATCCATTGCGGCCCAGCGGTCCCGCTTGCCGTCGATGTAAAGTTCAGTGTAGCCCCGGTTGAAGGTCTTGTCGGTGTCGGGAACGAAGCGTGCGGTGGAAGTGCCGAAAGATGCCCGGCGGTAACGCTCCGGGTACTTGGCCACGAGTGCATTCAAGGCCAGGTCATAGTCCCGCACAACATTCCTGACGTAAGACTCGTTTTTAAGCCTGCCCTCTATCTTGAAAGAACATACTCCGGCATCGGCCAGTTCCTCCAGGCGGTCGCGCAGCCTGTAATCCTTCAATGAAAGCAGGGCTTTGTTCCGGGCCAGCACCTTGCCTTGGCCGTCCACGAGGTCATAGAGCGAGCGGCAGGCCTGGATGCACTCGCCCCTGTCGGCACTGCGCCCGTCAATGTATTCTGAAAGGCGACATTCCCCGCTGTAACCTACGCACAGCGCACCGTGGACGAAGAATTCTATTTCGCAATCGACCGCTGCGGCTATTTTCCTGACCTCGTCCAGACTGAGCTGCCTTTCCAAAACTATTCTGGAACAGCCGGCTTCGACGTACCTGCGTGCTCCCTCGATGTCCCGTATGGCGCATTGGGTGGAGGCATGCAGCGGCAGCCGGATATCGTCCCAGCCGAATATTGCAGGGTCTCGGACTATGAAAGCCGAGGCTCCGGCATCCTGGACTTCGAGCATCATGGCGTGGGCGGCATCCTTCTCGGATTCCTTGAGCAGGGTGTTGAAAGTCACGAATATGCGTACCCCGAATTGCGAGGCGTACTCGCACAGGCGTGCGATGTCCCCGACACTGTTGCCGGCATCCTTGCGTGCTCCGAAGGCGGGAGCGCCGATATATACGGCATCGGCACCGCAATCGATAGCTGCGATGCCGATATCCGCATTTCTTGCCGGAGCAAGCAGTTCGAGATACTGCATTATTTCAGAGCGTCAAGATATTTCTTTGCCTCAGCTCCGTAGGTAGGGTCGTTGAGAGCCTTGGTGTAGTACTCGCGGGCCTTCTCCTTGTTGTTGGCGGTCTGGTAGAGAGCTCCGACGGTGAAAGCTACTGCACCGGCGTTCTTTGCGTCGGGAGACACTTCGAGGTACTTCTCAAAGTAGCTGATAGCCTCGCTGTTCTTGCCTGCACGCTGAGCAGCCTGACCTGCGAAGTAGTATGCCTGAGCGTTGGCGCTGTTGTACTCAGCAGCCTTTACGGCCTCTGAGATGGCATTGTCGTAGTTCTTTGCGTTCATGGACTGCTGGGCCTTCCTCAGGTAGAGGTTGGAAATCTGCTTGTTGGCATTGGCTTCCTGTCCGTTGGCAGCTGCAACCTCGTAGGCTGCAATAGCCTCGTCTGCCTTGCCGGCTCCGGTCAGGGCCATTCCGAGACGCAGGGCCACGTTGCCGTTGTCGGGGTCGGCTTCAAGAGCCTGTCCAAGGGCGTCGGCTGCTCCTTCATAGTCCTTTGCGCTGAGGAGCTTGGTTCCCTTCTGCTGGAGAATCTGGGGGATAAGGTTCTTTGCCTCGGCGGCTACACCCTCGCTGCCGTATTCTTCCGCTACGCTGATGGCCTTGTTCAGGGTTTCGATAGATTTGTCGTAGTCTTCAGACCCTGCATATTGCTTGGCGAGATTAAGGTTCAGGCTGGGGAGCACACTCTTGCAGTTTGCTGCAAGTTCGGCACCATCTTCTCCAAGGCTTTCGGCTGCTGACAGGGCAGTCTCAATTGACTGCAAAGCGTTACTCCAATCTCCTGTGCTGATATAGGAGACACCGGTGTTGTAAATTTCGGTAGCTTCACCGAGGTCCTGCGCATTTACTGCGCCGATAGCCATAAAGGCTGATACAATACTAACAATGACTTTCTTCATGATTACGTATAATATGTTTGTTCGTTGCAACACAGATGACAAATCTAACAAAAAGTTTTAAATTTGTGCCTATATGAGGCTGCGGTTGATACATAATTTATGCCTATTGGCTGTTTTTTACCCGTTTGTGGTGGGCGCACAGGATATTCCGACCTTGGAAAGGGCCTCGGAAATCACTGCCGGAACATTCTCCAACGGAGTGGACTACTACATGGTGTCCAACACTGCCGCCAAGGGCTTCGCCGATTTTGCGCTCGTGAGCAAGGAAGCTCTCGAGACCGATGAGGCGCGCAAACGTCTTGCGGAACTGCCGCATTTCCAGGAACGCACTCCGTATGCCTTTCTTGCCGACAACGGCGTGGGCTATTCGGAAAACGGATTCATCAGGCAGACCGGCGATGCAACGGTGTTCAGTTTCCGCGATGTGCCAACATACAACGAGGGAGTTCGCGATTCCACCCTCATGCTCATATTCGACATAGCGTCCATGTCATCGGGCCCGCAGGCAGTGATAGTCAGCGGAGATATCGACGTTTCAACACTGCGAGAACGTATGTCGCTGCTCTCGATGATGGTGCCCAAACTCGGGAAGGAGGCGGCGCGCACACCTTACATATGGAGGCCGAGTACCTCTTTGGACGTACGCGTGAGCCGCAATTCCACGTCCGACGTGGCAGCTATCAGCGCTATTTTCCGTGCGCACAGGCTGCCTGAGGACAGGATGAACACCCTGCAGCCCATAGTATCGATGACCTACGCCCATATGCTCGACCATATCATCAGCGAGCGGGCCAGGACCTCTTTCCGCAAGGAAGGCATACCGCTCGCCGACACGGAATTCCGTTACATCGACAGTGCGTCAGGTTCCGGAGACGAAATATATATTTTCACGGTATTCACTTCCTACGGCCAGCTCGACAAGGCCACCGGGGAATTTGCCTCAATACTTGCGAATCTTGACACAGCGGGAGCCACCCGCAACGAATTTGAGGATGCGAAAAGCACGATAACGGCCGAGGCCAAGCGCAATGTCAAGGGCCAGGTATTGACCAATGCAGAGTATGTGGACAAGTGCGTCGCTTCCTATCTGTACGGCGCATACCTCGCTTCCGGGGAGACAATCAGCAAATTCGTATCCAACAGGCGCCTGGATCTGGGCAGGGAACTGGAACTGTTCAACGGCTTCGTTTCCGCCTTGCTCAATCCTGCCCGCAATCTTACCCTGCGTTTTGACCTTCCGAACCACGACGTGGACGTGGAAAGCCTGCGCTCCACCTTCAATTCAGCCTGGGACGAGGCCAGTTTCGGTACTTACGAGCACAAACTTGTACACAGCGACACTCTTGGCATGTACAAGCACGGAAAACGTGTGAAGTTGAGTTCTGAGACGGAAGAACCCGTGTCCGGAGGCAGTCTGTGGACTTTCTCCAACGGCACCAAGGTGGTGTACAAGCAGATGGAGACTTCCGGAGAAGTACACTACGCGCTGATGCTGCGCGGAGGAGTTGCGATGGTTCCCGGGCTGCGTGACGGCGAGGCCGCTTTTGTCGGGGACATGCTTGCGCTTTCGGATGTGGCAGGACTGCGCGGCGAGGAATTCAAGACGATGTTGGCAGCCAACGGAATCACCATGCGGACGCAGGTGGACGTATCGGATATGCGCATCAGCGGTATCGCCCCCGAATCTAAACTGAACCTGCTGCTCCGCTCTCTCCTTACCCTTGCCGGAGAAAGGCAGCCGAACAGGGAGGACTTTGAGTATTACAGGGAATCTGAGGCTTTGAGAATAGACATGGGAGCACTGTCGCCGAGGAATGTCAATTCGTTGATGGACAGCATTATGCGTCCGGATTATTTCTATACCGAACGCAAGAGGGCGACGAGCCTTCGGGATGACCTGCCGCAGAGGGCAGAGGAATATTTCAGCGATGTGTTCTCAAGGGTGAACGACGGTCTGCTGGTCATAGTGGGCGATTTGGATGAGGAAACGCTGAAACGCGATCTCTGCCGCATAATGGGTAATTTCAGTGTGCAGAAGAAATTCTCGCAACGTCCGAGGGTAAGCAGCCGTTTCGCTTCCGGTTCGGTGACTTACACGGTTGAGGCGATGCCAGGACTTGTAGGCGGCGGAGAACTGGGCGCGAATGTGGCCATATCCGCCTCGGTGCCTTTCAGTATGGACAACTATATAGCGTTCAAGGCCGCTGTGGCCTGCATGCAAAAGGAATTGGTGAAAGAGTTGGCGGAGGTTGGAGCATACGTAGAGGTGAGCGACAAGGTGGAGGTGTTTCCGGCGGAGAGGATGTCGGTGTATATCAACTGCCGGCCGTGCCGCAGGGACGGTTTGCCTTTGGGCATCGAGCCTGCAGAGCCGTTGAAAATGCTGGATGCGGTGCGCAAGGTGACGACGGACCTCTCGGAAATCGAGGTGTCGGCGGCTGATTTGGCTGCGTACAAGGAATTGTTGCTGAAAAATTTTGATACCCGGAGCAATGACCCGGAGCAGATAGTGGAAAACGTGCTGATGCGTTACAGCGGCGGCAAGGATCTCGTGAGCGGGTTCAAGGATGCCGTGAATGCCTTGTCGGCCGATGACTTGAAACAGATACTCGAACTGTTGGATAAGGGAGCAGGAGTTGAATACGTAATAATCTGATGGACAGGAGATTCGGAACTATCGTCCAAATCGGGGACATACTCGTGTCGGAGGACGTGATTGACAATTATTTTGCGTGCGACTATGCAGTGTGCCGCGGTGCCTGCTGTATTGTGGGCGACAGTGGTGCGCCGGTTGAGGAAGACGAGACGGAGCAGTTGGAAAAGGATTACGGGCAGTATTCCTTCCTGATGACGGAACGCGGACGTGCGGCAGTGGATGCCAAGGGCTTCTTTGAAATCGACAGGGACGGCGACATGGTGACTCCGCTTGTGGAAAGCTCGTGTGAATGTGCCTTCTGCCATTTCGGAACTGACGGCGAGGCCCTTTGCGCAATAGAGAAAGCCGGGAAACGCAAGCCTGCATCCTGCTCGCTGTACCCCATACGGGTGACGAAACTCACTGGCGGCGGACTGGCCCTGAATGTGCATCATTGGGACATTTGCCGTTCTGCCGTAGAGAAGGGCGAGCGGGAAGGCATCAGGGTGTACCAGTTTTTGCGTGCTCCGCTTACAGCCTGTTATGGAGAGGAGTTCTACTCGGCACTCGAGGCTGCGGCGGAACACCTGCTTGGAGGAAAATGAATGTTCGGCGGTTAGTACAACCGTCAGGTTTATAGATATTTGATACAGATGAAAGTTGTAATTAGCGGCTACGGCAAGATGGGGCACATGGTTGAAGAAGTGTTGCTCAAACGAGGAATCGTGCCGGCGGCCATATCGGAAGATGTATGCTCTGTTCCCGACAGTGTTGCGGCCGAGGCCGTGTGCATAGATTTTACTACCCCGGCGGCGTTCAGGGCGAATTATCGCGAACTTGCCCGCAAGTTCAAGGCTGTTGTAGTGGGCACCACGGGCTGGAATGACATACATGACGAGGTCGTGGCGGAGTTTGAGAAACAAGGGACTGCTCTGATTTGGGCCTCGAACTTCTCAATAGGCGTGAATGCCTTTTATGCGGCCGTGCGCAAGGCTTCCGAGGTCCTGCGCGGACACGGCTACACCCCGTCAGTCAAGGAAATACACCATATCCACAAGCTCGATGCGCCCAGCGGTACTGCCAAGACCGTTGCCGGCATCATAGACAAGGCTCTCGGCACCATGCCCGAAATAGAGTCGGTACGCGAGGGCGAGGTTCCCGGTACGCACATAGTCGAGTTCGGCTCGGAGGTGGACAGACTGAATTTCACCCACGAGGCATTCTCGCGCAAGGGCTTTGCCGAAGGAGCTGTAGTGGCTGCGGAAATGGCTGACAAGATAAGTGGAACACACGAATTCATAGATCTCATTTTGGTATGAAAGATACACTGTTCATGGGATGCGGTACGGCTCTCGTCACTCCGTTCCGCGAAGATTTTTCGGTAGATTACGAGGCTTATGTGCAGCACGTGGAGCGTCAGGTGGCCGAAGGAGCGGATTTCCTTGTGCCGCTCGCGACGACGGGGGAGACCCCTACTCTCAGCACGGAGGAGAAACTGACCTTGTTGCGTCTGACCCACGAACATGCGCACGGGCTGAAACTGCTTGCCGGTTGCGGAACGAATTCCGTGGATGCGACTTTGGCTAACATGGAACTTCTGGAACAGTTTGCGCCACATGCCTATCTGGTAGTGGTGCCGTATTACAACAAGCCTACTCAGGAGGGGCAGTACAAGTATTTCCGCACCATAGCCGAGCGCACCCAAAAGCTCATAGTGATTTACAATGTCCCGGGACGCACGGGGGCGAACATGACTGCCGACACTTGTGCAGCGTTGGCCCACGACTGCCCCAATATAATCGGCATAAAGGAGGCTTCCGGCAATTACGACCAGATGAGCGAAATCATACGCAAAGTTCCCGAGAGCTTCTCGGTGCTGAGCGGTGATGACAACCTGACCCTTGCAATGATGGCGACGGGAGGTGACGGAGTGATCAGCGTGGCCTCGAACTTAGCTCCGGATTTGGTTTCGGGGATGGTTCATGCCATGTCGGAGGGAGATTTGGAGAAGGCCAGGGCTTTGCATCACAGGCTTTTCCCGCTGTTCAAGGCCTGCTTTGTGGAGTCGAACCCCATACCGGTCAAGGCCGCCCTGTCCCTGCGCGGGTTCATGAGTGACGTGGTGAGGCTGCCGCTTTCGTCCGCAACAGAAAAGACGAAGGAATTGATGTCAGAAATCATTTCGGAATTATGGAAATAACGATAGAACGTTTCAATGAGGTAATTGCCGGGCTTGAGTCCGGTGAACTGCGCGTGGCCGAGAAGGTGGACGGAGCGTGGAAGGTCAATAAGGAAATCAAGGAGGTCATTCTCGCGGGCTTCGGGCTTGGGGCGATGACCGACATGAGCCAGGGGCAGTTTCCGTTTTTCGACAAGGCGACTTACCCGGTGCGGAAGTTCAGTCAGGAGGACGGCGTGCGGATCGTCCCGGGCGGGACGAGCATCCGCAGGGGAGCCTATGTGGCTCCCGGCAGCATCGTGATGCCGCCGTCCTACATCAATGTCGGGGCATACGTCGGGGAAGGAACCATGGTAGACAGTCACGTTACAATCGGGTCTTGCGCCCAGATAGGCAAACATATACACATTTCCGCAGCCACACAGATAGGCGGAGTCCTTGAACCGGCTGGCGCCATGCCCACGATAGTCGAAGACGGGGCTTTTGTCGGTGGAAATTGCGGAATATATGAGGGAACGATAATCGGAGAAGGCGCGGTGATAGCTTCTGGCGTAATCATTACTGCCGGGACACCTATTTTCGATTCTACCACAGGCGAATTTGTGCCCCGCAATGCTGACGGCAGGGTTGCTGTGCCTCCAAGGGCTGTGGTCGTGGCCGGAAGCAGGCCGATACGCAAGGGCCCTGCGGCCGATTCCGGCGTGGCTCTGTATTGCCCGGTAATCGTGAAGTATCGCGACGACAAGACTTCCGCCTCGGTAGTGCTTGAGGACCTGTTGAGGTAAAAGGCCATGGTGATTCTCATTACAGGCATTTCTTCCGGCTTCGGAAAGGCGATGGCGGAAAGACTCAGTTCCGATGGCCACAAGGTCTACGGCACTTACAGGCGCGAAACCGAGCGTATCCCCGGAGTGAAGTATATCCGGGCTGAAATTACCTCTGACGAGGAGGTTGCGGCTGCGGTACATGAGGTTTATGATGCCGAGGGCCGCATAGACGTTTTCATCAGCAATGCCGGTATGGGAATCGGCGGCCCGTTGGAGTTCAATTCCATCGAGGATGCCCGTCGGCAGATGGACGTGAACTGGCTTGGAATGGTGCGTTGCCTGCATTATGTGGTGCCTATCATGCGTCGCCAGCGTGGCGGAAGAATCATCTGCATAAGTTCGATAGCCGGAGTGATGGGCCTGCCTTTCCAGGGTTTGTATTCCTCGTCGAAATTTGCAATCGAGGGATATTGTGAGGCTCTGCGAATGGAGTTGAAGACTTTTGGCGTGGACGTGGTGGTAGTGGAGCCGGGGGATTTCTCTACCGGATTCACGGCGCAGCGCAGGAGTGTGGATGACCCTGAGGCTTACAAGGCCTATGAGAGTTACTCCAGAGCCCTCGCCAGTATAGAGAATGACGAACAGACAGGGCTTAAGCCGGCGGTGCTTGCGGCAAAGATTTCGGCAATCGTGCGCAAGCGTCATCCCCGTTACCGCTACGTGGTGGCCACTTTCGAGCAACGTCTGTCCGTGACACTCAAGGCAATACTCCCCGCGAGGCTGTTCGCCAAAATACTCTCCTCATACTATAAGATGTAGAACGTCTGGAACGGACGGGGTTCGACTATATTCACGAGGGGGTGCTGTTCTGCGCCCCCCTCGGACTTTCTATTTTGTGATGAACAGAAGCTCTCCATCTCCATTTGTAACATGTTACAAAAATTTCAGCGGGACAGCGATATTTCCGTTTAACAAATCATCTTGCAAAGCCGGCACCATGTTACGAATAAGTCCACTAAACTAAGCCAATTTTACCATTTGCTGCTTAGTAGATCGCCCTTAATGCGTTTCCTCACGGCAGAGTATGCCTTTTGGAATAGTGCTGACCTTTCCATGGTGTACATCATTTCCTTGAACCGGCAGGCAGGTATAGTGAATGTCAGCTCATCCCTTGGAACCATAGGGCGTGCCGACGGGTCAAGCAGGCCGATAAAGCAGCTGCGGCCGCCACAGGCATTCTCCTTGACGGCGAAAGTTACGATGCTGCAACAGCCCGAAGCGAAGCGTGTGCATACTGCGTCATTGTCGTTGTTGTCGTAGAACGCCCACGAACACAGGCCGGACAGCACATCAGGCGTGGCAAAGAAAAGTATTCCTTCCACTTCGTCCATGCTGTCAATATGATCCATGCGTACAAAATTGAGATACGGTTTCTCGGAAAGTCGTATGTCTAATCTGTCTATATACTCCTTAACCTGCTCTTTTGTTTGCTTGTAGTGCTCCACTTCCGAGACGAACATAGGCACGCGGTCGGGCATGGGCGCAAAGGCGGTGTAAAAGCGGCCGCCACCGCAAAGCACGTTGTCTGCCGAAAGAGTCAGCGTTTCCCCATCGCAAACCTTGCGTATCGCTCCAATCATGCAGTGGGGTATCTTTCTCACTTCTGTCACGGCGTTGTCGCTATAGCCGAAAGCTGATTGCATCACTTTAAATGTACCGTCCATATCACTTTGAAATGTACCGGGTATAGCGGAATCAAATGTACCACCTGTATCAGTTTGAAATGTACCGTCTCCTGACTTCGTCGCTCAAAAAATCGCAATTTTATAATTGCCTGATACTTAATTA
>CAZOQW010000005.1:0-87304 GCA_964582235.1 uncultured Muribaculaceae bacterium | reverse complement strand
CAAAATCTTAACTGCGTTGTAGTTTCCATAAATCACAGATTAGGTCTTTTAGGCTTCAACGCCCTGCCCGCGCTTAAAACAGGCACGGCGGAAGAGGATTCCGGCAATTTCGGTCTTCTTGACATTGCAGCCGCACTCGACTGGGTTATAGAGAACGCCGCCGCTTTTGGCGGAGATGCACAAAATATCACGGTTACAGGCTCGTCAGCGGGCGGACGTAACGTGATGGCGATGCTCATCTCCCCTATTTTTGAGGGAAAATTCCAGAAGGCCATATCCTTCAGCGGCGGAATGACGACAGCTCCCGTAGAGGAAAGTGCCCGCATGGACGCTTACGCTCTTAGTTCTCTTGCTCTTGAAAAAGGAGTTGTCAGCGGCACGGAGGACGATGTTGCACGGTGGTTGCTTTCAGACAGCGATGAGGTGCGAAGTTTCCTTTATGGGCTTGGCGATGAAGAACTTGCCTCTGCCTTCGGAAGCGCTATGATACGCATGAGCGGCTTTCCGCATCTTTTTGCCGACGGTGTCGTTCTTCCAAAGGAAGGCTTTGAAACAAAACTGTATAATGAAGTGCCTGTTTTGATGATCAGCGGGGCAAGCGAATTTTCAGGCTTTTGCAAGGGCTCAGAGCCTTTCGCTTCCGTCAGTTCAAGCGAGTTGATGGCCAACGCCGATTTGTTGGCCATGTTTCGCTTTGCGGAAAAGTACGGCAGCCTGATGTACGGCTACTTCAACGGAGAGGAATCCGCAGAAAGAATGCTCAGCGCAGGGTACGGTGCGCCTGTTTACACCTGCACTATCAACTGGGGGACAGACCCCGCCATTGTCGGCGAAGAGTTTGCGACCATATTCGGTTCGCACCACTGCATAACAACGCCGCTTATGGCAGGTGTCACCACCCCTCCTTATGACTCTGAAAGCTTTGCCCTTCTTGGGAAGATGCTGAACGCCTACTACAAGAACTTTTTGCACACGGGTAACCCTAACGGTGGCGGTCTGCCTGAATGGAAAAACTGGACGAGCCTTGACGGGACGACGCAGCTTATTGTTGACGCTGATATGACAAGAGCGTATGCTGAAATGTCGGATGAGCACATCTCCTATAGCGAGATTTTCGCGATGATGGAGGAGGACAGCTCAATTCCGCAGGATGATAAAATGACTCTGATTCGCACCGTGCTTAACGGCAGATGGTTCAGCACCGCGCTTGACGAGTATTACCAAAACCCGTCGCTCTGGAAATAGGAATAGCGCTTTCCGTCAAGCAACCTTTGTCCCCTGTCCCTGCTTGCACCGCCCGCCCGACGGCGAGCCCTGCGGAGCAGGGAATTTCCTCTTGTCTGCTGTCGCAGCCAACTCCCTAGGGAGCATGACGGACGCCTACGGCTTCGCAGGGGAAACTATATCCTTTTTGTAGCGCAGGGATAAATACACCGTCCTTATTGCCAAATGTACGAGGTAGGCGGCAAGGAGGATGTTCAGGGCCTGTACTTTAAAAAGCATGAGCCCTGCGAAATAGCTGAGGAAAAATCCGGCTGCGGCATAAATCGAAGAATTGCGTATGGCCTTTGAGGCGGTCGCACCTATGAATATCCCGTCCCAGGTAAATGCCGCACAACCGACTGGGGGCATAAGTATTATCCATGGAATGAATTTCATGGCAGTCTGGGCCACCTGAACATCGGAAGTCATAATTCCTATGAGCAACTTCCCCGCAAATGCATACATACACATGAAAAGCACTGCGATACTCATGCTCCACAGGAAAACATAGCGCACGGTCTCTACCAAGGAGGCCCTGTCTTTCGCCCCTATGAAGCGGCCCGTAAGTGCTTCCCCGGCGTAGGCAAAACCGTCCGTAAAATAGGAGAAAAGCAGCATTATTTTCATGATTATAGTGCCGCAGGCCAAGGTCAGATCACCATAATGGGCTGAAAAAGAGGTAAAACCTATATAAATCCCTATAAAACACAGGGATCTGATGAGAAGATCTCCGTTAATCACGAAGAATCTCCGCATCTGTGAGCCTTTGAAACTGCCAAGAGCGTCCCTCAGACTAAATCCTTGGAATACAATTTTAGCGTATTTGAAAGCGACTATGCTTATAGCGCAGAGCAGTCCCGAGTACTGGGCCACGACCGTCCCCACGGCAATGCCGGGAAAGCCTATACCCTGCCATGAAAAATTCCCCACGCTGATTCCCAAGGCAAGCACCACGCTCACAATTATGTTCAGGATATTGACCACGAGGTCAGTCGCCATGGAGGAGACGCTGTCCTGCATCCCTATGAACCAGCCTTTGAAAGCCATGAGACTCAGAGTTGCGGGACAGGCCCATATCCTTATAAAGAAATAATCCGAGGCCAATCGCTCGACTTCCGGGCTGCAGTCCACCACCAGAAAGGCCAACTTGATGAAAAGAAACTGGATTGCAAGCAGAAAAACTGCACAAATAAGGGAAATCCCGACTGCCCGGCTTAGAATGGAAGCACTTTCCCGAAAATCCGA
This sequence comes from uncultured Muribaculaceae bacterium, assembly GCA_964582235.1. Classification (GTDB taxonomy): domain Bacteria; phylum Bacteroidota; class Bacteroidia; order Bacteroidales; family UBA932; genus Cryptobacteroides. The sequence goes on along the minus strand of CAZOQW010000005.1, from coordinate 84,796 downwards.
ACGCCCGTAGGCCTGCGCAGTGAGTCCGCCGGTTCCTATTCTGAGGAAGGAAAAATTCCAGTAGAGCATATCGAAAAGCATGGTTCCGATAGATACTCCCCCTATCAGAGTCGCGGCGGACAAAAACTCCCCTGCATCCAAATGGCCGGCCACGGCTATATCCACCAGACCGACCAAAGGAACGGTAATATTTGCTAGAATACTCGGTACTGCCAAACGCAGTATATTCTTATTTACACTCATCTGCAGGCTAAGGGATACTTATGGAAACCAACTCTGAAACGTCAGTGAGTTTCCCCTTGCTGTCATATGTTTCTTGCCTGACCTCCCCTATTCCGTAAGCATACCAGGTTTTTGTCCGGGTTTTCTCGTTCAGAAAAGCCATTGACACTTTCATGCTCTCTTCCACCACAAAACACTTGAAAGTACCTGCAGGAGTTGTGATAGTTTCTTCACCGCTGACTGCTCTGTCCCTGGCCTTGAATTTCATTTTCATGAACGCAATTTTTATTTCCACGTCATAATCAGGCAGTTTCATACCCTTTTCGAGCACAGCCGGGATTCCGCGGGTTTCCCCATTAACTTCCATCTGCCCGGTAATATCCACGGCATCTTTACCTTCAGCCTCAGCCATTTGCTTTGTCATTGAATCAATTACTGCCAACATGAGGGAATACATATTCACTATCACTTCGTTTTCCTTGAACGTGACAGGAACGTTAAACTCCTGCCTGGTACTGCCATCCGCATCCAAAAGCCGGGAAACCACTACGGCGTTGCCTTCGTTGAAAGTTCCGCTGATAGAGGCTACGGAATCCACCTGAGTCTGCACCGTAGATCCTTGAACATTGGTGTAGGTCAGTATGGTCCCCTCTTTTGAAGGAAAAAATACCTGGGATAAATCTTGGGCAAAACTTTGGACACTCAGCAGAATGAAAGCTGCCAGAATTGAAGAAATAAGTTTAGTATTCATTTGCCAAATTTAAACAAAACTCTTAAAATTCTCAAACCCTGGCTCTGACAGACATACAGCAACACTGAAACGTTTAACAAAAGTTCCTCTATGGTTACAGAACGGCTTATATTACGTCCTTGGCAAGAGTCCGATGCAGAGTCTCTATATAAATATGCCCAGGATCCGGCAATCGGGCCTATTGCAGGCTGGCCACCACATACTTCCGTTGAAGACAGCTTGAATATAATCCGCACTGTCTTTGCCGCCCCTGAAACTTACGCAGTAGTCTTGAAAGACACCGATGAACCGGTCGGTAGCATAGGTATCATGTTCGGGGATGGCCTGCACAGTGCCGAAATGCAGGCAAACGAGGCTGACTAAGGAGGAATATTCTTATTTTTGCAGCCGAAAATTTCAAAGAACATGAACGGCACCCGACAACTCTACGACATATACCTCGGCTGCTCTTGCAGAGTGGCCACCGACAGCCGCAAAATAGAAGGCGGAGAACTGTTTTTCGCACTTAAGGGAGAAAATTTCGACGGCAACGCCTACGCAGTCAAGGCCCTGGAAAACGGGGCCGCATACGCGGTAATCGACAATCCCTCCGTAATGGAGAATGCCTCAGCTGAACTTTCCGGCAGGTTCTTGCCTGTGGAGGACAGCTACCGCAGCCTTGCAGACCTTGCCATCATGCACCGGGAACAGCTGCGCGGAGGCCGACTTCCCGTTTTGGGACTCACCGGGACCAACGGCAAGACCACCACAAAGAACCTCATCACGGCTGTCCTGTCCAAAAAATACCGTGTACATTCGACCCAAGGCAATTTCAACAACGACATAGGAGTTCCCCTGACCCTGCTCGGCATGGCACCCGACACTGAATTTGCCGTTGTTGAAATGGGAGCAAACCATCCGGACGACATCAGCAAACTCGTCCGCATAGCCCGACCGAACTTCGGACTCATCACCAACGTCGGACGCGGGCACTTGCTCGGCTTCGGCTCTTTCGAGGGCGTGAAGGCTGCCAAGGGCGAACTTTACCGCTGGCTCGACGGCCGTCCCGGCTCGGTCATCTTCATAAACGAGGACGATGCCGTGCTTAAGGAAATGGCCTCCCCCATCGCTGCCCACTTCTACGGCTACGGACGGAAATATCAGGGCGTGGAAATCCTGCCGGCAAGCGGCGAGGAGCCTTTTCTTCGCCTCAAACTCGGCACGGAGACAATCAAGACGCATCTTGTCGGAAGTTACAACTGCGACAATGTGCTCGCAGCGCTCAGCATAGGCGAATACTTCGGCGTGGACAGGGCGGATGCGGTGGCTGCGATAGAATCCTACGTTCCCGACAACCACCGTTCACAGATGTGCCGCACAGCCGACAACATCCTCATCATGGATGCCTACAACGCCAACCCCTACTCCATGTCGGCGGCACTTGACAGCCTTGCAGCAACCGACACGGAGGGAAGGACAGTCATGCTCGGGGACATGAAAGAACTCGGGGCGGATTCCCTGCAGGAACACGTCAAGATAGTGCGCAGGGTCATGGAATGCGGCTTCGATGCTTACCTCGTCGGACCGGAGTTCGAAGCGGCCGTATACAGTCTTGAAGCAGGCGGAACGCCGAAAGAGGCCCTGCCTCCCGTTTTTCCCGATACTGACGCACTCAAAGCGCATATCAAGGCAAATCCCCTGACGGGACGCACCATATTGATAAAAGGCTCCCATAGTATGTCTATGGAGAGCCTTTCAGACAGTCTTTAAAAAACTGCGGATTACCTTCTTGCGCGGGCGTTGCGGCGCTTGCTGCCCTTGCGGGTAACAACCAAAACCGCTATCAGTGCCACTACAAGCGCGCCGATGATGATTACGGTCAGGGTGCTGGCGTTGTCACCTTTCACCCTCGTCCACATGGCCATAAGTTCTTCGGTGCCGCAGTCGTGCATGATTCCGCAATATTCCAGTATGCTCTGCTCGGGATACATGATGGGATTCACGCACACGGCGGAAGCTTCCTCTCCGAAGAAATACCTCACGTCGATGGGTTCGTAGGCCTCTTCGTCGGTCATGGCTTCCAATACCTCATCCCCGGCTATTGCACTTACATAACCTACTACTTCCATGTTCCTTATGGCGTTTTCGGGCATACACATGTAGTTGATGAAATAACGGGCGGCCTGGACGTTCTTTGCGTATTTCGGAATCACCCAGCCGTCAAACCACACGATGCTTCCCTCACGGGGCACAGCGTAATCCAGATTCACGCCTACTGCAGCGGCCTCATCCATGGCCCATGCAGCGTCACCGCTCCAGCAGAAGTTAATCAGCGCATTGCCCTTGGTCATCATCTCCTTGCCGAAATCGACTTCCCAGCCGGCAATATTGTCCTTCATGTTCATCAGGAACTCCTCCACAGCGGCTATGGACTCCTCGGAAACGTCGTAGGAAAGTTCCTCCAGGGTAATCTCACCGGCATCTATCGCATCGCGATGCAAGGCTATGTTCAGGGTCGTGTAGGTATCCCTGAAAGCCTCTTTCATCAGGATGTTGCCGGCATACTTGGGATCCTGAAGCACGGCCCAGGTGCTGACTTCCTCGGCGCTCACCTTGTCGGCATTGTACATCAGGCCGACAGTTCCCCACATATAGGGAACGGTGTATTCACGCGCGTCCTTGCCGTTGCCGTCCACCTGCGTCAGGAAATCCTCCATGAAAGGAGCAACGTTCACGATATAGTCAGGCGTGTCTCCGAAATCCCTGTCTATGGGCAGCAGGAGGTCAGCCTTGAGCATACGCTCGATGATGTAGTCTGACGGGCATACCACGTCAAAGTCCTCGTGTCCGCGCTCGATTTTGGAAAGCATGACTTCGTTTACATCGAAAAGTTGGTAGATGATTTCCACGGTCTCCCCCGTCTGCTCATAATACCATGCCTTGAACTCCGTGAGCAGATCCTCGTCAATGTAATCTGCCCAGTTGTAGATTTTCAGGGTGTGTGCGCGATCAGCCGCGAAGCACAGGTTGGCCGCAAGCAGGGCCAGAGCGATAAGGCTCGAAAGAATTTTTTTCATTTTATTTAATTTAACTTACTTGACTTTGTTTTTGACGGCCTTCGCCGACCTTACATTTATAAGAATAAGGAGAGCCAGTACCACAAGGAAAATTATGGTCATCAGCGGCCGGAGTTCGGGCGTAAGACCTCCTTTTCGGGCATCGGCATAAATATAGGTAGAAAGCGTCTCCAGACCTCCGTTACCCTTGGTGAAAAGCGTTACGGCAAAATCGTCTATGGAGAGCGTGAAGGCGAGTATGAAGCCCGAAAGCATGGCCGGGCGGATTTGCGGTATTATGACCTTGCGCAGGGCATAGCCCGGAGTCGCGCCGAGGTCAAGTGCCGCTTCATAGATATTCGGGTTCAACATGCGCAGGCGCGGCATTATGGTCAGCACCACGTAAGGCGTACAGAAGGAAATATGCGCCAGAAGCACGGTAATGTAGCCCTGCGTCAGTCCGACCGCCACGAACAGCATGAAAAGCGAGACACCCGTTATGATGTCCGGATTCAGCACCGGGATATCATTCAGGAAAGTGACGACGCGCCGTTGTTTGCCCACCATGTTGTGCAGGCCGACAGCTGCAACCGTGCCCAAAATAGTGGAAAAGAACGCGGCCAGCACTCCTATAGTCAAGGTGTTTTTCAGCGCCCTGACGAGAGAGTTGCCCATTCCGCCGGTGAACAGCGATTCGTAGAGCTTGGTCGAGAAGCCCGTCCAGTTGCCGAGCACCTTCGCCTCCGTGAAGGAGAACACTGCGATAATCACTATCGGGGCATACAGCGCAATCAGCAAGAGCAGCAGATAACCCCTTGATATAGCTTTTTTCATTGTCATATCAATCCTCCTCCCTCATTTTCGCGCTTCTCATCATTGTCTTCCAAAAGCGAGGTCAGACCGATGATAAGCAGCATTATCAGCGCAAGCGCGGAACCATAATTCCAGAAACCGTTGTTCATGTTTTCCTGTATGGTCGTTCCGAAGAGCTTGACCTTGTTCAAGGTCAGCAACTCTGCAATCGCGAATGTCGAAATCGTCGGCATGAACACCATGAGCACACCGCTCCACACTCCGGGCATGGACAGGGGCACAGTGACTTTCCAGAATACTTTCCACGGTGTCGCACCCAAGTCGAAGGCCGCCTCCTCATAGGACTTGTCCATCTTGTCGAGCACGTTGTAGATCGGATAAATCATGAACGGCAGGAAGTTGTACACCATACCGAAAGCCAGCGCACCTTCTCCGAGCGGCATGTGCAGAAAGTCGAACAGGGCCACCGTCGCAAGCGTGCGTATGAGCATGTTTATCCACATGGGCAATATGAACAGTATCACCGTCACCTTCGAGCGGTTCAGGTCCGAGCGGCTGAGTATCCATGCTGCCGGATATGCCAGCAACAGGCATATCACCGTCGTTATCAGGGCCACCTGTATCGAATACAGGAAGGTATTCAGGTCCTGCGACGTGGTGAAGAATTTCCTGAAGTTCGCAAAGGTGAATGAACCGTCTGTGGGGTCCAGGAAAGCATACACGGCTATGAGCAAAAGGGGCAGAGCCACGAACAGCACGAGGAAAATCGTGTACGGCAAAGCCCAGACTGACCTCTTAAACCTCATTTTGCCTGTGCAGTTTTATGTCTTGGGGTTCAATTCTGATTCCCACAAGGTCGCCCTTGTCCCATACATCGTCAGTGTCCACATAAATGTGGTCCCCGTCTTCTGTCAGGACCGTGAGGTGATAGTGGTCGCCCTTATACAGCAGGAAATGAACTTCTCCTGCCAGTATACCTTCTTCCTGGTGGTCGTACAAGTCGATTTTGTCGAAGGCCACCTCCGCCACGAGAGCGTCGTCATCCCCGAATTCCGCTGCCTGAGGACATTCGAATTTCTCACCGAGTATGTTGACGTGATTGTCGTCCACTTTCTCTGCGGGGAAACTGTTGCAGATGCGTTCCTTGTGCATTACCTGTATGTCGGCGGGATGGATCAGCAGGCCCACGGTGCTTCCGGGTTCGAAGGCATTGTAGTCCTGTATCATCAACTCGTTGTCGGTATCCGTGTCCACGTACATCTCGTAGTGTACACCCTTGAAAGTGCAGGACTTCACCACTCCGGTGAACTGCGCGCCTTCAAGTTTGTCCGATATGTACACGTCCTCCGGGCGCACCACAACATCCACGGGGGTATTCTCTCCGAAGCCTTCGTCCACGCACTCGAACTCGTGTCCGATGAACTCGACTTTCCTGTCGCCGAGCATCACTCCGTTCAGGATATTCGATTCGCCGATGAAGTCGGCCACGAAAGAGTTCTGCGGCTCGTTGTAGATGTCCACGGGAGTACCGATCTGCAATATCTTGCCCTCATTCATCACCACTATGGTATCGGAGAGGGTCAGGGCTTCCTCCTGGTCGTGTGTTACATATATAAAGGTAATGCCGAGCTGCTTGTGCATTTCCTTCAGCTCTATCTGCATGTCCTTGCGCATCTTGAGGTCCAGCGCGGCGAGAGGTTCGTCAAGCAGGAGTACCTTGGGGCTGTTCACGAGAGCACGGGCTATCGCCACTCTCTGCTGCTGTCCGCCGGAAAGCGACTCCACGTTGCGGCTCTCGTAGTCCGTCATGCTCACGAGCTTCAGTATCCTGCGCACCCGGCGGTCGATTTCATCTGAGGGCACTTTCTGCAGTTTGAGCCCGAAAGCTATGTTGTCGTACACGTCTAAATGCGGAAAGAGTGCGTAACGCTGGAATACCGTGTTGAAAGGACGGCGGTAAGGCGGAATGGTCGAAATATCCTTTCCGTCGAGGAGTATCTCGCCCTCATCGGGCGCAAGGAAACCGGCAATCAGACGCAGAGTGGTCGTCTTGCCGCAGCCGGAGGGACCCAAAAGGGTCACGAATTCCCCCTGCCTGATGTCGAGACTGATATCATCGAGCACCTTCTTCCCGTCAAATGTCTTGTGAAGGTGCTTCAGGGAAATCACAATGTCCTTATTCATTCCCTTATGTTCAGAATATATTGAATGTCAAATTGTATCTTGCGCCTATGCTGAGCGTGGCCGTCTCCAGAATGGAATTATAGGCCACATAGGCATGGAGTCTCAATGCGTCGGATTCGCGCAGAGGATAATATTGGAATATCGCTCCGGCGGCCCAACTGTCGTCCAATAAGGAATTGTTGCCGGTGAGTGCGTACCAGCCACGCAGACCGAGGTCGAAACGCTCGGAGGGAGCATAGCTGAGGTTAGCCTGCACCGTATTGCCACGGCTGAGTCTCCATGTGTCCTCATCGAAACCGCAGCTGTTGTTCCACTCGAACCACATCGCCCAGGCATCGCTGAGGTCGAAACGCAGTCCGGCACACCACAGCCAGTCGAAACGTCCCTGTTCATACTCCATCGCACTTACGCTGGCTACGGTCGACAGCCAGTCGAAATCTCCCCACCACTGGAAAGAATAGGTGCGCAGGTTACTTGTAAGGGGATATTCACCGTAAGGGGAAGCTGTCATCTGGAGAATGAAAGTGCTCAGTTCTGAAGGCAGTTCCCATGCCAGCGAAATTCCCCACTGATAACACACGAGACCGTCCCACAATGGGGAGGCAAGGTCCGAATGCACGTCCCAGTCCCAGTCGTCAAACTCGAAGCCGCCGGTCGCAATCATGCCCTTTCCGACAGAAACAGTCCAGCCGCTGCCGTAACTGAAATCCAGCAGGCAGTAGTCGAGCCAGTTTGCGGTGTCTGAGCGGCCGAGATCGCGATAAGGCCAGGCGTAGTCGCCTCCGAATTGGAACCAGTGGTTCGCAAGCGTCCAGGAAAAGTGTTCCGAGAGAGAACCTTCGAACAGCGTGTAAAGGGATGAATTGCCGTGATTGAATCCTATACCGGATTCGCCCGAGGTGTAGGTAGGATTAAGATCCAGACGTGGAATGACACTCACCTCGGCATATCTACCGAGGCTGTCAGCCCCTTGCGAGTAAGCAAGCAGGCCCGGCAGCAGAGCTGCGATCGATAAAAATAATTTCCTCATTTTTCGCTACCATAAAAATGTATTTGGTCAAACTTGGCCGCGAATATACGAAAAAATTGTATTTTTGCGCCCGCTAAGTTTTTTTCACGATGTACAATTTCGACGAAATCATTGACAGGCACGGCACACGCTGTTGCAAAGTGGATACACTGAAAGAAAATTACGGGCGCGAAGACTTGATTTCCCTTTGGATTGCGGACATGGATTTCCGCACCCCCGATTTTATTCTCGATGCACTCAAACGCAGACTCGACCATCCCATACTCGGCTATCCTACCACCGGCGACGACTACTTCTGCCAGGTATCAGACTGGGTTGAATACCTTTTCGGATGGAAGGTCGCTCCCGAAAATTTCCGCTTCATCCCCGGAATAGTAAAGGGCTTCGGCTTCGCCCAGAGATGCTTCCTGCAGCCCGGAGACAAGGTCATAATCCAGCCTCCCGTATATCATCCCTTCTTCCACGTCACAGAAAAGAGCGGCTTCGAGGTGGTCACCAATCCCCTTAAGCCCGTTTACGATTCAGACGGTTTCCTCGTGAATTACGAAATGGACCTTGAAGGCTTCGAGTCCCTGCTGGACGACAAGACGAAGATGCTCATACTCTGCAACCCCCACAATCCCGGCGGAGTATGCTTCCCCAAGGAAACCCTGCAGCGCCTCGCCGAGATATGCGTGCACCACAATATACTCGTCCTTTCCGATGAAATCCACGGTGAGATGACCCTTCCCGGAGCCTCGCACGATCCTTTCGCTTCCGTGAGCGAAGACGCGGCCAAGTGCAGCATCAGTTTCCTTGCACCTTCCAAGACCTTCAACATCGCCGGCGTGGTCAGCTCGTACAGCATAGTCTTCAACCCTGAAATAAAGAAGAAATTCTACGATTATCTCGATTCAAACGAAATCGATTATCCCACCATATTCTCGGCCGAGGCCACACGCGCCGCATATACCGAGCAGGGCAAGCAGTGGCGCAAGGAAATGCTCGCGTATGTCTGGGACAATGTGCAGTTCGTGAGTTCCTGGCTGAAAGAGAATCTGCCGCAGGTACACGCTATGATTCCCCAGGCGTCTTTCCTCGTATGGCTCGATTGCCGCAAACTCGGACTCAGCCAGAAGGAGCTGGTGGATCTTTTCGTGAACAAGGCCCATCTTGCACTCAATGACGGCACGATGTTCGGCAAGGAAGGCGAGGGCTTCATGCGACTGAATGTCGGCTGTCCCCGCTCCGTGCTCGAACAGGCCCTGAACCAGCTCAAAGCGGCCATCTGACACCGCCTTTGTGATTGCTTAGGCGGGCGGTGACGATTCTGCCATAGGGCCAAACGGCTGAAATCAGATACACGGCGAGATCAGGATTCCTGGTCTCGCTGTTGCGTTTTACACCTTTGCTGCGTGGGGTTTCTAAGTGGCGGACGGGCAACAGATTCAATGCGGTTTATGCACATCTCTTGGTAAGAGATGTACGAATGTTGCTCGACAAAATATAGTTCATGACATTAGTGTCCCGTTAAAATGAGAAGAGTTAAACAATTATCAAATAATCCCATTATATAGTTGAGAGAAAACGTATTTATCTTGAAACCTAGCAGCCATTTAGTCTCGACTGCAGAATTGCAAAATCAAGTCCGTTTCATTCCAAAAACCGTGTAATTGACTATATTTCAATAATTTCAAAGACCTATTTATCTGCTTTTACGGGACAGTAGTGAAAGTTTCTAATAATTAAAAATGAATTTAAGTTGAGATACAATAGGATGATAGATAGCAACAAGGCATACAAAGTAACTGAGATTATCGCCAGGAGCGAAGATGAAGATTTCATACTCTTTCGTGTGAATTGCAAGAATACCAACTATATTCCAATAGCCACGGAGAAACCGAAAATCGGTGAGAATATATGCTATCGGAAGTCCGCATGGACTTGAAAACACTTTCTCCTCCGGAGAGGTGTCGCAGTGGCGCGCAGGCAATCTTATGCAGATAAGCGCACTCATCGACCATGGCAGCAGCGGGGGCGCACTCATTAATGAATACGGCGAAGTCGTAGGTATCACCTCCGGCTCTTTCGTCGACGGCTCACAAGCCAACCTTAACTATGCCTGGAGTATTGAAGCTGTGAAACCTTACATAAAATAGGGTTATCATCTTGTGAAAGGGAATTTTTAAGCCATACAGCCTGTGGGAGAGCTTGATTGGCGGATGAACAGGCCTTTTTCAGAACTTGAAAAACAAGGATTTGTTAAAAAGTTTGAAAAATTGTTTGCGAGATGCTTGCAGGTTGAAAATTTTTGTCTACCTTTGCAATCCCAAACGGCACGGTGCTGTAGCTCAGGTGGTAGAGCAATGGACTGAAAATCCATGTGTCGCCGGTTCGACTCCTGCCAGCACCACAGTAAACTTTGATTTTCAATGTTTTACGAATTTAGTACAAACTTCTGTACACGAAAATGCCCCGGAATCACTCCGGGGCATCCTTTTTTTCCTACTTGCGCACCCCAAAATCGGGGCATGCAAAACCTCAAATAATTAAGTATCAGCCAATTATAAAATTTCGATTTTTAGAGTGACGAAGTTAGGAAAATTTGTCGTATATTTGCGTTCCCAAACGACAGGGAATTGCTCGGGAGCTTAGCTCAGTTGGTTCAGAGCGTCTGCCTTACAAGCAGAGGGTCGGGGGTTCGAATCCCTCAGCTCCCACTTCAAAATCAAGCAGTTACAGAAATGTAGCTGCTTTTCTTTTTAGGCGCAGGAAGCACAGACAAAAGGGGATCATGACTCCTTTAAACCCAAGTCGTAAGCGCAAAGGGACCGGCAAAAAAGATCCATAAACAGCATATTTGAAAATTTTCAAACGCGGGTCACTTTTGCATCCGAAGAAAAACATTATCTTTGTGAGATTTGACTCGCGACATGACGTGAGTTTAGACCTAATTAATATGAGCATACAACAGGATAAAATCAAAGAATTGGTCGAGCGTCGTGAATCCGCCAAGTTGGGCGGAGGCCAGAAACGCATCGATGCCCAGCATGCCAAGGGCAAACTCACAGCACGGGAGAGACTTGCAAAACTCCTCGACCCCGGCAGTTTCGAAGAATTCGACATGTTCGTGCAACATCGCTGCACCGACTTCGGGATGGCTGCGAGCCACCCTGACGGCGACGGTGTGGTGACCGGCTATGGCACCATAGACGGACGGCTCGTATATGTTTTCGCACAGGACTTCACAGTCAACGGAGGCTCGCTCTCCAAGACCATGTCGGAGAAAATCTGCAAGGTTATGGACATGGCACTCGCTGCCGGCGCACCTCTCATAGGCTTGAACGACTCCGGCGGAGCACGTATCCAGGAAGGTATCGACTCCCTGGCCGGCTACGGCGAAATCTTTGAGCGCAACATACTTTCCAGCGGTGTAATTCCGCAGATCAGCGGTATCTTCGGCCCCTGCGCCGGCGGAGCGGTTTACTCCCCTGCCCTCACCGACTTCACCCTCATGGTTGAGAACACCTCATACATGTTCCTGACAGGCCCCAGCGTGGTCAAGTCAGTAACCGGAGAAGTCGTGGATTCCGAGCAGCTCGGAGGTGCATCCGTACACACCACCAAGTCCGGAGTTGCACATTTCAGCGCAAAGAGCGAGGAAGACGGCATAGCCACCATCAAGAGGCTGCTCAGCTTCATCCCCCAGAACAACATGGAGACGGCTCCGGAGCGTCCGACCAACGACCCCGTGAACCGTATCGATGACGCGCTGAACGACATCATACCCGACAATCCCAACAAAGCATACGACATGTACGGCGTAATCCGCAGCATCGTGGACGACGGCGACTTCTTCGAGATCCATGAGAACTACGCCAAGAACATCATCGTCGGCTTTGCGCACATGGGCGGCAAGAGCGTGGGCATCGTGGCCAACCAGCCCCGTATCCTCGCAGGCGTGCTCGATATCAATGCCTCACGCAAGGCAGCACGTTTCGTCCGCTTCTGCGACGCATTCAACATACCCCTCGTGAACCTCGTGGACGTGCCCGGTTTCCTCTGCGGCACCCAGCAGGAATACGGCGCAATCATCTCCAACGGAGCCAAACTGCTCTATGCCTTCGGTGAAGCCACCGTTCCCAAGGTTACCGTCACCCTGCGCAAGAGCTACGGCGGTTCCCACATCGTTATGAGCTGCAAGCAGCTGCGCGGTGACATCAACTACGCATGGCCCTCAGCCAACTTCGCTGTGATGGGAGCAGACGGTGCGGTCGGAATCATCTACGGCAAGGAAATCAAGGCCGAAACCGACCCCGACAAGCAGAAAGCACTTATCGACCAGCGCAAGAAGGAATACGACGACCTCTTCTGCAACCCTTATCAGGCTGCCAAGAAAGGCTATATCGAGGATGTCATCGAGCCGCGCAACACCCGTTTCCGCATAATCCGCGCACTCAAGGCACTCGAAGGCAAACATCAGGAATTACCGGCCAAGAAACATGACAACTTACCTTTATAATATGGTGCTCACCGCCGGCGCAGACCGTATGGCGGAAGTCGACCCTCACGGCTGGACGCTGACCCTCATCAGCGTGAGCGTGGTGTTCATCGCGCTCATCATACTCTTCTTCGTGTATAAACTGATAGGAAAGGCTTTCTCCGAAAAGCCCGCAGGCACGAAGAAGCAGAGCAAGGGCAAGACTGACGAAGGAGTGGCCGCTGCGATAGCACTTGCACTGGACTGCGAACTTTCCGGTTCAGACGCTGATGCTGCCGCCATAGCCCTCGCACTCCACCTGTACTGCGACGACGGCGTACATGACCGCGAGAGCGGCATCATCACCATTTCCAGGACTCCCTCGTCCTGGGACGACAAATCACGCAATTTCAGAAAATTACCAGTAAAATGAAAGAATACAAATTCAAGATTAACGGCAAGGATTATAATGTTGCCGTAAATTCAGTGGCGGGAACCAACGCCAGCGTAACTGTTAACGGTGTTGAATACAATGTGGAACTCGATGCTCCGGCAGCGGCACCCGCAGCCCCCGTTGCGGCTCCCGCACCTGCACCCGCTCCCGCAGCAGCACCCGTCGCACCGGCAGCGGCCCCTGCATCGCCCGCTCCCGCAGGCGGCGCAGGCAAGGACATCCTCTCCCCTCTCCCCGGTGTCATCATCAGCGTTGACGTAGCCGTTGGCACCCCCGTAAAGCGCGGTCAGAAAGTGGCTGTCATCGAGGCCATGAAGATGGAGAACGAGATTCTTGCAGAATGCGACGGCACCATCAGCGCCGTACACGTAAGCAAGGGCGATTCCGTGCTTGAAGAGGCAAAAATCGTCACGATAGCATAGCTTTATGGACGTAATAATTGACAGTCTTCAACAATTCTGGCAATTTACAGGCTTCGCTAACTGCACTTGGCAACACCTCGTGATGATACTCATCGGTATCATCTTCATCACCTTAGGTATTGTCAAGAAATGGGAACCGTTGCTGCTCGTGCCCATAGGTTTCGGAATGATAGTGGGAAACATCCCGCTGTTCCAGGGGCTCGGTGTCGGCATATATGAGCAAGGTTCAGTTCTGAGTATACTGTATCAGGGAGTCATCCAGGGCTGGTATCCGCCCCTGATCTTCCTCGGTATCGGTGCCATGACCGACTTCTCCGCCCTCATTTCCCAGCCCAAGCTGATACTCATAGGCGCAGCTGCCCAGTTGGGCATTTTCGGCGCGTACCTGCTTGCCCTGGCCATGGGCTTCGCTCCCAATGAGGCCGGTGCAATCGGAATAATCGGCGGCGCGGACGGTCCTACGGCTATCTTCCTCAGTTCGAAGCTCGCCCCGCACTTGCTCGGTGCCATCGCGGTTTCGGCATACTCCTACATGGCCCTCGTGCCCGTCATCCAGAAGCCCATCATGCTGCTGCTGACCACCAAGAAAGAACGGCTTATCCGCATGAAGAAGCCCCGTGTGGTATCCCAGAAGGAGAAGATCATCTTCCCCATTGTAGGATTCATATGCACCGCCTTCATCGTGCCGTCCGGTCTGCCGCTGCTGGGTATGCTCTTCTTCGGTAACCTGCTGAAGGAAAGCGGAGTGACAAAACGCCTTGCCAACACTGCAAGCGGTCCCCTCGTGGATGTGGTCACGACCCTCATCGGACTGACTGTCGGAGCTTCTACCCAGGCGGACGTGTTCCTGAGCTCCACTTCCATCAAGATTTTCCTCCTCGGCTTCCTGTCCTTCGTGATAGCCACCTTCGGAGGCGTGCTCTTCGTGAAGTTCATGAACCTCTTCCTCAAGGAGGGCGAGAAGGTCAATCCGCTCATCGGAAATGCCGGAGTTTCCGCAGTGCCCGATGCTGCCCGTGTATCTGAAATGGTAGGTCTGGAAGCAGATCCGTCCAACCACCTGCTCACTCACGCAATGGCCCCCAACGTGGCCGGAGTGATAGGTTCTGCGGTAGCAGCAGGTATACTGCTCGGTTTCCTCGGATAGAATTTGGAGACATATACAAGAGGCCGGCCCCAATTGAGGTCGGCTTCTTTTTTACCCCTCAGGCTGCTGTGACCGGCTTTTCAGTTAATCGCTTCTATCAGATGTCGAAATTCTTGAAACACTTTGTTGAAGGTGGAGAATTTAAGACAATACCACCATTCATTGTTTTTGACAGTCAGTCCATTTTCTGTAATGATTTTCTGGAATGTCTCGCTGTGCAGAAGTTCCTGGGAAACTTTTTCTTCGTCTTTGAGCTTTGCGACACCAAAATAAATTTTCCTGGACTTCACATCGTATTCGATGATTATTCGAATGTCAACACCATTTACAGATGAGACTACGGCAAGATTTTTCCACAAACCCGCACTCTCCCAGTTTTCCCAGTTGCCGATAAGATTGTAGCCTTCATTTTTCAGGCTGTCAGCCCATGAAATGAACAGATTCTCTTCCTTTGACCGCTGTTGCACAACTTCAGCCCCCGCGTCAGGTATGTCCGAAGTCGTTCCCTCTGCATTTTGAGTTTCGTTTTCTTCCGAGTTCTTTTCTGCAAGACGGTTTTTCTCCTCTTTTGCTTACATTTAGCATTGTGTGCGGTGCGCTACGGAACTTCGCCAGAAACGCCATTGAAGCATATCAATGTATATTGGATGTAATTTTCGACAATTTGTCGTATATTTCTTTTAGCTTATTGCTAATAGCATCCAGATTCCTGGTAGTGTCGCTGTATATCCACACAAATACTCTGTTAGAGTTTCCCCCGTTGGCAGGTTCCTCAGTACGTACGTCAAAATCTTTAAGTACCGCTTCCCGATATGGTATCCAGTCGTCATTTCTCCATGTAGTAATGCAGACATCGAATCTGGCGAAGGGATCTCCATCCATTTCAATAAAATGAGATTCAATTCCTATCTTATGTCCGGTTTCATTAAATGTAACCCCTAAATCCCAATCTTACCACGCCCACCAATTGGCTCCCGTCAGCCTAATCATGGTGTCTTTTAATTGAGCGATAGTTTCTGTCTGGTCTGAAAATATTTTTTTCTTATAGCACTCGTATCTTTTGATGAGTTCATCAGCAGCGTCTATGATGTTCTCCAAATTTTCGGAATCTCTCTGACCGACAAAACACATCTCAGTGACTTGTTCGACAAATCGAATTTCAAAAATGTCAAAGACCGATATGATTCAAGTGAATCGAATGTATTTAATCTTGTCCATTTTTAGTGGACAGTAGTGAAAGAAAAAAGGAACAAACTCCACTTTTTCAATAGCAAGTTCATGACCACTATTCCTTTCTCACACACCTATTCGCCTATATAAGAATTCATGGCAGCATTGTAGGCGATGGTTTGTGCATTAAAAAAACGTAAAACATAGGAATAGAGTCAAGATGTATATTTCATTGTTGTAGGTATGTTTATGTTATCTGAATATTCTTTTTTGTTCTTCGGGCAATTGCCTGCCTATCTCGTAGAAAGCTTCCTTCTTGTCTAAGATGTCTTGCACATAATCATGAATGCGTGAGGAACGCTCAAGTGCTTTGGACACAACTCTTGTGATAGTTAATCCGTATGCTTCCATGATGGTCATTTTTGTCTGATTACCATGAATCGGGGCATAAAGAGCGTAGTGTGAGGGAAATTCGTTTGCTTCCACTACATCAATAACTGCAACACGTGTAATCCATGCCGACACATATAGATATGTCAAGTCGGGGTCGCTTTCGTATTCATCAAGCATGTTGGTGACATTAGCAACGCCATTGGAGATTTTTGTGAGCTCTTTCGCCCCACCAAATATTTTAGAGAACAGTCCCATATTACTGAAATTTAGATAATACATTACCCATATAGGTTTCTACATCATGCTCAATTTGACGTATCATTTCGTGTTGGTCTGCAAACTCATTGAACTGCCATTCTAACTTATGGTTTCCAAGAGGTATGCTTTTAGCAATCCATTGTATTGTAACTGTTCCGTAGGTTTGGGCGATGTCAAAATATGTACTCGCAGCAAGATTGGCAGCACCGACACGAATGAATGTACTATTTTCCTGAATAATTCGACAATTCTCATTTCTTGTGAGAAAATAATCAACCAATATCGAATATTTCTTTCTCATGCCACCTTGTTTGGCAACAGCATTTGATTGAGCTTTAGAGTCCAAAATGAACTTAAATGCCACAAAAGCAATAATAGCAATTATTATCCACCACATAATATATTGTTTTAGAATTGATGTGCAAACTTATCAAGGGTTTCTTCAAGTATTTGGTCGAACTCATTTTTATCCACCTTACCCGACTCATACAATTTATTCATCATCTTGATGTTTTGAATGGTCATTGATGGCAATATCATTTGAAGTTGTGGATCAACATCGCCACTCTTAACCATATCAACGACCAAACTACCGAATACATATGCCATATCCTCGGTCATCTTTGCTTTCATCTCATGTGTAAAGACGGTGTCTAACAACTGCTCTACCAAAGAGCGGATGTCACCAGTTGGAACACTTGTCTTAGCTTGGCGGTTTTGTGCTTCTTTCAAGTATATTAGCATAAAGTAGCAGACTGTATGGTTTGGAGAAATGTTGAATGTCTTAGCTTCCTTAGGTATTTCGTTTTTAAGTTTGGATTCCAACATTTCGAAAGAAACTTCATTGAGAAACTCAGAGAATTGTGCAATAGTGTCTTCTTTAAGTTTAGAAATTGGTTTGCCGGCATTCTCAGACCAGCGAAGGAATGTGCTCACGACCTCAAAGGCATCCTTATCACTCAAAGAGTCCATGTTCAATCTAGAAGCAGCAACGATGGCTTTTGCTTCGTTTGGTTTTCTGCGCTTAAACCCTTCCCAGTATTGAGCATTTTGACCATCACCCATAGCATGGACTGCATCCATGATTTTGTTGTTGATATCATGTTGGCTAAGTAACCTTTGTGCCGTTTTTTTTTGCTCAGCAAGTTTTCTCTGTTTATTAACATTATGGTTAATGATGAAGATTACTGCTACAACAATGAGAATAATAATTAGAATTGACATACGTGTAGTTTCGTTCTATACCCGATAGCACCCAAACGAGTCTGTTATTTAACGCAGAAGCGTGGTGCTGTATGCCACACTTCTTTATGTACAGGCCCTGAGAAAACCTTCGTGAACAGATGTGTGAATAACAGCCCCACGCATATGCGTGGAGACCATTACGACCTCTCTTGTTCACTTTAGAAGTTTCTCAGGCTTCGTACATACAAGAAGAAGACATAACGCCTCTAATTTTCAATATGTCTTGGACAGAGTTGCCTCTGTCCGTTCACAAAAGTATAAAAAAACCGTGATAATCCTCCAATACAGGTAAATTATTAGGACTTAACTCTGCTGAATCGATTCAGATGTAAGACTCCGTCTGTCTCGAAATTGAATTCTCAACTGCCCTATCGCACAGGCCGGACACGAACGTTTTCCAGTAAGCAGCTTTCATCCCCGGCCCCTGCGCCGCCCGCCTGTCGGCGAGCCATTTGGCTTATTTTTTGTCATAGCAGACCCTTGGCCGTGGAATAGAGCTATTTTCTTAAAAATATTTCACCTAATACAACTTATTTTTATGTAAATTTGCCGCAATGCTACATAGCCATAAAAAGACTAATAACATTTTGACAATATGCCAAACAAACTCCAAGAATTGACAGACAAACTATATAACGAAGGTCTGTCAAAGGGCAAGGAAGAAGGCGAACTTCTGCTTGCCAAAGCGCGTACAGAAGCCGACGAAATTGTAAGTTCGGCCCAAAAGAAGGCCGAAAACATCATTGCGGAGGCCGAGAAATCTGCTGCTGAACTTAAGGCCAAGGCCGAATCCGACATCAAGTCCGCATCCGCCCAGAGCCTGCAGGCTACCAAGAAAGACATCGAGAACCTCCTTCTCGGTTTCACAGTTTCCGACAAGGTTAAATCCAGCCTTGCCGACACAGCATTCATCAAGGAAATCATCAAGACCGTTGCGGGCAAGTTCAGCACGGAGCAGCCGGGAGACTTGAACCTGATTTTGCCGGCATCCCTGCAAAAAGAACTTGAGCCTTGGGTCGGCACCGAACTCAAAAAGGCAATAGGCACCGGTGTACACGCCGAATTCTCCAAGAAAGTCCAAGGAGGTTTTACTATAGGTCCCAAGGACGGCAGTTGGTTCGTGAACTTGACCGATGAGAGCTTCACCGAACTCATAGCCGAGTATCTGCGCCCCGTGACCAAGAAGATTCTCTTCCCTCAAGGATGAACAATTACGAATACATCGTCGCTTCCCTGCCGGTGATTCAGCCTGTAGGCACACCGGGAGCACATGTCGATGCGCAACAGATTCTGGATAGCCTGCATGAACTTCTGTCCGGAAAAGACTGCGCCACGCTGGATTTCATGCTTTCCGGCTACGACAGCGAGACTCTCGGCGAGGATTTCTATGTCAAGGCCCTGGCCCACGGAAACCGTTTCATCAGCAGCTTCTTCGCCTACGACCTCGACGTGCGCAATGTCAAGGTCGAGTACCTGAACCGCTCCCTCGGACGGCCGGAGACCCAGGACATGCTCGTTCCGGCAAGCCGTGAAAACTACGAGTTCGAGGGCCGCGCCGAAGTGCTTTCCGTGCTGGAAAGCAGCGACATACTCAAGCGCGAGCGGGGGCTGGATGACCTGATGTGGAAGAAAATCGACGAAATCACCACCATGGATGTCTTCAACCTCAATGCGATACTCGGCTTCGTGGCCAAGCTGAAGATAGTCGACAGGTGGGAGAAACTTGACCCCGAAACGGGGCAGGAATTGTTCCGCAAACTCGTGGAAGAAATACGTTCTACATACGACAACAAGAAAAACAATATGATATGAAGACAACAGGAAAGGTAACAGGCATTGTTTCAAACCTCGTGACCGTGGAAGTGAATGGCCCGGTAGCCGAGAATGAGCTTTGCCAAATCAATCTCTCCGGCACAAATCTTCTCGCCGAGGTCATAAAAGTCAACGGCAACCGCGCGTCGGTACAGGTCTTCGAGAGTACCCGCGGATTGAAGAACGGTGATACCGTGGAGTTCCTTGGGCGCATGCTTGAGGTACAACTCGGTCCCGGTCTGCTGTCCAGCGTTTACGACGGACTTCAGAATGACCTCACCACCATGGAAGGCGTTTTCCTGAAGCGAGGAGAATATACCGACCCGCTCAACCGCGAGAAGCTCTGGGACTTCAAGCCCATTGCCTCGGTCGGCGATAAGGTGGTTGCGGCTGACTGGCTCGGAGAAGTACAGGAAGGCTGGCTGCCCCACAAAATCATGGTTCCCTTCAGCTTCAAGGGAGAGTACAGCGTAAAGAAAATCCTTCCGGAAGGTCAGTACAATGTGGACACGGTGATTGCCGTGCTCACAAATGAGGCCGGAGAGGACGTGGACGTGACCATGGTCCAGCGCTGGCCGGTCAAAGTCGCAATCAAGGGCTACAAGGAAAAACCGCGCCCCTACAAGATAATGGAGACGGGAGTCCGCGTTATAGACAGTTTCGACCCCATCGCCGAGGGCGGAACGGGCTTCATCCCCGGACCTTTCGGCTGCGGAAAGACCGTGCTCCAGCATGCCATTGCCAAGCAGGGAGAGGCTGACATGATCGTGATGGCAGCCTGCGGAGAGCGTGCAAACGAGGTGGTGGAGATTTTCACGGAATTCCCCGAACTCATCGATCCATACACCGGACGTCACCTTATGGAGCGTACCACCATCATCTGCAACACCTCCAACATGCCTGTGGCTGCGCGTGAAGCCTCCGTGTACACGGCCATGACCATCTGCGAATATTACCGCGCAATGGGACTGCGCTGCCTCCTGCTTGCCGACTCAACCTCCCGCTGGGCACAGGCCCTCAGGGAAATGTCCAACCGAATGGAGGAGTTGCCCGGAGCCGAGGCATTCCCGGTGGACCTTTCGGCCATCATCGCGAACTTCTACGCGAGGGCCGGCGTGGTGGTGCTCAACAACGGAAAGACCGGTGCAATCACCTTCATAGGCACAGTGTCCCCTACCGGAGGAAACCTCAAGGAACCCGTTACCGAGTCCACGAAGAAGGCCGCACGCTGCTTCTACGCACTCGAACAGAACCGTGCAGACCAGAAGCGCTATCCTGCGGTAAACCCCATCGAATCCTATTCGAAATATCTCGAATATCCTGAAATCATCGAATACCTCGACAAGACCATTGAAAAGGGCTGGGTAAACAAGATCCTTAAAGCCAAGAACATCGTTCGCCGCGGTAAGGAAATGGCAGACCAGATCAGCATTCTCGGTGACGATGGCGTTCCTATGAGCTACCACGTCGCCTACTGGAAGTCCGAACTCATCGACTACGCCTTCCTGCAGCAGGATGCGTTCGACAAGGTGGATGCACTCTGCTCCATGGAGCGCCAGCGCTACATGCTCGACCTCCTGCTCGAAATCTGCGACCGCGACTTCGAATTCGAGGACTTCGAGAAATGCCGCGACTACTTCAAGCAAATCATCAACGACCTCCGCCAGATGAACTACTGCGAGTTCGGCGGGGAAAGGTTTGAGGAATACCGCAACCAGCTCACTCAACTTCTTCAATAATTATGGCAGCAAAAGTATATCAACGCACATACACACAGCTCTCAGCCATCACCAAAGCCACGGTGTCCCTCAATGCGAAGGGCGTGAGCAATGATGAGCTGGCCACCATCGGAGGAAAACTCGCGCAGGTCGTAAAGACCAAGGGCGACACCGTCACCCTGCAGGTATTCTCCGGCACCGAGGGCATTCCCACAAACGCTGAAGTGTCATTCATAGGCACTCCCCCCACCTTGAAGGTGAGCGATCAGTTGGCCGGACGCTTCTTCAACGCCTATGGTCATCCCATCGACGGCGGCCCTGAAATCGAGGGCGAAGAGAGGGAAATCGGCGGACCGTCAGTGAACCCTTACAAGCGCCGCCAGCCGTCAGAGTTGATTCCGACAGGTATCGCCGGCATCGACCTTAACAATACCCTCGTTTCCGGACAGAAGATTCCTTTCTTCGCAGACCCTGACCAGCCTTACAACCAGGTAATGGCCGATGTGGCACTGCGAGCCGACGTAGACAAGATTATCCTCGGCGGAATGGGACTTTCGAACGATGACTACCTCTTCTTCCGCAAGGCCTTCGAAAGTGCGGGAGCACTGGACAAGATCGTTTCCTTCGTGAACACGACTGAGGACCCTTCGGTAGAGCGTCTGCTCATCCCCGACATGGCACTGGCCGCTGCCGAATATTACGCCGTGGACAAGAACGAGAAGGTGCTCGTTTTGCTGACGGATATGACGCTCTACGCCGATGCGCTGTCCATCGTGTCCAACCGTATGGACCAGATTCCGTCCAAGGACTCAATGCCCGGCTCGCTGTATTCCGACCTCGCGAAGATTTACGAGAAGGCCGTACAGTTGCCCGACGGCGGTTCAATCACCATCATCGCGGTGACCACGCTCAACGACGGTGACATCACGCACGCCATCCCTGACAATACCGGATACATTACGGAGGGACAGTTGTACCTTCGCGCCGATTCCGACACGGGCAAGGTAATCGTGGATCCTTTCCGCTCACTGAGCCGACTCAAACAGCTCGTCCAGGGCAAGAAGACCCGCGAGGACCACTCCCAGGTGATGAATGCCGGCGTAAGACTCTATGCCGACGCGCAGAATGCAAAGACCAAGCTCGAGAACGGTTTCGACCTTTCCGACTATGACCTGCGCTGCCTCGACTACGCCAAGGAATACGCCACGCGGCTTCTGTCCATCGACGTAAACATCAGCATCGTCGAAATGCTTGACACCGCCTGGGAAATATTCGCCAAGTACTTCTCCCCCACCGAAACGGGTATCAAACAGGAACTGATTGATAAATACTGGAAGAAGAAATAACAGCGCACTGTGAATATAAAGTTTCAATATAACAAGACTTCCCTGACAAACCTCGGCAAGCAGCTGAAGGTACGCCAGAATGCCCTCCCTACCCTCAAAAACAAGGAGTCGGCATTGCGTGCGGCCGTCCAGACTGCCAAGAAGGAATCACAGAAGCTTGAAAGGCAGTTGGAAGAAGCTCTCGGGAGCTACGACTATCTGGCAGCCTTGTGGAACGAGTTCGATGCCGGTCTCATTACCATTACGGACGTGGACTTGCGCACGGTCAAGGTGGCCGGAGTCAAGACCCCGCAACTGGATGAGATTCATTATGAGCTCAAGCCCTTCAACGCTTTCGTGAAGCCTGCCTGGTACGCCGACGGAGTGCGCATACTCAAAGATCTCACACGACTGGGCATTGAATCCGAAATATACGAGGAGAAACGCCGCATACTCGAATTCAACCGCAAGAAGACCACCCAGAAGGTGAATCTGTACGAGAAGGTTCAGATACCGGGTTATCAGGAAGCCATACGCAAGATCAAGCGATTCATGGAGGACGAGGCTAACCTTACCAAATCGTCATCCAAGATCGTCAAGACAAGACACGAAGAAGAAGAGGAGGCCGGCTTATGATCATTCCGATGACAAAATACACTTTCCTGCTGCTCAACAGCGACAGGGAGGATTTCATGGACAAGCTCCAGGACCTTGGTGTAGTGGATATCACCCGTTCTGCCAAGCCGGTGGATGAGGTTTCGCGCTCTCTGGTCGCGAAGATGGATGAAATCCGCAGCGAGATCAAGAGCATCAACAGCGGCAACAATTCCGAAATCGAAAGCCTGAAGAGCCGCCGCTCGGAACTTTCAAGATCCCTTGAAGAAGTCGGGGCCTGGGGAGATTACGACCGTGACAGGCTCAAGACATTCAATGCCCACTTCTACACCGTGGCACCCAAGCAGTTCAATCCTGCGTGGGAGGAGACTTTCCCCCTGCTGAAGGTCAACGAGTCCAAGGATAAGATATGGTTCGTAGTACTCGGTGACGTGAGCGAATTCCCGCTGAAGGAAATTCCTGCTCCCCAGAAGACGGCTGCAGAAATCCGTGCTGAAATTCAGGAATGTAACGAGGCCCTGAAGAGGCAGCAACAAGCCCTGGAGGACCGCAAGCCCGAACTTCCC
This sequence comes from uncultured Muribaculaceae bacterium, assembly GCA_964582235.1. Classification (GTDB taxonomy): domain Bacteria; phylum Bacteroidota; class Bacteroidia; order Bacteroidales; family UBA932; genus Cryptobacteroides. The sequence goes on along the minus strand of CAZOQW010000005.1, from coordinate 61,177 downwards.
GAACTGGAGAAGCAAATCGAGCGCATCCAGAACGAACTGAGCGTCTATCTTGCCGACATTTCCGCCGAAAGCGCCGCAGAGGACAGGTTGCTCGTATATCAGGGCTTCGCACCGTGCCAGGAAGACGCCCGTCTGAAAGAGGCTTTCGACGGCATGGACCTGTACTATGTCAGCGAAAAGGCCGAAGCAGCGGACAATCCGCCAATCAAGTTGAAGAACAACTGGTTCGTGCGTCAGTTCGAAGTGCTGACCCGCATGTACGGAATGCCCGTATACAACGAGTTTGACCCCACCATTTTCCTCAGCATCTTCTTCTTGCTCTTCTTCGCGATATGTATGGGCGATGCCGGCTACGGTTTGATACTCATAGCCATAGGTTTCGCGCTGAAGGGCCGCGAGGGAAGTTTTGCGAGCATGTGGAGCCTGATAGTCACGCTCGGTGCCGCAACCGTGGTTGTCGGCCTGCTAATGGGCGGATTCTTCGGTATCAGTCTCTATGATCTGAGTTGGTTCCCTCAGTGGGCCAAGAACTGCATGATAGTCGGAGACATAGAAGTCGGAGCTTCGGTTTACAGCAAGCAGATGGTCGGAGCATTAGTGATAGGTATACTGCATATCTGCCTGTCCCTGCTTGTCAAGGCCTATTGGACCGTCAAGCGTGAAGGTTTCAAGAACAGCCTCGGCACTCTCGGATGGACACTGCTCATAGTCGGAGCCGTGTTAGTCCTGTCTGTAGGACTTGCGGGTCTCATCTCCGAGACCGCAATGAAGTGGCTGCTGATAGGTATCGGCGCAGTTTCCGCCCTGGGCATCTACTTCCTCAACACATGGGGACGCAATCCGCTGATCAACTTCGGAGCCGGATTGTGGGACACCTACAACACGGTATCCGGCCTGCTCTCGGACGTGCTCAGTTACATCCGTCTTTACGCTCTCGCTCTTTCAGGAGGTATGCTCGGTTCCACCTTCAACCAGATAGGAATGATGGTGCTCGGCAATGACCCCACATGGCAGTGGGTGCCCTGCGTGCTCATACTCATCGTAGGACATATACTTAACATAGCCCTGAGCTGCCTCGGTGCATTCGTGCATCCTTTGCGTCTGAATTTCGTGGAGTTCTTCAAGAATTCTGGCTACGAAGGAAGGGGCGTTGCATATGACCCTATCCACAGATAATAATTTTAAGTAAAACAAATAAACAATTCAAACAATTATGCTTAACTCAATTCTTGGTTACCTCGGACTCGGACTCATGTTCGGACTTGCAGCCGTAGGTTCGGCCATCGGTACAACAATCGCAGGCAACGCCGCTGAAGGTGCTCTCAAGAAGACCCCGGAGAAGTCATCCAGCTACATGATACTTTCGGCTATCCCGGCAACCCAGGGTCTGTACGGTTTCCTCGCATTCATTCTTTGGATGAACAAGGACATCGCTGCCGGCGGTCCCCTTTACTTCGGTGTGGGCATCAGCGTCGGACTCGTCTGCCTCTTGTCAGCAATCCGTCAGGGACAGGTTTGCGCCAACGGTATCGTGAACATCAGCCAGGGACACAATGTCATGACCAACACCATGATATATGCCGCACTTCCTGAGTTCTACGCCATTCTGGCCCTCCTGACCTCAATTTTGATTGGATAAATCACACGGATCAGTTCCGTTTCAGGACTGCCGGAACCCCTGTTCCGGCAGCCTTTTTTTGTTCGAGACCACATTATCCCAGCCAAACAGTCTGTTGCTCAGCGGCCTACGGAGCGATTCGGCATAATCTCACCATATATCTGCAACGAAAATCAATCAGCGGGCATCTTCTCAACGGACAGTTTTTTAAAAAAGAGCATCCCATGAAAAAATTAATTCTTTCCTTTATCATAACAGCACTTGCTTGCAGCAGTTCAATGGCACAATTCAACGCAGGTGCGGGTTACCTCAACCAGATAACAAAGAGCGAATCCGAAGTGAAATCTGGCATGAATGGATTTTACGTGGGAGCATCTTATGAACTTTACCTCGGCAGCGGATTTTCCTTCGAACCCGGAGTCTACTACGAATATTCGTTGAAGGTCATTTCCAATGGAGTCGATATCATAATTGAAGGCTCCGACTTTCTCAGCAGGACCGTCAGCAGCCACTACCTCAACATTCCGTGGAACTTCTACTACTATCCCTTAGTCGGAACAATCTTTGACGTTTTCGCCTATGCCGGACCACAGCTGAAAATCGGACTCGCCTCGCAGAGCACCGAAGAGTTCTTGAACTCGGATGCCGTCAAGCTTGACAACTATGGTGACGTTAAGGGGCGCCTCGACCTTGGAATCGGCATAGGGGCCGGCATAGACATACTCGATTTCGTCAGAGTCAAGTTCGGATATGCCTGGGATCTTGTCAACCTGAACGACAGCGCAACAAAGTTGAACGACCGCGAATGGAGGCTCGGAATTGCTCTCATCTTCTGATCCGCTTGCGACACTGGCCCAAGAAACGATTTTATAAGAGACCGCAGTTTCACATGCTACGGTCTCTATCGTTTATTTTTGCCGCCAAGTTCGACAATCATGGATAATCATATTCCGAAACCATATATACATAGCCCCAAATACTTGTAGACAAACTAATTTGCAAATATTCGTTGCCTGTTAATTCTGCATCATCGGAAATACTACCGAGAAGTTCGTAATTGGATGTGTCATAAAAATTGAGTCCATCATACAGGAGCAGTTGGTCATAAGAGAACACCGTTTCCAGCAACTGTACCGTCCACGCTGACTGCGTCCCGAAATATTTCGCATCGCAATCCGCGACCGGTCCGTGATAAAATCTTTCGCCCGTTCGGAGCCATCCGCCGTCATAGTAATAGGCACTGTTTACACGGAGATGGTTTGCCCACTCGTGACTTCCAAGTACCCTGAGATAGTCGGCAACCGCAGATCCGGGGATCTTGCCACCATCCTCAATATAGTACTCGGCATTCTTCGCCGGAACCAGGAACACGGTCCCGTAACGCTTGCCCAATTCCGCCACGAGGATTTGTCCCATGATGGCAAAGTAGCTTATCGTAAATTCCTTCGCATCAGTCATGGTGCGGCCGTCCCATCTGTTCGTCACCTCAAGATGGAAACTATGGTCTCCATAAGGCACGATCAATCCTCCGGGCACAACTTCCCGCGCTGCCGAAAGTCTTGTCTGTTCAGACTCGAAATAACGGTACCACAATACATCCGATTCGTATTCGAGACGTGTCACGGGAGTAAATATCTCATTGCTGTTGCGGCACTTGTACTGCATTACCGGACCCGTTTCGTCAAAGACAAGTTTGGTGCTGTCCCCATTCGGATACCTTACTCGGGATCCTACCTCGATTTCCGAGTTCATGCCGGTTTGGCCGAAATAGGTCAGGTTCTCCGATTTTCCATACCTGCTGTCAAATCTCGGCATGGACAATTTGAAAGAGTACCACTTGGTGTAGTTCACGGCATTGGACGCATAGAGTGATTGGACCTTGCTGTTTGGGACGATTTTCACTCTCGCCACCTCAGAAGTCTGCCATTCTCCGGGAAAACTATCCTCAAGCGTCACGTTTCCTACTGAAGTCTTGCCCAGATAAAAGCCGTACAGGTCATCATCCCAGACTATGCAGTTTCCCCATATCGACAATGACTCATCATCGGAAAGGGTGAAACTGACCTCCTGCTTCAACAACAGGTCATAGAGTTCCTCATCAAAATCATTTTTCGTCATCCTGTTTCCATTCAAGTCCTCGAAATGGCAGGCCGGCTCGAATTCCTTGCCGTCGAAAGGCAATATGGCATCCGTCAAAGTTGTAGACGCACTCGTGTTGTCCGTAACGTAATGCGGCAGGGCTATAATCACCGGCAGGCTCACAATACCGTCATTGTGAACATCCTCCGAACAGAAAGATATGGTCCCGCTGCCTGACACGAAAGTTTGAAAAGATTTTATATCCGAATAGTTGGGATAGAAAGCATACACCTCAAGTGCAGCATCCCCATCCAGGCATTGTCCCTCGTACAGGGAATAGTCCATGTATGGATATATGACTTCGCCCGCATCGTAATAAGCTTTCGGAAAGGTTCCGGATTCTGATTTTTCCGTCTTCCACTGCCTGTTCACCGCCTGCACGTCCATGCCGAGGCCGCTGGATTCCTGTTCCGCGACATAATATATCTTTTCTCCGACAAAACCATTGAAACGGAGTTCCCTCGATTGGGCGAGATAGAAATCTTCGCTAAGGCTGCGGCCCTGGGTTTCAATCACTTCCTGATCCGGATAAGTCGCGAGTACAAAATTTATCTCTTTGTCACCGGGATACAGTCGGATTTTCAACGGCCAGCTCTCCCCTTCCTGGAAAAGTTCCGGATATTCTACCGAAAAAGTAAAGCAACCGTCATCATACGAAACAACTATGCCCGAATTGGACAAGACTCTCGCATAGGGTGCGGCATCGTAGTCGCCCGAAGCCGATGAGGCGTTATAAAAGTCGCTTGTCCACGCTATTTCTTCAAGTGATTCTATTTCATACCCACTGTCCACGAGTTTTGCCTCCAATATCCTGTTTTCCGCAGAGCCTCCGGTATTCAGGTTGAGCCTGAATGTGCCGGGGCGGTTTTTCCGCACCACTACCATCTTTCCGTCGGGAAGCCTGCCGGCCAGATCTCCGGATATGTAGAAATCCCTTGTGTCGGTCAGGCCGTCGTTGTCCACTCTCCAGTCAGGATTGAATATTGAATTGGGATTGAAACTGAGATATACCCGATACTCGTGATTTCTGTCCACAGTGAAATCCGAAGTTGCGTCGTAGCCAAGAAAGAACCTGTAGGTCAGGTCACCGGAGATGCCGGAATTCTCCCCGCTCAAGCTCCCCTTGAACTCCACGTATGTCAACAAGTTGCTTATGCCGCTGTTCCCGCACGCTTCCTCAACCCCGTCAATATCTTTCAAGGAGGGGTCATCGTTGTCAGGCATGAGGATGCCATGCCGGTTTTCCGGGACATAGAACACGTAGTCCTTGATCAGTCCGTTTTCCATGACAGAGTCGTAGTCGCCCACCTCCAGCACTTCCTCAGGTGTCTCAGCCTTTGAACCGTCATCGGCGAAAGGCAACAGTTTGGCATTGCTCTGCCTGAGGGCCACGCTGCCGTTTATGAACTCTTCCAACGCCGTCCCGTTCAGGCCACTGTTGTCTATGGTCAGGACAAGTTTGGCAAAAAGTCTTTCCATACTTATGTCTATGCGTCCGACTGCTGCCGCATCAACTCCTTGCCGGCTCCAGCAAAGCGGTATGCCGCAACGGGCAACATCCTCGAAACTTTCCCGCCTCAACTCTGCATCCACCTCTCCGCCGTCCAGAATATATGTCATTTCCTTGATCTCATCGGAATGGGCCGGAAACGACAATGCGGTCAATTCTCCGCTGTCTTTTTCCACATTCCAAAGATTACCCACAAGGTACATGTCATATATCCTGTTCTGTGGCAGACGGATCAGCATACTGCTTCCGAGAGTCTCGGAAGGTATGTCAATTTCAGTGTCGAGAAGTCCGGTATCGGCATCATAAACCGCAAGCACCGCCCCGGTAAACAATTCCTCAATGCCCGATCCCAACATCGTCTTGGTCCCGGTCCCGGAGGAAGTGCCTATGAAAAGTTCCACCGACTTCACAGCGTCCCCGGAATCGTCATTCACTGCATATACCGTCCCGATTTCGTCGGGCTTGCATGCTGCAGCGAAGACAAGGGCGACAAACGGCAATACATATTTTGCTATAACATCCATAAGTTAAATTTCTATTTCGTTATAACTGTCATCTTTTTCCCAGTCTTCTATGCTCACTTCCACAGTGGAATTGGAATAATCCACAAGAGCACCGACATCCAGCAGACTGGTCCTCTGCCAGTCATACCCTGCGGTCATGAATTCCTTGCCGAGATCCACAATGCAGGATATTTCCTCATCCTGATTTTCCCCGATGATTTCCAGGGTAAGTTCGCTGTCCAGTTGTCTGGGTATGCGAACAGTATAGACCCCGCTGCCGGTCTTTGTCGCTTCGGCGCAGAAATTTCCAGGCACCGCCTTTCCGGTATATATGTCAATGCCGTTGCAGGAACCGCTTACTTTCAGAATGAAGTCATCTTCTGTCGGTTCTCCGTCCGGAGACAACAACACAAGCGTCAGCCTGCAGAATTGCTTGTTCGGTTCCGGAGTTATGTACAGTTCGTCCCCGCTGCATACAACGCTGTCCGTTGATAGCCACAAGGGATCCGATTCCCGGCCATATTCCGTCATCACAATGCCGCCGGATATTATGGATGAGGAGATTCCGGCCACTAATGAAACCTCAGCAGTGCCGCGCGGCACGGTTCGGACGTAGCCATCTGTTGTATATCGGGCAAGTTCGATGGTCTCGCTGCTGCTGGAATCCCCGACATTGAAATTCACCACGGATTCCGCAAAACCGGCCCGGACAAATTCATCCACAAATACATAGACATAACAGGGACATGCGTTTCGATCCTCCTTGACTGAGCAGGAGACGGCTGTCAGCAACGCTGCGGACATACAGCCCAACAGCGGCAGTCTACACATGATCCCTTTCATAATCAGATGGTTTCGGTATAACTTGCTCCAGTTTCCCAATCAGCTACGACAATACTTCCGCTCAAGGTGTCGAATTCAACCGGTTCGGAAGGACTGTCGGAACCCGGACGGCGTATGGTCAACTTCACCGTGTACTGCTTGTTGCTTTCCAGACCGGTGCCGGTGTCGTCCTTGTAAAGGACAATGGGATAGTAGCATACCCGCCACTGAATGCCGTCATTGTATTCAGCCTCCACTACCAGACTGGTGGCACGGGGCGACCAATCGGAAAGGGTTTCGTCAGGACAGTTGTTTGGATATGAATAAAATGTATGTGTGTTCTGGTATGACTTGCCATAATCCAACACATAGTTGTCTATTTCATCACAAATCAAGGTACTTTTGGATGCGTCGCTTTCTTTCTGCAACTTGGCGTACCAGTCGTCGCCGTCAAGCTCGGACGGCTCGAGGCTAAGACCATAATTAATCTTCGCCGGCACGTTGATCAGATATGCTCCGGTCAGCCGGAAACACCCTTCCTTCTGGTACACGGCAGCCATCATGTCATTGGTCACGCTCTCCAATATCACCGAAGCGCAGGCCCTGCGGACGGTAATGTCCACCACTTCACTGCCGGCGCTCAGAGTCACGCTGCGCGAACCCGTCATGAACAACTTGTTCAAGGCGTTCTCCCCCAAGGACGAAGTCTTGGATATCAGACTGCTCTTGTTCCCCACGCTGCCGTCAGAAGTGTAATCCGAGGCCGCATTCACTATCGCCCATATTTCCCGTTCTCCCGTCGTGCATTCGAGGGTAATGCTGTCAAATGAGCTTGTCGAAGCATCGAAATCCAAGGGGCTGTCAAAGCCAACTGAAGCGCAGGCATCAAGTACGCCATCACTGCCGTCCGCTGTCCTGAACACGAAGACCTGCACATTCTGGATTGTCGATTCCGCCGCTATGTTCTGCCCAAGGGCCTTTGTGGAGGACGACTCTCCTCCGGAGAAAGTGATTGCCAGTTCACAAGCTTGTCCTTCCGCAGGGAAGATGCTTCCTTTGGTGTCCACTATTTCGCACGCGGTAAACACACAGCCGAGAAGCGGGGCGCAAATGATTGTTTTGATAGTTTTCATTGTTCGTTTGAGTTAAATTTTTTCATCCAAGTCATATTTATGTTTTAATAGGGCAATTTCAGGGTCGAGGTTAGCTCTGTGCCGATAAGACGGTTCTTCCAGGCAGGCATCAAGGTAGGCCTGCACCGCCTCCTGGTCCCGTCCGTGCCGTGAATAAAGCACTGCGAGAAGGTAATTCACTTTCGGTGTCCTGGGACATGATTCAAGTATCTGCATGGCTGAATAGTCCCTCCCCAATGCCGTACAGGCAAGGGCTGTATTGTAGTCGGCGTAGGGCAGAAGCTTGTCCAAAGCCCCTTCATAGTCATGCTCCCCAAGCAGCCTCAATCCATCCATATACGTAGTGTCAAGAATCATGGTATGTATTGTGTCCTTCTGCATTCCTACCCGGTGCAGGAAGAAATTGAAGCGTACCGTACGGAGTTTAGGATAATGTTCCTCCTTTAGCCGGCGGAAGTAGGGTCTGAATCTCATTTTCGCCTCCCTTTCGTCCAAATCGCCGATATTCTGCAAAGAAGCATAGTCCGCTTTTTCCGCAGCCGTCATCACGGTATCCGCCCTGACCAATTCTCCAAGCAGGAGCCAGTTTTCGCCACCGCTGCGGGACAGGAAACGGATATCGGGTACCCGCACCGAAACGGAGTCTTCCAAGTCCTTGTCCAGACCCAGCCTGAGCCTCACACCTTCCTCCCTGTTCAGCGAGTCCTTCACTTTCGCGAGGTAACGCGAGAAATAGTCGGATACCGCCCGCGCCCTCCGGTACGAGAGCCTGTTGTTGGATCCTGACTCGCCATCCGGTGAAGCTGATGCTATTATCACGATAGAGTCCATCTTGAATGAACTGTCCCCGATCAGGTCAAGCAGGCATCTCTTGATTTTGCCTATCTCCAGTTCATTGCTGCCATAGGAATCATCCACCTCACTGTCGCCTGCGCGGAAATCTATGGTTCCGGTCGTATTGGTTTCGACATTGCGCGACACTACCTTGGTAAGGTACTTCTCCCCTTTCTCCATCAGCCCGCTCAATGAGCTGACATAAAAGGTCAGAGGCGGAGACTGGGGAATCTGGTAAATACGTTTGTCCTGCCTGAATATTTCACCCTCCAGAACGACATCCAACTTGCGCAGCGTCGGCCGCGTGGCTATGTTCTGCACATAATTGTAGATGAATTCCCCGTTCTCCCCACGCAGTACCGTATCCAACCTTATGTTTTCGGTCAGAATCGGAGTCTTGACATAACGGTTCCACTTCTTCTGCTTCAGGGAATGCAATCGTGCATTGCGTCGAACCAGCCGACCGATGGTGTAATGTTCCAACACCTGTTTTTCCGAGAGGCCGAAACCGCTTCGGAATTCCTCATCGCTGACAAAGCTCGAATCCGCCTTGAAGGCATAGAGTTCGGGAAAATTCCGTGAAATGAACACCTCAAAACTCCGGATATCTACCAGTTGTAAGGTGTCGCTGATGATTCTGGACAGGAAACGCCGGTAGTGCTCATATCCCCTGAGCTGGCTTTTCCGGTATCTGGCCCCGGTGATGAGCAGGTCATCCAAAGCCAGGCTGTCTCCCAGCAAATGCATTTTCGGATGCAACCTGATCTGCCATTCCGAATCCTGCATCTCCTCTGGCACATGCACCTGGAATTCCACCCGTATCATGCCGGACCTCTCGGCGACATTCCTGAAACGGGCTGTTACCAACGCCGCATCTATCCTATCGTGAGCCACCATTTCTCCGCTTTCCTCGTCGCGTACCGCACTCATGACTATCATCTCCTCCCCGAACAGGCCCTTTACCTTGATAGTGTCGCCTCTCGGGGCCACCAGACCCGAATCCGCAAGTTCAAGATTCAGTTCCGATTCCGGCGGGAGGTTCAGTCCGGGTGCTGCACCCAGCCTTTCGAGCCGGGACAACTTGACAGAACTGCCGCAGGCTGCGGACAATAAGATAAGCAAAATGAAAAGGAAGGCGGAACTCAAGAACGCAGGAGTGAGGCTGTTGCCGGACTTTCGTCCCGCTCTCCCCATTACATCACGCTTCATACTGGAGAGGTTCGCCGTCCTCAAGTATGGTAAGTTTATTGACCACGACTTCCGAGGCCACACGCTCTATGCCGTCCGATCCTGTGTATTTCTGATACCGGAGTCGTCCGAGAACGTGGACTTTCGTCCCACGTGCAAGCCTTGACAGCTCCTGGACGTTTTTACCCTCCCACGCAACAAGGTTGTGCCAACTTGTGTCAATTACGGCAGTACCGTCCTTGTCCCTGAACGCATAATTCGTGGCGACGGTAAACCTTGCCATCATATTGTCTGTGAAAGTCTGGGTTCGCACACTTCCGACGACCCCTCTGAGTTCGATTCTGTTCAACTGTTCCATAGTCAAAAGAGTTTAGTGATTCGGGATCAAGGCCGCGCGGTCCTCGTCCCGGGGCAAAGGAAAGAACAATATTCGGAAGGGCAAAGACCAAAGAGAAAGTTTGGAAGTTTGCGTATGATTTTTTCCGTTTTTTAAGGAAAATCTTAAAAAACAAAAAACGTAAAAAAATCTCGAAAACGTAAATTTGTGACGAATGTTTTTTAATAAACGTTGCTTAATCGTCCGTTTTGTGCAACCTTTGGGGCCTGACTAAAAATTGTAAAATATGAAAATCAGAGATCTATTTTGGGGCGGAATGCGCAGCGAGAAAGAAAAGAAGTCAGCACAAGAGGCGTGCGGACAGAACGAGATGAACCAAATCAAGACCGGGGAGAATACGGCCGAGAAGAGCGGCGCTGGTACCGGCACTGCCGGAAAGAGCAGAACTGAAACTCACGCTGCCGGGAGCACCTCAGGAAAGGGTAAGGCCGGAACCTACACTACAGAAAGGAACAATGCCGAAACTCGCGTCGCAGGGAGCACAGCCAGAAAGAACGATGCCGAGACCCTCAAGGCCGAAAGAAACGGTACCGGAACAGGCGCTGCTAGAAAAAACGAGGGCAAAACAAGCACTGCCGAAAGGAACAAGGCCCAAAAGAATAATACCGGATTTGTGACGGAGAGGACCGGCAAGGGAGGACTCGTATTTGGATGGAAATGCCAGGAATGTGGCAAGATTTTCATCGGACGCTCAGGGCAGAAATTCTGCAGTCTCGAATGCAAGAACAAGTTCAACAACCGCCGCAATTCCAAAATCCGCAGGTACAAGGCAGGAATAATCAGGAGACTCGGAAAGAACTACGAGATCCTCCAGAGCATGATGCACAGCAGATGCCGCTCATTCAAACTCGAAGACCTGAACGCCCTTGGCTTCGACCGTAACTGCGTGACAGGTTATGACACCAGCGGCAAGAAGAAAATCTACAGGTGCTACGACATAAAATACAGCCTGTCGGAAAACAGGCTGTACGATATCCAAAGGGAAGAGTTGCTTGACGATTAATAGACCTTGATTTCGCCCATCTGCAGGCCGAAACAGCCGTCAGTAATGATAGGCACCTTTTTTCCGTCAAGGTCAGCTACGTACTTGAAATCGTCCACGAAAGTATGCGAATGTCCGCCTATCACGATATCGAGATAGCGAGTATTCGGAACAAGGGCGATGTCCTGGTCGTAACCTATATGGGAAAGAAGTATAATCATGTCACATTTCTCCTCGTTGTGGAGATACTCTGCCCAACGGTTCGTAACCTCTGCATTGTCCAACTGGGGAATGCGGGAGGATATGGACGCACTCACATTGGTGGACAGATTGGACTCGAGACCGATGATGCCTATCTTCATGCCGGCCTTGTTCAGGATAGCATACGGAGAAACATAGTTCCCGAGCTCGAACTGCGAGAGGTCGAGGTTTGCGCAAACCACCTTCGTGCCCCTAAAGTTCTTCAGGTAACCCGTAAGTTCCTCGATTCCATTGTCGAACTCGTGGTTGCCGAGCGTAACGCAATCGTAGCGCAGGTCGTTGATGAACCTGGACTCCATCTTGCCGCCGAGTTCAGAGAAATAGGAACTTCCCTGGCAGAAATCACCGGCATGAAGCAGGAGGAAACGGTCTTCGCCCACTGCATTGCGGACAGAATCCACAAATGCGGCCCTTTCGATGACTCCGCCAAGTCCTGCGGTCTCGCCGCTGCGGATGGGCTCGTAATGGCTGTGGGTATCATTGGTATGGACAATCACGAGCCTGGGTTCAGCGCTGTTGCAGGCGCACAGAAGCGCAACTGCCAGCGTCAGAAGTATAAACTTACTTTTCACTTTCTGTCCTCCTTATCAAACGGTCGTCCACCTGAGCCTCGATGGGCTTGCCGGCAGCCGTCAGCGAAGCCACATAGGGCAGAATCGAATCAATGACCTTCACATCCGTAATGACCAGGTCAACACAATTTTTGGCAACATTGATCTTGTCCCCTCCATCGAGCAGGAAGTCTATGGTAGCCACGCCGTACACCTTGTCAGGGTCAATAGGCTGTCCTCCTACCGTCAGGCTCTCGATTTCCTTGCCGTTCACGACCAGCTTGGCACCTCCGAAAGGCTGTATGCCCTTCCTTGAAGCCATATCCTCGAACAGGGCCGTCAGATCTGAACCTTTCAGGGCCACATAGCAGAGGTAGTTCTTGAACGGAAGCATGGAAACGAGGTCATCCTTGATGATGTCTCCGGCCGGCAAGTCCACGCGGATACCGCCGGAATTGATGATACCTACATCGACCTTGCGCTTGCAGATTTTCTCGACATCGTCCATCAGATGGTCGATAATCCAGTTGGAAAGTTCGCAGTTGGGTCCCCTGCGGATCATCTCCCGGGCAGCATACCCCACAACTTCCTTGAGCGGGGCAATTTCAGGCTGCACCTCAATCATGTCGCGGGCTGCGGCATAGGTAGAACTTCCCACAGGGAAAGTGTTTCCGTTGGGAGCAAAGTAGCAAGTGTCGTTCAGCTCGCCGAGAGCCTCGCGGACATTGTCTGCCGTTGTAGGGAGGACCCCTGTCCGGTGTCCGTCCATGTCATATTTGGTCCAACTGTATTTGAATGAGCCGGAACCGCTTGAGCAAGAGGCCAATACCAGCGCTCCTGCAAGCAAAGTGATTATTTTTGTCTGAACCATCTGAAAAGATCTTTCCAGGTTGATTTCTTGCCGAACATCAGTATGCCTACCTTGTAGACCTTGGACGAGAACCAGGCGAAGAACACAAAAGTGCCTATGAGTATGGCAACTGACAGGATTATTTCCCAAAGTTCCACGCCGTACGGTATGCGGGCGAGCATAACTATGGGAGAAGTGAAGGGTATCATCGAAGTCCAGAACACCAACGCGCTGTCCGGTGCCTTTGCCGTGTAAATCGCGATGAAAAAGCCCAGCATCAAGGGTATGGTAAGGGGCATTTGCAGTTGGTTGCTGTCTCCCTCGTTCTCCACTGCCGAACCTATTGCTGCGTAGAGTGAAGCGTAAAGCAGGTAGCCGAAGACGAAGAACAGGATGAAACATATTATTATACGACCGAACGGAATGTTCATGATGGCCGAGAGTTCCGGTGAAGAAGACATCGCTGCAAGTACGGCCTCGGAATCAGCTCCGCCGAGCTGCATCATGTCAGCAGGATTTACTTCGCCGAGCAGGGCCGGACCGGAAATCGCAAAGACAATCGCGATTACCACAATAGAAAGCACTATCCACAGGAAGAACTGGGTCAGGGCAACCAGGGCAATGCCGATAATCTTGCCGAACATGAGTTCACTCGCCCTGACCGAACTGATAAGCACTTCCACTACCCTGCTCGACTTTTCCTCAATCACGGCAGACATCACCATGCCGCCGAACATCGAGATGAACATGAATATTAGCATACCGAGTACCATGGAAACAAGCAGGCTGACTTCAGCTGCGGAAGCCTTGTCCTGGCCATCCTCGCCTATCGTGAATGCAACCATACGTACATTGGCTTTCAGGCTCTCCACGATTTCCGGCAGACCTTCAATGCCGTAAGAATTCACCCTGTAGTCCTCAACGGCAGAGTTGAGCCTGTTGTTTATGCCTTCGGAAGTGTCGATGCCGAGAGGCTTGGCAGAATATATCTCCGCACTTACGTTCATGCCAAGCGAATCCAAGGGGGAAACATAGAGCACCGCATCGTAGCCGAGTGCGGCAAGATTCGACTTCAGCTCATCGAGCGACTCATTACTGCAATCGGTGAAATTCAAGGTTTCGGACTCCGTCATGAAAGGCATGACTATGCCGGAATCGTCTATCACGGCCACAGTCTTGGAATCCTCCTTTGCGGCTAACATGATCAGGCTCGGCAAGGTACACACTGCGGCAAACAGTATGGGCACCAGGAAGGTAATCACCAGAAAACTCTTCTTCTTGACGCGGTTCATGTACTCGCGCCCTATTATTATGCCTATTCTGTTAGATTTCATGGTGCACGCCCTCCCCTTCGGTTACAAGTTTGATAAAAATGTCATTCATGCGCGGCATGAGTTCGCGATATGAATTGATGGTCACCCCCTTGTCCATATACGCCTGCAAGGTGGAAGTTCCGTCCGTATCGCGGGGCAGCACCTCGGAATGACGGCCATCCGCATCGGTATATACCAGTTCTATGTTGTTATTGCCATGGCGGCGGCGTATTTCGTCCACCTCTCCGGTAATCACGAGGCGCGACTTGTTGATCAGGGCTATCTCGTCGCAGAGTTCCTCAACCGATTCCATATTGTGTGTGGAAAGGACTATGGTCGCACCTTCCGCTTTCAGACGGAGGATTTCCTGGCGTATGACTTCGGCATTTACCGGGTCGAAACCGGAAAAGGGTTCGTCGAGTATCATCAGGGACGGCTTGTGGACTACAGTTGTAATGAACTGGAGCTTCTGGGCCATACCTTTGGAAAGTTCCTCTACCTTCTTGTTCCACCAGTTTTCTATCCCGAAACGCTTGAACCACGCGACAAGTTCATTTCTGGCATCGCGGCTGCTCATTCCTTTCAACCGGGCAAGGTACATTGCCTGCTCCCCGACTTTCATCTTGCGGTACAGACCACGTTCCTCGGGCATGTAGCCTATGCGCTCCACGTCCCCCTGCGTAATAGGATGTCCTTGAAAAAATACCTTCCCGGAATCAGGTATGGTTATGCGATTGATGATTCTGATCAAAGTGGTCTTTCCTGCTCCATTGGGGCCAAGGAGACCGAAAATCTTGCCTTCAGGAATTTCGAGACAGATGTCGCGTATGGCTACTTTCTCACCGAAACTCTTACTGATATCCTTACATTGAATTATTGCCATAATTTTGCAAGTATAAGTAAAACCCGAGAAAAATCCAAACACGCCGTCATGCTCCCCGGGGAGCTGGCTGCGACAGCAGACTGAGGGGAATTTCCCTGCGAAGCAGGCTCGCCGTCAGGCGGGCGGCGTAGCGAAGCGCAGGGGCCGGGGACAAAGGCTACTTGCGGGAAACGTCAATGGTCAGGAACAAGGTTGCTCGCCGGAAAACGCCCGTGGCAGGCCCGTGCGATAGCGCAAGCAGAGCCGTAGGCGTGGTCCCAACACGCCGTCATGCTCCCCGGGGAGCTGGCTGCGCAGCAGACTGAGGGGTAAAAAATATACCCCTCGAGCCTTCCGGCCTTTGGGGCATATATTCCAAAAAACAAGTTTCGATTATTCGGCAGCCATTACAGTAACCGAGCAGGGAGGAAGCGTCACTTCCAGTCCGGCCTTGGTCAGCTTGTAATCCTTGAAGGCCTTAGGTGCCACCACATCGGGAGAACCGAAATCGTTGTGGTCATGCACATCTGCTGAATTCAGCACCCTTGCGGAAGTAATCTTCTTGACAGCGTCCGGATTGTCGAAAGTCACCAGGACCTTCTTGGAATTCTTCAGGTCAGTGTTCACGAGGGAAATGTTCATGACTCCATCCTTGCGGGAAGCGGTCACATCAACCTCAGGCACAGGAATTTCCCTTTCGCACTCCTTGCGTCCGGTGATGATGTCAGAAGCAAGATACTCAGCATCCTGGTGTACGTTGTACATCTCGAACACGTGGTAGGTCGGAGTCAGCACCATCTCGGTCTCGTTGGTGAGAATCATGGCCTGCAGCACATTCACTACCTGCGCGATGTTGGCCATCTTGAGCCTGCGGGTGTACTTGTGGAATACATCGAAACTCAGGGCTGCAACCATTGCGTCGCGCATGGTGTTCTGCTGATAGAGGTGTCCGGGAATAGTGCCGGGCTCAACCTCGAACCAGGTTCCCCACTCATCCAGTATCAAGGCCACGCGACCGTCAGGGTCGATTTCATCCATAATCTGGATATGTTTCTTGAGCACGTCCTCAACCTCTATGGCCTTGGAAAGTATGTTGTAATAATCATCATCGTTGAAATCCAGCGCAGAGCCCTTGTCGTCCCACTTGATTACGGTATAATAGTGGAGCGAGAGTCCGCTCATTCCCATGTTCACGAGGTTCTTCATCAGCACGCGGGTCCAGTTGTAGTCATAATCGGACGCACCGCTGGCTATCTTGTAGAGCCTGTTGTCACCGAAATCGCGGATATAAGTACCATAGCGGCGGAAAAGGTCGCTGTAATATTCCGGAGTCATGTTTCCGCCACAGCCCCAGGCCTCGTTTCCAATGCCGAAATACTTCACTTTCCAGGGTTCTTCCCTGCCGTTTGCACGGCGCAGGTCAGCCATGGTGCTGCTGACACCGGAGGTCATGTACTCTACCCATTCGGCCATCTCCTGGACAGAACCGCTTCCTACGTTACCGCTGATGTACGGCTCGGTGCCGAGCATCTCGCAGAGGTCAAGAAACTCATGTGTTCCGAAGCTGTTGTCCTCCAGGGTGCCGCCCCAGTTGTTGTTAGTGATGTATGCGCGCTGCTCCTGGGGACCGATTCCGTCCTTCCAGTGATAATCGTCAGCGAAGCATCCGCCCGGCCAGCGCAGCACGGGAATCTTGAGCGCATCGAGAGCCTCGAAAACGTCCTTTCGGTATCCGTTGATATTGGGGACATCCGAATCGGGTCCTACCCACAGACCGCCATAGATACAGCGTCCGAGATGTTCGGAGAATTGTCCATAGATTTCTGCAGGAATTGTTTCAGAAGTGCCGGCATCATGGATGCGGACTGTCGCGTCTTGAGCGGCCAAAGAACTGCCGATGAGCAGGCTGAAGCCGAGAAGAAAAGCGGTTGGTTTATTCATGTTATTAGATTTTGATTAACTCGCAAATTTACAAGAAATCGGGGGTAAAAACAAACAGGCTTGCCAAAATTGTTTTGCCGAAAAAGAAGCATTTAAGAACTATGGCTGAAATTCCGATAAATTTCGTTAACTTGCATTGATTTGCGAAAGACCAGGATATGCAGCGCTCATTAGTTATAATACCGACCTACAACGAGGTCGAAAACGCGGCGGCCATAATCAAGGCCGTCTTTGCCGAAGGCGATTACCATGTACTCATCATCGACGATGCCTCTCCCGACGGAACAGCCGCTGTCGTCAAGGAACTGCAGAAGGAATTCCCTGAAAAGCTTTTCCTGATCGAAAGAGCGGGAAAACTCGGACTCGGCACCGCGTACATCAGCGGCTTCAAATGGGCGCTCGACCATTCCTACGACTACATTTTCGAAATGGATGCTGACTTCTCCCACAACCCGGACGACCTGCCCAAACTGCTGGAAGCCTGCACCAAGGGAGGAGCCGACATGTCCATAGGCTCGCGCTACTGCAACGGAGTGAACGTCGTGAACTGGCCGATGAAGCGCATACTCATGTCGTACTGTGCATCGATTTACGTGCGCACAATACTCCCCTTCCACATATACGACAGCACCGCCGGATTCGTCTGCTACTCCGCAAAAGTGCTCAGGACCATAAATCTCGACGCAATACGGATGAAAGGATACGGTTTCCAGATTGAGATGAAATACACCGCCTCCAGGCTCGGATTCAAGATAGCCGAAGTTCCTGTCGTCTTCGTCAACCGCAAACTCGGCGTATCCAAGATGTCCGGAGGCATATTCGGCGAGGCATTCTGGGGTGTGCTCGCCCTGCGTTTCCGCAAACCCAAACCAGTAACTTCAGCATGAAAGAGCTGTACGTAAGGCACATGGCAGAACTGCTCGGGCTGAAACCCTGGCAGGTGGAAAACTGCATACAGATGTTTGAGGACGGCGACACCATCCCCTTCATCAGCCGTTACCGCAAGGAAAAGACCGGCGGGATGGACGATGCCAGCGTTGCGGAACTGAAGCATTACGCCGATGTTTTCGAGGAGATGGAACGGCGCAAGGAGACCATAATCAAGACCATAGAACAACTCGGAGCGCTCACGCCCGAATTGCGTACGCAGATAGAGAACTGCCTTTCCTCCACCGAACTTGAAGACCTGTACCTGCCCTATCGTCCCAAACGCCGCACCCGTGCCACCGCTGCGAAGGAAAAGGGACTTGAACCGCTCGCGGATGCAATCTGGGAAGCCTCGTGCTCCGCTCCCGAAAAGGAAGCGGCAAAATACACCGGAGACGCAGTTCCGGACGTCGAGACCGCACTTGCCGGAGCGAGGGACATAGTGGCCGAAAGAATCAGCGAAACAGCGGAAATCAGGGAGGACATGCGCGGCATACTCCGACGCAGCCGCATCTGTTCTACGCTCGCAAGAGGCGCGAAGGACAAGCCGGAAGCCAGCAAATACCGTTCGTACTTCGATTTCCGTATGCCAATCGGACGCATCCCGTCACACAACCTGCTGGCCGTGCTTCGCGCGGAAAACGAGGGCATATTGAGCGTAAGTCTCGATGCGGACGAGGATTATTGCAGCGAAAGGATATTCCGAAGCTGGGCTCGCAAGCACAGGAATGCTTCACCACGGACCGCACAACAATTCAGAATGGCGGCAGAGGACGCATATTCGCGCCTGCTCGAACCGTCAATCAGCGGGGAGGTAATCAAGGAAGCCAAGCAGCGAGCCGACACGGAAAGCATAAGGGTATTCGGGGAGAATCTCAGGCAACTCCTGCTCAGCCCTCCCGTCGGTCAGAAAAGGACACTCGCGATAGACCCCGGTTTCCGCAACGGCTGCAAGATAGCCTGTCTCGACCGCAACGGAGACCTCGTACACCATGACATAATTTACCCGCACCCGCCGCAGAACGAGAAGGTCAAGGCCATCATGACCCTGCAGTCCATGATAGACAAATACGGCATCGAGGCCATCGCTGTGGGCAACGGAACCGCCTCGCGCGAGACCGTGGATTTTCTCAAACGCATACGGCTGCCGGAAGGCTGCAAGGTATGGACAGTAAGCGAGGACGGGGCATCGATCTACAGCGCATCCGAGATTGCACGCAAGGAATTTCCCGATGAGGACGTGACCGTGAGAGGAGCCGTTTCCATAGGACGCAGGCTGATGGACCCGCTGGCAGAATTGGTGAAAATAGACCCCAAGAACCTCGGCATAGGCCAGTACCAGCACGACGTGGACCAGAACCTGCTGAAAGAAAAGCTCGACAATGTGGTA
Organism: uncultured Muribaculaceae bacterium; assembly: GCA_964582235.1. GTDB lineage: Bacteria > Bacteroidota > Bacteroidia > Bacteroidales > UBA932 > Cryptobacteroides. Next base: position 41,956 of record CAZOQW010000005.1, on the reverse strand, counting down.
GAAAGTTGCGTAAACTCGGTCGGAGTCAACCTGAACACGGCATCGCCCTACCTGCTGGCCCATGTGTCGGGCATAGGGCCCGCACTGGCCGAAAAAATCATGGCCGAGCGCAGTGCAAGGGGCGGTTTCCACAGCCGCGAGGAACTGTTGCAGGTGCCGAAGCTCGGGGCCAAGACCTTCAAGTTGTGCGCCGGTTTCCTGCGCATACGTGATGCTGAAAATCCTTTGGACAACTCCGCCGTGCATCCCGAATCCTATTCCATAGTGGACAGGATGGCAGCATCCCTCGGAGTGGGCACGCGCGAGCTCGTGGGCAACGCCGAACTGTGTGCAAGAATCAATGCCGCAGACTTCGTCGGGGAAGATGCCGGTCTGCCGACCATAAACGACATATTGAAAGAACTCGCCAAGCCGGGTCTCGACCCCCGCGAACAGGCATCCGAATTTGCGTTTGCCGAAGATGTCCACAGCATAGACCAGTTAAAGGAAGGCATGGAACTGCCCGGAATCGTCACCAACATCACCAATTTCGGGGCTTTCGTGGACATAGGTCTGCATGAGAACGGCCTGCTGCACGTGTCCAAATTAGGTCCACGCGGAACCGACCCGTCAAGGGTGCTCAAATTGCATCAGCAGATAAAGGTGCGCGTAATCGCAACAGACCTCGAAAGGAACAGGATTTCCCTCGATTTGGTCAGGCATTAACTCAGTCCTGATTCGTAATTTCCCTCAATTCCGTCCTGTAGGCGGTCAGAAGCCGCGACTTCGAAATGAAGCCGAGGTATTTTCTGTCGCTGTCCACCACCGGCAGGCGCCATGCACCCGTCCTGTCGAACTTCTCCATTACGGACTCCATCTTCTCCCCGTAATAGATATATCCCGGCGGCGTTTCCATCAGGTTGTACACGTGCATTTTGTCGTACTGTTCGTAATCGAAGAGATACTTCCGGCAGGCGGCAAGGTCTACCATACCCTGAAAACGGCCCTTGGAATCTATCACCGCCAGCACTGCGGCATCGGATTCGGAAACCAGTTCTATCACCTCACGCAGGGGCGCGTCTATCTGCACCTTGGGATATTTGTCTCGAATCAAGTCGTTGGTATTCAGCAGGGTCAGCACGGCCTGGTCGCTGTCGTGCGTAAGCAGGTCGCCGCTTTGCGCTATGCGCTTGGTGTAAATTGAATATTTCTCGAATACCCTGACCGTTCCGAACGAGATGGTAGAAGATAAAATCAGCGGCAGGAACAGTTCGTAGCCCCCGGAAATCTCCGCAATAAGGAAGATAGCCGTCATCGGAGCCTGCATTACGGAAGCCATCAGGGCCGCCATGCCGACGAGGACGAAATTCTGTTCTGGCACCTCCGCACCGGCAATGTTCATGCAGCGGCTGACCACGAAGCCGAGTATGGCTCCGGCAAACAGCGTAGGACCGAAAGTTCCGCCGACTCCGCCTCCGGCATTGGTCAGTGTCATCGCCACTATCTTGAATACCAGCACCATGATGAAGAACAGCGGCACTCCCCAGACGTTGTTCATCATGAAGTCCAGCACCGAGCGACCTTCGAGCGGTATATCACGGCCCGACAAGAGCAGATGCACGATGTCATAACCCTGACCGTAAAGGGGCGGAAAAAGGAAAATCAGCAGCCCGAGCCCCAAAGCACAGAGCAGCCAGCGGAGATAACTGTTCTTGATTTGCGCCAGTTTCTCCTCCATCCACAGAGTTCCGTTAGTGAAATACAGCGAGAACAGGCCTGTGAGCACACCCAAAACCAGATAGAAGGGTATGTTCCTCAAGGCAAAAGGGGTCAGGACACATTCAAAAACCGGTGCCGTTCCCCGGAAAATGTAGGATATGACCGTGGCCGACATCGCAGCCATGAGCAGGGGCAGCATGGTATTCATGGAAATGTTGAACAGCAGGATTTCCATGGTGAACAACACTCCCGCAAGAGGTGCCTTGAAGATTCCGGACACCGCCGCAGCCGCACCGCAGCCCAAAAGTACCGTAATACTGCGGTATGAGAGCCCGAAAACCGAGCCTATGTTGGAGCCTATTGCCGCTCCGGTATAGACTATCGGAGCCTCCGCACCGACCGAACCGCCGAAACCTATCGTGAAGGAGGAGGTCAGCATCGAGGACCATGTATTGTGCGGCTTGATCCGGGACTCGTTTCGGGAAATCGCGAACAGCACCTTGGTGACTCCATGGCCTATGTTGTCCTTGACTATATACTTGACTAACAGCAGGGAAATCAACATACCCACTCCCGGAAGCACCAAATACCTCCAGGCCTCTCCCCCGCCTCCCGTCACTTCGGAATGGAGCAGGAAATGGCTGATATGCTCGATTGCCCAGTCAAGCAGGACGGCCGCGCAGCCGGCGAGCACACCGACCACGAGGCTCAGAATGAGCAACTTGTTTCTCTCCGAAATCGTCTTCATGTATCAAGCCATTGCACTGAAAAAGCCGGAGCGGGATTTTTCCTTCCACGCACCGGCCTGGATTTCAAAAGGAACGAACCCTGGAAGAAGCCTCTCAGGCATCAGCCGGATCGTCGTCCGTACCGTATTGGGAAATATTGTCGTCAGGAAGTGTGCCATCATCGCCTCCACCGACTGCAGCGCTGCCTACAACCTGCTCGTTCTCGGCATCTTCCTCGCCTTCCAGCCAACGCTCTATGTCATCGGCATCGTCTATCTTGACCTTTATCTTGACGAGATATATGGCATCCGGAATCTCGACCATAACGGCGTAAAACGGAGTGCCGTCGGGTTTGGTGTATTTGACTATATCCGGAAGATAATCGCTGAAACCTTTGGGATACTTCTCCGCGAAAGCCTCTGCCAGTTCTTTCGACATGTTCTCGTAGCTCACGATGTGACGTTTTTTCTCAACACTTGCCATATGCATGTTTTTTTGCAACTCGAAAAAAATTCAAACTATTTTGTTGATCCTCATTTGGCTAACCTCAACATGCCAGAACGGAAGGCTCTGAACCAGTGTCCGACGTGCATATCCGGTTAGAAATACGCCGCAAATTTACTACAAAGATTAACAAATGCAAGGGAAATCCAATTGCTAAGGAGCCGAAACGCCCTTGAATACCCTGCTGAACTCCAAAGGAACGATTTCTCCATATAGGGTTATCTTGTTGGAATTGAGGTTGGGGGTGATAGTGACCGAGGCCCTGTAACCGTCCTTCGGCAGGGAAATGTCGACTGTTGCCTGAATCGAGGAGCCGAAAACGCTCATCCTGAAATAGTGATTGCCGCGCTTGTCCGTCCTGATGGTGATGTTCGAGGCTGTTCCCTCGAGTGTAATGCCTCCCACCCCGTTGGGACCGCCGGAAGGGCGTGGAGCGACCTGCACTACTGCCTTGTCGTCATTCAGTGAAATGAAATTCGTGTTCGGGGTCACGAATACGGTTTCGCCCCTCTTGAGCACCAGTTTGTCAGCCTCGAGCACAAACGAGAGGTTTTCCAAAGAATTTATGGCGTTTGCAGCCTTGATGGAATCTATGACGGCATCCAGATCCACTTCTTCCTCCTCTGTCCCGCTCTTTTCCGTCTTGTAGGCTCTTTCGAGCTCCGAACTGGTATATATCCTGCGCTCAGTCTGTGCTGATGCCAATGCTGCGCTACACAGCAATACCGTTAATAAGACAATGTACCTTTTCATAGCAGATAAAAGTTTAAACGGGACTTGCAAGTGCAAGCCCCGTGCCCATATCAACGCCGGTCTTTGGTACAAGCGTTACTGTTTTTGCCGATAACGAAACTCCTTCGCCTACATGCGTTCAGGCAGTTCGATTCCGAGCACGCCCATGGCCTTCCTGAGCACCGAAGCAACCGTGCTTATCAGCGCGAGACGCATGGACAGGAGTCCTCCGTCCGGTTCTTTAAGGATTGAAGTGTCGTGGTAATACTGGTTGAATTCCTTGGCCAGTTCGTAGCAATAGTTGGCCACAAGCGCAGGCGACAAGGCTGCAGCGGCTTCCGCAACTTTCTGCGGATAGGAATTGACCAGTTGTACGAGCCTGATTTCCTTGGGACTCAGTTCCACATCAGACGCGATGGCCGTTTTCAGCCCCTGCTCCCCGGCCTTGCGAAGGATGGAGCGTATGCGCGCGTGCGTATACTGTATGAAAGGACCGGTGTTACCGTTGAAGTCGATGGATTCCTTGGGGTTGAAAAGCATCTTGCGCTTGGGATCCACCTTCAGGATGAAATACTTCAGCGCACCGAGACCAATCATCTTATAGAGCTTCTTCTTCTCGTCCTCGGGCATGTCCGCGAGCTTCGCCTCGCTGGCCGTCGCTTCGGCTTCCTCGTACATTTTTGCAATAAGCTCGTCAGCATCCACCACGGTGCCCTCACGGGACTTCATCTTGCCCTCGGGCAGCTCAACCATACCGTAGGAAAGGTGGTAAATGCTGTCCGCCCAGTCGAAACCGAGTTTCTTGAGCACGAGCTTGAGCACCTGGAAATGGTAATTCTGCTCATCGCCCACCACATATATGTGTGAATCCAGGCTGTATTCCGAGAAACGCTGTTCCGCAGTGCCGAGGTCCTGGGTCATGTACACGGACGTGCCGTCGGAGCGCAGCAGGAGTTTCCTGTCAAGTCCGTCCTCCGTCAGGTCACACCATACGGAGCCGTCCGGGTCACGCACAAATACTCCCATGTCCAGTCCCTTCTGGACCAGCTCCTTGCCGAGCAAATAGGTATCGTGCTCGTAATATGTACGGTCGAACCTGATGCCGAGTTCCTTGTAGGTCTCATCGAAACCTGCCAGCACCCAGCTGTTCATCGTCTGCCACAACTGGCGAACCTGAGGGTCGCCTTCCTCCCACTTGACGAGCATTTCGTGGACCTTGTCGGCCACGGAAGGGTCTTCCTTTTCCATCTTGGCATACTCCACATAGCAGTCGCCGACGAGATGGTCGCCCTTGATTCCGGTGCTCTCCGGGGTCGCTCCGTTGAAGCGCTCCTGCCAGGCGTACATGGACTTGCAGATATGCACTCCCCTGTCGTTCACCAGCGTCACCATTATGACCTCGTTGCCTGCGGCCTTCAGCAGGTTGGACACGGACGAGCCGAGGAGATTGTTACGCACATGACCGAGGTGTATCGGCTTGTTGGTATTCGGTGAGGAATATTCCACCATCACCCTCTTTCCGGTGGACGGCAACTGCCCGAAATCTGCGTCCGAAGACACTTGTTCCAAAGTCTCGCGCCAATACAGCCCTGACAAGGACAGGTTCAGAAAGCCCTTGACCGCGTTGAATGAACTCAGTTCGCGGCAATTTGCCATCAGCCATTCGCCTATTGCATTGGCTGTGGCTTCGGGGGCCTGATGAGAATGTCTGACTACGGGGAACACGACTATAGTGTAATCCCCTTCAAATTCTTTTCTGGTTGCCGAGACGGGAAAATCCGAAACGCCCAGTTCCACACCGTAAACGGCCTTGACGGCCTGCACCGCCTTTTCAGCGAGAAACAATTCCGTATTCATCAGCCGAGATAGGATTTAAGCAGTTTGCTGGCGGCAGGTTTCTTGAGCTTCCTTATGGCCTTTTCCTTGATCTGGCGCACCCTCTCCCTCGTAAGGTCGAGCCTTTCGCCGATTTCCTCCAAGGTCATTTCCTGGCAACCTATGCCGAAGAAGGACTTGATTATCTCCCTCTCGCGGGGAGTAAGTATCTGCAGGGCGCGTTCGATTTCGGTGCTGAGCGACTCGTTGGTCAAGCCACGGTCCGCGCAGGGAGAATCCTCGTTGGGCAGCACATCGAGCAGGCTGTTGTCCTCGCCCTCAACGAACGGGGCATCCACGCTCACGTGACGGCCGGAAACCCTGAGGGTGTCGGCAATCTTGTCCTTGGGGATGTCTATCATCTCGGCCAGTTCCTCGGTGGACGGCTGGCGCTCGTGCTCCTGCTCGAACTTGCCGAGGGCCTTGTTAATCTTGTTGAGCGATCCTACCTGGTTGAGAGGCAGGCGCACGATGCGGCTCTGCTCTGCCAATGCCTGAAGTATGGACTGGCGTATCCACCACACCGCATAGGAAATGAACTTGAAACCTCTCGTTTCGTCGAACTTCTCTGCCGCCTTGATGAGGCCGAGGTTTCCCTCGTTGATAAGGTCAGGAAGGCTGAGGCCCTGGTTCTGGTACTGCTTTGCCACGGACACCACGAACCTCAGATTGGCTCTCGTCAGTTTCTCCAGCGCTTCCTGGTCGCCCTTGCGGCCACGCTGTGCAAGTTCAACTTCCTCCTCCGGCGAAATCAATTCCTCTCGTCCGATTTCCTGGAGGTATTTGTCAAGGGAGGGACTCTCCCTGTTTGTGATTGATTTTGTAATCTTAAGCTGTCTCATTGCTCACAAAAAACGGCGTGGCCGGAAAACCGACCACGACCGCAATATATTAAGTTCTAATCCAATTCCTTTCAGTCGTCTTTGCCGAAGCCGAAGTATCCGGGTCTTCCGGAAGGCGTTACGCCCTCGATGAAGATGGACCTCTTGCTCTTCTTGGCTATGTCAATCACATCCTGGGGCTTGCTGACTTTCTGGTCATTGACGTATCGGATTATGAATCCGTCCATGCCTCCGGCCTTGGCAAGCGTACCGTTGCCGGCTTCGATTATCTCGACTCCCCTTTCGGCCGGTCCGAGTTTCGCGCCGTAGAACATTACCGTTCCGTCATCTCCCACAGAGCCTATTCCGCTGTTGGGATTTCCTTCCAGGAATGTAATGTCAACCTGCATCGTCTTTCCGTCACGGATTACGGTCGCCGTGGTCTTGTCCCCGGGATGGAAACTGTTTACCTTTTCCTGAAGTTGTGCAGGAGAGGCCGTCATGGTGGAATCTATGGCGGTGATTACGTCACCTTTCTTGATTCCTGCCTTCTCGGCCGAGCCGCCGCCCAAAACTTCAGTTATATATACGCCCTGAAGGGAAGAAAGTTTCAAATCCTCTGCAGTTTTTTCGTCCAGCGCCCTGATGGCCACACCGAGAGTCGCACGCTTGACGGAACCGAAATCTATGAGGTCGGAAACCACCTTCCTCACTATATTCGAAGGTATGGCGAAAGAATAGCCGGAATATGCGCCGGTAGTGGACACTATGGCAGTATTGATGCCTACCAGTTCCCCTTCCTTGTTCACGAGTGCTCCGCCGGAATTTCCGGGATTCACGGCCGCATCCGTCTGGATGAAGGATTCAATCTTGAAACTGCCGTCCTCGCCCGGCATCGAACGGCCTTTCGCGCTGACTATGCCGGCGGTAATCGTGGAGCGGAGTTCCTCCCCGAGAGGGCTGCCTATGGCAAGCACCCATTCACCAAGCCGGAGCTTCTCGGAATCAGCGAACTGGAGCACGGGCAGACCCTGTTCCTCTATCTTGATCAGGGCCACGTCGGTAGCCGGGTCAGTGCCTATGACCTTGGCATCGTAGGTCTTGTTGTTGTTCAGGGTCACCTTGATTTCAGTTGCGCCGTCGACAACATGATTGTTTGTGACTATGTAGCCGTCCGGACGGATAATCACGCCGGAGCCGCTGCCCTTGCGCACCCTCTCGCGTACCTGGGGTGTTGCGTCACCGAAGAAGAACTGGAAGAACGGGTCCACATAGTAGCGTTGCTGGGACACCACCGACACCTGGACATAAACGACGGCATCCACCGCATTTTCAGCGGCGTATGTAAAGTCCGGGTAATCCGACAGTGACAAATTGACAGTTTTGACGACCTCTCCGTCTCTCGTATATACGATCTCCTGGGTCTGAGAGTAGTTCTCATTTGCGCAAGCCTTGGTCACTCCGAAAGCGGCAAGAGCACTCAGTGCCACTGAGAGCACTATTGTCAATATTCCTTTTTTCATTTCTAATCTAATTTAATTCCGGGGGTCCATTTTGTCAAATTATATGCCATTATATTCGCGAATATTTCATATTTTTGTCAAGTTGTAATAAAATGAAACGTATGGAATTCATGGTATCAAGTGCCGCTCTGCTGACGGGCATCAGCGATGTAATCAAGGCAGTGCCGGCAAAAACATCCCACCCGATACTCGAGAACTTCCTCTTCGTTGCCAAGGAGGACGGGCTCGAAATTACGGCATCAGACCTGGAACTGACACTTAGGGCAACGGTTGAAATCATCGAACTCAAGGAAGCCGGTTCCATGTGCGTGCCTGCACGACAGACGATGGAACTGCTCAAGGCCCTTCCCGACCAGCCAATACACTTTGTGACCACGACTGAAGACAATTTCGAGTGCAAGTGGAGCAGCGGAAACTCATCTCTCCCCCGTTTCCCGGCCGGTGACTTCCCCGAAATCAATGGAGCCAAGGGTGAGGTGCTGGAAGCCACATTCCCCGCAGGCGAACTGAGCGCAGGCATCAGCGCAACGGTATATGCCACCGGCGATGACCAGATGCGTCCGGTGATGAACGGCATATTCTTCGACATGGATACCGGCAGCACCACGCTCGTAGCCACCGACTCGCAGAAATTGCTCTGCTACACCAGCAAGGACGTGAAGGTAGACCAGAAATGTTCCATGCTTCTGCACAAGAAATCGGCCAATATCCTGAAGGGTCTGCTGGACAAGACGGACGAAGATGTCAGCATTAGGTTCGACTCCACCACCGCTGAATTCCGTTTCGGAGACAAGCTCATGATTTGCAGGCTCATGGTCGGCAAATTCCCCGACTATACCCGCGTCATCCCCACGAACAACTCCAATGTCCTCAACATGGACAGGGTACAGTTGCTCAACTCCGTGCGCCGAGTATCGGTTTGCGCCAACAGGGCTTCCAACTACATCAAGCTCGAACTCAGGCCCCAGCAACTGGAAATTACCGCCCAGGACCTCGGTTTCGCCCTCGCAGCATACGAGAAAATCGACTGCGACTACAATGGGGACGAACTGAACATAGGTTTCAAGTCCTCGCACCTGATGGAAATCCTGTCCAACATAGATTGCGAGGCTCTTACCATCAAGTTTGCGGACGCCCGCCGTGCAGCCCTGATCCTGCCGGCAGAGGAGGAAGAGAACAGCGGAAAGATTTGCGGCATACTCATGCCGCTCATGATGTCATAAGCAAGGCCGGAAATGCAGTTGAATTTACAGAGACCCCTGCTTTTCTTCGACATAGAGAGCACCGGTCTGTCCATAGCTACGGACGGAATCATCGAACTCAGCTTCGTGAAGGTATTCCCCTCGGGAGAAGAAAAAATCAAGACCTGGCGCATCAAGCCCTGGGATTATGCGGCTGCCCGACAGAGGCCCATCAACCCGGAGGCTTCAAAAATAAACGGTATCACGGATGACATGCTCACCGGCTGTCCCACCTTCTATGAGGTGGCGGACGAGGTGGCCGAATGGCTGAGGGACTGCGACCTTGCGGGCTTCAACTCCGCCAAGTTCGACCTGCCCATGCTGGCAGAAGAATTCGAGCGGGTCAAACTTGCCGGCAAGGATTTGCGTGTGGACCTGCATGAGCCGCTGATGGTGGACGTGCAGAACATATTCCATACGATGGAGCCGAGAAACCTGAAGGCCGCTTACCGCTTCTACTGCAACGCAGACCTCGAACATGCACACTCCGCAGAGGCTGACACCGTGGCCACCTACGAGGTGCTGAAGGCCCAGTTGGACCGTTACCCGGAACTTAAGAACGACGTTAAGGTACTCTCCGGATACAACATGGCCAAGAAAGGCGTGGATTTCAGCGGCTACCTCGTGTTCGACAAGGAGGGAGAGGTCATTGTAAACTTCGGCAAGCACAAGGGCAGGCGTCTCAGGGACGTATTCCACAGCGAGCCGTCGTATTTCTCCTGGGTTCTGCAGGGAAGTTTCCCGCTCGACACCAAGGCCCAGTTCTCAAAATACCAGGAAAAGTACAAGCTTGAAAACCTCGCGGCGAAGTTCAACACAAGACACTGAGCCGCCGCGGGCCTGACCAAATCCAGGCGTTATATGAACATTGTAACCAGAACAGCCGGCGGCGCGGTGATTTTCCGCCCCGACACGACGCTCAAACGCAGCAGTGACGACTTTTACGTCCCGGATTTCGTGGACGCGCTCACATGGACTCCCGTATGTTTCATCCAGATGAGCCGTGCCGGAAAGTGCATTGCAGGAAAATTCGCCGAACGCTACTATGAACTCGTGAACTTCGGGATGCTGCTGTATCCGGAAAATTTCATTGACGGAAGCGAAGAAGGCTTCGCGCGGGCCTGCTGTCTGGACCATACTTCTTTCCTGCCCTCTCCCCTGCGGCCCAAGGCCGAATTAGAGGGGAACGGATTGTTTTTCACTGCAAGCAAAGACGGGATTCCGCTCGGTGAAGCCGCTTTCGGCGGAGCGGAGAGTGCGCAATCGCTTTTGGAAAGCGTGTCAAAATACTGCTATCTGCGGGTAGGAGACATTGTGGCTGCAGAGTTGCAGGAGCGCAAACCGCTGTGTACGCGGGAAGAAGCCCGGTGCCGGATTAGCGCAAGCTGCAATGGAAGCGAAATTTTGGATTTCAACATAATTTTCTGACTATGGCCATCATTCCCAGTTTCACATTGAGCAAAGCTCTGTTGAAATACAGCGAGAGAAATAGCTCACTAGTACAAAAGTCGTGGTTCAAGGGCGCATTGTTAGTGTTATGCGTCATTGTGGCAATGCTGCTTGCAAATCTGCCTGCGACAAAGGTCTTATACCGGGACTTGCTCGCGACCAATGTGCAGCTGCACCTGTTCTCAGACGACGGGATGTTCAATCTGCTGTTTCCAAGGGACATGACCATAGCCGGCATCATCAATGACATACTGATGGTGCTGTTCTTCTTTGTCGTAGGTCTGGAAATCAAGCGGGAAATAGCTTACGGAGCACTTTCCACAAGAAAGAAGGCTGTCATGCCGATAATCGCGGCTCTCGGCGGCGTGCTTGCGCCTGCAATAATCTATACCATCGTCAATGCCGGGACCTCGGCCTCGACCGGTTGGGGTATACCGACAGCCACCGATATAGCCTTTGCGATGGGACTGCTGGCGATGATGGGAGACAAGGTGCCGGTGTCGCTGAAAGTTTTCCTGACCGCGCTCGCCGTAACGGATGACTTGATAGCCATATTGGTGGTGGCGATATTCTACGGAGAGGAAATCAATCTCGCACTTTTCGGAGTCTCTCTCATCGTGATTGCGGTCGTCCTGATACTCAGGTACTTCAGGATCAAGGCCGTGGCTCCTTATTTCATCTGCACCATACTCGTGTGGATTCTGTTCTATTACAGCGGCATCCACGCCACGATGTCCGGAGTGGTAATGGCTTTCCTTATTCCTTCCACTCCGAGGTTCAACAAGTCACAGTATTACCACAAGCGCAATAAATTCATCTCCAGGCTCGACGAGCTGCAGGATCCGGCCATACCGTACTTTCCCAACGCGGCCCAGAGAGTCTGCCTGAAGAAGCTTGAAGCCATAGCGCACGGCACCCTGGACATGAGCACGAGGGCCGAAAAGGTGCTGAATCCCTGGGTAAACCTGCTGATAATGCCCCTGTTCGCCCTTGCAAATGCCGGCGTGGAAATCAACGACCCCAGCCTCCTCAACGTATTCAGCTACGACAGTACCTTGGGCAGCGTGTCCTTGGGTGTATTCCTTGGTCTGATTATAGGCAAGCCGTTGGGCATAACGTTGTTCAGCTGGATAGCCGTAAAACTGGGCATTGGTGCGATGCCGGAAGGGGCAGACTGGAAGCTGCTGTTCGCCGTGGCCTGTCTGGGAGGCATAGGCTTCACCATGTCCATATTCATCGACACCCTGTCCTTCCACGGGCTTGACCCGGAAATTACTGCCAGAATGCGTGATGCGGGCAAGATTGCCGTGCTCCTCGGTTCGGTTTGCTCCGCCGCCATAAGTTGCCTGTTAGTGAACATCATGGCCAAGAAACGGAAAATTTCGGAAGGCACTGCCCGGCAGACCCAATTATAGGGCCTGCTTGCGCAATAAAAGATTTTTACTATCTTTGCAGCCCCAAGCCACTTTAGCTCAGTCGGTAGAGCAGCGCATTCGTAACGCGCAGGTCGCGAGTTCGAGTCTCGTGAGTGGCTCAAAATAAGGTGATTCGCAGTTGCGGGTCGCCTTTTTTGATGCTCCCATAGGAGATAACGGCGTGTCAAAGCCACGCCTACGGCTTCGCATGCGCCATTGCACAGGCCAGCCGCGAGCGTTTTCTGATAAGGAGTCTTTTCCCCCGGCCCCTGCGCTTCGCTGCGCCGCCCGTCCGACGGCGGGCCCTGCAAGCAGGGAAATTCCCCTCAGCGAGTGAGTCAAAACAGATTAAACAATTTCAAGAAAACTGCCCTGCCCGTTGTGCCTTTGCCGTCAAACAACTCCCCAAGGATGTACTTGTGGAGATAGAATGCGTGGCAGTCAAATAGATAGGAAATAATGTCATTTGTGTTTTTTTAAAATTTACATGTATCATCTGAGAAAAAATAAGTAACTTTGCACGTTAGTAAGTTTTAATATTTTAATCAATCTTTATTATGAAAACTAAATGGTTACTCGCTTTAGCGGGGGGGGTTGTTTGTTTTATCTTTTAATTCTTGTAGTGACCTGGACGAGGAGGTTATTGATGATGGTACTGATGATGGTACCGAGGTAGTTACTACCGAAGAAACCTTCAGTATCAGTCCTTCCGAGACTTCTTATACCTTCGCTGCAGAGGGAGGGGAATATGTCGTTGAGCTTACATCCACTTTGGATTGGGAACTTCAAGATTACGATGACGATGCAGCAGCGTGGCTCAGTATCACCCCTACTTCCGGCTCTGGTTCAAGCACTGCCCAGACCATAACCATAACAGCTTCGGAAAATGAGGGCGAGAGCCGCACCGCAAGCGTAACATTCTATGGAGACGAACTCTACCAAATCACCGTGACCTTCACCCAGGAAGAGGCTGAAGTAAATGACGAGGGAGATGAAGGAGATGAAGGAGATGAAGGAGATGAAGGAGATGAAGGTGATGAAGGAGACGAGGCTGATGAGCTCTTGGGAAGCTATAGCGCAACTGCAATTAGCCCCTATTATGGAGCAATCTATTGGACCGCCACTTTCTCACAGGGTTCAGGTACCAATGAACGTCTGATAGATGGTTTGACAGAATTGTCCGGCTATGATAGTTCGAATGGTTTATACGGTACCCTTTCGGATGATGGACTTAGCTTTACTGTCGAGTTACCTTACTGGCTGAATCTTTATATGACTGACAGCGAATTAGGTACAGTATACTTTGTATATATACCGTACGACGGCAGCTCGCTTTATGGTTCAGGAACACTTACTCTTACCTACGAAGGCGGACAGTGGACGAGCGATATTGGTATAGCAGTAGGCTTGTGCACAACTAATGAAGATTTGAATACCTACACCGGATACGTTTATGATATCTACAACCCTGGCATAGTCTTCGAAAAGAGCGGGGCGAACGTTTCAGCTGCCGGGACGACATCAGTGTCAACATCAGTAATGCCTGCTGAAGTGCCATCAAGGAATTGTTATTCAATCGATTACGAACTGCGTTAGAAGACCCGCAAAAAAGCATTTTGAGGCCGTACATGTTACACGCATTTCATCACCCGGAATGTCCAAGTGACCTCAAAAAGCAGTAATTTTATGCGAAGATCTTAAGCATAGTTTTATATGGAAATGAGGGTTTAGATCCAAGTGGTCTTACCCTCATTTTTCTTTCCCTAAAGTCCGAAAATCCTGACCAAAGACAGCTTTTAAAATTTTCTTTGTATTTTTGAAAAAATTACACTAATACAAAGATGATAGAGAAAGAAATCAATATCAAGTATACCGAGTTTAAAGACTTCGAAGAACTTGAGACCCGGGACAGGGAACTGGTAGAAGCGGCAATCGCCGCAATGGATTCAGCATACGCAATATATTCGCATTTTCATGTAGGGGCCGCTGTACGTATGTCAAGCGGTGCGATAGTCACGGGTTCCAATCAGGAAAACGCAGCCTACCCCTCGGGACTCTGTGCAGAGCGCACGGCAATGTTTGCGGCAAATGCCCATTACCCTGACGAATCAATGCTCGCAATAGCGGTTGCCGGAGGTGTTGACGGCAAGCTCAGTTCCAATCCTGCATCACCCTGCGGGGCGTGCAGACAGGTAATGGCCCAGTACCAGACCAAGGCGGGCCAGCCCATGCGCGTGCTCCTGGTGGCCTGCGACCATGTACTCGTGTTCGAGAAAGTGGATGACCTGCTGCCGATGATCTTCAACAACATCTGAAACTTCGTCCGGCAGGCAGCCCGCAAGACCGGATCGCAGACGGAAAATCCGGAAAAAAGAATTTTGCGCGCAGATGTCTGCGGTTTTGAAGAAAATATTGCTAACTTTGCGATCGGGAAAGTCGTACACGACCAGCTCCCTCTAAACTCCCCTAGGATCGGAAGGTAGCAAGGGTAGGAGGTCGTAGCGGTGCGATGTACTAAGCTTTCCCTTTTTTTGTGTGCTTATGTCAGTCAAATCTTCAATATGCGCTTATGTCGCCCTGGTCGCCGCGATAGTCGCCGTGGCCGTTCTTAGCAGCCTGTTGTACGGATGTACGTCCCGTAAGACCCACGACAGCATTTATCCCATTGACCCCGTGCCGTTTACGGAAGTAAAAGTAAACGATGCCTTCTGGTCTCCGAGACTTGAGGCTTCGAGAGACGTCACCATACCGCTCGCCTTCAGCAAATGCGAGGAAACCGGACGCTACGATAACTTCGTAAGGGCCACGAAACCGGATTCGACCTACGTGGTAGGAGGCTTTTCTTTCGATGACACCGATGTCTACAAGACCATCGAGGGAGCATCATACCTGCTTAAGGCATATCCGGACAAGGAACTTGAGGCCTACATAGACAGCGTCCTGGTGCTTGTGGCCGCTGCCCAGGAGCCGGACGGCTACCTGAACACGGCAAGGCAGATGAATCCCTGGCATCCGCATCCCTGGATGGGACCCGAACGCTGGACTTCCGTGGAGGATCTGAGCCATGAATTCTACAACCTCGGACATATGATAGAGGGTGCCATAGCCCATTACGAAGCCACAGGAAAGCGGAATTTTCTGGACATAGCGATAGCCTATGCGGACTGCGTCTACGAGAACATAGGAGACGGCCCCGGGCAGCTCAGCCTTGTCCCCGGACACCAGATTGCAGAAATGGCCTTGGCAAAACTCTACCGCACCACCGGTAACCCGAAATATCTCGAACAAGCCAAATATTTCCTCGACAAGCGCGGACGGACGGAAGTGCGCAGCGAGTATTCCCAGTCGCACCTGCCCGTAACCGAACAGACTACGGCCGTGGGACACGCGGTAAGGGCCGAATACATGTATTCAGGAATGGCCGACGTAGCAGCGATGACGGGTGACAGCACTTATGTGGCCGCAGTGGATCGCATCTGGGAAGACATTGTGTCCTCCAAACTGTACATCACCGGAGGTGTGGGTTCACGCCACGAGGGCGAAGCTTTCGGCGAGGCCTACGAACTGCCGAACGCAAGTGCATACTGCGAGACCTGCGCCAGCATAGGCAACGTGTTCACCAACCACCGCATGTTCCTGCTGCACGGAGATTCCAAATATTACGACGTGCTTGAGCGCACGCTCTACAATGCCCTGCTCGCCGGCGTATCCTTGGACGGAGGCCGCTTCTTCTACCCGAATCCCCTCGAATCGGACGGTTCACACGAGCGTCAGCCCTGGTTCGGCTGCGCATGCTGCCCTTCCAACATCTGCCGCTTCATCCCTTCGGTACCCGGCTATGTCTACGCTTCCGAGGGCAAGAACCTCTACGTAAACCTCTATATGTCCAACTCTCTCACCCACAGGCTCAACGGACAGGAATTCTCACTGTCCATGCAGACCTATTATCCCCTGGACGGAGGAGTTAAAATAACCATCGGGGAGAACCATGCAGGCAAATTCACGATCAAGTTGCGCATTCCCGGTTGGGCACGTGGCGAAGTCGTGCCTTCGGACCTCTACTCTTTCGTTGACATGGAGGGCTATCAGCCCGGCGTGAACGGCACTGACGGATACAAGATAGTAGCCACCGAATACGGGCTTCTGGGGGCCGCACGTACCGACCACAGTCTGGCAAAGGAAGCGGAGAACGGAACAGTGGAGACTGAATCTGCCGATTTCAGCGTCATGCTTAACGGCGAACCGGTAAGCGGAAAAATCGAGAACGGATATTTCTGCATAAACCGTAGATGGAAAGAGGGCGACGAGCTGCAGATTTTCTTCTCAATGGAGCCGCGCTTCGTCAAGGCTCATCCCGCAGTCGAGGCTGACAGGGGCAAGATGGCAGTGGAAATGGGTCCGCTGGTATATTGCGCCGAATGGCCTGACAATCAGGGAGATGTGCGCGAAGCGAAACTTTCGCTGTCTGCTCCTGTTGGCATAGAATACATGCCGGAACTGCTTGGTGGAGTGAATATGATAAGCGTCGGAGATGTACAAATGATACCTTATTACGCTTGGAACCACCGCGGTGCAGGAACAATGGCCGTATGGCTGGACGAGAGCGAATAGCATGACCGCCGATATTCTTGTGGTGGGGGCCGGAGCATCCGGGCTCATGGCCGCTTGGCACGCCGCCAAGAACCATCCCGGACATGGCCAGTCGCAGTATGCCGTGGCCATTCTGGAGTCCATGCCCAGACCAGCCCGCAAGATAATGATAAGCGGCAAGGGTCGCTGCAATTTCACAAATGTCAAGGACTGGAACGGTTTTTCGCCGCATCTGAGGGCCAATTCTTCGGCTTTCAGGGCGGCGTTCCACAACTTGACCCCGGAAGCCCTGATCGAATGGTTCGGTAAAAACGGAATGGAAGCGGTCGTGGAACGGGGCGACAGGGCGTTCCCGAAAAGCTACAAGGCCTCCGATGTCGTGGACACACTGGTCCGGGCCTGCACTTCTCTGGGAGTAAAACTCGTGTGCGGGGCGAAAGTGAGCGAATGCACTTGCACCGATGATGAAGATTACCGCTTCTCAGTAGAATGCGAGGACGGCAGCAAGTGGCTGTGCCGCAAGCTGATACTCGCCACAGGAGGACTGAGTTATCCCACTACCGGTTCTACCGGTGACGGCTACCGCTGGGCCGAAGAAATGGGACACAAGATAGTCCCCACCTTTCCCTCGCTGACCGCCCTGGTGCCGCACGCTTATAAACGGACGGACGGCCACACCCGCGGGCACATCGACCGTACATTGCCGCTCGGACCGCTTGGGGAGAAACTTTGCGGGGTGCAGCTGAAAAACGTGCAGCTCTCGCTGGAAATAGACGGCAATGTCTGTGACACCGTGTTCGGAGACCTCGACTTCACCGACGGAGGCATTGAAGGACCCATAGGTTTCGCACTCAGCCGCAAGGCGGTAAAAGCCATAATCAACGGTGCGCGGGCGGCCCTGGTGCTGGACCTGAAAGCCCAGGTGCCCTTGGCTGAATTGACGGCAAGGGTGGAACAACTCAGGCTTGAAGTCAAAAAAGATCCCCGCTCCCGGGGCGTAAGGGACAAAGAACTCCGCCGCATATTGCTCGGCAAACTCATGCCCTGGAACCTGATTCCGGGCTTTGTCCAGGCATTCCCGGACGCGGGTTCGGACAGCAGGAGAATTGCAGCTGCGCTCAAAGGCTGGCGTTTTGAATTGGACGGATACGTGGGCTATGAGCGTGCAGTGGTGACTGCCGGAGGCGTGGCAATGGACGGAATAGTCTCCAAGAATATGGAATCCCGTTTCACGAAGTCTCTGTATTTTTGCGGTGAATTGCTGGATGTGGACGCAGATACGGGCGGATACAACCTGCATACTGCCTTTGCCACCGGAGCCCTTGCCGGAATGAACGCCGCCAAGAGTCTTTGATGGCCGTGGAGATTCCGGAAAGACGAAACGTTTGAAAATATATGGAACTGCTGAGAATACGCCCGGGCAGCGAATGGACTGCCCTCGTGGACGAAGTAAATCTCGAATCTTTCCCGATTGAAGAACGCATGGACACGCAGACGCAACTCACGTTGTGCGGGAAAGGCAAACTGGATGTCTGGGCCATAATGAACGAAGGCAAGTTCGTGGGCTTCACCACGGTATTCCCCTCCTCCGTGCTCGTATATGTATTTTTCCTCGCAATACACAAGGACTGCCGGTCGTGCGGCTATGGGACCAGGGCACTTCCTCTCATAGCAGAGCAATATCCCGGAAAACGCGTCGTGCTCGACATAGAACCGGATGACCCGTCCCAGCCGGGCAACGGACTCAGACTGCGCCGCAAGGCTTTTTACCTGCGCAACGGATTCAGTTCCAGCGGTTACATGCTCACCTATATGGGTCTGCGTTTTGAAATTCTCTATGCCGGAGGCGAGGGCTTCTGCATAGATGACTACCGCAAGATGATGCACGAAATCTACGAAATGGTGTGCGCCTGCGGCTACAAGGGCTTCGAACCTCAAATAATTCCGCTTCCCTGATGCAAGGTTTCGCCGAATTCCACATTATATGGGTGAATAATTTAAAGTTCGGATTTATGAAACGCATTTTTACATGGGCTGCCGGCCTGATTGCGCTGGTTACGCTCGCATCCTGCAATGATTACCTCAAGGGAAACAATGACAATTACCGCTTCTATCCCAATGCCGTGGTGACACTCAAAACCACTGACGACGGAGTTTTCTACATGCAGCTCGACGACAGTACGACCATAAAGCCTACGAATATCAGCTCCAACCCGTACAATAAGGAGGTCAGGGCATTGATAAACTTCGACTCTGACGCCGAAGTTATTCCCAACGGCGAATTCGACGTGGAATCCGAGATTTTCTGGATGGACAGCATACGCACGAAAACGCCGGTACTCACCACAGAGGATAACGACGAGGCTTACGGTACGGCTGAAATCGACATCTACAACAGCTGGCTCACCGTTCTGGAGGATGATTACCTCACGCTGGCATTCGCTGCTCATTGGAACAATCCCAGGCTCTATCACGGAATCAATCTCGTGACTGGCGTGGACGAGGAGGACCCCTATCTCGTGGAACTCAGGCATGACCCTCTCACCGACTCCCTGTACTATTATGGACACAGGTACAACGGACTGATAGCGTTCGACCTCAAAGAGCTGGCTGCCGACGGGGATATAGAGTATGTCAAGATACGCTACAACTCTTATCAGGGAGAAAAGACCATAGAACTCACCCGCAGCACGAACTATTACAGCGGTTCGGGCACCAGTACAAGCACCACCAGCGTAAATTCGGGTCTGCCCATAGAATAACGAGTATGCCGCAACGGAACGGGTTTTGCCATTCCGCACGCACTGATGAAGAATGTCCGGCCGGCAAATGAGGCGGAACTGCTCCGCCTCGCAAAAAGGAAAGATACTGCGGCTCTCAAAAATCTGTACGAGACCTACTCGCAGTATCTTTTCGCGCTTTGCCGTCGCTACATGGGCGATACCGACAGCGCAGAGGACGTACTGCAGGAAAGTTTCATCAGGATTTTCGATTCGCTCGACAAATTTGAGTACCGAGGAGAAGGCTCGCTGCGGGCATGGATGGGCAAAATAGTCGTAAACCAGGCGCTGATGGCACTGCGTTCGGCAAAACGGCTTACAGTACTGCACATTGACGGATTCAGCGAAAAGGATTTGGGGCCCGAAGAGGAACCGCAACCGGAAGGAATTCCGGCGGAAGCCTTGCAAAACATGATTGCAGCCTTACCGGACGGATACAGGACAGTATTCAACCTGTATATTTTCGAACAGATGAGCCACAAGGAAATTGCGGAACGCTTAGGCATCAGCGAAAACACTTCATTTTCCCAGTTCAGCCGGGCAAAACGCCTGTTGGCCAAATGGATAAAAGAATACAAACAGTCTCACGATGAGTAAAAAGGACTGGACAGACGAGCTAAGGCTCAAAATGGACAATTACGGGGAAGTTGCTCCGGACAGCACGGGAAAGGCTGTCGAGGCTGCGGCTATTGCCATTTCGCGCAAGGCCGCAAGACGGCGCAGGGCAAAAATTGCCGGGGCCTTTATCTCGGCCGCCACAGTGCTTGCGGTCGCGTTCCTTGTTTTCAGTCCCTTGAACAAGCCGGAAATATCGCAGCAGGCCGTCGGGCTGGCAGAAAAGGAAGAGGGCGTACAGATTATGGAAAAAGAAGCCCCCGATAATATCGACAGGACTGCAGACCTTATCGCAGAAGTCTCCGGTGCCGGTAAAAACAACAATGCAATCGTCAGGACCGGCAATTTTGAGGACAAAGACGAAAACATCGCAAGTGCCGGGCAGGCACGGAAGCAGGACGCGGAAGAGAAGGACGGCAGCCTTGCAAACGATGATTCAGAAAAGATTAAGCCGACCGTTCCTGAAATCAATGCGGAATCAAGCAAGGGAGACGCAGACGAGAGCACAAATTCATACAGCAAGCACGAGAGTCCCGAGCAAAGAGAGCAGGAAAGTGGAATGAGTTGGGAGGAATTCGAGATGCAGATTGCACATGAAAAAAGCAGAAAGCGCGGGCGCAGCCTGTTCGCATTCAATTTCAGCGCATCCGGCACGCCCGGAGCGAGCAGCTCCGGCAGCGGCACCGCCATCGCATCCCAGATGAATTCCTTAGTGTACGAAGATGAAGACTATCCTGCGCTCCTGACCAAGGCATCCTCGGGAGAGCCCGGAATCATGCGCCTTCACAACGAGACAAACTACAGCAGCATCAGCCACTACCAGCCCGTCACCGTGGGACTGACTTTCTCCTGGTCTTTTTCAAAACGTTTTGCCCTCGAAACCGGCGTAAACTACAGCCTCCTGTACTCCGAAAGCACAAACGGCAGTGAAGACAGCTATTATGAAACGGCCCAGACCCTGCATTTCATCGGGATTCCCCTGAAACTGCGGGCCGATATCTGGCATCCGGGCAAGTGGAACATCTATCTCGGTGCAGGTGGAGAAGTCCAGAAATGCATTGCGGGCAGTACCGTCACTTCCTATATCCTTGCCGGAAATACGCTTTCGAGCGGTCGGGAAAGTCTGAGTATAGAACCCTGTTTCTGGTCCGTCGCCGCGAATCTCGGCCTGTCATACGACTTCAGCCGTTTCATCGCGCTCTATCTCGAACCCGGTTTGAGTTATCACTTCGCCCCGTCGTCTGATTATCCTGCAAACGCGATAGAGCCTATCTACAGTTCAAGGCCGCTGAACTTCAGACTCTCTCTCGGACTGAGATTCAATCTTTAAACCCTGCATCGACTCTGCCACGGCCTTGGCCACATTGATGCCGTCGAGGGCGGAGGAAACTATGCCGCCTGAATAGCCTGCACCTTCGCCGCAGGGATATAGACCGGGCATGGACACGTATTCCAAAGTCTCGGCATCGCGGGGAATACGCACCGGTGATGAAGTACGGGATTCCACTCCGAGCAACAGGGCCGCATTCGTGTAATAGCTGCGCATCTTTACCATAGGGAACACCTTCTGCAGGCGCGAAGCAACCATCGGAGGCAGCAGTTCGTGCAGCGGCGCACTCACCACTCCCGGCTTGTAAGTCGTTTCGGGCATGGTCTTGGACATGCGCCCGCGACAGAAATCCTCCATTCTCTGGGCCGGAGCCGCAAATTCATGACCGGCACCTGCGCTTTGGGCATACGCATACATGCTTCTCTCGACTTTCTGCTGGAAATCCATGAGCCTCATGGGATCATCGCCGGGCACATCCTCGGGTTCTATCTGCACCACAACGCCCGCATTTGCGAACTTGCCGGAACGGGCCGAATTGGACATTCCGTTCAGCACCACAGTGCCGGCTTCAGTCGATGAAGGCACCAGCAATCCTCCGGGGCACATGCAGAAGGAGAACACTCCCCTGCCGTCCACCTGCTCCACAAAAGAATATTCCGCTGCCGGCATCCCGGGTTTCCACTTTCCGTGATACTGATTCCAGTTAATCTTCTCCTGGGTATGCTCCACACGCACACCGAGGGCAAAGCCCTTGGCCTCCAAGGTGCCGCCTGCCGCCTTCAGGAATTCATACACGTCGCGTGCGGAATGTCCGGTAGCAAGTATGACTCGGGCAGCGCTGTAGGTTTTTCCGTCGGCGACGTGGAGTTGCAGCAGTCCATCGGAAGTGCGGCGTATGGAATCGACTCTGGAATTGAAATGATACTCCCCGCCATGGGCCACTATGTGCTTGCGTATATTTTCCACCACGGTCGGGAGCTTGTCGGAGCCGATGTGCGGATGTGCATCCACGAGTATGTTTTCCGTAGCCCCGAAACGCACGAGGTTATACAGCACCTCGCGTATGTCGCCGCGCTTGGAGGAACGGGT
The DNA here is from genome assembly GCA_964582235.1 of uncultured Muribaculaceae bacterium. Classification (GTDB taxonomy): domain Bacteria; phylum Bacteroidota; class Bacteroidia; order Bacteroidales; family UBA932; genus Cryptobacteroides. The sequence goes on along the minus strand of CAZOQW010000005.1, from coordinate 19,566 downwards.
GTATAGTTTGCCGTCGGAAAATGCTCCTGCACCACCCTCGCCGTAACAGTAGTTCGAATCGGGATTGAGTTCGCCTTTCAGCGAGAGCCGGGCCATGTCGGGCTTGCGCTCATGCACGTCCTTGCCCCTTTCGAGTATCACGGGTCTGAATCCGAGCGAAATCAGTTTCAGGGCGGCGAACAGACCGGCAGGGCCAGCACCCACCACAATTACCTCGGGCGCATTATGTACGTCCTTGTCAGCAGGCAATTTGTAGGGAACATATTCGTCCTCCGGGCCGTAAGCCTCGTATTTATAGCGCCATACCGGTTCTTTGCGGGCATCGACGGAACGCTTCTTGAGTACCCAGCGCATTCCGCCGGCCTTGGCCTCGATTTCGTGTCTGCGCGGCTCTCGGGTGAGCGGGCAGCTTATCTCGAACTCTTTCATCTATTGTATATCGGCAAATTAAAAATCGGCGATGCGGGCCACCGGAGCCACATCGAGCGGGCAGCGTTCCCCTGCGAGATAGTGGTAATAACCGGCTATCGCTATCATCGCGGCATTGTCGGTGGTGAACTTGAATTCCGGCAGGTAACAATTCCAGCCACGGCGTTCTCCCTCGCTGCTTACCCTCTCGCGCAATCCGCTGTTCGCAGCCACTCCACCGCCAATGGTAATCTCGCGTATGCCGGTCTGTTCCGCCGCCTTTATCAGCTTGTCCATGAGTATATCCACGAGGGCTTTCTGGAAAGATGCGCAGATGTCCTCCTTGTTCTTCTCGATAAATTCGGGGTCCTTGGCCATCTCATCGCGGACGAAGTACAGCAGCGAAGTCTTGATGCCGCTGAAACTATAGTCCAGTCCTGCTATGTGCGGCTTGGCGAACTTGAAGCGTTCGGGATTTCCCTGCTTTGCGAGACGGTCGATTACCGGACCTCCGGGATAGCCCAGCCCCATCATCTTGGAACATTTGTCGAAAGCCTCTCCCACCGCATCGTCTATGGTGCGGCCCAGAATCTCGAAATGCAGGGGATCATCCACCCTGACTATCTGCGAGTTGCCACCGCTGACGAGCAGGCAGAGATACGGAAATTCGGGTTCTCTCGGTTCCACGCCTTCCTGACGGATAAAATCTGCGAGCACATGTCCCTGCAGGTGATTCACCATGACAAGGGGTATGTCCAGACTCAGCGCCATGGACTTGGCGAAAGAAGTACCCACGAGCAGGGAACCGAGCAGGCCCGGACCCCGCGTAAATGCTATGGCCGTAAGTTCGGAAGCCTTGACTCCCGCACGGCGCAGTGCCTCGCTGACTACTGGCACGATGTTCAGTTCGTGGGCCCGGGAAGCGAGTTCCGGCACCACGCCGCCGTAGTCCTTGTGTACCTGCTGGCTTGCAATGACATTCGAGAGAAGATACGAATCCCGGATGACAGCCGCAGAGGTGTCGTCGCAGGAAGATTCTATTCCGAGTATAATATCCGACATAACCCGCAAATTTAAGAATTATTTTCAAACGCATCCTATCGATATTAGTGTTATCTTTGTAGGTTCTGGAAGCCGAATTACATGTACAGGAAAGGCAACTACATAGCAGGCCGAATCTTCGCCATGATAATCGTGGTGATTTTTGCCTGTGTAGTGGCTGTGCAGACCCCCTATGTACAGACCAGGCTGACCCAGTATGCCCTCGACAGGCTGACGGAAAAGCTGGACGGCCACGTCCAATATTCGGAACTGAGCATCATGACATCCGGAGTGCTGGTGCTCAGGGATGCGACCATAATTGACGATAATCCCTACCCCATCGACAACGCCCACGGCCTGACGAAACAGGTGGACACCCTGTTCCATGCCGGTACCATCACGGCGACTTTCAGCATTGCGAGCCTGTTCCACGGAAAGGGCCTGCACCTGAACCGCGTGACCGTGATGGACGCGACCATGCACCTGACCATAGAGCCCAACGAATGGAAGACCAACCTCAATCGCATATTCAGGCTGCATCCGAAAGGGATAAGGCGCGAACCAGGTCCCGACATATTCGACATTCGCAAGTTCACCGTCAGGAATTTCCGCTACCGCCAGAGCAACCTGAAACCCGGCACAAAGGAGAGAGACAAGAACTGTATCGATTTCAATGATCTCGATGTCCGCGCGAACGTGCGCGGCCACGGGATGAAGTTTACCGGCAGCCGCATGTACGCAGTCGCCGATCACGGAAGCCTGCGCGAGAAATCCGGGTATGTGGTCACAGACCTCAGCGGAAGGGTCGCAGTCGGACAGGGCAAGACCCTCATCGAGAACCTGAAGCTGGACGACAACTGGTCCCGCATCAGGGCAAACAGCTTCTCCATGAGTTACGAGAAGCACTGGAAGCACTGCAAATTTACGGAAGACATAGTGCTGGAACTCAAACTGAAACCCACCACGCTCGGCATACAGACAATAAGCACCTTCGCCGGCGGGGCCCTGGGCGGCAACCGTTCCGTTTTCGAGCTCGAAAGCGGCAAGATACGCGGTTATGTAAATGATTTCAGCATCAAGAACTTCAAGTTCCGCGACCTTGCCAGCGGTGTAGGCGGAGAGCTCGAATGCAGCATTATCGGGCTGCCGGACACCAGGAAAATGCTCATAGACGCGCAGATAGGCGAGCTGCATTTCACCACCGATTCCCTGACGAAACTGCTTGCCCAATGGATGCCCTCGCTTCCGGACCTGAGCGGATATGCCCCGGGGGTGAATTTCGCCGTCAGCGCACAGGCTTCCGGTCCGATGGACAGATTGAACTTCATGGCGGAGCTCGCTGCCGACAATGGCTGGATCAGGACGGTCGGGGACGTGCGCAACATAGTCAGCAGCCAGCGCGGAATAGAATTGAACGCGCGTATGCGGAGCAATGCCCTGAACCTGTCCGAAATACTGGGAAACATCCCGATAGGCGAATGTGACCTTTATGCCCGGGCATCGGCAAAGTTCGGGGACGACATGCAGATAAAGCTGGATTCACTGAACATCAATCGCCTGCAGTTCAAGGAGCTGTCCGGAGAGGACTCAGCCTGGCAGGAATACCGGGACGTAATTATGAGAGGCAGCTACATGGACAAGACCTTCGTGGCACATGTGGAGGCAAGTGACCCCAAATTGCAGCTGGAACTCGACGCTTTGGCCGATTTGCGCGACCACGAAGGACTCCGCCGCTACCGGCTCGCCGGAGAAATCGGATGTCTTGACCTGAGCGCGTTGGGCATCGACCGGCGCGAAGGAGGGGCAAGGCTCAGTACAGACCAGATTAATGGAGACATCAGGGTGCGGGGCCATGTCATAGAGGGCGAAGCGGACGTACGCGGCATAGCCATGCACAACGGGCACGGCACCACGGATCTCGGCAACATAGACTTCGACGCAACGGCAAGCAACGGAGAGCAGCATTTCTCCCTCGTCACCGACTTCGCCGACCTCAATCTCGACGGCACGGGGACCATCGCGGACTTCATTTCCGACATCCAGGATGTCACCATACACCGCCACTTGTCCGCCCTGTCGGCCAAAAGTGCAGAAAGTGACCTCGAATCCGCGAAATACAGGCTCGACCTGAAGTTCCATGACTCAAGAGGACTGCTCAGATACCTCGCTCCGGGGCTCTACATCGCTGACAGCACCCGGCTCGCCATGATTGTGAGCGAAAGCGGACAGATGAACGGACGGCTGTACTCGTCCCGCCTCGCCTACGGCAAGAACTACATACGCAAGACGGATTTGCATTTTGACAACTGGAGCGGCAGCCTGAACGCCTCCATTCAAGGAAGCGAATTGCGTCTGGGTGGGGTGAACGTGGAAAGTCCCCGGATCAAGGCGAGCGCGGCGGACAATAAGTTCGAAGTCCTGCTCGACGTGGACAGCTTCGCCGGAGGCGGCAGCAAGTCCGAATTACTCGTGAATGGAGAAGTCACCCGCGATTCGCTCGGCATCCTCAACATCAGCGCACGTCCGGACAATTCCTACATATCGACCACCGATGCCGTCTGGCATTTCAGCGAATCCGAAGTCCTCTACGACGGATATGGCATCAAGTTGGACGGCTTCCGCATAAACAATGGCGAACAATTCATCTGTCTCGACGGAGGCTATTCAGCCCGACACAGGGACACGCTCAGCCTGCATGCGGAAAAGCTGGACCTTTCCCTGATCAATGGCTTCCTCAACCGGGACTTCGATTTCCGGGGCGATGCGGCCGGACGGGTCTACCTCATTTCGGACCCCGGACTACGCAATGCCGTATTCGTGGATTTCAGGCTCGATTCCCTCGGCATAGGCAAGGAAGATGCGGGTAATCTGCGGCTGCTCAGCGTGCCAGGAGAACAGCGCAACGACCTGCGCCTGCTCGTAAACCACGAAATCGAGGGCAGAAACAGCGTAAGGGCCACCGGACACTACTATCTTGACAACGGTAGGCTCGACCTGACAGCCTCCCTCGACCGTTTCCCTCTGAAAGTGCTCAACCCGTTCCTCGACGGACTTTTCAAGGGTATGGACGGAGGAATCAGCGGAAAACTCATGTTGCAGAGTGCGGCGGGCGAAATTGAGACTTCCAGCGAGGACCTTTACATCAACGATGCAATGCTCACCCTCGCCCTTACCGGAGTGAGCTACACCATACAAGGCCCGCTAAGCATGGACAATACCGGACTATACCTCAATGAGGTCAGCATCTCGGACGGCGACAATGGTTTCGCTTCGGTGAACGGTGCAGTGAAGTACAACAAACTGAACGACTTAAACCTCAACGTCAGGGCCATGCTCAACAACCTGAAACTGCTCGATTCCGGACGCGAGGGAAATCCCGGTTTCTACGGGCAGCTCAGGGCCGACGGCTCGGCTTCGGTGACAGGACCCTTAAAGGCGCTCAACATCAGTGCGGCGGTAAATACCAACGGTCCGGGAAACATCTACATACCGGCATCCGGAAGCACTGCCAATTCGAATAACCTGCTGACCTTCACCGAGCCCCAAAAAGTCGTGGACCCCTACGAACAGATGCTCGAGACCCTGGACAGCAGCCGCGATTCCGGCAGCGACATCAACATACAGCTGCTCGTGAACGTAAGCCCCACGGTGAACGCCAATATCGAACTCGACAGGTACGCAGGTACCTCCGTATCCTTCAACGGAAGCGGCAGCGCAACCATACACATATCCCCGTCCAAGGATATATTTGACATCAACGGTGACTACAGCATCAGCGAGGGAAATTTCAAATTCTCGATACCCGGCCTGCTCGAACGCGATTTCAGCATAGAGGAATCCAGCTCGGTACGCTTCAACGGTGATATTCTGGAAAGCGAACTTGACATCACCGCCACGTACAAACTCAAGACATCGCTGTCCACTCTCATATCCGACACGCTGTCCGTGAACACCAGACGTACCGTGGAATGCGGCATACAAATAAGCGACAGACTGCGCAACCCAAGAATCAATTTCAGCATTGATGTGCCGGATCTCGATCCAACCACCAAGGCCCAGGTGGAGAGTGCGCTGAACACCGACGACAAGGTGCAGAAACAGTTCATGGCCCTGCTGCTCATGAGTTCGTTCATCCCCGACGAGTCATCCGGCGTGGTAAACAGTTCCAACATACTGTACTCCAACGTAACCGAACTCATGTCCAACCAGCTGAACACCATATTGCAGAAACTCGACATACCGCTGAACGTCGGAATAGGCTACCAGAGTTCGAACTCAGGCGGGGACATATTCGACGTGGCAATCTCCACACAGCTGTTCAACAACAGGGTGATAGTCGGAGGCAGCCTCGGCAACCGCCAGTACAGCAGCAGCGGCAGCAGTGACGTAGTCGGCGACCTCGACATAGAAATCAAACTGGATCCGGAGGGTAAATTCCGCCTGAACATCTTCTCCCATTCCGCCGACGAATATTCGAACTATCTCGACTACTCGCAGCGCAACGGCGTGGGCATAAGCTACCAGAAGTCATATTCCGGAATCAGGGAATTCTTCCGGAAAGTTTTCGTGAGAAAGAAAAAGAGAGTTGATGAAGAACTCGAAATCAGTGTAAAGAAAATAATTGTAGAATACGATGATCAGGGGCAGATTGTTTCTCATCCCGACTCCACTCGGAGAAAACGATCCCGTGACCGTGCTTCCCGCTGAGGTGACAGGCACGGTCTGCAAGTTGGAATGTTTCGTGGTGGAAGAACTGCGAAGCGCACGCCGTTTCCTCAGCAAATGCGGCTTGAAGGGACACATAGACGAGCTTGAACTCCATACCCTCAACGAACATTCAGAAAGGGAGGATGTCGAAGCCCTGATAGGTCTTTTCGACAACGGACGGGATGTGGGTCTGCTTTCCGAAGCCGGACTGCCCGCTGTGGCCGACCCAGGTGCCGCTCTGGTGGCCCTGTGCCACGACCACGGAATAAGGGTAATACCGCTCGTGGGTCCCTCGTCGCTGATGATGGCGCTGATGGCTTCGGGTCTGAACGGACAGTCGTTCAGCTTCTGCGGCTACCTGCCGGCCAAGACCGATGCAAGGAGAGCCGCCCTGAGGCAGCTCGAAAAGCAGTCAAGGTCCGGGCACAGCAGCATGATAGTAATCGAGACCCCATACCGCAACGACACGCTGTTCACCGACATGATTTCCACCCTTTCGGAAAACACCCGTATATGCGTAGCGGCCAATCTGATGCAGGAGGACGAATTCATCAGTACCCGCACCGTCAGGGACTGGAAGAAGTCGGGAACACTTCCGGGCAAAAGGCCTTGTGTATTCATCTTTTTAGCCTGACAAGAAATGAAGATAGCCGTGCTGACTCTGGGCTGCAAGCTCAATTACGCCGAAAGTTCCACCTACATACGTGAATTCCGCAAGGCCGGATGCGAAATAGTCGCTCCCGGGCCCGAAGCCGATATTTTCGTGGTGAATACCTGTTCAGTGACTTCCGTTTCCGACCGCAAGTCCCGCAATCTGCTCCGCAGGGTACACAGAATGAACCCGAAAGCGGTGGTGGTTGCAGTGGGCTGCAGCGCGGAACTCAGAAAAGAAGAATTGTCGGCCCTGGAGGGAGTCAGTTTGGTTATCGGAGCGGAAGAAAAATCGCTTCTGGTCGAGAAGACCCTGGCACTCTGCGGCATACTGTACAACGGGGCTATATTGCAGACTTCGCAGGACTGCATGAGTTGCGCGGACAATATCTTTCCTGCATTCAGCACCGGAGAGCGTACTCGCTCGTTCCTGAAAGTGCAGGACGGCTGCAATAATTTCTGCGCCTACTGCACCGTCCCCTACGCCAGAGGCAGAAGCCGGAACGCACCTATAGAGGAATGTGTGGCGAATGCGGAAAAAATCGCCGCCGAGGGCACAAAGGAGATAGTGCTGACCGGGGTGAACACCGGAGATTTCGGGCACAGCACTTCCGAAAGTTTCCTTGAACTCCTGCGCCGTTTGGACGAGGTGGAAGGCATAGAGCGTTACCGGATTTCGAGCATTGAACCCAACCTTCTGAGCCACGAGATAGTGGACTGGATATCCTCGGGAACCAAGTTCGTGCCCCACTTCCACATCCCTCTCCAGTCCGGAAGCGATGAAATCCTGCGGGCAATGGGCAGGCGTTACAGTTGCGAACAGTTCGCCGAACTGATTTCCTACATACGCAAGGCCATGGAGCACGACGGCGGCCCGAAAGTATTTTTTGGCATAGACCTGATGTGCGGACTGCCCGGAGAGACCGATGAACTTTTCGAACGCAGTTACAATTTCATCGAAAGCCTGCATCCGGCCTTCATCCACGTATTCCCCTATTCCCGCCGGCCGGGCACACGCGCGGCGAACATGCCGGGTCAGGTGCGCGAAGAAGTCAAGCACGAAAGGGTGGCGCGGATAGAAGAACTGTGCGCCCGTCTGCATTCCGAGTTCGTGGCCGCGAACCGGGGCGTACACGAGCGCGTACTGTTCGAATCGACAGACCATAACGGAATGATGGAGGGCTACAGCGGGAACTACATAAGGGTATCCCGTCCCTATGACGAAGCGCTGATAGGAAAACTCGTGGACGTGGTCCTCTGACTATTTCACGAGTTCCACTTCGTAAAGCCGGGGCCAGTTCTTGCCGGTCAGATAAATTTTTCCGTCCAGCACGGCTATGCCGTTGAGTACGTCCGTGTCAGCAGTCCTCAACCTGTCAGGGAGCAGGCCGCTGCAATTCACCGTGGCGTCCACCTTGCCCGTCTCGGGGTCGATTATGACTATGAGGTCGCTGAGATATATATTCGCCCAGATTTTTCCGTCTATCCACTCAAGTTCGTTGAGATTCCTGATGGGTCTGCCGTCGAGGGTCACGTTCAGTGTACGCTTGAGTTTCATGTCGGCATCGAGGAAATACAGGCGAGAACTGCCGTCGGAGGCAATCAGAGAACTGCCGTCCGTGGTCAGACCCCAGCCCTCACGCGGATATGTATATGCGCCTATATATTCGAGCGTGGCGGCATCGTAGACAAAAGCCATCCTGTTGGTCCAGGTAAGCACATACAGCTTGCCGTTCAGGACCGTGGAACCTTCTGCAAAATATTTGGCCGCAAAGTCGAGTTTACGTTGAACCTTTCCGCTTTTCAGGTCCACGATGCGCAGGGAGGATTCCCCGAACTGACCCGTGCTCTCATAGAGGGTACCGTCGTGAAAAAACAGCCCCTGGGTGTAAGCCCCCGTGTCATGCGTATATTCGTTTACCACACGCAGGGTATATTGGCGTACCTTAGCGCCGCAGGAGCAGCACACAAAGAGCAGAATCAACAATGCAAACCTTTTCATCGCTTCAGAAATAAAGCGTTACGTTCAAGTCGGCGGGTGCGAGATCATTGTAGAAGCTCTTGCCGGCCATATTCAAGACCATAGCATAGAGGCGGCTCTCCTTGCGCAGGGCCTTCACCGCGGCCTTGATTTCAGCCTCCGCCTCAGCACTGAAGCGCTCATCGCCGTATAGGTGCGTCGTGTATGCCTTGGCGAGTGCGACACAGGACTGTTCCTTGACCTCGTAACTTACCTTCTCCGGGATGATTCCGTCAACAACCGAGCGCATTGCACCGTCGGCATATTCCAGCATTTCCTGCTCGAAACTGTTGCCGCTCGGGAAGGTCAGGCCCTCGCCACTGAGCTTGCCGCTGCGTATGTCCACGCGATAATTGCAGCCCTCGGGGTAAGTTATGGTAACTAAACGCATGGGAGCGGGATATGAAAGCAGGGACCCCGTCTCTATGTCGAAAAGCGAGTTCTTGCGCTGCTTGCGCGTGTTCATGCTGATGTCGTTGGCATGGAAATGTCCGGTGAACACTATATCCACCCCGTTGCGTCCGAGCATACGGGCAACTTTCTTGTAGCCGTCCACGAGGTATTCTCCCATGATGAGGTTCTGGTACTTCCAGTGACTGACGGTTCCGTGGTGCATCATTGCAATCACCCTGTCCCCTGCCTTGCGGGCATCTTTGAGTTGGGTGCGGATGAAGCGGCGGGTGGCGCGTTTCAGTTTGCCGTTGGTGACGCAGATATTATCCTCGTAACTGTTCTGCTCATAAAGGCAGGCATCCAGACAGAGCAGGCGCGTGCTGTCGTTGAGCATGACCACATAGCTGAGCGATTCGGGGTCGCGGGCAATGGCTTCGCCGTAACCGTAATTCGACCAGATATCGGCAAATTCGGCAGCGGTGGGAGTGCTGACCCTGCGGGTTTCGGCCCCATCAAATTCCACGGCGTGGGGATTGTTTACGTCATGGTTGCCGGGTATCACGAATATCTGCATTCCGCTCTCGCGCAGGGGAGCAAGCAGGGAATCGCGCAGGTACAGGTGCGACACTGTCTCTCCGTCCTTGGTCAGGTCACCGCTTATCAGTAGGGTCTGCGGCCTGAACGCCAGTATGGAGTCGAGCGCTTCCCTTACGAGCTGCGGTCCTTCGCGGAGCAGTTTTCTGTCATTGGCTATATAGTTGTCAAGGGCCTCGCCATCGCTGATGAGCAGTGAGGGGGCCATAAGATGTACATCCGAGATTACGGCTATCTTTAGTTCCCCGCCGGCTGCAGCCTCTGCAGGAACCGGAGCGGCCGATGCAGGGGTCATATATGCAACGGTCCCGAAAAGCATGAGCAGGGAAATTGAGGAAATGAGATGTTTGAACATATTTTAAATGTCGTTTGAAAAAACCAGGCGTCAAAGATACAAAGAATTTGCAGATGCACACGGGGTAAAGACATTCATGCAGGGTGTTGGCGCGAGGAGACGGGAATGGGGTCCGGGCGGCAAGGCAGCAAGTGTGAAGACAGCTTGCGGCAGCAGAGCGACTAATGGTTATAATTGCTATCTTCGCGGACATGAATGTGCAGAGATTTGAAGTGCCGGCAAGATGCTCCACGGAAAAAGTCAGGGAAATAGCATCTTCCGCGAATGGCAGATACCTGCTGCTCCTCACAAAGGCGGCAGAAGACATAAATTGGGTACAACAAGGTCTGGAACGCATGGTTCAGGTGGCCGACTACACCGGGGCCGTCATGGTGTATTCCGACCGCTTCATCTCCCCGGACGGTTCGCTGGAACAGGCCGGTCTGCGTCCTGCCCCGGTCATAGACTATCAGGAAGGCTCGCTGAGGGACGATTTCGATTTCGGTCCGGTGATGCTCATCCGCAGTTCGGCATTCAACGAGGCGGTGTCCGGAATGGACAGGGAATACCGTTTCGCAGGACTTTACGACCTTAGGCTGAGGCTGAGCCGCATAGGGGCATTGGTGCGCATCCCGGAATTCCTCTACTATGACCTTCCGGGCGACACGAGGGCAAGCGGAGAACGTCAGTTCGACTATGTGGACCCGCGCAACCGGGAAGTGCAGATAGAGATGGAAAAGGCCTGCACGGAGCACCTGAAGGCTGTCGGGGCGTATCTGAAACCGCAATTCCGTGAAGTCAGGCTCGACGACCCCGCAGAGGGCGATTTCGAATATGAGGCATCCGTGATAATCCCCTGCCGCAACCGCGCCGGAACCATAGCCGATGCCGTGCATTCCGCACTCGCGCAGGAGACCGACTTCCCCTACAATGTAATAGTGGTGGACGATAATTCTACTGACGGAACCCGGGAAATCCTTGACAAAATCAGCGACCCGCGACTGCATGTGCTGCACCAGCCGGCAGGCTACCACGCCATAGGAGGAAACTGGAACCTTGCGGTGAACTCGCCGTTCTGCGGACGCTTCGCCCTGCAGTTGGACTCCGACGACGTGTATTCCGGTCCCGACACCGTAAGCCGTTTTGTACAGGCTTTCCGCGAGCAGAATTGCGCAATGGTGATTGGCAGTTACAGAATCACCGATTTCGAACTGAACGAACTGCCTCCCGGAGTCATAGACCACAAGGAATGGACCGATGACAACGGCCGCAACAATGCCCTGCGCATCAACGGATTAGGTGCACCAAGGGGATTCTGGACTCCCCTGCTGCGCAGGATAGGCTTCCCGGTGGTGAAATACGGCGAGGACTATGCCGTAGCCCTGAGAATCAGCAGGGAATACCGCATAGGACGCATCTGGGACGTGCTTTACAACTGCCGCCGCTGGTCCGGAAACTCCGATGCTTCTCTGAGCATACAGGAGGAAAACGCGAACAATCTATACAAGGACAGGCTTCGCACCTGGGAACTCAAAGCCAGACAGAAACTGAACTCCGGACTATTCTGACCCCGACATACGACACAACCGCCGTCCTGCACGATACTGACACCTCACGGCATCACCGGAGCATCATACCGGCACTATACGGCCTCTATCAGGAAACTGACCGGGCGGAAACCGTCGTTGCAGGACAGCATTGCAGACATGGGGTTGCGCATCCACGCGCCGAAGAAATGGCCCCTGCCCTGCGCAAGTTCCGAAGCAAAAGGCAATATCGTTTTCCAGGCCTCCCGGCACATGCCCTCAGGCATAATCAGCGACCCGTCCGCCGCCGCATCGACAAAGAACACGCGCCCGACCTCCATGTCACAGGCATCTTCCTGCGGGAGTTCATAACGCTCCATAAGGTCGTCGTAGCGCGTGATTTTCATCACGGTAATCCTAATCCTGGCCATCCTCGGATGCCGGCTCGCTTTCTTCGTTATCCACAGGGCTTTCCTCCTCCGCCGGAGAGGCTGACCTTTCCAGCACGAACTCCACTAAACCGTCTTCGGAACTCAGAGTCATGGTTTCGCCGGAAATCTGCACCCTGCTGACTTTTCCGAGAGCTGCCGACAGTTCGGATTCAAGCTCCATGTCCTCAGGCAGCCCGGCCATCATGGTAGATGCCAGCTGAGAGATGTGCAGCTTGTTCCCGTCCTGGGTGTAGCGTCCCATCATGTTATTGATTCCCAGGCAAGCGCTGACACGGCCCTCTTGGGGGTCGAAAGCGAGGAACAATTCTTTCTCCGATGCCGAAACGGCCTTGCCGTCAAGACTTTTCACGGTCCATCTGCCATCCACGGCCACCTGCTCGCTGCAGGCAACCAGCGCCGCGCACATCAGCGCAAACGCTGCCAATAATGATTTCAAAGTATGCATTTAAACAAATATACACAAATCAGCAGTGTCCACTGAAAATTTACGATGTCAAAATTAAACAAATTCATATTTACCCTACCCGATTTCTTTCCTCGGAATTGCTCCTGGATCTTCCTCCTGAGCGGGAGTAGCCGCCAAATCTCCAGGTCAGAGATATATTGAATGAACGGTAATTATAGATATTGTCACTTACTATGTACAAATCACCGTCATATTGGGTAGCCCTGTATTTGGAAGCCAAAATATTATAGACGCTAAAGCCAAGGGCGAGCTTATTGTTAAAGAACGTATGCTGAAGACCGCCGTTGATGTAATAATACGGTTCCTCAACTTGATCAGCCGTATAGGTTTTTGTTCTGAAATACAGGGACAAATTTCCCGTAAAGGTTTTGGCTCTATTGAAATAAAAAGTATTATACAGATTCATGGAATAGGTCCACCCATTTCTGGAATATTCTTCCTCAACTTCGGCAATTGATTTGTTCCAATATACGCTATGAGAAAGATAAGACTGCAACCAATTCCACTTATTGAAAAAATATGAATTATTCAGGATTATCCTGTGCTGTTTTTTATAATTCATCCATTTGTATATGGTCACATTCGTTTGAGTATCCATGGTCATCAGATAATCAAACACATCATCCGTGAAACTATACATCAGCTCAAACGAAAGATTATTATAGGTATAGCCGTAGGAAGCCCTGTAATTGTAAGATGGATTCAAATATGGATTTCCCTCGGTATAGCTATGATCACTTGAATAACTCACCATAGGATTCAAAGTTGAATAATACGGACGATTTATCCTGCGAGTCAGACTAAGTGAGTGGGCAGATGTTTCAGAAGGGGAATATTTCAGATATAAGGTTGGGAAAAACTTCAAGTAATCCCTGTGGTTACTCTCGTTAGTGATATAAGATATGCCCTCTATATTCGTATATTCTGCACGTACGCCGGCCTTGAGTTGAAATTTGGGAGAAATATTAAGACTAGCATCTCCATAGACGGCTGCAATATGCTCCAAATACAGAAAATTATCATTTGACAAATTAAGAGTCGAATTGTCAGTATAGTCCAACCTGGTGTTATTATCCGTGTACGAGTACTTGGCGCCGACGTTTAGGGTAAGTTTGTCGTAAGGAAGATAAGCATCCAGGCGGGTGCTGAATATGTTTATTTTATACGACTGTACGTTTTGATAGTTGAACCATGAATCAGAGGAATAATCGGTATCCCAGTTGCTGTCATAGCCAAGTATATCCGCATCCAAAGTGATTTTCTTGCCGGTGGAGTCCAGTTGCTTGTCTATATGGAAATTGACATCATACTGATTTGTAATGATATCTGAGTCTCTGTGTGTATTGCTCGTGGTTGATGTGCCATTTTCCGTTGTAATAGAGCTGAGATACACGTCATAATCCGGCTTCATATAAAGATAGCTGGCTACCATTCCTATGGTGTAGTCTTTAGGAAGTTTATAGTCTATTTCGAGCCTCGGAACAATATATAAGTTATTGTTCACATGTTCCGTACGGTCATCGTATGTCAAATCAGGATAGTATTTGACGGAATTATTCTCATTTCCGTGGTGTCCAAAGCCCCCTGCAATGCCGGAATACGCCCTTAGTCTGCCTTTATTGTAATGTAGAGTAGCTGAATATTCGTTGCCATTGTATTTTGAAAATAGCTGCATATCCGAAACGCTGCCTCCGAAATAATCGCTCATGCGCCTTTTCATCCTTATGTTTATTATTCCGGCAGAGCCCTCTGCATCGTACTTTGAGGGCGGAGTTGTTATGACCTCTATCTTGTCCACATCCTCGCTGCTATAGCTTTTCAATATGGCAATGAGTTCTTTTCCTTCCAATTTCGTGTCCCTGTCGTCAATCAGTACCTTCACTCCGCCACTACCTATGATACTGATATCATCTCCGATTACAGTAACTCCCGGGGTGGAAGAAAGCAGATCATACAGACTCAGAGAGGCTACGGCTATGGCACTCGCATCAAACACCAATCTGTCGATTTCCCGCCTTACCAAATTTTTTACACCAACCACTACCGCACCTGCAATCAGTTCGGGATCTTCCTCCAAGTAGATAAATCCAAGATTTAAAGAAGCCTGAACTCTGAGAGTATCTTCATAATCCTTGTAGCCAATACAATTTATCTTCAGTATGTAGTTGTCCCGGCCTGGAAGAGAAATGGAGAATTCCCCCCCCTCGTTACTTATTCCGACCTCGCTGTAATCCGCTCCTTCTACGGAAATTGTCGCAAAACTGATATCCGAGCTGTCTTTCTTGTCCACGACCCTTCCCGAAAGCATAATTTCCTGAGCCAAAACGAATTCAGGGCATAGTACAAACAGTAGAGCGATTATTGCATGTTTAATTTGCGGTGCTTTCATGAAGTAAACTCTTGTAATATTTCATTTCAAACATTTTTCATTCTCGAAAATTGCCAGCGTACGTCCGTCACACCGATATGGCGATCCGTCATGGTTAACGATGTCACTTTTTCTCATCTGTCACTTCACTGGCATTTGCGCGAAGTCCTTTACGTAATCCAGCAGTTCCTCTATATTTTGCAGTGCGCAAGGTACGCAAAATTTTTCAGCTAAGGCAGGAATTAGGTATCTTTGCAGCCCGATGAAATTCCACCTCGAATCAGACTACAAGCCTTCGGGAGACCAACCCGGCGCAATCGACCAGCTGAGTTCCGCCCTGGAACGCGGCGTGAGCGATGTTACCCTGCTCGGAGTCACCGGCTCCGGCAAGACCTTCACCATGGCCAACGTCATCGAGCGGCTCCAGCGTCCGGCCCTCATACTCAGCCACAACAAGACGCTCGCGGCCCAACTTTACGGAGAGTTCAAATCCTTCTTTCCCGCCAACGCGGTGGAATACTTCGTTTCATACTACGATTATTATCAGCCTGAAGCCTACATCCCTTCCAGCGACACCTACATCGAAAAGGACCTGAGCATCAACGACCAGATAGAGAAACTGCGTCTGAGTGCGGCCAGCGCCCTTCTGTCAGGACGCAGGGATGTAATCGTGGTGTCGTCCGTGTCATGTCTGTACGGTATAGGCAATCCAGACGATTTCCATGAGCAGACGGTGGTTGTGCGCAAGGGAGAAAGACGCAGCCTTACCGGATTGCTTTACAAGCTCGTGGATGCCCTGTACAACCGCACGGAGATAGAATTCAAGCGCGGAACTTTCCGTGTACGCGGTGACACCGTGGACGTATTCCCCGGGGGCGACGACAGGGCCGTGCGCATCGAGTTCTTCGGCGACGAGGTGGACGCACTGAGCATCATTGACCCTGTCAGCGGTGCGCACATAGAGGACATTGACGAGATAAACATATACCCGGCAAACAACTTCGTCACCACGAGGGAACGCAGCATAGCGGCCGTGTCACAGATTCAGGACGACCTTGTCAAGCAGATGAATTTCTTCGAGGCAAGCGGACGCGAACTTGAAGCCAAACGGCTGAAACAGAGGGTGGAATACGACCTCGAAATGATAAAGGAGATGGGCTACTGCCCCGGCATCGAGAACTATTCCCGCTACTTCGACGGGCGCAAGGAGGGCCAGCGGCCTTTCTGCCTGATAGACTATTTCCCAAAGGACTTCATCACTTTCATAGACGAGAGCCACGTCACCCTCCCCCAGGTACACGCAATGTACGGAGGAGACCATTCGCGAAAGACGGTGCTCATAGACTACGGTTTCCGGCTCCCGGCGGCAGCCGACAACAGACCCTTGACTTTCAATGAGTTCGAAGCCCTTACCGGACAGAAAGTATACGTGAGCGCGACTCCGGCGGACTATGAATTGGAAAAATCCGGAGGTCTCGTGATAGAACAGGTGGTAAGACCCACCGGACTGCTCGACCCTCCGATAGAGGTCAGGCCCACGAAAAACCAGGTGGACGACCTTGTGGAGGAGATACGCAAGCGCAGCGAAGCCGATGAAAGGGTGCTCGTGACCACCCTGACCAAGCGCATGGCCGAAGAACTGGACGATTACCTCAGGCGCATAGGCATAAGGGTGCGCTACATACATTCCGATGTGGACACGACCGAAAGGGTCGAAATAATCGAGGACTTCAAGAACGGAATGTTCGACGTGCTCGTGGGAGTGAACCTGCTCAGGGAGGGTCTGGACATACCTTCCGTGTCGCTCGTGGCCATATTGGATGCCGACAAAGAGGGCTTCCTGCGCACCGAAAGGGCTTTGACCCAGACTGCAGGTCGTGCCGCCCGCAATGTGAACGGGCTTGTCATCATGTACGCCGACAGCGTAACCCCGTCCATGCAGGGCACCATACGCGAGACAAACCGCAGGCGCAGAAAGCAGATAGAATACAACAAAATGCACAATATAACCCCGCGCCAGGTGGAAGTCAAGCACAATATCCTCGCCGGCGAGCTGAACGGCTCAAAGGGAAAGCCCATGTCCAAGGGCATTGCAGGAGGCACCACAGGCCGGGTCAGCGCGGCAAATTCCTACGACGATCCCACCTACATCCCCAATCCCTCGGATCTGGGACGCGGAATGGTGTCAGTCGGACTGGGCCACGCTTCAAAACGCAGCGAAGGTGCGGCTTTCGTGGACGGTTATGTAACGGCAGATCTTGCCGCCGTGCTGCAGGATCCCGTAATCAGGGCCATGTCGCGTGAGCAGGTGGAGAAAATGGTGGAGGAAGACCGCCGCAGGATGAAAAAGTCGGCAGCGGAACTCAACTTCACGGAGGCCGCACGCTATCGCGACGAAATGTGGGCACTCGAACAATATCTCAAGGTCTGGAAAGAATAGTGCAGGCCGGGCCACTTGGAGTCCTGTACGGAGACTTTGTCTTGAACGAAATTTGTGATTATCTTTGCTCCGATGGACAAACTCATTGAAAACGCACGGGCAGTCGCCGTAGAAGCGTTGAAGGACGAAACCCGCTACAACGGCAGTCCTTTCATCGAACACCCCGACAACGTAGCCAGGATAGTTGAAGACGAAATCGGTCTTCCCGAAGGTTGCGTGGCCGCGGTGTACCTGCACGAAGCCACCAGAATACACAAGGACGTGGACATCAGCGCATTTCCCGCCGATGTGCGCACCCTCGTGGACGGTCTGAACAAGATATCCACCATCAAGCCCAAGGATACCCGTCTCGAAGCCGAGAACTACAAGAAACTGATAGTCCAGTACTCCACGGACCCGAGGGTGGTGGTGATAAAAATCGCCGACAGGCTCGAAGTAATGCGCTGCCTGAACATCTTCCCAAAGAGTTCACGCGAGCAGAAACTTCTGGAAACCACGATGCTTTACATGCCGCTGGCCCACCAGCTCGGCCTGTACAACATCAACAACGAACTGGGCGACATCTACCTGCGATACTCCGAGCCGGAGCAGTACCGCAGCATCACGAACAAGCTGAAAGCCACCGAGAAGGACCGCGAGCAGCTGACTGCGGAATTTATACGGCCACTCGAAAAGAAACTGCACGATTCCGGCATAAAATACAAGCTGAAAGTCCGCACGAAGAGCGCATTTTCGATTTTCAGGAAAATGCAGATACAGAAGGTGCCTTTCGAGGGTGTCTATGATGTGTTCGCTATACGCTTCATCATAGACTGCGAGGATGATCCCAAGCTCGAAAAGGAACTTTGCTGGAACGTATATTCTTTCGTGACCGAGGAATATGAGCCTGACATCAAACGCCTGCGCGACTGGCTGACCACGCCCAGACCCAACGGCTATGAATCCCTGCACATCACTGTCAAGAACAAGCAGGGCCAGTCGCTGGAGGTACAGATACGCACCAAGCGCATGGACATAGAGGCCGAGAGCGGAAGCGCGGCACACTGGGCATACAAGGGCATACACCACGAGGCTTCGATTGACCGCTGGCTGCAGTCGGTGCGCGATTCCCTGGAACATCCCCTTGACAACAGCCCAGAGTACCTGCCGGCGCCGCCGACGAAGGATATCTTCGTCTTCACCCCTACGGGTGAGCTGAGAATCCTCTCAGCCGGCGCCTCAGTCCTGGACTTCGCCTTCAACATCCACTCGAACCTCGGCTGCCGCTGCGTCGGAGGCAAGGTGAACGGCAAGCCCGTCCAGATAAAGGAGAAGCTCAAGACCGGAGACGTAGTGGAAATCAGCACGAGCAAGAACCAGAGACCGAGCCGCGACTGGCTGAACTGGGTGGTAACGTCCAAGGCCCGCAACAAGATAAAGCAGGAACTCGATGCCGACGAGCGTAAAGCCGCCGCGCAGGGCCGGGAAATCCTTGGAAGAAGGCTGCGCAACTGGAAAATGGAATTCCCCGACGAACTGGTCACGGAGTTCATGAAGACCGCCAAGTTCAATTCCGAAATGGCGATGATGGCGGCGATAGCCTCCGAGGAGCTGGACGTAAACGTCATCAAGGAGTTCATACTCCGCAAGCAGGCCGAAAAGGAAGCTCAGTCCGGTCCGAAGGTTGAGCAGGGAGTGTCCGCCGCCAAAACCTACGCCTCCACCTCTGCCGGCAACGACAATATTCTGGTAATCAACGCCAAGGACGTCAAGGGCTTGGACTACAAGCTCTCGAAATGCTGCAATCCCGTGTTCGGTGACGACGTTTTCGGCTTCGTCAGCCGCACCGAAGGCATCAAGATACACCGGATGTCCTGCCCCAACGCCGCAAGGCTGATCGAGAAATATCCATACCGCATCCAGAAAGTGGTATGGCAGGACAGCGCTTCCACGGGAGAGTTCCAGTGTACGCTGAACGTGACGGCCGAGCTGGAGCATCCTGTACTGGCAAACATAATGAGCGTAGTCAGCCAGTTCAAGGTGTCGATACGCACATTTAATGTCAAGGAAAACCTGAGGAACGGCACCTACGAAATACAGATGCGCCTGCTTGTTCCGTCCAACACCGAGCTGGACAAGGTGATTTCGCAGGTTTCCAACTTAAGGAATGTAATCAAGATACGAAGG
>CAZOQW010000004.1:0-87631 GCA_964582235.1 uncultured Muribaculaceae bacterium | reverse complement strand
GTGGCGGCTGTTTCTATCGAATTGATTGCAAAGAAAATTATGAACTTATACGCGAGTTGGCCTCTTTCGGTAAAGAACTTGTCGTTCTTGAACCGCCTGAAATTCAAGACAGGGTTTGGGAGCGAATATGCGAAATGGCAGCAAAATATCTGAAAGTACGAAAATAGAGTTCGTTGCACATCGCTACCTTTGCTGCAGAAAACAAAAAATGAGGAGAATATGAGAAATATTGTAGAAAAGCATTATGGTAAGGTTAGTGTCGTTGAGCGTTCTGATTATACATGGGGTGTAATTGACGACAACGGGAACGAGATTGTCCCGTTTGGTAAATACAACTGGATTGAAGGCTTTGAACAGGGATTATGTAGGGTGAAGATTGGTAAACAATCTTCTAATCTCGCAAACAATGACAACAAGTGGGGAATCATCAATGAAAAGGGAGAAGAAGTCCTTCCGTGTAAATATGATGAAGTATGGCGTTTCTTAGGAAAGAACCGCTTTTCCACGAGAGTTGTCAAGGACGGTGTTGCCCGTGATGTCTATTTCCAGGATCTTAATCCTTCATTGACTAAACTGGAAGAAACATCTGATGATTACAGCTATGACGAATACGACGAATATGACGATGTAGAACCGAGAACGTACGATGAGTATAATGGAACATATGTCCAAGATGTAATGGGCTGGAGCGACCAAGAAATTGATGACGTACTTGATGGGGAACCCGATGCATATTGGAACATAGATTGACCTATGCTATAAAACAAAATAGCAACGGCATTTATTCATACGAATAAAGATTTCGTAGCTAATATGTAACTTTGCAATCGAAAAAATAAAACAATGCGGTCTTTGACAAGTCTGTCTGCTGGAACTACATTTTGAACTTCGTCTTGCGTGGCGCAAGCCCTGCTCTTTCGGGAGTAGATTCGCGGGATGTCTTCTTGCTCATCTCTGAGCTTGAAGATAACAATGTCTAATCGTTAACGTGATTCACTTATGGTGTTATTATGTTAGATGTTAGGGTCTATATTCTTATAGTTATATTCTACATAAAGAAAAGACGTTTCAGCACAGATAAGTCAAATGACCGCTTTAAATTTGTATAAACCTAAAAATGGATAAAACAGAAATAGCAACATTGGCGCACCGCATGGAAAGCAAGGATGATATTCTTGCTCTGCTCAATCGTCTTAAACAAGATGAAATGGCGGAAATAAGTCAGATTGACAAGTTTTATCCATTTACAATGAAACATATAAACTTTTACTGCAACCCTAATAACAGTTTTCATAGGTACAAACGATTCAAGATAAAGAAGAAATCGGGCGGCTTCAGGCAGATTACTGCGCCGAGGAATCAAAGCTTTATGCTATTGCTGCGGTATGTAAATGAGATATTCAAGGCAATCTACACACCATCGGATTATGCAATGGGCTTCACAGAGCAGCGTTCGGTAGTGGCTAACGCCAATGTCCATAAGGGGCAGAACTATATCCTGAATATAGATCTGAAAGACTTTTTCCCAAGCATAGAACAAGCTCGTATATGGAAGCGCTTGCAACTGAAGCCTTTCAACTTTCCCATACCTGTGGCTAATGTGTTGGCCGGCATGTGCTCGATGAAAGAAACACGCACGCTCGAAGACGGAACAAAGAAAGACTTTTACGTGCTACCGCAAGGTGCACCCACGTCGCCAATCATTACAAACATGATTTGCGATACGCTCGACCGCAGACTTGCCGGACTTGCGAAGCGTTTCGGACTGCGCTACACGCGTTATGCTGACGACATTACTTTCTCGTCAATGCACAATGTGTATCAAAAAGACGGAGATTTCCATAAAGAGCTGGTACGAATCATTCAAAGCCAAGGCTTCACAATAAATGAGAAAAAGACACGTTTACAGAAAATAGGCGGCAGGCAGGAAGTCACTGGCATAATTGTGAGCGACAAACTTAACGTAACACAAAAGTACGTGCGTGATATACGCAACATCCTTTACATCTGGGACAGGTATGGTTATGGCGTGGCATATTCCAAGTTTTTTCCGAAGTACAAGGAAGAAAAAGGGCATGTGAAAAAAGGCAATCCAGACCTTGTGAATGTTCTTGACGGGAAACTGATGTACATGAAAATGGTTAAAGGTGAGGACGACAGCGTTTACAAGCGTCTGCATGATAAGTTTGAGAAACTCGTCCGTGAGACGCGTGATCCGTTGAAAACCACTGCGCATTCAATCACTTACGTGGAGACCACACCGTTACTGGATTTTGAGAAGAAAAACGCTACGGAAGTGGTTATAACAGAATCTGAGGCATCAGCGGAGCAGAATATGACGGACAGCGGAGAACAGGCCAAGACACACCGTTATGCATACTTCATGCTTGATGGTAAAAAAGTATTCGCCTCGGTTAATAAGTGGGTAAAGCCAGAGGTGGAGAAGCGAAAAGAGCAGTTGTCAATATCAATATGCCGTGACAAAAATGACAAACAGTTCTGGCTGATTCATCTCAGCCAGAAAGTTACTGTCCCGCCATTAGAACCTGTTGATGTGGACGAACTGAATAAAGAATTGGACGAATTGCTAAAAACATAAATATGGACTCAAACAAGAAAGATGTCATTGAAAAGATATACCGCTTGACCCTGCAGGATGCAGAGTTTAATGCAGCACTACGGAAGAAACTGAAAATAGAATCTTCCGCCAATGTCGTATTGGATAATGATGAACATTTAGATGAAATCTATGAATTGTGCATAAAAAAGATAATGTACAATCAGGCTAAAGATTTTTATAAAGATTTTTGTTTTGTAGATATTAAAGAACAACTCATTTTTGATTTTGTCCGAATGGAATCTTTTAGGCGAGCTGACAATTTTGAAGACTATTCGTTAGCTTTATATCAACAAATAGAAATTATTGTCAATAAAATATGCGGAATGCCTGGATTTATTAACTCAATTAATAAATTATGGGACAACACTGCATACGTTGATAAAAATGGGGGACTCCATACAATTGGGAATGATGTTTTTGGATTTGATAAAGGTGAAAATCAAAAATATTTATCAGATGGTTTAAAAAGAGCTATTAATAATAAATTAACTGCTAAAGATAAACTACGCATAGTGATATATTTTTTAGGATTCTGGAGTGAAGAATATGAAGAATATAATACAACACGTAAAAATAAATATTGGAAGAAAATAGGACGCTTAGATTTTTATAACATAATCGAAACAATTTATTTATGCAGAAATACCAATCATAGAAGTCTGGAGCAAAATGAAATCGGAAGAATAACTGAAAATAAAATTTCATCCTCATATTTCTTATTTAATTGGGCTTTGAAAGAATTTATTTCAATAGTTAATCAAAACATAGAAAAATTACATTTGCTGGCAGATAATAGTTTGTAATATATTACTGTCCGACAAAAATTTTTCAAGACCATAAAATTAGGGTTGACCTCGCAAACGAAGTCAGCCCATTTCCGTTAGATTTCTGTTGCAAAACCATAATAATCGTAACCCTTCGGTAAACTACAGGTATCAAACCTTTCATACAATAACGACTGCTACTATGAACCTGATAGTTGCAGTCGCTGTTCATTTTGTTGTACCGGATTACACATTCTGTTTTGTCAACACACTCTCCGGATGTTGCAACTTCCATCTATGCAGACGCTACACTCTTTGCAACCCCCGCGAACATGCTGGCAGATTTCGTCTGACGCGGAATAAAGGGTGACCGCAGGGCCGGTAAATGGGGGTATGTGGATTAATAGTTCCATTGCAGGTACACTTATTAACCGAACAACCAATGATACCAGACGAAAAACTGAGACTGTACAAAGGAGAACTTCGTCCAAAATATGTTTCGGGTACTATTAAGGAACTCCGAGAGGATGAAGTATTCGTATTCGGCAGTAATTTGGAAGGTTATCACGGAGGTGGAGCAGCCTACATTGCCTTTAAAAATTTTGGAGCAGTTTGGGGACAGGGAACAGGATTACAGGGACAGAGTTATGCAATACCCACCATGCAGGGCGGAGTTGAAACAATCAAGCCGTACGTGGACGAGTTCATAGCTTTTGCCGAAGAACATACTGAACTCTACTTCTACGTAACAAGGATAGGATGCGGCATGGCGTTCCCCCATAACTACTTGACAATCCGCTCATAACAGAGATTGCTGTCTGGAAACAGCATTTTTTGGTGATTTTTGCTGTTTGTAAACAGCAATTTGTTATATTTGCTGAAAATCAGGAGTATGGAATCACTATTTACCAAGCAAGACAGGCTACTTGAGCTGACACAGACAAGTATAGTCCGGCATCAGATGAGTGAAATAAATTGGCAGGCACGGCTGATTGCAATCAGAGGAGCAAGAGGAGTCGGCAAGTCAACGCTCATGCTTCAGTATATTAAACTGCACTATGAAAGCTTTTCGCGTGAGGTGCTATACTGCACTTTAGATTCGATTTATTTCTCAAGCCATAGTCTTTTGGAACTGGCGGACAGTTTTTACAAATATGGTGGCCGGCATCTGTTCCTTGACGAGGTTCATAAATACAAGAACTGGAGCAGCGAGGTAAAGGAAATATACGATATGTATCCTGACATGCGGGTAGTTGTAAGCGGCTCATCTTTGCTGAAAATCCTCACCGGTGATGCAGATTTGTCGCGCCGCTGTGTAGCTTACACCATGCAGGGACTTTCTTTTCGGGAATATCTTCAGTTTTACGAAAACATAAAGATTGATCCGGTAAGTATAAAAGAGATACTCGATGCTCCGGAAAATATCTGCTCTGAGGTAAATGCTCAATGCCGGCCTCTGCCATTGTTCAAAGATTATCTCAAACACGGCTATTTTCCTTTCTACATGGACAATAAGATCGACTATTACACTCAGATTGAACAAGTAGTGAACTATATCGTTGAAATAGAACTGCCATCAGAGTGTGGAGTTGAAGTGGCAAATATAAGGAAGTTGAAGGCTTTGATTGGCATATTGGCTACTTCCGTACCTTTTCAAGTGGATATTACAAAATTGTCCTCAATGATAGGAGCTCATCGCAATACTGTAATCGAGTATCTCTCATATTTAGGCCGCGCAAGTGTACTGAAATTACTTTATTCCCAAATATCTTCGGTGAAGAAGATGCAGAAGCCGGATAAAATCTACTTAGATAATCCGAATCTCTTGTACGCCTTGGCAACGGATGAAATTAAGATTGGAACCGTCAGGGAAACTTTTGTCGTCAATCAACTTTCATACGGGCATACGGTGGAATATGGCAAGGACAAGGGAGATTTCAAACTTGACGGACGTTACACTTTCGAAGTGGGTGGAAAGGACAAAAGCTACGAGCAAATTGCCGGAATCCCTGATTCATATATCCTCGCCGACGATATGGAGACTCCTTTCGGACATAAACTCCCGCTCTGGATTGTGGGTTTTTTGTATTAATCACCTTTACTCTTGGTCATGCTGACTTATACGATATGCTGAAAGAACAATAAATTTTCAATCAATATGGACATTAAGGAATTTATAACCAAATTCAGAGAGGCTTTCGGCGAGAACGTGCCTCTTCCCATCGCTTTCGGATATAGCGACAAAGCTGTGACGGAAGTGAGAAAGATACCCCACTGCATGATTGGAGCGATACGCAAGGTCTGCGACGGGGAAACGCTGACTCTTTCGGCAGACAATGTGCTTTGCGGTGGCGGCAGCTTCTACACCGCCTTTGCGCCCATGCCCGAGCGCGTGCCTGTGTTCGTCTCGGAAGTAGAGCACTATAAGCAAACGAAAGAGCAGGTTAAAGAGTACATAGACAGATTGGACATACGGCTGTCCGAGAAACCGTATCTCAATTTCGTACGCATGGATCATGTTGACAGCATGGACGAAATGGAAGGAATACTTTTCTTCGCCACGCCTGATGTGCTGTCTGGCCTATGTTCGTGGGCATTCTACGACAACAACGACAATGACGCGGTATGCACGCGCTTCGCTTCAGGCTGTTGCAGCATCGTAACTTTCGCAGCAAAAGAAAATGAAAGAGGCGGTCGCAGCTGCTTTATCGGCCTGCTTGACCCCTCTGCACGCCTGCTGGTCCGTGAGTATGAACTGACCTTTGCCATACCTGCCTGCCGGTTCAAGGAAATGATGAATACCATGGAACAATCGGCACTATTCCAGAAGGCATACTCCGTAGTGCGGAAACGAATCAAAGGAGAAATAGCGGCCTTTACAAGATGATGCCCTGCTGATGAAAGAACTATACGGCAAGGTGAACAGGGAGGGAGTTGCGTTCGGCAATTCAAATCAAACAAACTTGTTTGCTTTGCTCTCAACTTCTGCGTATCTTCGTAGGCTAAAAAACAACAAAAATGAAAAAGACTGTATCTTCACCCAAGGCTCCGGCAGCCGTAGGACCTTATTCACAGGCCGTTGCAACGGCTTTCGAGCAGACCTTGTATATATCAGGGCAGTTGCCCATCGACGGAGCAACCGGTGTCATGCCGGACAGCGTGGAGGCCCAGACCGAGCAATCCCTTAAAAACATAGGATACATACTTGAAGAGGCCGGACTCGGCTTTGGCGACGTGGTCAAGACCACGGTCCTGCTCCAGCACATGAGCGATTTCAACGCCATGAACGAGGTTTACGCCCGTTTCTTCCCCGATTCCAAGCCTGCCCGTGTGTGCTTCGAGGTTGCAGCCCTGCCCAAGGGAGCGCTCGTCGAAATCGACGCAGTAGCCGGCCGTTGAGTTCTTGAATGTATCGCAGCCTGACCATAGTGCTTTTCGCATTGCTTTCGCTTCTCCTTCTGCAAGGGGAAGCGGAGTTTGTCGGGCCCTCCGCGGAGGAAGACCAGAAGATCGAAATCGCTCAGGAAATCCGGTACGGCGAACTTTTGGAAGCAACTTGCGAGAGCGACAATGGCCAGAACCTGCATTGGGACGAGCTTACACAGGCTCAGATATACTACCCGGCAGCGCGTAGCCGCAATACGGGAAACAGTGTCGCCAGACGCTCGTTGGCATATCTGAGGAATGTTGTCATCAAGGCCGGGGACTATGTGCTTGACACATCGGTTACGGATATGCTGCGGCAAAAGCTCATTCCTTATCTTACGGGGTTGTCGGAAAAGGACACCCATTTTCTGTTTCTGAGGAATTTCAGAATTTGATTTTTCGTTTTGGGGCTGTGCCTGCAAGCCACTTTGTTCCGGCCTGGCGAGAACGCTTGCGGGCCTATTGCCGTTATGACGGCATTCACCGAAAATTGACTAAGCACTTTGGAAATCGTTGTCCGAAAGCAATAGGAAAATCGGCAATGGTTTTCAAGACAATCACAAAACGAAAAATCATAAAACAAATGGAAAAAGTATTTATTAGGACACGCAGCACCTCCAATATAGTGCTGGCATTGGTAATATTGGTGGTCGGACTGATTTGCGTATTCATATCCAAGAGCATAGCACTCACAATAGCAGGCGGCTGCCTCGTGGTGCTTGGCATTGTTCTCCTGTTTGTAAAGTCCTTGCGGCGTGACAAGGAGACAGGCATCAACTACAAGTTCTGCAACAAATATTACCCCAAGTCGCGCAAGAACGAGATAATCAATGCCCTGAAATCCAACCCGGCCTCGCTTGACTGGGCCGAAAAGGGCCATGAAGAGAGCCTGAGACTCGACATCTATTACAATACTGAGAACAACACGGCTTTCGTCCGCTGCTACGAGTTCGTACCCTACGAGTATATAGTCTGCTCCGAGTGGTTGCAACTGGAATTGGACAAGAGTGGCAATCTCGTGAAATAATTCCTTATCTTTGCCCCGTTTATGAACAACGGGGGCATTTTTCAAAGAACTTCGCTCCTTCTGGGCGATGATGTCCTCGCGCGGCTCCATGCTGCGCGAGTCATTGTTTTTGGCGTAGGCGGCGTAGGCAGCTGGTGCGCGGAGGGACTTGTCCGTTCGGGAATACGCAAGCTGACCATAGTCGATTGCGACAGGGTGAA
Source organism: uncultured Muribaculaceae bacterium (assembly GCA_964582235.1). Classification (GTDB taxonomy): domain Bacteria; phylum Bacteroidota; class Bacteroidia; order Bacteroidales; family UBA932; genus Cryptobacteroides. Next base: position 79,594 of record CAZOQW010000004.1, on the reverse strand, counting down.
CGAAACGAATATCAACCGCCAGCTTATGGCCACCACGCTTACAATCGGCCAGGAAAAGACCGAAGCAATGAAACGTCGTCTGCTGGAAATCAATCCGGATGCCGAAATCGAGGCAGTATGCCGTGAATATTCCGCCGAAACGGCCGGAGACTTCGACCTCGATTCCTACGATTATGTGATAGACGCGATAGACACGCTGCGCAATAAGGTAGAACTCATTTGCAGGGCGAGCGAAGCCTCGGCCACGCTGTATTGCTCCTTGGGGGCCGCCTTGAAGGTGGATCCGCGCAGAATCAAGGTCGGCAATTTCTGGAAGGTGCGCGACTGCCCGCTCGGAGCAGCATTGAGGAAGAAGATACGGCAGAGCGGACGTATTCCCGAGCACAGTTTCCTCTGTGTCTACGGTGACGAACTCCTGCAGAACAGGGGAGAGACGCCGGAAATGCGTCCTGCCCTGCTTGAGGAAGCCGCTCGCGCCGGGAAGGCTGTGCTGAACGGAAGCGTCGTACACATTACCTCCATTTTCGGGATGACCCTCGCCGGTCTCGTAGTTCAGGACATCTACAATAAAACGCTGGAAAATCATGGCAGATAAACTTTGGAACAGTAATTATGTGAAAATCTGGCTCGGCAACTTCCTGCTGAACTTCTCATTCACGCTGATAGTGCCTCTGCTGCCCCTCTACCTCAGCGAGACTTTCGATGCCTCCAACGACACCATCGGACTCGCTCTCGCGGGCTACACGCTGATGGCCATAATCGTACGCCCCTTCAGCGGCTACATAGTTGACAGTTTTCCAAGAAAGACGGTGTTGATAATATGCAACTTCTTCTTTTTCCTGCTATTCTTCGGATATCTGGTGGCCGGCTCACTGACCATGTTCACCATATTCAGGACCCTGCACGGCGCACCCTTCGGAGCTACTACGGTGGCAGCGAGTACGGTGGCTATTGACGTGCTGCCGTCATCGCGCAGGGCAGAGGGAGTGGGGTATTACGGTCTGAGCAACAACCTGGCTACCGCGCTCGGTCCTGTGCTTGCAATCTATCTGCTGGCTGCATTTGAGGGAAATTTCCATGCGCTTTTCACGGTTTCGCTGCTGTTCTCCCTTGCAGGTCTGATAATCGATTCGACAATAAAGTTGCGGGTGCGCGATTTAGTCCCGAACAAGAAAGTGCTGTCGCTTGACCGCTTCTTCCTGCTAAACGGCTGGAGGGAGATGCTTTCGGTAATAGCTTTCGCGTTCAGTTACGGCATAGTCGCGACCTACGTTGCGATTTACGGAAAGAATGAGCTTGGAATCACCGGAGGAACTGGCCTGTTCTTCACGCTGTTCGCCGTAGGTCTGATAGTTTCCCGACTTACAGGCGCGAAGGCCCTGCGCAACAACTTGGTGACGCGGAACGCTTCCATCGGCACGGTGACTGCCCTTATCGGCTTTGCACTTTTCGCTGCCATTCATGACCCCGTAGGCTATTATCTCTCGGCATTCGTAATCGGACTCGGCAACGGCCACATGTATCCTGCTTTCCAGAACATGTTCATCAATCTTGCCGAGAACAACCAGAGGGGCACGGCGAATTCCTCAATGCTTATTTCATGGGACCTCGGTCTCGGCGTGGGTGTGCTTCTTGGCGGTGTCATCTCCGAACATTTCGGTTATCATGGTGCCTTCTGGACAGCAGTAGCCGTCAATGCTGCAGGAATGGTCTGGTATTTCCTGAAAGTCAAGGCTCATTTTGAAAAGAATAAATTGCGTTGATTTCGATTGTGGCACAGTTTTGGTTTAAACTCCGCACGAAACCGTTAAGCAAATTCATTTTCAAATAATTTATTGAGATTTACATTAATTAAACAGTATAAAAGGGTGGAGGCAACCACCCTTTTTGCTTTATATCCCTGCTTGCAGGCTCGCCGTCGGGCGGGCGGCGCAGCGAAGCACTGGGGTCGGATAAAGGTTGCTTGTCGGAAAGCGTCCGGGGCCGGGGACAAAGGCTCCTTGCCGGAAAACTTTCGCGGCTGGCCCGTGCGATAGCGCAAGCGGAGCCGTAGGCGTGACCCCGACACGCCGTCATGCTCCCCGGGGAGCTGTCTGCGACAGCAGACTGAGGGGATTTCCTGCTTGCAGGCTCGCCGTCGGGCGGGCGGCGTAGTGAAGCGCAGGGGTCTGGGATAAAGGTCGCTTGTCGGAAAGCGTCCGGGGCCGGGGACAAAGGCTCCTTGCCGGAAAACTTTCGCGGCTGGCCCGTGCGATAGCGCAAGCGGAGCCGTAGGCGTGGCTCTGTACACGCCGTCATGCTCCCTGGGGAGTTGTCTGCGACAGCAGACTGTGGGGAAAATATTATATTTGCAATCCAAATCAATTCTTCACCGTGCGAACCTTTTTGTTGATACTGCTGTTGTGCGGATTGTTCCGGAGTCCGGCCCATGCTTCTGACCATATTCCCGGTCCTTTTGCCGGGGAGCCGGCACTTTCTGCAATGCAGGGCGATTCCACTGTGGCGGTTTCCTTTTTCGAGACCCGCGTTTTCCGCATGACACACGTCTCTGTACCGCTGATTGCGGCCGGAGTCTGCATCAAGGGCATGGATACGAGATACCGCAGCATACGCAGCGAATACCTGCCCGATTTCTCGTATCATCTTGACGACTGGTCGCAGTACTTTCCGGCAGCGGTCATGCTCGGCCTGAAAGCCGGAGGCATCGAGAGCCGCAGCAGTTGGGGCCGTATGCTGGTTTCAGACGCATTCAGCGTGGCTCTGATGGCAGCCATAGTCAATCCGGTAAAGTACATCAGCGGTGTACGCCGTCCAGACGGCTCGAACAATCATTCCTTCCCCTCGGGTCACACCGCAACGGCTTTCATGACTGCAACAATGCTCAGCCGCGAATACGGCTACATCAGCCCATGGATCAGCGTCGGCGCATATAGCGTGGCCACCATGACCGGACTCTCCCGTATGATGAACAACAAGCATTGGCTAAGCGACGTGCTCTGCGGGGCCGGAGTCGGCATAATCTCGACAGAACTCGGCTATTGGTTTTCTGACCTGATATTCGGTGACAGGGGAGAGAATATCCGCAGTGAGTATTATGCTCCGGAAAAGTACGACAAACCGCATTTCATAAGTCTCTACACCGGCTTAAGCATACCCACAAGCCTTTTCTATACCGTCGGAAACAGCACGGCGAGAGTGAAATACGGCGGGTCCATCGGCGTGGAGGGCGCATATTTCTTCACTCCCTATGTGGGAATAGGCGCTTTGGCGAGCATTTCACAACTTATCCTCTCTTCATCGGATTCAAGCGCACCCGAGCCCGCAATCTCCCTGAGCAATTTCAGCGCAGGCGCGTACTTCTCATATCCCTTCAGTCCGCATGTCCAAATCGGAGCCAAGGCCCTCCTGGGCTACAGCGTATTTTTAGATGGAGACAGCGAGCTTCTTAACCGGGGCAGCATCTCGCCTACCTGCGGACTTTCGTTTACTTTCAGGGCAGACAAGACCCACGCGGTGAGAGCCTTTGTGGACTACAGCCTTGCAACGGCACAACCTTACTCATCTCACAACATGGGGCTGCTCACCGTGGGAGCAAACGTCACGGTAACCATGTAATATTATCACCTTCCCGATGATGCGAGTTATGCCGAAAATATTTACATTTGCCGCGGCCAAATGAAAAACCATATGTCAACTCCTTCAAAGGTCTACATGACCACCAAAATCGATGCGGAGTCCTTGATTCGCATGTTTGAGATTCTCGGAGTTCCCGCTCACGGCAGGGTAGCCGTCAAGATTAGCAGCGGCGAGCCCGGCGGACACCATTATCTTCACCCCGAACTGATAGCGCCCCTTATCCGCAAAGTGGGCGGCACCATCGTGGAATGCAACACCGCCTATGGCGGCAGGCGTGACAACAGTTCCGACCACTGGCAGGCCATACGCGAACATGGTTTCACGGAAATTGCTCCCGTGGACATCATGGACGAGGACGGGGAGATGCAGATTCCCGTGCGTGACTCCACCTACTTGAAATACGATATAGTCGGTTCGCACCTTGCCAACTACGATTTCATGATAAATCTCGCCCATTTCAAGGGTCACAGCATGGGCGGATTCGGCGGCGTGCTGAAGAATCAGAGCATAGGCGTGTCCTCGCAGGGCGGCAAGTGTTACCAGCACAGCACCGGCAAGGCAGAGAATATCGAGGATTTCAACAAACTGCTCATGGCTACGGTAACAGAGCCGGGAGCCGGACTCGAAGCCGCTGACTGGGTGGCAATTACCCACAGCCACGATGCTTTCCACGAGTGTATGGCCAACTGCGCCGCAGCCGTGGAGGACTACATGGGCAAGGGCAATATAGTCTACATTGACGTGATGAACAATCTTTCGGTGGATTGCGACTGCGATGGAGACCCGGAAGCCCCTGAAATGCACGACATAGGCATATTGTCTTCGCTGGACCCCGTGGCTCTCGACCAGGCCTGCGTAGACCTCGTTTTCTCGCACCACGACAGCGAGGGCGACAATGCGGATGCCCTCAGAGAGCGCATCACTTCACGCCACGGCATCCACACCATAGAGCATGCCGAGAAAATAGGCCTCGGCTCAAGGGAATACGAACTGATTATAGTAGAATAACATGAACAAGGCCATTATTTCAGCCGTAGGCAAAGACGGGGTAGGCATCATCGCCAAGATTTGCACCTGCCTTTCCGAACACAAGGTAAACATTCTGGACATATCCCAGACGATAGTCCAGGGATATTTCAATATGATGATGATAGCCGACACGGAGAGTCTGGACATGGATTTCGCAGATTTCAGCGAACTGCTCTCGAAACTTGCAGGCGAACTCGGCATCGACATCCGTTGCCAGCGCAGCGACATATTCGACAAAATGCATAGAATCTGAGACCGGGGATGATAAATCAGAACGAAGTATTCGAGACGCAGGAGATGATCGAGAAAGAAAATCTCGATGTCCGCACCATTACCATAGGAATCAGTCTGCTCGATTGTGCCTCCGACAGCGTGGAAGAGTGCTGCCGCAAGGTTCATGACAAGATAGTACGCATAGCCTCGCGACTGCCGCAGACGGCCGAGGACATAGCCGCAGAATTCGGTGTGCCCATAGTGAACAAGCGCATTTCCGTGACACCCATGGCCATAGTGGGCGCGTCCTGCTGCAAGACTGCGACTGATTATGTCCGGCTCGCAAAAGCCCTCGATGACACCGCAGCCGAGATAGGCGTGAATTTCATAGGAGGATTCTCTGCCGTCGTAAGCAAGGGCATGACGGAGAGCGACAGACTGCTCATAGATTCCATACCGGAGGCCCTGGCTACTACGGAAAGGGTCTGCAGCAGCGTGAATGTCGGTTCCACCAAGACAGGAATAGATATGGATGCCGTCAGGCTCATGGGGCAGGTAATCAAGAGGACTGCGGAACTCACTGCCGGCAGCGGTTCTTTGGGCTGTGTTAAACTTGTAGCGCTCTGCAATGCCCCCGATGACAATCCCTTCATGGCAGGGGCTTTCCATGGAGTTACCGAGGCCGATGCCGTCATAAATGTGGGCGTGAGCGGTCCTGGAGTAGTCAAAACCGCAATAGAAAAGGTTCGCGGAGCTTCTTTCGAGGTACTTTGCGAGACCATAAAGAAGACTGCCTTCAAGATTACTCGCGTGGGCCAGCTCGTTGCCAAAGAGGCTTCGGCCCGTCTCGGCATACCCTTCGGCATCATAGACCTCTCTCTTGCTCCCACCCCCGCAATAGGGGATTCCGTTGCCGATATCCTGAAGGAGATTGGTCTGGAACAGGCCGGAGCACCCGGAACGACAGCTGCACTTGCCATACTCAACGACCAGGTTAAAAAGGGCGGCGTGATGGCCTCGTCCTATGTTGGCGGACTCAGCGGAGCCTTCATTCCCGTAAGCGAAGACCAGGGCATGATTGAAGCCGTGGAGTGCGGCGCTCTGACAATCGAGAAATTAGAGGCCATGACCTGCGTATGTTCAGTGGGTCTTGACATGATAGCAGTGCCCGGCGACACTCCTGCAAGTACGATTTCAGGCATCATAGCCGACGAGGCTGCCATAGGTATGGTCAATCAGAAGACCACAGCTGTGCGCATTATCCCTGCGACAGGCTGCAAGGTAGGGGACAGCGTAGAATTCGGAGGGCTGCTCGGACGTGCTCCCGTAATGCCCGTAAACCCTTTCAGCTGTGAGGCTTTCATCAATCGTGAGGGACGCATTCCGGCACCTATACACAGTTTCAAGAACTGATAATCCCGTGAACCGCTTTTAGAAACGAAAGAGGGGGGGGTGATATTCATACTCTGTCGGACGAGCGTTTTTTTAAATATCTTATAAAAGGCTACATTTAAGTGATACAGAATTTGAGTAATTATGAAAATAGTTTTTCTTGAACGTGCAACCATGGGCCAGACCCCCTTGGACGAGATCATGCAGCTCGGCGAGTTCGTAAGCTACGAGTGGACCAGCCGTGAGGAGGCTTTCGAGAGGGTGTCCGATTGCGAGGTGCTGGTAATCAACAAGACAAAGGTGGATGATGAGCTGATGAGCCATGCGCCCAAGTTGAAGCTCGTCTGCATCTGCGCCACAGGAGTGAACAACATTGACCTCGAAGCCGCAAACAGGCGAGGAATCATCGTGCGCAACGTGGCCGGTTATTCCACCGATTCCGTGGCCCAGTCAACCTTTACGCACATGCTCTCCCTGCTCGGCAATGCCGCATTCTTTGACAATTTCGTAAAAAGCGGGGACTATACGCGCAGCAGACTTTTCGCCGATGTCAGCCATCCCTACGTTGAAGTGGCCGGCAAGTCCTTGGGTATCATAGGAATGGGTGCAATAGGAACCAAGGTTGCAACCATAGCATCGGCCTTCGGGATGAAGGTATCCTACTATTCTACTTCCGGCACGTCACATTGCAGCGAATATCCCAGTATTTCCCTCGAAGAGCTCCTGCGCAACTCGGACGTGGTCAGCATACATGCGCCGTTGAACAGCCGCACGGAAGGGCTGATAGGGGAGAAGGAACTTGCCCTGATGAAGCCCACTGCAATATTGTTGAACATGGGACGCGGCGGAATAGTCAATGAAAGCGCACTGGCCGCTGCCGTGGACAAGGGTACGATAGCCGGGGCCGGAATTGACGTTTTCGTTGAAGAACCGCTGCCTGACAGTCATCCTTTCCTGCACATGGAGCATCCTGAGAGGCTGAGCCTGTCGCCGCATTCGGCCTGGGCTTCCCGAGAGGCACTTTCCAGGCTCATAACTTCCGTTGCTGACAACATACGGAAGGGCTGGTGAGGGGTTTTTAAAGACCTTTCTTTTGGATTTTTCGCCGGTGGGTGCCCGGCACGAGATATTACAAAAATATTACTTAATTGTAAACGACTGACAATCAAGGCACTAAAAATAATATTAAATTTTTTTCAAAAAATTTTGCATTTTAAATTTTTAGTTGTACCTTTGCACTCGGGTTGAGTAAGTGATCGTTCTGATCCATCAACCTATTGGTTATTAGTTTTAGTGTTATTAATTATGTGGTTAGTGTGAGTTGTTGCCGTGAGGCCACAACTCATTTCTTTTTTTGTACTATCTTTGACCCGACTTAAAACCTTGCCAATGATAAGAATCTTTTCCGCCGTCCTTCTTGCGGCCGCTCTTTTCCGGGTTACGGACACACGCGCGGAGGAAATAGTAAAGACCGGTTACAATCTTGGACCGCTCCCGGCAATAGCCTATGATGCCGACAAGGGCTTCCAGTTCGGGGCCATACTCAACATATATAATTACGGTGACGGCAGCAGCTATCCCAACTACGATTCAAAAATCTACCTCGAAGCCTCGTTCTTCACAAAGGGCTCGCAGCTGTACACCTTCATGTACGACAACAAGACCCTGATTCCGGGCATACGCTGGTCCAGCGCAGTGGATGTGTCCATAGACAAGGCCCTGGACTTCTACGGATTCAACGGCTACACCTCGTGGTATGACCAGGAACGGGTCGCCCTCGGTCAGGACAACAAGAAACTCTATCAGGACTCGGACCTTTATATATACACGCCCTACTACCGCGTTGCAAGGACCCATGTCCTCGCCAAGTCCGATTTCATCGGGAACATAACGGAACACCTGAGCTGGGAGGCCGGCTACCATTTCCATTATTTCAAGGAGGGCCCGATAAACAGGACCAGCATCAACAAGGGCAAGGACGACTACAATGTCTATCCCGACGAGATGACGACCCTTTTTGAGGATTATCTGAACTGGGGACTAATCAGCGAGGATGAGGCATACGGAGGCATCATAAGCAGCCTGCGTCTCGGCATGGTGTACGACACGCGCGACCAGGAAGGCTCTCCGAGCAGGGGAATCTGGGCCGAAGGACATATAATCGCGGCTCCCGGCTGGCTCGGCACCACAAATCCGTTTTATCGCTACGCGCTCACATTCCGGCAATATTTCCCCCTGATCAAGAACAATGTGCTGACCCTTGCATACAGGCTCAATTACGAGGGAGCTTTCGGCAACTGGTCTCCTTACTACGCAGTGCCGTTCATCAGCGTGATGGGCGAGAACTGCGACAAGGACGGAATGGGCGGCTACCGTACCGTGCGAGGCATCATGCTCAACAGGGTAGTGGGACTGGATATGGCCACCTACACTGCCGAACTGCGCTGGCGCTTCGTCCGCTTCAATCTCTGGAAGCAGAACATGGCATTCGCGCTCAGCTGTTTCAGTGACGGAACGATGGTAACACGGGGACGCGACATGAGTTTCAAGGGAGAGGAGGAATACCGGGCATCGTATGAGGAGTATATGGCGGCCGGTTCGGGCAAGGATTATCCGCACATCACCCTCGGTTCGGGCCTGCGCTTCATAATGAACGAGAATTTCATAGTGGCATTCGAATATGGTGTGCCGCTGACACATTTGTATTCAAGCTCGCATCCCCGCTACAATCAGGACGGGAACGGAGCATTCTACATCAATATAGGCTGGTTATTCTGAATATGGTACAAGTATGGATAAGTGCGGCGGGCCTCTCGCTCGCCACTGTAATAGGTTCTCTTCTCGGTTTTGCCGTCAAGTCAGTCCCCCATAAGTGGAATGACGCCGTGCTCGGTTTCTGCGCGGGAATCATGCTCGCCGCAGCAAGCATAGGCCTGATAGTTCCTGCCGCCGAGGGCGCGGGGCTCGGACGCTGGTGGCTCGTGCTGATTGGAGTGGTGGCAGGTATGCTTTTCCTGAACCTGCTCGACTTGGTGGTTCCGCACCTGCACAAGATTACCGGTCTCGATGCAGAGGAACACAAGAACAACGCCTCGCTCAACCGGGTGCTGCTTTTCGTGATGGCGATAGCACTGCATAAGTTGCCGGAAGGCATAGCCACGGGCGTGGGCTTCAATTCCGTCGAGACTTCAAACGCATGGGCTGTCGCGCTCGGTATTGCCCTGCAGAATATTCCGGAGGGGATGGTCGTGATAACCCCTTTGCTTATTGCCGGGGTAAGCAAGCTGAGAACCTTCGTCATCTCGCTGTGCATTGCCCTGCTTGAAGTTGTCGGAGTCTGGATAGGCTATGGCGTGGGTGCGATTTCCGATTTTCTCTTGCCTGTCATGCTCGCTTTGGCGGGAGGAGCCATGCTGTATGTGGTCAGTGACGAGATGATACCCGAAACGCACGCACACGGCTACGAAAAGATAGCCACCTACGCACTGGTTCTCGGCTTCGTCGGCTTCATGTTCCTTGAAATGGCGTTCTAAAAAATCCGGCACCGCAAGCAGTACCGGACACTTTCTTGCCGTCTCAGGCAGGGTTGTACTCCTTCAAGAATTGTTTCAACTCTTTCCACAACCTGTGAACGGGCAGTCCCATGACATTGTAGAACGAGCCTCTGACCTGGGAGATTCCCACATAGCCTATCCATTCCTGGACACCGTAGGCTCCTGCCTTGTCGTAGGGACGGTACTTGTCTATGTACCAGAGGATTTCCTCGTCCTCAAGTTCCACGAATTCCACAAAACTCGAGACCGTGAAGGTCTTTTCCCTGTTGCAATCCCTTATGGTCACCGCTGTCACCACCTCGTGGGTCTGTCCGGACAGCGTTCTCAACATCTTGTGGGCCTCCTCGCGCGAGTGCGGCTTGCCGAATACCGTGTCGTTCACTATCACCACCGTGTCAGCGGTAATCAGCACTTCGTCGGCTTCCAGTTCCCTGTGGAAACCGTGGGACTTGCCGATGCTCATGTCCACGGGAATGCGGTGGGCTTCCACTCCGGGCTCAAGGCTCTCGTTGAAGTTGTTTTGCGTGTCTATGGTAAAATCCAGCCCCAGGCCGGCAAGGAGTTCATGCCGCCGGGGCGAATTGCTTGCGAGTATGATTTTCTTCACTTCGGAATCAATATATCTGGTGATACTTGTCCTCGTCGAATTGCCACTTGCCCTGGGCTTTGAGTATCATCTCTATGCCTTCACGCAGGCAGCCCCGTCCGCCCGGTCTTTGGCAGATATAGTCGGCAACCGCCTTCGCCTCGTCAACCGCATCGGCGGGCACTATGCCCAGCCCGCAGGCTTTGAGAACCTGGGTGTCGGGAATATCGTCACCGAAATACGCCACTTCCGACGGGTCCAGCCCGTGCTTTTCGCAGAACTTGTTGAACGTGGCCAACTTCCCGCGCGTGCCGAGATATAGGTTATCATCGGATACGCCCATCTGCTCCAGCCTGTTGTGCAGGGGAGTGCCCACGGCTCCGGAAATCACACCCATGATGAAGCCCTTGGCGGCAGCTGCACGAGAGGCGAAAGAATCCTTTACATCGACTATTCTTATAAGTCCGTCGGGAGTATCTCCAGCAGCCACTATCATTCCGTTCGTCAGAACTCCGTCTATATCGTAGACAATAGAGCGGATTTTCTCAAGATTTGGTACCATTGGGTGTGAAATCTTCAAAATTGAACGTGTTTGAAGGCTGGGGACCGCCGACTTCGATGTAGCCGAAGCGTGCTTCATATTTTGCGATGTTGTCCTTCAGTGTGTTGAGCAGGCGCTTGCAGTGCTCGGGAGTCATGATTACGCGGCTGCCTACCTCGGCTTTGGGGACTGCCGGCAGCATTGCTGCGAAGTCCAGCACGAACTCGCTCTTGGAATGTGATACGATTACAAGGTTGGAATAGGAACCCTTGGCTACTTCAGGCTTGATTCCGATTTCGATAGATTTTTTCTCGTTGTCCATATTATCAGTATTACGTCCCTTCGGGACAATCGTACAAATTTAGGAAATTTTACAAATCAAGAAGCGGACTGAATTCCGGAATTTGTCGCACTGCCGCCATACGGGCATATTTCGGGCAAAAAATCAAGAAAAATCGCTATATTCGCGCCCTATGAAAATGGACGCAAAATACAATCCTGCCCAAGTGGAGGATAAATGGTACTCATACTGGACCGAACACAAGTGTTTTCATTCTGAACCGGACTCGCGCGAGCCCTATACCATAGTCATCCCGCCGCCGAACGTGACGGGCATATTGCACATGGGGCACGTGCTCAACAATACTCTCAACGATGTACTCATCCGCAAGGCCCGCATGGACGGCAAGAATGCCTGCTGGGTGCCCGGAACTGACCATGCCAGCATAGCCACCGAAGCCAAGGTGGTCGCCCGGCTGAAAGAAAAGGGAATCAGCAAGGATGACATCACCCGCGAGGAATTCCTGAAATACGCCTGGGAGTGGAAAGAAGAGCACGGCGGCATAATCCTGAAGCAGCTACGCAAACTCGGTGCATCCTGCGACTGGGACCGCACGCGCTTCACGATGGAACCCGAACTGAGCGCGGCAGTGATAGCCACATTCTGCCATTTCTATAAAAAAGGTCTGATATACCGAGGTGTACGCATGGTCAACTGGGACCCCGTCGCCAAGACCGCCGTCAGCGATGATGAGGTAATCCACAAGGACACCAAGAGCCACTTCTATTATCTGAAATACCGCATTGCGGATGCAGCCGGCAAGCCCGGAGAGGACTATGTCACCATAGCCACCACCCGTCCCGAGACCATCATGGCGGACGCGGCGGTATGTATCAACCCCGAGGACGAGCGCTATCACGGCCTGAGGGGCAAGCAGGTATTCATTCCCCTGATAGACAAGGCCATACCCATAATCGAGGACTCATACGTCGAGATGGAATTCGGTACAGGTTGCCTGAAGGTTACCCCGGCCCACGACGTGAACGACTATGAGATAGGTTTGAGGCACAATCTGCCCGTTACGGAAATCATCGACGAGAGCGGCAGGCTGACCGAGGAGGCACAGATACTTGTGGGAGAGGACCGTTTCGTGGCACGCGAGAAAATCGTGAAGATGCTCGAAGAAGCCGGAGCCTTGCTGAAAGTCGAGGAATATACCTCGCCGGTGGGCTATTCGGAGCGCAGCAATGCCGTAATCGAGCCGAAACTCTCAGCCCAGTGGTTCCTGAAAATGGATGCCCTTGCAGCAGACGCGCTCGAAAGCGTGGAAAGCGGAAAAATCAAACTGATCCCCGACAAATACCGCAACACCTACCGTCACTGGATGGAGAATGCCCACGACTGGTGCATCTCCCGTCAGCTATGGTGGGGTCAGCGCATTCCCGCATATTATCTCCCGGATGGCAGCGTAGTGGTGGAGGAGACTCCCGAAGCCGCTCTGGAAGCTGCCCGCAAGAAGGATCCGACGCTGACAGCCGCCGACCTCCGTCAGGATGAGGATGTGCTGGACACCTGGTTCTCAAGCTGGCTGTGGCCCATTTCGGTGTTCGACCCCGAATTGCCGGGGCATCCGGACCACAAGCCCAATGCCGACCTTGCATACTACTATCCCACGAGCGACCTCGTTACCGGCCCGGACATCATTTTCTTCTGGGTTGCAAGGATGATTATGGCTGGAGGAGAGTTCATGCACGATGTACCTTTCAGGAACGTATATTTCACCGGCATAGTCCGCGACAAACTCGGACGCAAGATGAGCAAGACCCTCGGCAACAGTCCAGACCCCCTGGAACTCATAGCCAAGTACGGCGCGGATGCTGTCCGTCTCGGCATGCTCCTCTGCTCATCAGCCGGCAACGACATACTCTACGACGAGTCCATGATTGAGCAGGGACGCAATTTCTGCGGCAAAATCTGGAACGCCTGGAGACTGATAAGCGGCTGGACCACCGATGACGCTGCACAGAAGCGCGAGGAAGCAACTCTGGCAGTAAAGTGGTTCGGACAGTTGCTTGACAAGACCATAGCCACGGTGGAGGACCACTATTCCAAATTCCGTATCAGCGATGCGCTCATGTCCATTTACAAGCTGTTCCGCGATGATTTCTGCAGCTGGTATCTGGAACTGGTGAAGCCTGCATACGGCGCGGCCCTCGATACAGACACTTACAAAGCGACTCTCGATTATTTCGAGAAGCTGTTGAAACTGATACACCCCATCATGCCTTTCATCACCGAAGAACTCTGGCACGGCATGGCGGAGCGCAAGGACGGCGAGACCATCATGTTCCAGCGCACGCCTGTAGCAGGGGAGTACGACGAGGCTTTCCTTAGCAACTTCGATCTCGCAAGGGAGGCCGTGAACAACATCCGAGGCATCAGGGCGCAGAAGCGCATTCCGCCTGCAGAGGCACTCAAACTCAACATCGAGGGCGATTTCAGCGAAGAATTCCACTGCATGATACGCAAGTTCTGCAATATCAGCGACTTCATTTCAGCGGCCCCCGAGGGCGGCAGTGTGTCGTTCATAGTCGGAACGGTGAAGATGTCCGTGCCCGTGGAAGGCCATGTGGACTTGGAGGAGGAACGCAGCAAACTGCTTGCGGAACTCGAACACCAGCACAAGTTCCTCGCATCAGTGAGGGCAAAACTTGCGAATGAGAAATTCGTGGCCCATGCCCCCGAGGCCGTGGTGGCTACCGAAAGAAAGAAAGAAGCGGACAGCCTTTCACGCATAGCTGCGCTGGAGGCATCGCTGGTTGAACTAAAATAATGTAAAGTTATGTTGGTATATCCGTTAGCAATCGGTACCTGGAACCTGATTATCATTCTCATCCTCTGCCTGCTCATCTTCGGCGGGAAGAAGGTTCCCGAGTTGATGAAGGGACTTGGCAAGGGTATCAGGAGTTTCAGGGAAGGACTCAACGAGGTGGAGAAGGAAATCGGACAAGCAGGGGAGAGCAAGCCCGCAGACAAGTCCGATGTCGCATCCGACGGCAAAAACGAAGGCGGGACTTCCGCCAAGTAAGGCCTTTTCGCGGTGGGTTCTGATCCCAGAACGGGAGCGGAGATGGGCTTTTGGGACCATCTCGAGGAATTGAGAGGCGCCCTGTTGCGCTCTCTTGCGGCTCTCTGTGTGCTTTCATGTCTGGGCCTGATATTCAAGGAGGAACTTTTCGCCGTCATACTCGCTCCCACAAGGGATGACTTCTGGCTCCATCGCCTGCTCGGGCAGGGTTTCAGGATGGAACTGATAAACATCGACATCAGCGCGCAGTTCTTCATTCACCTGAAAGCTTCGGTAGGAGCGGGATTTGTGCTGTCTTTTCCCTACATCATCTGGGAAATCTGGAAGTTCATTGCCCCGGCACTTTACAGGAACGAGAAAAAGGCGGTGCGAGCGGCTTTCCTTATGGCCTCGGTGCTGTTCTATATCGGGGTCATTGTCGGCTACTTCTTCGTCCTGCCCATCTGCCTGCAATTTTTCCTGAACTACAGCGTGAGTCCGGAGGTGACCAACACTTTCAGCCTGACCTCGTACATGTCCATGTTTACTTCCATGGTGCTGCTGATAGGTCTGTGCTTTGAATTTCCTACCGTGATGCTCGTGCTTACGAGACTCGGCGTTGTGACTCGGAAAACCCTCAGGAAAGGCCGCAAATACGCGTTCCTGGTGCTGATGGTCTTTTCCGCGCTCATTACTCCGGCCGACCCGTTCTCAATGTTCGTGCTGGCCTTTCCGCTTTACCTGTTATACGAATTGACCATATTGCTATGCTCATCACCTCGAAACCGGGACTCCACTTCATCGACAGAGTGAACTGGCCGGAGGCATTTCCTTACAGGCCGTCGGTGTGGTTCGAAGCCTCTCTGCGTGACCCGCAGTACCTTTTCCTGCATTTTCATGTGCTGGAAGATGTCGTGTGCGCACGCTGCGGGAGCGACAAGGATCCGGTATGGGAAGATTCCTGCGTGGAATTTTTCTTTTCTCCGGACGGCGGACCCGAATACTTCAATATTGAATGCAACTGCATAGGGAAGATATATATGTGCAGCGGAACTTCACGGGAAGGACGGACTTTCCTGCCGGACAGTACATATAAGGCGATAACGCGAGAATCCTCGCTCGGTTCGGAGCCTTTCGGTCTTCGAGAGGAGAAAACGGCCTGGGACCTGAGGCTCGGCATTCCCGTCGGAATTTTTCCGGGCGCAACAGACTTCCGTGAGTTGAAAGGGCGGGGTAATTTTTACAAGTGCGGAGAACCGAGACACTATCTGAGCTGGACGCCGGTAAACACGGAGAAGCCTGACTTCCATCGCCCCGAGTTTTTCCAGGAGATATCGTTCCGATAATTTAAAGAAATAAATGGTTTCCATAGAAGACATTACGGTAGCCTACGGAGGCTTCGTACTTTTGGACAAGATAAATTTCCACATCAGCGAAACAGACAAGATAGGTCTTGTCGGCAAGAACGGCGCAGGCAAGTCCACGGTGCTCAAGCTGATATGCGGACTCCAGAGTCCCACATCCGGCAGGGTAGACAAGCCCTCCGAATTGAGCATAGGCTATTTGCCCCAGATAATGGAGCACAACAGGGGGCGCAGCGTATTGGAGGAAGCGATGACGGCCTTCGATGATTCCAACAGGACCGAGAAAGAGATTGCGGAGGTGACCCGGGAGCTGGAAACCCGCACCGACTACGAGTCCGAGGAATATACGGAACTCATAGAAAGGCTCAGCCTGTTGCATGACAAACTGAATCTCGACAGTTCCGAACCCCGGGAAGTGCTCGCAAGAAAGACCCTGCTCGGACTTGGCTTCAAGGACGAGGAACTTTCACGCCTGACGGAAACCTTTTCACAGGGCTGGAACATGCGCATTGAATTGGCCAAGATACTTTTGCGCAACCCCGACCTGATGCTGCTCGACGAGCCTACCAACCACCTGGATATAGAATCCATAGAATGGCTGGAGGACTACCTGAAATCCCGGCGTTGTGCCCTGCTGATGGTCAGCCACGACCGGCGTTTCCTCGATACGGTGACCAACCGCACGGTGGAAATCATGCTCGGCCGTGTCCATGACTACAAGGTGCCTTACAGCAAATATCTGGAACTCCGGGCGGAAAGGCTGCAACAACAGACTGCGGCCTACGAGAACCAGCAGAGGATGATACAGAAGACGGAAGAATTCATCAATACCTTCCGCTATAAGCCGACCAAATCGAATCAGGTGCAGTCCCGTATCAAGGCCCTCGAAAAGTTGGAGAGGGTGGAAATTGATGAGACGGACAATGTACGGCTTACCGTGAAGTTTCCTCCCGCGTCGCGTTCCGGCGACGTTGTATTCCGCTGCAGCGACCTGGCGGTGGGGTATCCGCAGAAAACGGTATTCAGCGGTGCGAACGTGGAAATCAAGAGGGGAGAGAAAGTGGCTTTCATCGGACGCAACGGTGAGGGAAAGACCACCATGATGCGTGTGATAGCCGGCGAGCTGGAGCCATTCAGCGGAGAGTACGTGCTCGGGCACAACGTGAATATGGGTTACTACGCCCAGAATCAGGAGGATGTCCTGGACAAGAGCGAGACCGTATTTTCCACGCTTGACCGCATAGCCGTGGGCGATATACGCAGCAAGCTCCGCGACCTGCTGGCACAGTTCCTTTTCAGAGGCGAGGATATCGACAAGCGCGTATCAGTGCTTTCGGGAGGCGAGCGGGCAAGGCTCGGAATGGCCAAGTTGATGCTGCAGAGCCACAATCTGCTTGCGCTCGACGAGCCGACGAACCACATGGATGTCAAGTCAAAGGACATATTGAAGCAGGCGCTGCAGGCCTTTGACGGAACGTTGATAGTCGTTTCTCACGACAGGGATTTCCTTGAAGGGCTTGTGGACAAGTTGTACGAGTTCCGCGACGGACATGTGACCGAGCATCTCGGAACCGTGTCGGAATTCCTCGAAAAGCGCAAGATAGAGAACCTCGCGGAACTTGAACGAAAGTTCCAGACTCCGTCAAACGCTTCCGCGCAAAAAAACGAAGTCAAGGAGCAGCGTCGGAATGAGGAGGAAAAACGTCGCGCATCGGTGAAGATTGACCGCAAGAAAAAGAACAGGATTTCCTATCTCGAGGACAGGATAGCAAAGCTGGAAGCCCAGATGAAAGAGATAGAAACAGTGCTCGCCAACCCTTCCGAAAAGGACGATATCATGGATCTTACCCGCACTTATTTAGAGTTGAAGCGCGATTTGGATGCCAAAACGGAGGAATGGGTTGAATTGAGTGAAAGTTGTTGATTGTCAATTAATAAAACAAATGTGTTACAATTGCTAACAAAAATGTTAAGCGGCCATTTTCGCCTTTCTCACATCTTTTAGCACCCTTCTGAAGTTGCCTGCTGCAATCTTCGCGATGTCGGAATAGGAGAAACCCCGTTTGGCAAGTTCGTCCCACAGGGCGGGGAAGAGGGAAACGTTTTCAAGTCCCTCGGCAGTGAGTTCGATTCCGTCGTAGTCGGTGCCGATTCCGACATGTTCGATGCCGGCAATTTTCACGGCATGTTCGATATGGTCGGCAACGCGGGAGATGCCGGGACGGGGGAGTCCCCGCAGTTGCAACTGCACTTCTTCCCAGGCAGCCCGTTTGGCAGCATTGCCCGGATCCTTGATAAATTCGTCTTCCACGGACAACTTTGCTTCCAGCCCTGACTGCCTGAAAGTGCTTGTGAAACCGTCATCAAGGAAGAACGGGTAGATACTCATGCAGACGACTCCGCCTTTTTCGGCGATTCTGCGCATGGTGTCATCGGAAATATTGCGCTTGTGTCCGCAAAGCGCACTGCAACAGCCGTGGGTATAGGCTATGGGGGACTGGCTGCACTCCAGCACGTCGAGCATTGCGGCTTCGGAGGCGTGTGCCACGTCCACCAACATTCCTGCACGGTTCATCTCCTCAACAAGCTCGAATCCGAACCGGCTCAATCCTCCCCAGCTTCCTTCTCCGGTGCAGGAATCGCAAACCTCGTTGTCCGCACTGTGGACCAAGGTGATGTAGCGGACACCGCGACGATAGAATTCCCTTACCCGTCCGATTTGCCCTCCGAGGGCAGAGGCGTTCTCTATGCCGACGAGCACGGAGGTCAGTCCGGCGGACTTGTTGCGTCCTATGCCGGCAGAACAGCGCGCATAGGCCACGGTGCCGTCATTTGCCTGCACCTGCCTGTCGAGCGAATCGAGCAGGTCGCAGGCGTATTTGTAGGCCTCCTCTCCGTGGAGACGAGCCGGCACGTAGGCGGCAAAGAATGATGCGCTTACGCCACCGCGACGCATTTTCGGGAAGTCTACCTGGGCACAGCCGGGATTGTCGATACCGTAGTCACGACCCCTGTACATCTGTGACGGCGCATCGCAATGTGCGTCCAGCACCGTCATCCTATCATATTTATTTCTCATTTCCGATTTGATTAATTCATTTCCACTGCCGTGGACGGTGATGATGCGTCTGCCGGCCGGCTTTAGAGTCCGTTGATGATTCGCTGCGCGGCATGGACTTGCTGTGTCCGACAGAATTTCTAAACGAGGCAGTCGTTCAGATAGGCTTCAAGGAACGAAAGCGCTGCCGTCGCAAAGGCCTCGATATTTCTGCAACGGTCACCGGAGTTTGTCTGGAACAACATCGTGCGAGTTCCTTCCGGACCGGAAACCGCCATCCAGACCGTTCCCTCGGGATAGTGCTCGTCGCTGCCTTCCGCAAGCCCGGTCGTTGCAACTGAAAAGTCGCTCGATACGGCCTTTCTCACGCCCTCGGCCATAGCCGCGGCCACTTCCGCACTCACAACTCCGTTTTCCGCTATCAGTTCAGCCGGAACTCCGAGCAGCTTTTCCTTCACGCTTATGGCATAGGAAGTTACGGAACCAAGGTAGTATTCCGATGAGCCTGAAACCGTGGTTATCAAATGAGAAATCATGCCTCCAGTGCAGGATTCTGCGGCTGAAAGCGTCTTGCCGCTGCCTTTGAGCAAGGCGGCGATTCTGCGCTGGACAGATGAATTTATTTGGATATCTGACATATTATTGCGTACTTTGTTCCGCTACACGTAGTCTACACTTTTTTGGTCGTTGTTTTCGGACACGACCGAAAATTGTAGACTTTTTGTTTTTTATACCACTTCTTCGAAAGTATTGTCATCGTAAAATACCATAACTTTCGTGATTTTCCTCGGATTTTTAGCGGAAATTTCTGTTTCATCAGCGTTCTTCGAGCTTTCCTGTCTTTCCTGAGCGGCCACATCTTCGAAATTCAGCCGCGATTCCACCTTCTGCAGGCTCTCCTGTTGCGGCGGCTCCACAGAAACCGGGGGATTTTCCGGCTCCGGAAGGGGATTGTAACTGTCAAACAGCGAATTCTTCGATACCTGATTGTACATCTTGCCCTTGCCTGTAATCAGCCATTCGAGGTTCAAGGAAGGGTAGTGCCGGGCCAGGCTGACCAAAAAATCGTAGCCGGGCTTGTTGCGGCCGCCGAGTATATGGGAAATGCTGGCAGGGGCGACGCCGAGCTTTTCAGCGAATTGGGACTGCGAGATGTTTTCTGCGAGCAGGAACTGTTTCAGACGAAGATTCATGATACTGATGATTGACTTTACAAATGTAAACAAATTTTAACAGAAACAAAAGTTTTACACATGTGAACGGTTGATATCTTGTGAACTACATAAGCGGTAAATAATTGAACAAACAATGTAGATAAATTCCCCAATAATCTGAATAATAGTCAATTATTATTGAATAATGCGTCTTTTACACAGCCTGATTGCCTATATATGCCGAAAAAGTGCCCTAACAGGCTATTCTGTAAACTGCGATAAAACTATTTAAATACCTGGGTTTCAATAGATTTACACCATATAATACTATCTTATAACTTATAGTTATTTGACACTTTGTAAATTTTCAGAAGACAAAAGTGAAATCCTGTAAAATTCACAATTCGCCAAGATTGAATTTACAAATGTAATGGGATTTCACCTTGTTTTAGCTCAGAAAATACCTACATTTGCAAGCCCGCGAACGGGACATGTAAATGAAAATGATTCCTGAGATTCACATACGCGATTACGATTACGAACTGCCGGACGAAAGGATAGCCAAATATCCCTTGCCCCGGAGAGATTCATCGAAACTATTGGTCTGCAATGCAGACGGAAGCATAAAGGATAGTTGTTTCAAGGAATTGCCGGACGAGCTTCCGGCCGGTTCGCTCATGGTCCGCAACGAGACCAAAGTCGTACCTGCGAGGCTCTTTTTCCGCCGGGAAAGCGGCGCTCATATTGAGGTATTCTGCCTCGAGCCGTCTCTTCCTGCCGAATACGCGCTTGCTTTCGCAACGATGCAGAATTGCCGCTGGAAGTGTGTGGTGGGCAATGTGAAGCGCTGGAAAACGGATGAAATCCTGCAACTCGACATAGAACACGCATCCTCCGAGGAACTCGTGAAGCTCGGACTTACCGCCCGTCTTGTCTCGCGCGATGCTCGGACGGCAGAAGTGGAGTTCTCATGGAAGAGCGGGGATCCTTTTTCGCGCGTTTTGGAAATGTGCGGACGTATTCCCATCCCTCCGTACCTGAACAGGGAGACGGAAGATGTTGATACTGAGAGGTATCAGACTACTTACGCCCGCATACGCGGTTCTGTTGCCGCTCCTACTGCCGGCCTGCATTTCACGCCGGAGGTCCTGAAGGCTATTGAGGAGCGCGGAATTGACATCCAGAGCCTGTGTCTGCACGTTGGCGCGGGAACATTCCTGCCAGTCAAAAGCGACGAGATTTCGGGGCACAAGATGCACCGTGAGCCTTTCAGCGTGAGCATAGATCTGCTGCGCAAGTTGCGAGACGTTGGAAACGGGAGAAAAACGGTCGCAGTGGGCACTACCTCGGTGCGCAGCCTTGAATCGCTGTACTATGAAGGAGTTTCCATAATCGAAAAGGGCGGGCCGGCCGAAATCGGACAATGGGACCCTTACGAAAGGGCATATCCATACAGCCGTGAGGAGGCTCTGGATGCCATTGTGCGCTATCTTGAGTCCCATGGACGCTATTCACTTGTGACCGGCACGCGCATAATAATAGTTCCGGGCTTCCGTTTCCGAATGACGGATGCGATGGTGACCAACTTCCACCAGCCCCAAAGCACGCTGCTCCTGCTAATTTCAGCATTTTTGGGCGGTGATTGGCGATCGGTATACAAACACGCTCTCGACAGCGGCTACCGCTTCCTGAGCTATGGAGACAGTTCGCTGCTTTTCCGAAGGGAGAACAGCGATGCATTAGAAAGCATTTATTAAGAAACGCCGAGCCTTCGGCGAATATTAGACTATGGCTGAGAACGAATTTGACTTAATCCGCCCTTATACTGATGCGGAAGTGGAAGAAGCCTTGGGGAACATGCGCATGAACCCCAAGCTTGCAGTGGTGTCCATGTTCCTGTTTCCGAACAGGCCTTTCTATTTGTCGAAACTGCTGAAAGAGGTCCATTCGGTGGACGATTTTCAGGTGGTGGTCATGTCCAAGGTCATTGCCGCCATACTCGAAAGGAGTTCGGACGGATTCACCTACTCGGGGGTGGAGCACATTCCTGCCGGAAAGACCTACCTGGCGGTATCAAACCACAGGGATATAGTGCTCGATCCTGCGTTGGTGCAGTGGATGCTGTATTATAACGGACTGCCGCTCACTGAGATATGCGTAGGCAGCAATCTTCTTGAAGGCGACAAGGTAGTAGCCGACCTGCTGCGCTCCAACCGCATGATCAAGGTGATTAGGGGTATATCTGCAAGGGAACTCTATCTGTCGTCCAAGTTGCTTTCAAGTTACATAAGGACATCCGTGTCATCCGGCCGCAGTTCCGTATGGATAGCCCAGCGCGAGGGACGCACCAAGAATGGTCTGGACTGCACTGAGCAGGGACTGCTGAAGATGTTCGACATGAGCGGGAACGGCAGTTTTGCCGAGAATTTCGCCGAGCTGTCCATAACGCCCATGAGCATATCCTACGAATATGAGCCCTGCGATATCCGCAAGGCCCGCGAGGTGCTGATTTCCGGGCAACGTCAGTATGTCAAGAAGAAAAAAGAGGATATTCACAGCATAATCACCGGCATACGACAGAAGAAGGGCGGCATACACCTGCATGTCGGAGCGCCGCTCAGCGAGGAGGAAATCGCCATGGCATCGGCCTGCGACAAGAATGACAGATACCAGTCCATACGCCGCACCCTGGACGTGAGAATACTCAGCGGCTACAAGTTGTGGAAGACCAACTACATGGGCTATGACCTCATGACGGGAACAAGCAAATATGCCGGACTGTACGGCAAGGATGAGTTGGAGAGTTTCAAAGCCTACACAGAGAAGAAACTCGACAAGGTGGAAAAAAGTCTGGATCGTGATGAACTGCGCAAGATTTTCTGGCAGATTTACGGAAATCCAGTGGCCGCCAAGGAGCGATTCATTGAGGAACCGTAGTTGATAGTTAGCAGTTGGCGGTGCAAGGTTGCCGATTGGGCTGCTTCAGGCCGTGGGTTTTGCTTAGTGTCCGTTGGGTTGGTCGAGTTGTTACACAATTTATATTATGTTAAGTTGTGCAAGCAGTCCACGGCAGCCGCGCTCCACATCGCGATAGCAGCTCTCGAAAT
Organism: uncultured Muribaculaceae bacterium; assembly: GCA_964582235.1. Taxonomy (GTDB): domain Bacteria; phylum Bacteroidota; class Bacteroidia; order Bacteroidales; family UBA932; genus Cryptobacteroides. Next base: position 56,613 of record CAZOQW010000004.1, on the reverse strand, counting down.
CTCCACTATACCAAGGGTCGGCGACATTACGTTTTCCGCAGCCGGCGTATTCCATGAGATAATGGATCTTGCCGTATTCGGAGGACGGCACTATACCTTTGAGCAGACGCTCGTTGGACGAGTCCATGATTATCAGCAGGTCGTATTCCCGGGCCTCGTCGGGCGTAATCCTGTGTGCGCGGTGCCCTCCGAACGGTATTCCCTTCTCCCGCATCTTTGCTGCAGCCGGCGGATAGACGGGATTTCCGATTTCCTCGTAAGACACGGCGGCTGAACTTATCTTGAACTCTCCTGCCCTGCCGGCCTCCCCTACCATGTGTTTCATCACGAATTCCGCCATCGGGCTACGGCAGATATTGCCGTGGCATATAAACATTATCTTGTACATATCTTGTCGGTTAAAATCGGGCGAAAATACGCAAAAATTCTCCTACTTTGAAAAAATGGTATTAACTTAGCACGTTCTTGCCAAAGAAAAATGTCAAGGTCAAAATCTAACATAATACTTGAGAACCTGAGAATCGAGAAGATAGCTTCAGAAGGCAGGAGCATCGCCCATAACCCCGATGGCATCGTCGTGTTCGTGGAGTACGCCGTTCCCGGTGATGTTGTGGACGTGCTTGTGACCAGAAAGAAGAAGAACTTCATGGAGGCCCGCATCATACGTATGGTGGAGCCTTCGCCCGAGCGTTTGAAGCCGTTCTGCTCGCATTTCGGCATCTGCGGAGGATGTCGCTGGCAGTTGCTCCCCTATCGGATGCAGCTCGAAGCAAAGCAGCAGCAGGTAGTGGATCAGCTCGTCAGGTTGGGCCATCTCGAACTGCCCGAAGTTTCCCCTATCATCCCCTCGGAGAGAACGCAATATTATCGTAACAAGTTGGAATTCACGGCATCAGACAAGCGCTGGATATTGCCGGAAGAAGATCCTGAGGACCTTTCACCCGAACAGAAGGCCGGTCTGGGCTTCCATGTCGGCAAATTCTTCGACAAGGTGCTTGACATAGATGTCTGCCACCTGCAACCCGAGCCTTCCAATGCCATACGAAAGTTCTTGAAGGAATATGCACTTTCGCACGGTATCCCTTTCTACAACCTCAGGGAAAACCGGGGCGTTTTCAGGAATATCTTCATCAGGACTACTGAGGATGGTCAGGTAATGCTCATAGTCTGCTTCGCGGCGGATTTCCCCGGACGGGAAGCCATGCTGGATGCGGTTGCCGCAGCCTTTCCCGAAATCACTTCCTTGTACTATGTCATAAACAGCAAGCTCAACGACAGTATAGCCGATCAGGAGTGCATATTGTACCGCGGTGAAGATGCCATTTACGAGCGCATGGAAGGACTGCGTTTCAAGATAGGACCCAAGTCCTTCTACCAGACCAACAGTCTCCAGGCATACAGGCTTTACAGCGTGGTGCGCGATTTTGCGGCTCTTGACGGCAGCCAGACCGTTTATGACCTCTACACCGGAACGGGCACTATAGCCCAGTTCGTCAGTGCGGGGGCAGCGAAGGTGATAGGAATAGAATACGTGCCGGAAGCCATTGAGGATGCACGTATCAACGCGAAAATCAACGGTATAGAGAATTGCGAGTTCTTTGCCGGAGACATGAAGGACATACTCTGCGAGGACTTCATAGCCGAACATGGCCGGCCGGACGTGATAATAACCGACCCGCCCCGCGCAGGAATGCACCCTGACGTGGTGGAGACGATACTTGGAGCCGCTCCCCAGACCATAGTGTATGTGAGTTGCAATCCGGCCTCGCAGGCAAGGGATCTGGAAAGGCTCTGCACGGCATACGACATAGTGGCCGTACAGCCCGTGGATATGTTCCCGCATACGGTACACGTGGAAAATTGCGTGCTGCTCAAAAGAAAGGATGTGTTAAACTAAAATACTAATATGAAGTTCAAGCCAACGGAATACAAGTTGATGAATGTTGCCACAGGCCGCATCTTCGACGATGAGGGGTGGACTCTTGCCGACCCCCAAAGCCCCGAGCCGTCGCTCGTCAGGGCAATCTACCCCACCAAACAGTTCACTCCGCGTCCTGAATTGAGCGGCATCTACCGCTATGCCAACTGGCTGCCTATACGCAGGACGCTCAAGAATTCCGCAATTCCGGTCACTTACAAGTCCGAAGGTCTCGCCAAGTTCCTCGGACTGGAGAACCTCTATATTACCTTCTCCGGATACAATCCCAAGATAGGCGCCTACATGCGCACCTGCTCTTTCAAGGAGACCGAGGCCTACACCGTCTGCGCACGCATGGAGGCCAAGGAAGACAGGGTACTCATAGTGCAGTCTGCCGGTAACACCGCCCGCGCCTTTGCACAGGTCTGCTCGGACAACGACATTCCCGTGGTAATCTGCGTCCCCGAGGACAGCAAGCATGACCTTTGGTTCCGCAAGAAACTCAACAAGTGCGTGAAAGTGGTGGCAGTCCCCCACGGTTGCGACTATTACGATGCCATCACCATAGGCGAGAAACTGGCCCGGAACCCCCGCTTTTTCCTTGAAGGAGGTGCCAAGAATGTGGCACGTCGCGACGGAATGGGCACCACCATACTCAGTTTCGTGGAGACCGTCGGACGCATTCCCGATGCCTATTTCCAGGCCGTGGGTTCCGGTACCGGAGCCATTGCCGCATGGGAGAATGCCGAGAGACTGGCTGCAGACGGACGTTTTGGCGAGAACAGCATGAGGGTATATGTAGCCCAGAATACGCCTTTTACGCTCATCAGCGACTCATGGAAGGCCGGTTCGCGCAAACTTGCCGAGCTGAAGCCCGAGGAGGGCCGCAAGAATGCGGAATACATACTGGCCAAGGTTCTTGCCAACCGCCAGCCTCCCTACGGCATAGTCGGAGGTGTGTACGATGTACTGAAGGCCAGCGGTGGAGACGTGTTCTGCTGCCCCAACGACGGTATAGTGTTCATGTTGCAGCAATTCCGCAACCTCGAGGGATATGACCTCCTCCCTGCAGCCGGCGCTGCCGTATATGCCCTGTCTCAGGCCGTGGCCACCGGAGCGGTGAAGAAAGACGAACTTATCATGCTCAACTGTACCGGAGGCGGCACTTTCGTGTCCATGTCGGACGGTTACTGCTACAAGGCCCCCGACCTCATCCTGCCGCCGGACACTCCTGCGGAGAAAGTCATTACGGCTGTTGACAGCCTGTTTTAAGTTTTACCCTTTCCCTGCTTGCAGGACTCGCCGTCGGGCAGTGAAGCGAAGCGCAGGGACTGCGATAGCAGACTTAGGGGTGAAACATATCATAGCGAAAGCGCGATGGTAAAACTCAGGGCGTAGTACGAGGCGTTGTTGCGCCTGATGTTGTCCTCAGTCACGTAGCCGGGACCGTCGGGACTTGGAATGTTGGGCTTGACGAAAGCTGCCCTGATGCCCAGCAGGAAGTCTAAGCTGAAGCGTCTGGAAAGGATGAGCCTGTACCCGCCGCCCAAACCGGCGAGGGCCGCCGAATTGTTGCGTATTTCACTGTGTAAGTTCATGCCGACTCCCCCGTCGATGAATATAAGGAAACCGTCATTGTGTATCGTCTTGGGAAAATAGTTCAATCTGAGGGTCAGGGGTACTATCTGGGTGTCGTCCGTGATGCCCACATAAGCTCCGTACAGAGAAAGCAGCAGCCTGTCGAAGAAGTCCACTCCCACTCCAAATGCAACGAAGCCGCTGGGATCGTACATGAAACCACTGCCCGATGAGTCGATTCTGTAGCCCTCCTCACTGAGTATGTTGTAGTGATAGGCGTTAAAAAGTGTCTGGGTGATGCCCCATTCCAGGTTGAAGTGCAGTTTGTCAAAGAACCTCTCACCGTCGGCGTTCCTTGCCTCGGCAGGATGCACGGCCAGTGCCAGTGCGAGCGGTATCAGCAGCAGGAGTTTCTTCTTCATCGGAACCTGTACATTACGGTCAGTTGGGGATATATCACGTGATAGATACCGTTTTTGTAGAGTGAGACGTAGACGTTTCCGGTGGTCTCGTCGCGCCTGACGTGTACTCCCGGGCTGGCGCAGAAACTCAGGTCTACTGCCACCCTACGGCGGAAAAAGTCGATTCTTGCCCCGCCTGTGCAGCAAAGGGCTGCAATAAAGCCCATATTTTGGGTCAGGGCTTCCTGCGTACCTATGAAGATGCCGTTTTCATTGTCGTGAGCGTAGCCTAAGGTAACTCCTGCTCCAAGACGCAGGCCAAGTTCCATTTCATCGTTGTAGAAGCGGTACAGTACATAATTGTGCGTGTAGGAGAACCTCACTCCAAGATCGTCAGTCCTTGCCCTGTGGACGCCGTATGTGTCACAGAGCAGACTGAACACTTCCATTTCGTTCCTGTCCGAATTGGGCCACTGCAGCATCAGTCCGAAACCGTCGAACGCGCTCTGGAGGCCGAGGCTTTGGGCTTTGACGGGAACGGTAAACAAGAACAATACGCTGCATGAAGCAACGAGGAAGGGTTTCAGTAACATCGCCTGGCAAGATACCGGTTTTTTTGATTTTTTGCAATTTAAATGTAAATTAGCGGTCGTGTAACTGGAATTTCAGCCTTAAAATGTCTATCGAAATCAAAGAAGTAAAAACTCGCAGACAGTTGCGCAAGTTCGTATTGTTTCCCGAGTTGTTGTACAAGGACAATCCCTACTATGTCCCCCCTATCGTATTTGACCAGATTGATACTCTCAACCCCAAAAAAAGCGCTGCGCGGGAATTCTGTGATTATAAATTATACCTTGCCTACAAGGACGGCAAGATTGCGGGACGTGTGGCGGCGATAGTGAACCACAAGGCTAACGAGCAATGGGATCATAAGGAAGTACGCTTCGGCTGGTACGATTTCATAGAAGATTATGATGTGGCAAGAGCGTTGATGGACAAGGTGGAGGAATTCGGACGCCAGTACGGTATGGACTCCGTGGTAGGTCCGCTCGGATTCACCGACTTCGATCCCGAAGGTCTGCTCATCGAAGGCTACGACCAGCTCAGCACGATGGCCCTGATATACAACCATCCGTATTATGTGGATTTCATAGAAAACAGGATGGGCTTCGAGAAGGATGCCGATTGGGTGGAGTTCAAGATGTACCTGCCCGACGAATTCCCCGAAAGACTCGACAGGGTGAAGAAAGTCATTGAGGAACGCTACAATGTCCATGTACGTCCCATCACACGCAAGATAATCAAGGAGGAGGATTACGGCCACAAGATTTTCCGGGGCATCAACGAGTGCTACAAGAAACTCTACAACTTCACGGTTCTTCCGGACAGCATGGCCGACAAATACCTGGATTTCTATCTCAGCATACTCGACCTGCGCTTCATCTCCGTAGTGGAGAACGAAAAGGGCGACCTGGTGGCTTTCGGTGTCACAATGCCCTCCATAGTCCGCGCCCTGCAGAAATGCCGCGGCAAGTTGTGGCCTTTAGGCTGGTGGTATCTGCTGCGTTCGCTGTTCTGGAAACGCGAGGAAGGAGTCGAGATGCTGCTGGTAGGCGTGCTGCCTGAGTACCAGAACACGGGAATTAACATCCTGCTGCATGCCGACATGTTTACGAAATTCCACGAGTTCAACGTGAAATGGGCTGAAACCAATGCGATTCTGGAGTACAACATGAAGAATCAGCTCCAATTCCGCTACTACAACCCCGAATGTAAGAAACGCCGTCGCTCCTATATCAAAAAACTTGATTATTAGGCGATAAAACATAAATGTCAGAGTCAATAACAAAAATGTTACCGCCGCTTCCCGAGCGTATGAGGCCTCAAAATCTGGAGGAATACGCCGGCCAGAGGCATTTGGTCGGAGAGGGAGGCATAATTCGGAACATGTTGGACTCCGGCAATCTGTCCTCGTTCATTCTTTGGGGACCTCCGGGTGTCGGAAAGACGACTCTGGCGAGGATAATTTCCCAAAGTCTCGAACGGGATTTCTTTACCCTGTCGGCAGTGAGCGCGGGTGTAAAGGAAGTGCGTGAAGTGATAGACAAGGCCAAGAACAGGAACATTTTTTCAAAGTCCGGTGCACCCATACTTTTCATAGACGAGATACACCGTTTCAACAAGGCCCAGCAGGATGCCCTGCTCGGTGCCGTAGAGTCGGGCGTGGTGGTGCTGATAGGAGCGACCACGGAAAATCCTTCCTTCGAGGTCATCACTCCCCTGCTTTCCCGTTGTCAGGTCTTTGTGCTGAAGTCTCTCGGCACGGAGGAACTCGATGCCTTGCTGCGCAGGGCAATCAGCGAGGACGTCGTGCTGAAAGAGAGGAAGATAGAAGTGCGCGAGACGGATGCCCTATTCCGCCAGAGCGGCGGAGATGCCCGTAAGCTGTTGAATATACTCGAACTGGTCTGTGATGCTCAGCAGGGAAAGGTTGTGATAGACAACAGGACAGTTACCGAGTGCCTGCAGGAGAATGTCGCCATCTACGACAAGGACGGGGAAATGCACTACGACATAATCTCCGCTTTCATCAAGAGCGTGCGCGGTTCCGACCCTAATGCTGCCGTCTACTGGATGGCCCGTATGCTCGACGGGGGCGAAGATCCCCTGTTCATAGCCCGGCGAATGTGCATTCTTGCAGCCGAGGACGTGGGGCTGGCGAACCCGAACGCGCTGCTGCTTGCGGACGCTACTTTCCGCATTGTACACAACATAGGTATGCCGGAGGCCCGTATCCCTCTAAGCGAATGTGCCATATATTTGGCCAGTTCGCCGAAGAGCAATTCCGCATACATGGCCATAGGTGCGGCGATGGAGGCGGCAAAGGCCGATTCCACGGCTGCGGTGCCCCTCTACCTGCGGAATGCCCCGACCAAGTTGATGCAGGAACTCGGCTATTCCGACGGCTACAAGTATGCGCACGATTATCCGGGACATTTCACCGACCTGGAATTCATGCCGGAAGGCCTGTCCGGCAAAGTCTTTTATGAACCTCAGCCGAACCGCCACGAGGACGGCCTGAAAGCCTATCTGTCCTCCTGCTGGCCCAAATACTACAAGAAATGAATATCAGCGAGACCGTTCTCGCGCAGAAAGAATTTTTCCTCTCCGGAGCGACCCTTCCGACGAGTTTCCGCAAGAAGCAGTTGCGCAAATTGCAGGAAGCAGTCAAGGCACGGGAAGGCGAAATCTGCGCTGCCCTTTGGGAAGAACTGCACAAGTCGCCGGAGGAAGCCTTCATGACCGAGACAAGCATCGTGCTTTCGGAAATCCGCAATCAGCTCAGACATTTGGACTCATGGGCAAAGCCCCGCAGGGTGAGGACTCCCCTTGCGCATTTCCCGTCACGCAGCCGCATCCTGACCGAACCCCGGGGAACGGTGCTGATAGTTTCGCCGTGGAATTATCCGGTACAACTGCTGCTGAATCCGCTCGTAGGCGCAATTGCGGCCGGCTGCACTGCAGTGCTGAAGACTTCCCCGTTAGTTCCCAAGACCTCCGCCCTGCTTAAAGAACTGCTTGAATCCTGCTTTGAAAGCAATTACGTTGCCGTCTTCGATGGACACAGGGAGGTGAACGAGGAACTTTTCGCCCAGCGCTTCGACCTGATTTTCCTGACCGGCAGCCCCGGACTCGGCAAGGCTGCCATGGCGGCGGCCGCACGCAATCTGACCCCGGTAGTGCTGGAACTCGGAGGCAAGAGCCCCTGCATAGTGGACAGGGACGCTGACCCCGCTTTAGCGGCTCGGCGCATAGCATGGGGCAAGACCCTGAATGCCGGACAGACCTGCATTGCGCCTGACTATGTGTTTGTACATGAGGAACTTAAAGAGCGTTTTGCGGAAGGATTCCGCAATGCTGTGTCGGACTTGCATCAGGGAAACAGCCGGGAAAGCGCGAATTTCGGCAGGATGATAAGCCCGGGGGCCTGGAAAAGGGTGGTTTCCTATCTGTCGCAGGGCAAGGTGCTCGCTGGCGGTGCAAGCGACGAGGCCGAACGCTACATTGAGCCTACGCTTTTGGAAATTAAGGATACGACAATCCCTGTTATGCAGGAAGAGATTTTCGGTCCTGTGCTTCCGCTGATGACTTTCCGGGAGCTTTCCGAGGTGAGGGATTTCGTAAATTCAAGGGAAAAGCCGCTGGCAATGTACTTTTTCGGCAACGAGAAAAAAGGGCTCGATTTTGCATCACGCTGCACTTCCGGAGGGCTTTGCATCAACGACACCATCATGCACATAGCCAACCATAATCTGCCTTTCGGCGGAGTCGGCAATTCCGGAATGGGAGCATATCACGGGAGGGACAGCTTCCTTGCCTTCTCGCACAGACGCTCCGTTTCGCTGGCATCCACGCGCATCGACCTTCCTTTCCGTTATCCTCCCTACCGCTTTTTCTCCCTTGTGCGCCGTCTGCTGAAATGAGTAGTTTGTCTCTGGTGAAACTGACTGCACCGTCTGCTGAAATGGGCAGTTTGCCTCTGGTGAAACTGACAGCGCCGTCTTCTGAAGTGAGTAGTTTGCCTCCGGTGAAGCTGACAGCGAGGGGGTGAAATGAGTCAGAACAGTTTGCCTCTGGTAAATTTGACCAACTCGGCGGGTGCTATACGGAATTGCAGTCCCCGCTGTCCTGCGCTGACATAGACGAAAGGCTTGTCCATAATGTCGGCCTGGAAATATGTAGGAAAACTTTTCTTCATGCCTATGGGCGAGCAACCGCCGCGTACGTAGCCCGTCAGCGGGAAGAGTTCCTTGAGATGTATCAGTTCTGCGCTCTTGTTGCCCGAGGCCTTGGCCGCCGCTTTCAAGTCTATTTCGCAGTCTCCCCTGACCACGCAGACGAAATAGCCGCTGCGGTCCCCGTGGAGCACTATGGTCTTGTACACACAGGCAATGTCCTCACCTATACTGCGGGCGACTTCTTCCGCCGACATGTGTTCTTCGCCTATGGGATAAGGAATCAGTTCGTAAGGGATTTTGGCCCTGTCGAGCAGCCTTGCGGCATTGGTTTTCTGTATTTTACTCTTTTCCATTGCGCTTTCGTGCCTCCGTCGCTTAGGGTAACGGCGCCGCAAAGTTGCACAAAAATCCACCAATCTCAAATCCGATGTCGGCGAAATGTTTAAATTTGCGGCGATATGAAAAGACATTTACCGTTTTTGCTCGTCGCTGCGCTGGCTTTGTTGTCGGCCTGCGGACAGAATGTTGCGGAGGTTCCCGCGCTTACGGCCGGGGAAAAGGCCCTGATAGATTCTGAGGGAATAATGCGGGTACTACAGGTCACTGATCCGGAGGATTCGCTGGTGCTGCGCTCCAAGTGCGTGGATTTGAGTCCTGTGGACCTGCGCTCCCCTCTTTACGGGAAACTCGCCCGGAGGATGTTGGACACGGTAACTGATCCTACGCAGGACGGTGTTGGAATAGCTGCGCCCCAGGTGGGGCTGTTGCGCCGTGTCGTGGCCGTAATGCGTTACGACAAGGAAGGTACGCCCTTCGAGGTCTATCCGAACATCTATATTGAAGACCGTTCAGAGGAAACCCAAATCGGACCGGAAGGCTGCCTGTCGATTCCGGATGCCCGGGCGGACGTAAAGAGGGCACAGACAGTGATGATACGCTACACCGATCCGCAAACTTTGGAGACTGTACGGGACACGGTCAGCGGCTATACGGCCGTCATCTTCCAGCACGAAACGGACCATCTCGAGGGTATATTATTCACCGATTATTCTTTGGAGAACTAAACGGACTATCGCCTGCATCCTGTCTGGTTTGCCCGCTCAAAGACAGCCCACTATGTTCAAGGGCTTGGACTTGCTTTGCTCCAGACTCGCGTTTGCGGTGCCTGGAAGGCTCAAAAATGAAAATATGGGAACTATGATGACAAATCGCCAAGAACTTCCAGAACCACTGCGACTGATGATTAGCAATTAACGTCCTGATTGCTTTTTCTTTTTTCGTTTAAAATCTATAGTCATGATAGACGCATAGATAAGCGAAGCGCATGCTGAGACAATGACATGCCTCATAGGGGTGTAATTCTGATGGGAGAATAGTGAAAATGTTAAATAAAAGGCATAGAAATAGAAAAATTCATTAATCGCTGTTTTCCAAAGTGAGTCTTTCATGATACGATGTTTCAGATACAGATACAAAGTTATATAAATATGTCTAAAAAAACCTTTTCGGAAAACCGAAAAGGCTCGCAAATTTCTAAGGATTGGGGATTATCAACTTCTGTCCGGGTCGTATCTTGTCGGATTTCAATCCGTTGGCCTGCTTGATATTCTCCGCGCTCACTCCGGGATAGCGCTTGGCTATGGTGTAGAGCGAATCTCCGCTTTTTACGGTATAGATGCCCTGATTTCCGCCGCTGGACGACGAAGCTGCGGATGCACTGCTTGTTGTCTGGCTGGCGGACGAGCTGCCCGATGAAGAAACTGCTGCAGTCTCGACGGCAGGCGATGCTCCGTAGATGTATAGCGTCTGCCCTACCCTGATGTTGGAGGAATTGAGGTTGTTCCAGCGTTTCAACTGGTTTACGGTCACGCCGTAACGTGATGCGATTCGTCCCAGATAGTCTCCGCTCTTGACCTTGTATGCGATGCGGCCCGTATTCTTGGCTGAATTCTCAACCTGTTGCAGGACTTTCGTGCTGAACAGCGAATCGGCCTTGTAGGCATACAGGCTGTCGCTGTCCGCTTCCACGAAACTTGATGTCCACGAAGTGGGAATCTTGACAATATAACTGTGGTTGTTGCCGGGGATTATCTCGTGAACATACTGGGGATTCAGGTTTTTCAAATCCTGTTTGGGTACACCGACCACGGCGTTTATCTGCTCGAAATGCAGGTTGCGCCTGATTTCGAAGGTGTCCACCTTGGCGGGCAGACCCACATCCTGTGGCACGATGCCGTATTCGCGGTAATAGGTCATGGCGTACATCGCTCCCACGAAAGCCGGAACATAGCCGCGCGTCTCCCTCGGCAGATAGGGATAGATGCTCCAGAAGTCGCGTTTGCCGCCGGCCCGACGTATGGCTTTGGAAACATTGCCGGAGCCGCAGTTATATGAGCTGATTGCGAGGGCCCAGTCTCCGAAGACCTTGTAGGAATCCCTCAGGTAGCGGGCAGCAGCATCAGCCGCCTTCTCAACGTCCAGACGCTCGTCCACGTATGAAGTGATTTCCAGCCCATAGGACTTGCCGGTGCTGTACATGAACTGCCAGATTCCCATCGCTCCGGCCTTGGAACGGGCCACGGGATTGAGCATGGACTCTACCACGGCCATGTATTTCAGTTCAAGCGGAAGCCCGTAACGGTTGAATACCTCCTCGAAAATAGGGAAATAGTAATTGCTGAGGCCCATCACCTGACCCATACGTGTGGGCATGCGCTCGGAATACAGGATTATGTAGTTCTTGACTATGTCGTTGTAAGGCAATGAGATAAAGGAATTCATGCTTTCCAGCCGCCTCATCATCTCCTCGTCGCTCACATTGGAGTTGAAGCGCACTGAATCCATGTTGAATTCGTTTACCGTGTCGAAGTCGCCGATGAAGGAATACCTGTACCACAGCTGGAGCAGTGAGTCGGTGACTTCGGGCGTATAGTCGATTTCCGGGTCCAGAATACCGTCGTTTTTGAGGACGGCAAGTTGCTCGGTTTCATCCGCATACAGCCTTGCGGACAGGCTGTCCACTATGTACTGCAGGGAGTCGAGGCTCGATTTGAGTTGCGAATTTTCGGCTTCGAGGGCCTTTCTTGGGGGTCTGTTCCACATTCCGCTCCGCAAGTTCTGGGCATGGAGAGGAGTCATTTGAAACAGTAGGAGCAATATCAGTATTTTCTTTATCATGCGTCAGAATGTGAATCCAAGTCTGAGTCCGACGGCAGCGTTCTGCGCTCCGGAATTCCATGCAAACTGATTGTCCGGCAGTATGACGGTCGGCGACATGTTCATGGAGATGTCATCCGTCACCTCGAAGTTGTGCATGTAGGCGAATACGTTGGCATCGATGATCTGCAGGATGTATACGGCTACCACGGCGAGCAGAGCGTAATCCCTGTAACGGCGGTAGATGTTGCGGTAATATATTGCCTGCGTGGAAGTTACGGGACCGGTATATGAACTTCCGGCCTCGCTTGCTTCGAGATATATGCTCCTGAAACGCAGGAAATTCTTCCGGCAGTCGAAGTAATAGTGTACTCCGAAGCCCATAAGTCCCAGGTAGACGGGAACTTTCCAGTACTCCTTGTTGTATATCTGTCCGAGACCCGGCACTAGGAGCGAAAACAGCGCGGCCTTGCCCGCGTGGGGATAATCCGCCGGCTCGTAGTTCAGCACTCCGTCCATCAGTGTGGCCCAGTACGCGACGCCTGCACCCACGAAGCACCAGGTGGCCGCAGTGCTGTTGCCGCGCGAATTCATGTATATGCCGGCACCGACGCAGCCCGCTATGCCGCTGTAAACTAATGGCAGTTTCCAGTATTGCTTGTTGTAAATCTGCGTTCCGCCGATGAAAACAGTGGACCCCGCGAACATGGTGCCGATTTTCATTGTGTTCTTGTGCTGGAGTCCGCCGAAATATTCCCTGAAGGAGAACATGCCCTTGTTGGTATCGGTACTGTCCTGGGCCGTAGCGGTAGTCGCGTTATATTCCTGGGAGAATTGGGCGGAAGCGTCAATACAATGGAAAGCGGCGACGAGCACCGCTGCCAGTATGAACGCCAGCCTGAAAGTCTTCATCCTATAGATTCCTGTTTTCCAATGCCTTGACAAACTCCCTCACTTCCTCGTCGGAAGAGAAGCGTATGGTCATCGTACCCTTGCCGGAAGGACTGCGTTTCAGGGAGATATCCCCGGCGAAATAACGTCCCATGCGGTCGAGCAGGCTGTAATAATCTTCTGTGAGTTCCTGGGGCTTGGGATTCTTGCGCGGGCTTTCCTGTCCTGCAGGGGCAAGCGAGAGCTTGCGCACCATGGATTCGAGCTCCCTTACGGACATACCTTCGCTGATTACGAGGTCGCACAGCCTTTCCTGCACTTCCGGGTCTTCCACTCCGAGTATGGCCTTGGCGTGACCTGCGCTCAGCAGGCCCACTTTGATGTCGTGCTGTACCTTTGCCGGGAGTTTCAGCAGTCTTATGGTATTGGCCACGGTTGCGCGCTTCTTCCCCACCCTGTCCGCCAGGGCATCCTGCGTGAGTTCGCACTCGTCTATCAGACGCTGGTAACTCAAGGCAAGTTCGATGGGATCGAGGTTCTCGCGCTGTACGTTCTCGACTATGGCCATTTCGAGCATTCCCTGCTCGTTGGCATCGCGGATATAGGCCGGAATGGTGGTCATGCCGGCAATGCGGCAGGCCTTGTATCTGCGTTCACCGCTGATTATCTGGTAGCGGTTGTCGGTGACGCGACGGACGGTGATGGGCTGTATGAGTCCGAGGGTCTTGATGGAAGATACGAGTTCTTCCATCGCCTCGCTGTCGAAGGACATACGCGGCTGGAAGGGGTTAGGCTCGATCATATCCACAGGTATGCGGAGTATGTCGGCAGTGTTCTCCTCCTGTCCCCGGGTTCCGACTATTTCCTTGTTTATGTAACCTACGGGCTTGCGGAGCTGGTCCGCATTGGGCACTTCGCCCAGAAGGGCACTCAAACCCTTGCCCAGGCCTCTTGGCTGTTTGCTCATAATGACTCTCCGTTGTGCTCCAGAACCTCCCTCGCAAGATTGAGGTAGTTGCTGGAACCGTTGCACATGATGTCGTAAAGAAGTATGGGCTTGCCGTGCGAAGGAGCCTCGCTGAGGCGTATGTTGCGCTGGATGATAGTCTTGAAAACGAGGTCCTTGAAGTGGTCATGCAGTTCCTCGACTATCTGGCTGTGTACTCTCGTGCGTCCGTCGTACATGGTGACTACGAAACCCTCTATTGCAAGGGAAGGGTTCACTCCGCCCTGCACCAGGCGTATGGTCTGCAGCAGTTTGCCTAATCCTTCGAGCGCGAAGAACTCCGGCTGGACGGGAATCATGACCGAATCGGCGGCAGCGAGCGAATTGACCGTGATGAGTCCGAGAGAGGGAGAGCAGTCTATGATTATGTAGTCGTAGTTCCCGCGTATGGGCTCAAGCACCTTTTTCATTACGGATTCACGTTCCGGAGCTTCCAAAAGCTCTATTTCGGCACCCACGAGATTGATGTGCGAAGGTATCATGTGCAGGTTCTCGACTTCTGTGCGTATAAGGGTATCCGTGATGTCGATGCGCCCTATCATTGCCTCGTATAGCGTACGGTGTTCGTCATTGTCGGGAGAGAAATTCAGACCGGAAGTGGTGTTGGCCTGAGGATCGGCATCTATTACGAGTACCTTCTTCTCCAAGACTGCGAGCGAGGCGGCCAAATTGATGGCTGTAGTGGTCTTGCCCACCCCTCCTTTTTGATTGGCTATAGCTATTACTTTTCCCATACTTTAAAACACAGAACACAAAATTAGCAAATAATTCCTACATTTGCGGCATGTCCACGCCAAAAACCGATTGTTATTTTTTCATAGTAAATCCCCGGGCAGGTTCCGGCAAGACCATGTATGAATGGTTGCCGGCCGAACGCAAGCTCGAACGTCTCGGAATACCTTTCGACATAGCACTTACCGACCACAAGCGTCATGCTACGGCCCTGGCATACGATGCAGCCGCCGAAGGTTTCAGGAGAATCATAGCCGTGGGCGGGGACGGTTCCCTGCACGAAGTGTTCAACGGAATCTGCCGCTGGTGCGCCAAGTCAGGCACGCTCACCGAAGAATTTCATCTTGGCGTGGTGCCCATAGGCTCCGGAAACGACTGGATAAAGTCGCTCGGAGTTCCTCATGATTCGGATGCCGTGGTGGATCTTATAGACAAGGATTCTACGGGGCGCATGGACGTAATCAGGGTCAAGGGCAGCGGGGGCAAGGTAGCCTATATGGCGAACATTGGCGGAGTGGGCTTCGATTCGCACGTATGCAAGCGTGTAAATGCCCAGAAAGAAAGCGGCAAGCGGGGCAAACTCATCTATCTGAATGCGCTGCGCTACACGATTATGAATCTCAAGGCCATCAACGTAAATGTCATAGCGGACGGGGAACTTATATTCTACGGCCCGTGCTATTCCATAGCCTTCGGCAACGGCAAGTATTCCGGAAGCGGAATGCGTCAGGTCCCGCTGGCAGTGATGGATGACGGACTCGTAGACTACTGCATTATTCCCAAGGTTCCGATGATCCGGCTGATTCCCGAGTTGCCGCGCCTGTTCAACGGTACCCTGAACCAATGTCCCCTGGTAATCAGTGGAAAATGCAGGTCCATACAAGTGCTGCCGATGGATGAACAGTCGGCCGATATATTCGAGGTGGACGGCGAGATTGAGGGCTGGCTGCCCATGTCCGTAGAAGTTACCGGGCACCAGATCAGCGTCATCAAAGGCGAATAGAGAAACTATTATTTTCCTTTCGACTTCAGGTAGGCCTCGTGCAGCGGGTAATACCTGCGCATGAAAATCATGTAGGCTACAGCCAAAACCACGAGTACCGCAGCGAGATATATCCAGCGGTTCAGCGGCAGAAATATCGCTCCCGCGCTGATTGCCAGTTGCAATAGGGCGTACATCGACGATACCAGCACGTGCGGCAACTTCAACTCATTGGCCATCAGCTGATAAGCGTGCTTGCGGTGCGCCACTCCGAGGTTCTCGTGCAGCATCACCCTGTGGCAGATAGTCAGAACCGCATCCACCCCGTAAACGACAAGCAGTACCAACCAGCTGAGGTCGCCCGTCTTCAGCACCAGACTTCCGACGGCAAACACTATTATGAAGGCCATCGACACCGAACCCACGTCGCCTGCAAAGCAGAGTGCGCGTTTGCGGAAATTGAACACGCAGAACACGAGCGCAGCGGCTACCGTAATGCCGAGAAGGCGCATGTCAATGAAATCCAGACGGGAATTCAGCCACAACAGGGGCAACAGCACCGAAAGCGAATATCCTCCGGTGATTCCGTTGATTCCGTCCATGAAATTGTACACGTTCACTACACCTACGCAGAGCACCAGCGCCACCAGTATGTACCACCAGGGAAGGCCGGCGAACAGCCCCAACTGCAGGAACATCAGGCCCATGCCGGCAAACTGCACCACCAACCTGACGGAATTGGGCACGCTGCGTATGTCATCGGCGAATTCCACCACAGCCACGAGCATCAGGCCAAGGAAAAACCAAGGGTAGCAGAAGCCGCTCAGCAGGAAAAAGAGCAGCATCCCGACGGGAAAAATCACTCCCCCGCCCCGCCGTGTCAGCACGGTATGGGAACTTCTTTCGTTGGGACGGTCTACTATGCCAAACCTGTCAGCGACTCTGAAATATAGCAGTTCAAGCACGAGAAGCAGCAATCCTGCAATGATGTACCTAAGAATTTCCATGATTATCTGCTCAAATAGGCATCAATTTTCCTTGCGGCCTCCGCTCCGGAAGCCATGGCCCATACAACGAGAGAAGGGCCACGCACGCAGTCGCCTGCAAACACTACATTTTCAGGTACCTTAGGAAGTTCCGGACGCAGGAATCCGAGAGCCAGGAAAACGGCATCGGCCTTCAGTAACTCCGGTTCGCCATCAGGAAGCATCACCCGGCGACCCTCGTCGTCCACGGTGTGCCGCACCTTCTGTATCCTGACACCGGTAACATGACCGTTTTCTCCCGTGAATTCCAGCGAATTGACAGACCACATACGCCTGCATCCTTCCTCGTGCGAGGACGAAGTCTTGAGTACTCTCGGATACAGCGGCCAGGGATTTTCCGTGTCGTCCGGTCCTGTAGGAGGTTTGGGCATGATTTCTAT
The DNA here is from genome assembly GCA_964582235.1 of uncultured Muribaculaceae bacterium. Classification (GTDB taxonomy): domain Bacteria; phylum Bacteroidota; class Bacteroidia; order Bacteroidales; family UBA932; genus Cryptobacteroides. Next base: position 39,784 of record CAZOQW010000004.1, on the reverse strand, counting down.
CTGCGTCACGCTCCTGCAGCCCTGGCGATGAGCCGTGCCTATGCAGTCGGAACCGGTATCGCCGCCTCCTATTACCAGCACGTCCTTGCCGAAGCAGTTGATGCGCTCCGAATCCGGAATCGCGGTGCCGGCCAGTACCCTGTTCTGTTGCGAGAGAAATTCGAGGGCGAGATGTATGCCGCCTAGTTCCCTGCCCGGGATATTCAGGTCCCTTGCCTGGGGCGTTCCCGTAGCTATGACGTAGGCATCGTAGCCTTCCGGCAGCTTGTCGGCTTCAATTTGTGTCCCGTAACGGAACTCCACGCCCTCCCTTTCCATCAGCTCTATGCGCCTGTCTATTACGGACTTGTTCAGCTTGAAGTTCGGGATGCCGAAACGCAACAGTCCTCCGGCGCTCTCGTCCTTCTCGAATACAGTTACCTTGTAGCCCTTGCGGTTCAAGCGGTTGGCTGCCACCAAGCCGGCAGGTCCCGAGCCGATTACGGCCACGTTCTTGCCGTTGCGTTCCGGACGTGCCGTTTCCACATAGTCCTCGGTGAATGCCGTTTCGGTAATCGCAGCCTCGTTCTCGCGGTTGGTTGTCGGCTCGTGCAAGGTCAGATTCAGCACGCAGGCCTTCTCGCAAAGGGCAGGACATACCCTGCCGGTAAATTCCGGGAAGTCGTTGGTGCTGTTGAGCAACCTGTACGCCATCCGGAAGTCGCCACGGTACACCGCATCGTTCCATTCGGGAGGACGGTTGCCCAAGGGACAGGCCCAGTTGCAGAAAGGCACTCCGCAGTCCATGCAGCGCGATGCCTGCAACTTGCGGTCGTTGACGTTGAGAGTCTGTTCCACCTCGCCGAAGTCCGAGATTCTTTCGTGAACCGGCCTGTATCCCGCCTCTTTGCGGGGAATGCTCAAAAACGCTTTTGGATTTCCCATAAACTCAACGATTTTTCATCAATACTGTATCTGGATGTCCTGTACTTTCTGTCGTATGGCCCTGAGCCTTTCTTCCTGCAGCACCTGTTTGTACTCGATGGGTACTACCTTTACGAACAGTTCTACATAATGTTCCCAATCCTCCAATATGGACTTTGCGAGTTGTGAGCCGGTGTAGAGATAGTGCAGCCTTATGAGTTCGTGCAGTTCCTTCACGTCCGCGCTCTCCTCGAGCAGGCTGATTTCCACCATGTCCATATTGCAGTAGTAGTCGAAGTTCCTGGCGGCATCTAGCACGTAGGCCATGCCCCCGGACATTCCGGCCGCAAAGTTGCGTCCCACCTTGCCGAGCACGACTACGCGCCCGCCGGTCATGTATTCGCAGCAGTGGTCGCCTGCGCCCTCTACAACGGCTATGGCTCCGGAATTACGCACTGCGAAGCGCTGTCCGACCATGCCGTTCACGTAAAGTTCTCCGGAAGTCGCTCCGTAGAGTCCGGTGTTGCCGGCAATCATGTTCTCCTCTGCCTTGTAGCTGACTTTGGAGAAAGGTCGTATGGCTATACGTCCGCCGCTCAGACCCTTGCCGAAGTAGTCGTTGGTCTCCCCTTCCAGCCGTATGTTCACTCCGGGTGCGAGGAATGCGCCGAAACTCTGGCCTGCCGAGCCGGTGAACTTGATATTCACGGTGGAGTCCGGCAGTCCTTCCGCCCCGTACTTTGAGCAAATACGGCCGCTGAGCATCGTTCCGAGGGCCCTGTCAGTATTGCAGACGGGATATTCGAGGCTGATTTCCTCCTTCCATTCTATCGCCGGGCGTGCGGCGCGTATGATTTCCATGTCCTTGACTTCGGGCAGACTGAAATATCCGCTTGCGGAATGGCAGAGCGTGGTGAAACCGTTGCTCTCCTTGTGGAGCATGCGCGAAAAGTCGATTTTGGCGGCCTTTGTCGCTGGATCTACCGGCTTGCGCACGATGAGTTCCGTATGGCCTATGATGTCATCGAGCCTGATGTAGCCCATTTCGGCGAGGTATTCACGGATCTCCCTTGCAAGAAAAGTGAAGTAATTTACGAGATAATCGCTCTTGCCCTTGAAATGCTTGCGCAGTTCCGGGTCCTGGGTCGCCACTCCTGTCGGGCAGATGTTAAGATTGCATTTGCGCATCATCACGCAGCCCAACACTATCAGCGGCAGGGTACCGAAACCGAATTCGTCTGCGCCGAGCAGGGCCATGAGTATCACGTCACGGCCTGTTTTAAGCTGTCCGTCCACCTGCAGGCGCACATTGCCCCTGAGCCCGTTGCGGACGAGGGTCTGCTGTGCTTCTGAAAGTCCGATTTCCGGGGACACGCCGGCAAAGCGCATGGAAGAAGTCGGAGATGCTCCCGTACCGCCTTCCGCGCCGGAAATGACTATTAGGTCGGATTTGGCCTTGGCGACTCCGGCTGCTATGGTGCCCACTCCGCTCTCCGCAACCAGTTTGACGCTTATCGCTGCGTTGGGATTGATGTTCTTAAGGTCGAAAATCAGCTGCGAAAGGTCCTCGATGGAGTAAATGTCGTGGTGGGGTGGAGGCGAAATCAGCGAAATGCCGGGAATGGAATTCCTCGTCTTGGCTATGACCTCGTCCACCTTGTAGCCCGGCAACTGGCCGCCCTCTCCGGGCTTTGCTCCCTGGGCTATCTTAATCTGGATTTCTTCTGCGTTTACGAGATATTCGGCGGTGACTCCGAAACGGCCGGAAGCCACCTGCTTCACCTTGCTGCTTAATGACACTCCGTCCACGGTCTCGTAGAAACGACGGCTGTCCTCGCCGCCCTCTCCGGTGTTGGACTTGCCGCCTATCCTGTTCATTGCCAGGGCAATTGCCTCATGTGCCTCAAGGCTGAGCGCACCGAAACTCATTGCGCTTACGCAGAATCGCCTGATTATGTTTTCCTCGCTCTCCACCCGTGAAATGTCTATGGGTTTGCGCTTGAAATCGAGGAAATCCCGCAGGAACACCGGGTCCCGGGCATTGTCCACGGCGTGGGTAAACTCCTTGAACTTGGTGTAGCTGCCGAGCCTCGTTGCAAGCTGGAGCGTGGATATGGTTTCAGGATTCCAGGCATGGGGTATGCCGTCCTTGCGGTACTGGAACAGTCCGGGATTTTCCAGCATGCCGCTTTCGGGCAGCTTGAAGGCCTGTGCGTGGAACTTCATCGCGTCTTTGGAAATGGTTTCCAGCCCCACACCCCCTATGCTGCCGCTCTCGGTGCCGAAGTAGCTGCGCAAGAGCGAATCGCTCAGGCCTATGCTTTCGAAAATCATTGCGCCACGGTACGAGCGTATGGTCGATATGCCCATCTTGGCCATGATTTTCAGCAGGCCCTTTTTGATTGCCTCGATATAGTTGCTTCGTGCAGTGGCGTAATTGAGGCGCACCTTTCCGGAAGAAGTCAGGTCGGATATTATCGCGAAAGCCATGTAAGGGTTGATTGCGGATGCGCCGTAGCCCAAAAGCAGGGCTGCGTGCATGGTTTCGCGTATTTCCCCGCTCTCCACAATCAAGGCGGTCTGTACGCGCTTGCCTGCCTTGATGAGATGCTGGTGTACTGCGCTGACGGCAAGCAGTGAGGGTATCAGGGCGTGTTTCTCGTCCGCAGACCTGTCGGAGAGTATGATGTAGTTCACCTTGTCGTCCACGCAGGCTTCGGCCTTTGCGCAAAGATTGTCGAGTGCGCGTTTCAACATCTCTTCCGGAGTCTTGGAACCGTCGCTGATGTCGAAGGTGATAGGCAGCTTGACAGTGTGGAAACCCTTGTATCGTATGTTGCAGAGCAGATCGAGCTGGGTATTGGTCAGTATTGGATGCGGCAGGCGCACCATTTTGCAGTTGCTTTCGTCCGGTTTGAGGATGCCTGCGCCCACCCTGCCTATATATTCGTAGAGTGACATCACCGTCTCTTCCCTCATGGGGTCGATGGGCGGATTCGTCACCTGCGCGAATTGTTGGCGGAAATAGTTGAACAGCAGTTGCGGCTTTTCGGATATGACTGCGAGCGGTGTGTCGTTGCCCATTGCGCTGACCGGCTCCATACCTCTTTCAGCCATGGGTTTGATTGCGTTGTCGATATCCTCGGTGGTGTAGCCGAACAGCCTTTCCTTCATGAGCAGACGGTTTTCCTTGTGCTCTATCTTGCGTCCGCTGTGCAGGTCCTCGAGCTGGATGCGGTTGGAATTCAGCCATTGCCTGTACGGATGCTCGGAGGCGAGTTTCTGCTTGACCTGTGCATCGTAGTAAATGGTGCCCTCCTGGGTATCCACGAGCAGCATCTTGCCCGGTTCGAGCCGCCCCTTCTCAGCCACTTCCGTAGGGTCGAGTTGTAATACGCCGACCTCGCTGGCAACTATGAGCAGGTTGCTCTTGGTGATTGCGTAACGTGCGGGGCGGAGTCCGTTGCGGTCGAGCATTCCGCCGGCGTAACGTCCGTCGCTGAACAGCACGGCAGCCGGTCCGTCCCAAGGCTCCATGAGCAGGGAATGGTACTCGTAGAATGCCCGCAAATCCTCGGAAATGGGGTTCTTCTCGTTGAAACTCTCCGGCATCAGGATAGACATTGCCTGAGGCAGGCTGAGACCGCTCAGGGTCAGGAACTCAAGCATGTTGTCGAGGCTCGCGGAGTCGCTCATTTCCGGCTGGAGTATGGGAGTTATGTCAGCAATATCGCCGAGTGCGCCCTCGTTCAGCACGCTTTCCCGCGCTTTCATCCAGTTGCGGTTGCCACGTATGGTGTTGATTTCGCCGTTGTGGCAAAGCATGCGGAAAGGCTGGGCGAGGCTCCATTGCGGGAAAGTGTTGGTGGAAAAGCGTGAATGGACTATGGCCATCGAGCTTGTGAGCCAGCGGTTCGTCAGGTCGCAGAAATACTCGCGCAGCTGGCGGCTGGTGAGCATACCCTTGTAGACTATGTTGCGTGAGGACAGGGAACAGATGTAGCAGTCATGCTCCACCCTCTCAATGTGTTTGCGTATGCGGTAGAGCCTGCGTTCGAGTTCGAGGTTCTCCACGTACTCCTTGCTCGTCACGAAGATTTGCAGGATTTTCGGCTCCGTAGCGGCGGCTTCCTGTCCGAGACATGCCGAATTGACGGGAACTTCCCTCACGTGCATCAGTTTGCAGTCGAGCTTCCCGCACTCAGCCTCAATGCTCTCCATAATATTGTGGCATTTGGCTTCGTCCTTCGGCAGAAAGACGAGACCTGTACCGTAGCGTCCCTTTTCCGGGACGGGTATGCCTTGCAGGAGTATGAACTCATGCGGAATCTGGATCATTATTCCGGCTCCGTCACCGGATTTTCCGTCAGCTCCCTCCGCACCTCTGTGAGAAAGGTTTTCAAGCACGGTCAGGGCCTTGTCCACAAGTTCGTGTGTCTTGTCTCCCCTCGTACCCACAACCATCCCGACACCGCACGCATCGTGCTCGTATTCGGGCTTGTATAAGCCTTTTTGCATCAATTCAGTATTTTAGGTGGTTTAAGCGCCTTTGCGGCGGGCCAAAGATACATAAAAACAAGGAGCAAAAAAAATTCCCCTTAGTCTGGCGTTGCAGACTGAGGGGTAATTTTTCCTGCGTGACAGGCCCGACGTCGGGCGGGCTGCGAGCGGAGCGCCTTGGTTAGCTGATGAACAGCATTTCCCTGTACTTGGGAAGAGGCCACATCTTGTTGTCCACGATGTCCTCCAACTTGTCAATGGGGCGACGCAGTGCGGTTATAGCCTCGGATATTTCGTAATAGGCAAGCGCACGCTCGTATTCGTTGTCAATGGCGTTGGCCTTCTTGCGGGCTTCCTTCATGGCAGTCACCTTATCGTGGATTTCGTCCACGTAACCGGTAATCTTGTCGATGAGTTCAAGCTCGTAAGCGCACTTCTCGTAATTGCCGAAGACTTCCTTGTGCAGGGCTATCTCCTTGAGCAGTTTCTTCTTGTACTCGAGTACGGCAGGGATAATGTGGTTGATGGCCATGCGGCAGAGCACGCGGGACTCAATCTGCACCTTCTTGGTGTAGGTCTCCCACTTGACCTCATTGCGGGCCTCCAGCTCTTTCGGGGTGTATACTCCCGTGCTTGTGAACATCTTCAGCGAAGACTCGGAAGTGAAATCCTTGAACATTGCAGGCACGCGGACCTCGGTATCCAGACCTCTCCTTTCAGCCTCTTCTTTCCACTCTTCGCTGTAGCCGTTGCCGTCGAAGCAAACCACATTGAGAACGGAAGCTATGATAGGCTTCAAGGTGTCCATGATAGCCACATTGAGCGCCTTGCCGCTTTCAAGTTCCTTGTCGAGGGCTGCCTTGAAATCCGTCAGCTGCTCGGCCACGGCTGCATTCAGCGTAGTCATTGCGCTGGCGCAGTTGGCACTCGAACCTACTGCCCTGAACTCGAAACGGTTTCCGGTGAATGCAAAGGGCGAAGTACGGTTGCGGTCGGTGTTGTCAATGAAAATCTCGGGAATCTCGACCAGACCCACGCTGCGGCCTTCCTTGCCGGCTATGGTGATAGGAGTGTCGGAAGGCACTTCGAGGAGCTTGTAGAGCACATCCGTCATGGTTTTGCCGAGGAAGGCTGAAACTATTGCGGGAGGTGCCTCGTTTGCACCGAGTCTGTGTGCGTTGGTTGCGGATGCTATTGACGCCTTGAGCAGGGCGTTGTGACGCTGTACTGCAGCAAGTACGTTTACGAAGAATGTAATGAACTGGAGATTGCCGTTAGGCTCCTTGCCGGGAGCGAAAAGCAGAGTGCCGGTGTCGGTACCGAGTGACCAGTTGCTGTGCTTGCCTGAGCCGTTGACCCCGTCGAAAGGCTTTTCATGGAAAATCACTACGAAACCGTGCTTGCGGGCAATCTTGTTCATCAGGTTCATCACGATCTGATTCTGGTCATTGGACAGGTTCGTCTCCCCGTAAATGGGAGCAAGCTCGAACTGGTTGGGAGCTACCTCGTTGTGTCGGGTCTTGACAGGGACTCCGAGTTTGTGGGCCGCAATCTCGAGTTCTTTCATGAAGGATGCGACGCGGGCGGGAATTGCACCGAAGTAGTGATCTTCGAGCTGTTGGTTCTTGGATGAATTGTGGCCAGTGAGTGTCCTGCCGGTAAGCATGAGGTCAGGTCTTGCAGAGTAGAGAGCCTCATCCACGAGGAAGTATTCCTGCTCCCATCCAAGATATGAGTACACCTTGCTGACCTTGGGGTCGAACAGTTTGCAGATGGGCACTGCCGCATCGGATACTGCCTTCAACGCGCGTTTCAGAGGTGTCTTGTAGTCGAGAGCTTCTCCGGTATAGGAAATGAAAACCGTCGGGATGCAAAGGGTATCATCCTGTATATACACCGGAGAAGTGGGATCCCAGGCCGTGTAGCCTCTGGCCTCGAAAGTTGCACGGATTCCTCCGCTGGGGAAAGAAGATGCGTCCGGCTCCTGCTGAACGAGTTCCTTGCCGCTGAACGACTCTATCACTCCGCCCTTTCCGTCATAGTCGATAAGTGAATCGTGTTTCTCGGCCGTACCTTCGGTTAGCGGCTGGAACCAGTGGGTGACATGGGTTACTCCATGCTCCATTGCCCATTCTTTCATGCCTGCAGCTACTCCGTCGGCTGTCTTGTGGTCGAGCGGAGCGCCGTTGTCAATACACTCAAGCAGAGCCTTGAGCGTGTCGGCATCGAGGTACTTGTGCATCTTTGTTCTGTCGAATACAAGCTCACCATAGTACTCTGAGGTCTTGAGTGAGGGGTTTTCAACAGGCAAAGCCTTCTTCTCGAAGGATTCCTTTACAAGGTCAAATCTGTCCATTTTTTAAATATTTGAAAAATTCACTACTGTCTAAAGTTGCGCGGCGCCAAAGTTAGTAAAAATTTTTGCTAACGCAATGCCGGGCGATATTTTTTGCCGATAAATGAGGAAATAGTAACTTTGCGAGTTGCAACAACAGTCTGACAATGGAAAAATTCGGATTTCTCAGGGTGGCTGCGGCAATGCCTCCCGTCCATGTGGCGGACCCCACCGCCAACGTAGAGGAGATGATGAAACTCGCCGGCGATGCTGTCCTGCAAGGCGTCTCCGTAGTGGCCTATCCGGAACTCGGCATCACGGGATATACCTGCGCCGATCTGTTCGGCAGCCGGACCCTGCTGGAAAAAGCCGAAACCGCAGTGGAGGGGTTTGTCAAATCCTCGGCCGGACTCAAGTGCGTGTTCGTTTTCGGCACACCGGTCCTCGTGCGGGGACGACTCTACAACTGCGCTGTTGTCGCACGCGGGGGCAATATCATAGGTATAGTTCCCAAAACCTATCTTGCAGGTAACGACGAGTTCTATGAACCGCGCTGGTTTGATTCCGCCTCCAATCTTCCTTCCGCTTGTCTGTGCATAAGTTACGCCGGCCAGGACGGAATACCTTTCGGCACTCATCAACTTTTCAAGGTGGGCCATGCCGTCTTCGGCGTGGAGATATGCCAGGATCTCTGGTCTCCGGTGCCTCCGTGCAGCTGGGCCGCCCTTGCAGGAGCGCAGCTGATAGTGAACCTGTCGGCGAGCAACGAGGTGCTGATGAAACACGAATACCGCAAGATGCTGGTCAGTGCGAACTCCTCCCGCCTGTTTGCAGCCTACCTATATTGTTCATGCGGACACGGCGAATCCACTCAGGATCTCGTCTGGGCCGGGTCTTCCCTGATTTACGAGAACGGCTCGCTGATTGCCGAGAATCCCCGTTTCACCCGTCAGGCTGCGCTGCTCTGCGGTGATGTGGACATAGAAAAACTCGACACGCTCAGGGCGAAGGAGCACGATTTCCACTGCTATGAGTTCAAACTGCCCGAATTCGAGTTGCGCGATGCCGGAAAGGCCGGGCATACGGACTTCTCCGCTGCCCTGCTCAGGCATGTGGAACCGCATCCTTTCGTACCGCAGGGCAATCCGGAAGCGTTGTCGAAGCGCTGCCGGGAAATCCTTTCGGCCCAGGTGGACGGACTATGCTCGCGCCTCGAGCACATTCACTGCCGCAAGGCAGTCATAGGCATTTCCGGCGGACTCGATTCCACGCTGGCCCTGATAGTCACCGCACTCGCGTTCGACAAATTGGGACTGCCGAGGCAGAACATAATCGGTGTGACTATGCCGGGATTCGGGACAACGGACCGCACCCACGACAATTCCACCATGCTTATGGAACTCATGGGCGCAAGTTCGCGGGAAATTTCCATAGTGCCGGCAACGAGACAGCATTTTGCCGATATCGGGCACGACGAGAGTGTCCACGACCTGACTTACGAGAACAGCCAGGCCCGCGAGCGGACCCAACTGCTGATGGATATAGCCGGAAAGGAGGGCGGAATAGTTGTGGGAACCGGAGACTTGTCCGAACTTGCGCTCGGCTGGTGTACCTACAACGGAGACCACATGTCAATGTACGCGGTCAATGCCAGCGTACCCAAGACCCTTGTACGCACTCTTGTGGTATGGGCGGCTGGAGAACATTTCAGCAGCGATTCCAGACTGCATGACGTGCTCCTGGACATTGCCGACACGCCCATCAGCCCCGAACTTGTGCCTGCGGCTTCCGACGGGGAAATCCTGCAGAAGACCGAGGACTTGGTCGGCCCTTACGAGCTTCACGACTTCTTCCTGTACAACTTTTTCCGTTGGGGATATACGCCGAGGAAAATCCTGTTCCTTGCCGGGAAGGCCTTTGCCGGGACTTACAGCGAAGAAGTTATCGAGCATTGGCTGGAAGAGTTCCTCAAACGCTTCTTCCGCCAGCAGTTCAAGCGTTCCTGCCTGCCGGACGGACCCAAGGTCGGCTCCGTGACCCTCTCCCCCAGAGGCGACTGGCGCATGCCGAGTGACCTTGAGACTTATTGGAAGATTTAGTATGCTGGCCGTATAACCCTCAGACTGCTGCGCAGCCAACTCCCCGGGGAACCGACGGCGAGCCTGCAAGCAGGGAAATTACCCCACTGTCTGCAGCAGACTGAGAAAAAATAATTCGCGGAGGCCTTGAGACCTCCGCGACAGTGTCATAGCTTTTCTATCTTTAACTGTTGAATCTTGAAAGTGTTGCCCTTCGAACTTACGAAAATCGTCACCGCAAAGGTTTCCCCTCCGGCCACGAGATTGCCCAAGGCGTATTTCATGTTCGCCTTCTCGGCTGAATGGGTTATGTTGAAAGATTGAGGTGTGTGCGACTCGAAGAAAGTCTTGAGAATCTGCCTGGCCTGCGCCTTGCTGGCGGTGATTTCGCCGTTGACGACACTGATGTCAAGATTGTCGTCAAACCACGCGGACAGACATTCGGCATCACCTTTGACTATATATTTGCCTATGGGCATGAACACGTCGTTGCGCTCTGTTTGAGCCATTACGTTCAAAGAGATGAACAACGTCGCTATCGAAAGGGCTGATATTCTGATAAAGTTACGCACGGCGCTTTATTTTGCAAATATCAAGCCACATGCTTATATTTGCGAGCACCGCGCATACGGCCGCCGGAGTGGCAGCAGGAGTCGCGAAGTAAGCTTCCGTAATGAAATTATCCCTCTTAACTGTCGGAAAGACAGATATTTCCTGGGTCCGGGAAGGACTTGAGATGTATACACCCCGCATCAAGCGCTATGTCCCCTTCGACATGGTGGAATTGCCGGACATCAAGAAACGGGCGGCATTGCCTCTTGGGACCGGAAAGCAGAAGGAAGGTGAGGTGCTGCTAAAGTCCGTCCGGCCGTCCGACTACCTTGTGCTTTTGGACGAGAAAGGCAGTTCGTTCCGTTCCCTCGCCTTTGCGGAATGGATCAGAGGCCGTTTCCAGCAAGGCAAGGATGTGGTTTTTGCAATAGGAGGGGCTTACGGTTTCTCCAAAGAGGTCTACGCACGGGCAGATTTCAAGATCAGCCTGTCCGACATGACCTTTTCCCACCAGATAATACGCGTGATCTTTGCCGAACAACTGTATCGCGCACTTACGATAATTAACGGAGATCCATATCATCACGAGTGAACATTCCAGGAAAAATACGAGACATCCTTGCCGGCGCAATGCTGGTCGCAGCGATAATCCTGTTCTTCGTTGCACTGGCTCCCTACAGCCGCCACGACGACGGCACGCGGGAAGCCGCGCAGATAGCCAAAGTACTCAACAAGAAAATAGCCAGACTCGAAGCCTGCATGACGGGTGCGATTTCCGCCGACCGCGGTTCATGGCTGGACATCGCGGGACTTCCGCGCGACATGGTGATATACCGCTACTGCGCCGATACCTTGCAGTCATGGGTGCATGAATTTCCCATTTCGAACGACAATCTTCAGGTGCGCCCGTCCCAGCCTTTCCTCGTGAATCCCACGGTGGCGTTCGAGTCTCCCCTTGCAAACCTCGGAGACGAGCTTTCCTATGTGAATATGGGTCCGAGCTGGTATTTGGTGAAAAGCATTACGGATGGCGATTGCAGGGTGATAGGCGGAATCGAGGTGGTGAATTCCAGCCACGACGATGAACGGAGGGGACCCAAGGACGGGCACCTGCACATTCCCAATGGCTATAAACTCAGGCCTTTGAGCGACGACTGCGGTGTGACGGTCGAACTCGAGGGCCGGCCGATGTTCAAGGTTCTGCGCACAAGCATAGACATACCCCGCCAGACGGATGCCACACTGCTGTGGATTTCCTTCTTCATGTTCATCTCCTCGGCCATAATTTTCCTGAGCGCCAAACGCTCGCTGAAACGCCTGTGGATAACCATATGCAGTCTGGCGGCAGTGATGATACTGTTCTATTTCGCCGGGAAGACGGTGACCGACCAGTTCACGATGTTTTCTCCCCGGCTTTATGCAGGAAGCGGGCTGCTCTATTCGCTCGGCGCCGTGCTCATCATCAACATGGCCATACTCGTGTTCTGCGAGTGCCTGTTCCTTACGAGGAACAGTATATGCGCTACGGTCATCCGCAGCAAGAAAGCCTGCGCGGCGACATTGGGAATTACGCTGCTGCTGATTTCGGGCATATTCTGTTATGCTTTTATATCGCTGAAGAACATCATAGTCAATTCGGGTATATCGCTCGAACTTTACAAACTTGCCACGGTGGGATCGTACTCCATAGCCGTGTACAGCTCGTATCTCACCATGCTGCTGAGTGTGCCCTTGCTGATTCAGAGCATATCTCCCCTCATAACGCGCATCACAGGCAGGAAGTATGATGCTTTCTCGGCTGCAGGCAAAACCATTTTCTCCGTAGCGATTGCGGTGTTCCTGGTAGTTACCGCAGCTGTGCTTGGCTTCCGCAAGGAACAAAGCCGCATGGAGGTGCTGGCATACCGGCTGGCGTTTGACCGGGATATTTCGCTTGAGTTGTATTTGCGCAGCATCGAGAGCGACATCGCCGATGATATGGTGGTATCCGCGCTGTCTGTATTCAACAATACGGAAGTGGCGATACAGAACCGTATAGCGATAAATTATTTTGCGAGGAACGAGATGAACTATTCGCTCTCGGTGTACGTATTCAACAGCAATAACAGCCATACCCGCATGGCGGTGTCGCAGTACAATTCCCTGCTGAAAGGAGGTGAGCCGATTGCCGACAATTCGCGTTTCCTCTATGTGAAGCGGGACAACGGACGCTCGTATTATCTTGGCGTGTTCCTCTACATGGTGGAGGGCAACGACATCTCCAGAGTGGTACTGAAGTTCGAGCCGCGCGACACCGGAAGCAACAGGGGTTATGCCGGAATACTCGGCCTGCAGCCCCCCGGAATGGTATCCATACCGGAAGGTTTCTCCTATGCGCGTTATGAGGTGGACGATTTGAAGGACAACAGGGGCAATTTCCCCTACCCCACCAAGCTCGACGCTCAGGAGCACATGGACATCTACCACAACGGAGTGACGCACCAGCACGAAAACGGCTATCTGCACTACATCACCATAGTCGGTCAGGACGAGTGCGTGCTGCTTTCACGCCAGACGATTCAGGCTTCGTCCTATATCGAGATGTGCATTTTCCTGGCATTGATTGAATTCATGCTGCTTTCGCTCGCTACGCTGCACCGCAAGAACAAGAAGCCTTTCGCAAAGGGATATTACCGCACGAGGATAACTGCGGTGCTGTTGGTGTCCCTGACATGCACGTTGCTCGTGACCGCGGTCGTAAGCGTGTTGTTCGTATATAACCGCAATGATGCGAACATGAAGACTGCGATGTCGGAGAAAATCAGTTCCATAACCTCCATGATAGAGGCCGAGACAACTAACATCTCCCGTTCTCAGGACATGGACAGGGACAGGATGATGAGAATGATCAAGCGTGTCAGCGACGATACGGATTCCGATATTACCCTGTATTCTTCCAACGGCAGGGTCATGATGAGCACTACGCCTTTCATGTTCGAGCGCATGATGCTCGGAGGCCGTCTGGACGGAGAGGCATACGGAGAAATCATTTACGGACACCGGCGTTATTGTGTATTGCACGACAGACTCGGACCGAACAGTTTCTATACCTTGTACGCACCTATATTCGGTGCTGACGGCAATATCGTCGGCATCGTCAGCTCCCCTTACAACGAGGAAAGCTACAACATACGCAGGGATGCCGTTACCCATTCGGTCACCATTATTTCGCTCTTCCTGATTTTCCTGCTCGTTGCGCTCTTTACCGTGAGTGCCGTGGTGGACAGGATGTTCCAGCCTCTGAGCGAGATGAGCCACAACATGAACAAGGGAGGCCTGAATACCCTGGAATACATAGAATATGACCGCGATGACGAGATTTCGGCAATAGTCCAGGCATACAACAGAATGGTGAATGAATTGGCCGAGAGCTCCAGGAAACTGGCCCAGGCAGAGCGCGACAAGGCCTGGAGCGAAATGGCCCGCCAGGTAGCCCACGAAATCAAGAACCCGCTGACGCCCATGAAATTGCAGTTGCAGAGGGTGATGAGGCTGAAGGAAAAGAATGACCCGAAGTGGCAGGAGCGCTTCGACGATATGAGTCAGGTGCTGCTGAACCATATAGACATACTTACGGAGACGGCAAATGAGTTCTCGACCTTCGCGAAACTGTATACGGAGGAACCTACGGAAATCCGTCTCGACAGGCTGATACATGACGAGCTTTCCATGTTCGACAACAAGGAGAACGTGCGTTTCGACTTCCTTGGTCTGGAGGACGTGACGGTGATGGGCCCGAAACCCCAGCTGACGCGCGTGTTCGTGAACCTGATAAACAATTCGGTGCAGGCCATAGGCGATGCTCCGGACGGGCGCATCATGGTATCGCTGAGGCATTCGGCTACGATGGAAGGCTTCTACGACATAGTGTTCGAGGACAACGGCCCGGGTGTCGCAGAGGAGAACGTAAAGATGCTGTTCACGCCGAATTTCACGACAAAGACCGGCGGTTCGGGACTCGGACTGGCAATCAGCCGCAGCATACTCGAGAAGTGCGGGGCGACCATCTCGTATTCCCGTTCCTTCGCCCTTGGCGGGGCCGCCTTTACGATAAGGTATCCGAAGATGCAGGGGTAGCACATGAAAATAGTTGTCGCCTTCGATTCTTTTAAAGGCTCTGCATCAGCGGTGGATGTAGGCAAGGTCGTTTGCAAGGCGCTGAACGACACGCTTAAAACATGTGAAACCGTCTTACAACCCATAGCTGATGGCGGTGAGGGCATGGCCGTAATAGAGCTTGCCACTGCATCAGGGTTGCCGCTCATTGAGCCAAACTTGCGTAATCCGCTGAAAACTTCCACTTATGGAAGCGGCAGAATGATAAAAAATGCCATGGACTACGGTTGCAGGCAATTTATAATCGGGCTCGGAGGCAGTGCCACCAATGACGGCGGAATGGGGCTGTTGGCTGCACTCGGATATAAATTCATGGATGATTCGGGGCGAATATTGGAACCAACAGGGATAAACTTGCCTAATGTTGCCGCCATTGACGACAGTGAAGTTGACAGGCGGCTTTCGGAATGTCGTTTTACGGCGGCTTGTGATGTGAATAATCCTCTCATCGGCCCGAATGGGGCTGCACCGATTTTCGGCCCTCAAAAGGGAGCAGATGAGCGAATGGTCGAATACCTTGATAACGGACTTGCAATATATGCCCAGGCAATAAAACGGTATTGCGGCATGGATATATCCGATATGCCGGGTGCCGGTGCTGCCGGAGGCGCAGGCGGAGGAATCGCATCGTTGTTGAATGCCGTACTGGACCATGCCGACAGGGCACGTGTGCCGGTTATTGGCATAGCCGGATCGATAGACGTGAATAACATAGACGACAGCAGGTTCACCGCACTTTTCTCAATACTGCAATCCCCTGTTCAACTTGAAGAAGCCATGGACAGAACCGCCACCCTGCGCAACGCATATTTTACAGCAAGGCAGATTGCGGGGCTGATGAAGACAGGATGCGGGAACTGTATGTCGAAGCAATCAAAAATTGAAAAATGCTAAATTTGTGACAGGAACTCTTAAAACCTATGTCTATGAGAATTTTTGCAGCTATTATCATGTTGTTTGTGCAGGCATTTGCTTGGGCACAGACCAGTTCTGAGCAACAGATATCGCCGACACGGTATGACTATTCACAGGTTGCGCAGCAGATTACTGCCGGTTGCAGCGACAAGTATGAGCAGGCAAAAGCGATTTACCGCTGGCTTTGTGACAACATAAGCTATGATACATCGCGCAGCATATTCACTGCCGACGAATGTTGGGACACACGCAGAGGGGTATGCCAGGCATATAGTGAATTGTTTTACCGTCTTGCCGAATCCATAGGGCTGAGGTCCGTTTTCGTGGGAGGCGTTGCCAAGAACCTTGATTCTCCCGCCGAAAGCCATGCATGGATTATTGCAATTGTCGAGGAACCGAATACAGGAATACTGATAGACCCTACCTGGGGTGCCGGCTCTGTGAACGGGACGACATTCACCCGCAGGAAAAATGATGACACTTGGTTTCATGTGGATCCGTATTGGATGATTTTTACTCATTTCCCTGATAATCCGGCTTATCAGTTTCTTCCCCAACCCATCAGCAGACCGCAATTTGATGCATTGCCCGACATAAGGCCTTCGTGGGGTGAATACGGATTTGATGCGGAAACAATTTATAACAGGTGCATGTCAGGTGATACCGATTTCCCGGCCATTTACGATAGCGGCATCGGAAAGGTGCGGATAATAAAAATGCCGATGCAGAAGGAATTGCGCATCGGAGAGAACTATCGTTTTGCCGTGCAGAAGTTGCAGCAGTGCGAGATAGCCCTTGTTGAAGGTAATTCAAAATATGGAGAATGGCAGTTGCAGGGAAACACTTATTATATCGACTATATGCCGACCACCACGGGGGAAGTCCACCTTGCTGTTTATAATACTGGTGACAACAACTATTCGTCGGTTGTCGTGTATGAAATTCCCCAACCGAATGCCAATGACCTTGCCAGACTCGAGGCCACAAATCCTTTTTTGTTGCCGGAAATCACAAGTCTGCCAAATTTTGATTTGGACGCTTTACAGAAGTATGGCGTGGATGGCAAAAAGTTACTTGCTGAAGTGAGGAAAGGTTCGGTTAAAAGCTTGCCTGCATTTTATCCTTCGGTGGGTGATTGCGACATTGAAGGAATGCCGCTGAGTGGAGTTCTGAAAGTCGGGCAGAGCTATACCTTTAAGATCAAGCCCCGCAGAGGGAAGAATTGGGCGATTGTAAATGAAAGAACATGGTATCGTGAATGGACTACCGATGATTCAGGTGCGATGTACATGACTGTAGTCCCCGAAAAGAGCGGTGAACTTATGCTTGCCGTTCAAAAAGACGGTGACTCTTATGAATGTTTTATGAGTTATATCGTACAATAGTACAAATGTCAAAACAAGTTCCTACCTTTGTAGGATTCATAATTCGAAATTGATATGTTAATTACCCTGATAGTCCTTGTCCTTTCGATAATTTTCTTCGTAAGTGGCAAGGTACGCTCCGATCTTGTGGCCTTGTGCGCACTCATCGCCCTGCTGGTCACCAATATCCTTACCCCTGCCGAAGGTCTCGCCGGTTTTTCCAACACGACGGTGATAATGATGGTCGGCCTGTTTGTCGTGGGCGGAGGCATCCTGCAGACGGGACTCGCCAAGATGATAAGCAGCAAAATTCTGAAACTGGCCGGCAAAAGCGAGATGAAGTTGTTCCTGCTCGTGGTGATTACCACCGCATGTATAGGAGCCTTTGTCAGCAACACGGGCACCGTCGCCCTCTTGCTGCCCATTGTGGTCAGCATGGCAGTAAGCGCAAATTCGAACGCGAGCCGCTTGCTGATGCCACTCGCCTTCGCGAGCAGTATGGGCGGTATGCTGACCCTCATCGGTACGCCTCCCAACCTTATAATCAACGATGCCCTCGTCGGGGCAGGATACGATTCGCTTAAATTCTTCACTTTCCTGCCCGTTGGAGTAATCTGCGTCATAGTCGGCATACTCGTGCTGATACCTTTGAGCAAGGCTTTCCTCAGCAAACGCGGCAAAAAGCAGGACGACGGCTCCGCCAACAAGTCCCTCGACGAGCTCGTCAGCGAATACGGACTGTCGGACAACCTGCACCGCGTCCGCATACCCGAACACTCCCCCATCATCAACCAGACGCTCGCAGGACTCGACCTGAGACGCAAGTACGGGCTGAACATACTCGAAATCCGCAGGCCCCAGTCCAACATAATGTCATCGGTAAAGCAGTTCACTTCTCCTGACACCCGCTTGCAGGACGGCGACATCCTCTACCTCTCCGGTGCTGCGGAAAAGATCAAGGGCTTCCTGAGCGACTACGGTCTTGAAGGCATGGGCGGACGCAAGGGCGAAAATCCCAAGTCCGATGACACCTCTCTCGACTTTTACGACATAGGTATAGCCGAGGTCCTGCTCATGGCACCCTCCCGCTTGATGAACCAGACCGTGCGCGAGGCCGCATTCCGTGAGTTGTACAACGTGAATGTACTCGGAATCAAGAGAAAGAACGTCTACATAACCCAAAAATTGGGCGACGTGCATTTCCAGGACGGTGACGTGCTGCTCGTACACGGTGACTGGAAAGACATAGGCCGCCTGTCAGGCAGCGATGAGAACTGGGTGGTGCTTGGACAGCCACTCGAGCAGGCAGCCAAGGTCACTCTCGATTACAAGGCCCCCATCGCGGCATTCGTGCTCGTGCTTATGGTGCTGATGATGGTGTTCGACTTCATACCCGTACAGCCGGTGACGGCAGTGCTCATAGCCGCTGTGCTGATGGTCATAACCGGTTGTGTCCGCGGAATGGATGCCGCTTACAAGACCATAAACTGGCAGACCATAGTCCTGTTCGCCGCGATGATGCCCATGTCCACAGCTCTCGAAAAGACCGGCATTTCCAACTTCGTGGCAGGCTTCCTCGTGGACACCCTCGGAGGAGTCGGTCCCTTTGCCCTGCTGGCCGGAATCTACTTCACCACCTCAATCATGACCCTGTTCATCAGCAACACGGTGACTGCTCTGCTGATGGCACCCATTGCCCTGCAGAGTGCACTGACCCTCGGAGTCAGCCCTGTACCCCTCCTCTTTGCAGTGACCGTGGCCGCCAGCATGTGCTTCGCCTCGCCTTTCTCGACCCCGCCCAACGCGCTCGTGATGTCGGCAGGCAACTATACTTTCATGGACTACGTTAAGGTGGGACTGCCGCTGCAGCTCATTATGGGCGTGGTGATGATTTTTGCATTGCCCTTGCTCTTCCCGTTCTGATTGAATATTTTAGCGTGACATATCGGGGTATCCGCCTGTTCGGGCGGATTGAGAAACACCCGTTGAACTTGATACAGTTAATACTGTCGTAAGGAATGATAGATCGCTCCTCTTGTACACAACATCACCAACTATGTGGCGATGAATTTCACCGCAAACGCGTTGCTCGCGACAGGCGCATCTCCTCTGATGTCCTTTTTCAAGGAGGAAATGGAGGAGATGGTCGGCATTGTAGCCGCACTCACCGTGAATATAGGCTGCCTCGATGCGCTCAGCAACTTCGAGCCTGAAACCGCAGCCCGCGAACTTCGCGACATAGCAGACTCAAAAACTCCTTAAATAGATTAATCATGAAATGGACAGACTCAGTATGGGAGCGCACGCTTCCCGTATACAACAAGATAATTTCCCAACCCTTCATACTTGAACTTGCAGCCGGCACGCTCAGCGAGGACAAATTTGCCCGCTATCTTGCTCAGGATGAATTGTATATAGGCTCATATTGCCCTCTCATGCACGAGCTTGCGGACTTGCTGCCCACAGACGAGGACAAGGCATTCATGCACGCTTTTGCCGCCAGCGGCGGCGAAAGCGAGAAAGCCATGCACCAGCTGCTGATAGACAGATTCGGCATACACACTGAAGTGGCCCCGTCCTCCGTCACCTCACGCTATTGCGAAATGCTGCATAGTTCGGTCGGAAGCGGAAACGCCGGAATCGCAATGGCTGCAATGCTCCCCTGCTCCTGGGTGTACAACCGCGTGGGTCTGCACATATTGGGCATCGCCAAAATGGAAGGAAATCCTTACTCTGAATGGATTGCGGCCTACGGCAATGAGGAATTCACGCAGACAATCGGGCAGATGCTCGAAATTTCGGACAGAATAGCCGCCGCAGCCTCAGAGGAAGAGCGGAAGAAAATGTCCGATGCATATACGGAGGCCACAATCTACGAACACGCATTCTGGGACTTCGGTTACCATGGCGAAAACGGCGACTACTCGTATGTCGACGAATGGATAGAGAGATGGAACTCAACAGTTTAGGAGAATTCGGGCTTATCAGGCGCATAGCTTCGGCAGTAAAGGTTCCGGACGGAGTGCTCGGGATCGGCGACGACTGCGCCACACTCCCCCAGAAAGAGGGAATGGAGACGCTCGTCACCACCGATATGCTTGTGGAAGGTTCGCATTTCCTGCTCGACGACATTCCGGCGTATATGCTCGGCTGGAAGTCCGCTGCGGTGAATATCAGTGACATAGCTGCAATGGGCGGACGGCCGTCGGCTTCGTTCCTGTCGCTGGCATTGCCGGGAAAGCTCGGCTCCGAATGGTTGGATGAGTTCATGCAGGGCTATCTCGACCTGTCGAAGCGCTACGGCTGCACGTTGCTCGGAGGTGATACCACTTCATCGCCCGACCGTCTGTGCATCAATGTAACCGTGCTCGGAGAAAGCGTACACGGACAGGCAAAGTTGCGTTCGGGGGCGGTCCCCGGCGACCTGATTTGCGTCAGCGGACCTCTCGGGGATTCGGCCGGAGGACTCAGGGTGATACTTGACCGACTGGAGCGCGGTGCGGATGAAAAGGAACTGGTACGGCGGCACTATGCTCCCCTGCCCCGCGTTTCCGAAGGACTGGCATTGGCGGCTACGGAGGGCGTACACGCAATGATGGATATTTCGGACGGCATAGGTTCGGACCTCAGGCATATACTCGAAGCCTCAGGCACCGGCGCAGAAGTGGACTTGAAGGCTCTGCCGCTGTCCGATGAACTCCGACATTGCTGTGAACGTCATGGCTGGGACCCCTACCGTCTTGCATGCAGCGGCGGAGAGGACTACGAACTGCTTTTCACCGCCGCTCCGGACACGGAATTGCCCACTTGGGCCAAGGTTATAGGACGCATAACTGACGGCTCAGAACTGAAATGGACAGGCAGCGACGAGGATTACGGAGGATTTGCTCATTTTTGACTATTAAAACACTGAAATACAATGAAAAAATATCCCATAGTATTGTCAATCGCCGGCACTGACCCGTCCGGCGGAGCAGGAATGCAGGCAGACATCAAGGCAATCAGCGCCACCGGCGGCTTCGCTGCCTGTGCAATCACGGCTGTACTCGCACAGAACACCACGGGAGTAAGCCGGGTGATGCCGCTGCCGACGGACTTCATCGCCGAACAGATTGCGGCGGTTTTCGAGGATATAGGCGCGGAGGCCGTCAAGATAGGCATGTTGAGTTCCTCCGAGGTCATACGCATGGTAAGGGAGAGCCTGCTGAAATACGGGGCAAAGAATATCGTGGTAGACCCGGTGATGGTCGCAACTTCAGGACACAGGCTCATCGAGGAAGATGCCATAAGCAGCCTTGTGAGCGATTTGATTCCCCTTGCGCGCGTCATCACGCCCAATGTGCCGGAGGCCGAAATCCTTGCCGGAGAGAAGATAAACGGGCAGGAGGATCTGCCTCGCATTGCCCGCAAACTGTCCTGCGGGGGCAAGGTGTCGGTGATGATGAAGGCCGGGCACTTGAAGGACGAGGACGTGGTGGACATTTTCTACAATGCAGAGGAAGACAGGATAACCGAACTGCGTTCGCGGCGCATAAATACGCCCAACACCCACGGCACGGGTTGCACACTGTCATCTGCGCTGGCTTCATATCTGGCTCAGGGCTACGGACTTGACGATGCGGCGAAGGCGGCCAAGGACTACATCGCAGCTGCGATAGAATCCGGTGCTGAATACACCATAGGCCACGGCCACGGTCCGGTGAACCATTTCTTCATGCTGGGCAAATAATTATGACTATCTTTGCGCCGCGCAAATGAAAATCGCGCTACGAAAGAAATGCCTGAAAGCAACTTCATAGACTACGTCAAGATTTACTGCGCGTCGGGACACGGCGGAGCAGGCTCTACCCACCTGCACAGGGCCAAGTACGTCCCCAAGGGCGGCCCGGACGGCGGCGACGGCGGTCGCGGAGGACACATCATCCTCCGTGCAAATTCGCAGTTCTGGACACTCATACACCTCAAATACCGCAAGAACGTGAAAGCCGACAACGGCGAGCGCGGAGGTGCGGCCATGAGCACGGGCAAGAGCGGCAGCGATGTCATTCTCGATGTGCCCGTAGGCACGGTAGCGAAGAACGCCGACACCGGAGAAACGCTTTTCGAACTTGTGGAAGACGGCGAGCAGAAGATACTCTGCCGCGGCGGACGCGGAGGACTCGGCAATACCAATTTCAAGTCCCCCACCAACCAGACACCCCGCTATGCACAGCCCGGAGAGCCGGGAGAGGAAGGCGCGTTCATACTCGAACTCAAACTCCTTGCTGATGTCGGACTCGTGGGCTTTCCCAACGCAGGCAAATCCACCTTGCTGAGCAGCGTGACGGCGGCAAAACCGAAAATCGCCGATTACGCTTTCACGACACTCGAACCGAATCTCGGCATAGTCCGCTACTATGACGGACGTTCATTCGTCATGGCCGACATTCCCGGAATCATCGAGGGTGCGCACGAGGGCAGGGGCATAGGCATACGCTTTCTGCGCCACATAGAAAGGAATTCCGTACTGCTTTTCATGGTCAGCGTGGAGGAAGACAACATATTGGAGGCATACAAGACCCTGTTGGCCGAGCTGGAACAGTACAATCCCGAACTCTTGGGCAAGCAGAGGGTGCTCGCGCTCACCAAGTGCGACCTCATAGACAAGGATCTTGAAAAGGAGATACTCCCCCAGTTGCCAAAGAACATTCCCCACGTATTCATATCATCGGTCACCGGAAAGGGGCTTGACGAACTAAAGGACGTATTATGGAAAGCTCTTCAAGCCTGAGCTCTTTGCTTGAACAATGGGACAAGACGGCCACTTTGGCCATCAATTCCCTGCATTCGCCGTTTACTGACCCGATATGGCAGTTTTTCTCCGACAAGTTGGTATGGATACCGTTCTACCTGATTCTGGTGGTGATGCTTTTCCGTGTCCTGGGCTGGAAAAAGGCCCTGCTGGCCGTCGTTGCCTGCGGTCTGACGGTTGCCGCCTGTGACCAGCTCGCAAACTTTACCAAGGCATATTTCGAGCGTTTCCGTCCAAGTTGGGACGAATATATGCTTGCCAACGGCCTGCATCTGCTCGAAAGTAAAGGCAGCCGCTACGGTTTCTACTCGGCCCACGCCGCCAATGCCATGGGCATCGCAATATGTTCGATAATCAGTTTCCGGCAAAGCAAGCGCGGAAAGTATCTTCCCTATACTTGGGGAGTGGTCATTTGGGCCATGCTGGTCGGTGTCAGCCGAATTTTTGCAGGCAAGCACTTCCTCGGTGATGTCTGCGTCGGGTTAGCGGTAGGCCTGCTGTTCGGCTTCCTGATTGGCAAACTTGCCGCCTTTGTCATGGCCAAGGTACGCTGGTTCTCCACCGGCACCTTATAAATCTTGTAAAATCGCCGGCAAAATAATATATTTGGAGAATGAATACCAGAACCATGTTTATCACGGCTTTCGCAGCCGTTTCCTGCCTGTGCGCATGCGGACAGGAGAACAGCACTGCGAGTGGAAACGAGAACCAGGTAGTCGAGGCTATCATGAACCGGCGTTCCATACGCAAGTATCAGGACAGACCGGTGGAGCGCGAAAAGCTCAGCCTGATTGCCGAATGCGGAGTTTGGGCTCCCAACGGGATGAATTCTCAGAGATGGGAGATCCGAATCGTGGACGATGAGAAGTTGATTTCGGACATCAGCGACAGCTATAAGGCCGACAATGCCGAAATGGTTGCACGTGACCCGAATTTCAAGAACATGTTCCGAAATGCTCCCGCCATCATCTGCATCGCAGTTCCCGTCGGTGACGACGGACTAAACGCAGGTCTGCTCGGTGAAAACATCATGCTTGCCGCGTATTCAGTAGGTCTCGGTACTGTTGCCCTCGGAGGCCCCGTGCAGTACCTGAAAAACAGCGAACCCGGCAAGGCTTTCATCGACAGGCTCGATTTCAGCGAGGGTTATGAACTGCTCTACATCATCGGAGTTGGCTACCCCGACGAAAGCCCGGAGCCCAAGGCCAGAGACCTGGACAAAATCCGTTTCGTGGAATAGACCTCGGAACAGTGTCTCATTCTTTTTTGCTGGCAATCATCCGCGTGGTGGTTGCCACAATTATTTCTGCCACGGTTTTACTGACAGCCCAGCCGATTTCGACCGTCGCTGCTGACTATTTATGGAAATGTTTTGGTTTCTTTTGAAATAATTCGTAACATTGCCACCGTTAGTTTAGTTTGTGTTTGAACTCAAATCAGATTGCTATTAGCATTTTTATAATTTTTCAGTATGAAATTTTCAAAATTGTTTTTGATGTCTGCGGCAGCAGTGCTGTTCGCAGCAGTAGCCTGTAACAAGGAGGAGACAACCGACAACACAGGAAATGATGACAATACGGGGGGGGGAGCAACTGCCACTCCTGAAATCGTAGTTGCAACGACTGGATTTGAAGTAAACTGTGAGTCAAACACGTTGACCGTCGAGTACAGTGTGACTAATCCCGTGGAAGACGGAGTTCTGAGTGCTTCCGTGGATGTAGATTGGGTAAGCGCCGTGGTTGGAGATGAAGCCGTTACGTTGACTGTAGATGCAAATGATACCGGAGAGGACAGGAGCGCAACAGTAACTCTGAGTTATGAAGGAGCGAGCGATGTCAGCCTGACAGTAGCTCAAGTAATTCCTGTAATTAGTGCTTCATCAGAAGTCAGCGTAACTTATGAAGGAGGAACAACGACCGTCAGTTATAGCGTAAGCAATCCCGTGGAGGGTGAAACTCTGAGCGCTGTCGTGGATGCAGATTGGGTGAGCGCTGTAGTTGGAGATGATGTCGTTACGCTGACTGTAAGTGAGAATACTGATTATAGTTCAAGGAGCGCAACCGTGACCCTGAGTTATGCTTACGCGCAGGATGTGACAGTTTCAGTTGTTCAGGACGCTGCTTCCTATCCGGCAACATACGATGATTTCATCGGAACCTGGACAGTGAACGACGGCTCAACAACGGGAACTATTGTGATTTCACAAAATGTTGCAAATGAAAGCTATACCATTGACGGATGGCAGTTTGCCGAGACAGGTGTGGATGCTACTGACTTGGGATTTAACGAAACTGGTAGTATAGCATTTACTGCAACTTACGATTCAGATAATAACGCCTTGGTTCTCTCAACAGCCGAATTTGGTACATATACTACGGAATATGAGGGAATTGGTACTTTAACCGGCGACGTTTGGCTCTTGGGATTGATTAATTATGGTGGCAGCGAATCGATAGTTACTACTTCGTCTGGCTATGGCTATGATTTGGCAACCATGACCATAACAAGTGAAGGTAATGCTACAATGACCGGAGGAACTGTTGAACTAGCAACTGGTGCCAGCTATGAAATTATAGGTGCGGAATATATTTACAGTATAACTTCTCCGGCAGCTTATAATGGTTATTATTTAAGTTGGAGCGACCCCGCTGGTATCTACTTCCCTTCTACCCTCACCAAGGTTTCTTCAGGTACTGCTTCCACTTCTTCAGTCAAGAGTGCTGAAATAGCAGCTCCGGTAATGGGAAATAATTCAGTGAAAGCTTTGTAATTCAGTTGTTAAGCTAAACGAAAAAAGGCGGACCGATTGCGGCCCGCTTTTTTTCGTTTTACCCTCAGTCTGCTGTCGCAGCCAGCTCCCCGGGGAAATTCTCACTCAATTACACTTCTAAATTGAATTTCTGCAATGTCAAAGCTCTTTATAACTATTGTGAGCCGAATTTGTTTAATTTTGACGTGTAAATTTTTTAGTTGACAGTACTGATAACTTTTTAATCATGAAATTTTCTAAACTGTTTTTGATGTCTGCGGCAGCAGTGCTGTCCGCAGCAGTAGCTTGTAACAAGGAGGAGACAACCGACGACACAGGAAATGATGACAATACAGGTGGAGAAACTACCACTATCATAGTTGAAACGACTGAACTTGAAGTAAGCTGTGACTCAAACACATTGACCGTCGAGTACAGTGTGAACAATCCCGTGGAGGGCGAAGTTCTAAATGCTTCTGTGGATGTAGATTGGTTGAGCGCTGTGGTTGGAGATGAAGCCATTACGCTGACTGTAGATGCCAATTCAGATCAAACAAGCAGAAGAGCAAGCTTAACTCTGAGTTATTCCTACGCGCAGGATGTGACAGTTTCAGTAGCTCAGGAGGCCGTGCCGGATCCGGATTATCTTGCTTTCATCGGAACTTGGACGGTGACTGATGCCAATAGTACATCGGCAACTATCACAATATCACAAGATTTTGCAAATGAACGCTATACCATCAGCGGATGGCAGTTTGACGGGGATTATGACGATGCTTATGATTTGGGCTTTAACGAAACCGGCAGTATAGATTTTACCGCAACTTACGATTCAGCTAATAACGCCTTGGTTTTCTCAACATATGAACTTAGCGGTGAATATACTGTGACTTATAGCGGAACTACTTTAACCGGCAACATTTGGCTCTTGGGAGTGATTGAGTATAGTGGCTACGAAACGGTGGTTACTACTTCATCCGGTTATGATTTAGCAACCATGACCATAACAAGTGAAGGAAATGCTACAATAACCGGAGGATCTGTCGGCACCTACGATATTATAGGTGCGGAATATGTTTACATGATATCTTCACCGACAGTGTATTCCGGTTATTATCTGACCTGGAGTAGCGTTGGTACATACTTCCCTTCTACCGCCACCAAGGTTTCCTCAAGTGCCGCTTCTACTTCTTCTGTCAAGAGCAGTGAAAGAGCCGTTTCCGTGCTTAGTGAAACGAATGTGGTGACAGCTTTATAGTTTATTAGCTTCAGCAAAATTGTACAAGGCGACCCCAACGGGCCGCCTTGTTTCCCCTCAGTCTGCGGGGCAGACAGCTCCCGAGGGAGCATGACGGCTCCGCTTGCGCTATCGCACAGGCTAGGTGCGAGCGATTTCCGGCAAGGAGCCTTCGTCCCGGCCCCTGCGCCGCGCTACGCCGCCCGCCCGATGGCGAGCCTGCAAGCAGGAAATCCCCTCAGTCTGCGGGGCAGACAGCTCCTGAACATCTTCTGTATTTATAGCAAACTGAATAAGTTTCAAATAAATTTAGTATCTTCGCGGCGATTATGCGTAGAGCAAAACCCATATCCTTTTACTTCTGCCGAATTTAGGAGGCGTAGAACCCTCCCACAACTCGGAAATTTTCATTATACCTCACAATCAAAAAGAATTTTCGCACCCCATGAAAATTGCAATTGACAATCTAGGTTTGTCTTGCCATTCGGGACTTTGTATACCAAAATGAAAATAAATGTATGCGTGGCTGAAGAATGCCACACCAAATTTGCAGAAGATATTTGCCACGAAGTCTACATCTCCTCGCTTGAGCGCAAGACCGGTATCGCAAAGCGAACACCGGAATACATCTGCGAGAAGATCCGGGCCGGCAAGGCAGTGATAGCAACAGCGGAGAACGGTGACTTCGCCGGCTTCTCATACATAGAGTCCTGGGGCGGCAAGAGTTTCGTCGCCAATTCCGGACTCATAGTCGCCCACAAGTACAGAGGAATGGGCGTGGCGAAGATGATAAAGGAACAGACCTTCCTGCTCTCCCGCAGGCTCTTCCCAAACGCCAAGATATTCTCCATCACCACCGGTGCGGCCGTGATGAAGATGAACTACGAATTCGGTTTCCGACCGGTCCCCTTCACGGAATTGACGGACGACCCCGAATTCTGGAAGGGCTGCAAGGGTTGCCGACATTTCGAGATACTCGAGAGCCATGACTACAAGATGTGCATCTGCACGGGCCTGCTATATGACCCCAACGAGCATCTGGAAATACACCGCCCGACCGAAGAAAGCGACACAATCAGACAAGCAATATAAAAATACAGAATATGGAGAAGAAGAAAAAAGTGGTAGTTGCCTTCAGCGGAGGGCTCGACACATCCTACACGGTCATGTACCTTGCCAAGGAAAAGGGCTATGAGGTACACGCCGCCTGCGCCAATACGGGAGGATTCAGCCCCGAACAGCTGAAAAACAATGAGGAAAACGCCTACAAACTCGGAGCAAGCAAGTATGTCACCCTCGATGTCACCGGAGAGTATTACGACAAGAGTCTCAAATACATGATCTGGGGAAATGTACTGCGCAACGGCACCTATCCCATTTCCGTATCTTCCGAAAGGATATTCCAGGGCATGGCCATAGCACGCTACGCCAAGGAAATCGGTGCCGACGCCATAGCCCACGGTTCTACCGGAGCAGGCAACGACCAGGTGCGTTTCGACATGACCTTCCTCGTCATGTGCCCCGAAATGGAAATCATCACACTCACCCGTGACAGCAACCTCAGCCGCAAGGAGGAGGTAGACTACCTGAACGCGAACGGATTCAAGGCTGACTTCGCCAAACTCAAATATTCCTACAACGTAGGCATTTGGGGAACATCCATCTGCGGCGGCGAAATCCTCGATTCCACCCAGGGCCTGCCCGAATCAGCCTACCTGAAGCAGGTCAGCAAGAGCGGAAGCGAAATCCTCTCTCTCGGCTTCGAAAACGGTGAACTCACAAGCGTCAACGGCCAGGTTTACGATGACAGGATAGCCGCCATCAACGCAGTGGAGGCCATAGGCAGCGCATACGGCATAGGACGCGACATGCACGTTGGAGACACCATAATAGGAATTAAAGGACGTGTAGGTTTCGAGGCCGCCGCCCCTATGCTGATAATCGGCGCACACAAGTTCCTCGAGAAATTCACCCTCTCAAAATGGCAGCAGTACTGGAAAGACCAGGTGGCAAACTGGTACGGAATGTTCCTGCACGAGAGCCAGTACCTCGAACCCGTAATGAGGGACATCGAAGCCATGCTCGAAAGCAGCCAGCGCAATGTCAGCGGCACCGTGACCCTTGAACTGCGTCCTTACGGCTTCTCCACCGTGGGCGTGGACTCCCCCAACGACCTGCTCAAATCCAAGCTCGGCGAATACGGAGAGAGCCAGAAGGGCTGGACTGCAGATGATGCCAAGGGCTTCATCAAACTGTTGTCCACTCCCCTGAGGGTATATTACGGCATACACGAGGACGAGGAGCAGCTATGATACGCATAGGCATAATAGGCGGGGCCGGATATACCGCCGGAGAACTGTTACGGCTTTTGGTCCTGCATCCTGAAGCCGATGTGGTCTTCGTCCATTCCGAGAGCAGTGCCGGAAAATGCCTCACTGAGGTACATCCCGGACTCGTGGGTGACACCGAACTGCGTTTCACCGATGAGCTTGCACTGGAGGACGTGGATCTGCTGTTCATGTGTTCCGGCCACGGCAAGAGCCGTGAATTCTGGGCTACTCACAAGCGTCCGGAGGGTCTCAAAGTGATAGACCTCGCACAGGACTTCCGCGACGAGTCCGAAGGCTATGTGTACGGGCTGCCCGAATGGCAACGCAGCCGCATCATCGGAGCCGGCAGCATAGCGAATCCGGGTTGCTTTGCCACCGCCATACAACTCGCCCTGTTGCCGCTTGCGAGCGTAGGACTGCTTAACGGCGATGTGCAGATCAACGCCATAACGGGTTCTACCGGCGCAGGCGTAAAGCCTTCGGCCACAACGCATTTCAGCTGGAGAAACGACAATATTTCAGTTTACAAGGCTTTCGAGCACCAGCACCTTATAGAAATACGCCGCAACCTCGGTTTGGTGCAGCCCGGGCTGGACGCAGAGCTGAATTTCATCCCTATGAGGGGCGATTTCGCACGAGGAATATTCGCGAGCGTTACCGTCACTTGCGATGAGGACGAGAGCAAGATAACGGAACTGTACAACGGGTTCTATGCCGACGCTCCTTTCACTTTCCACAGCGAAGTTCCCATAGATCTCAAACAGGTAACCAACACCAACAAGTGCCTGGTATACACGAAAAAGCATGGCAGCAAACTGCTTATATGCTCAGTTATAGACAACTTGCTCAAAGGCGCATCCGGGCAAGCGGTGCAGAACATGAACCTTGCTTTCGGCCTGCCCGAAAATTGCGGCCTGAGACTGAAGGCTTCAGCATTCTAAAATATTCAAAGACATGGATTTGTTCAAGGTATATAAACTCTGGGACATCGAACCGGTACGAGGCAGCGGCACCACGCTTTGGGATGCCGAGGGCCAGCGCTACACCGACCTCTACGGCGGTCATGCAGTAATCAGCATAGGCCACAGCCACCCGCACTACATTGAGGCCCTGAGCACCCAGCTAAGCAAGCTCGGCTTCTATTCCAACGCCACCCGAAACAGCCTGCAGGAGAAACTTGCGCAGAGACTTGGCGAGGCCTGCGGCTATCCGGACTATGCGCTTTTCCTCTGCAACAGCGGAGCCGAGGCAAACGAGAATGCCATGAAGCTTGCTTCGTTCCACAACGGACGCAGCCGCATTCTCGCTTTCGGCGGGGCATTCCACGGAAGGACCTCCGGAGCAGTATCGGCAACCGACAATCCTTCGATACGCGCAACTTTCAACCGCACTGACAATGTCAGTTTCATACCCCTGAACGACGTAGAAGCCGCAGAGAAGGAACTTTCGAGCGGGAAATACGCTGCAGTAATAATCGAGGGCATACAGGGCGTTTCCGGCATACATGAGCCTACGGACGAATTCCTGCGCAGTTTGCGCGAATTGTGTGACAAGTACGACACCCTGCTGATTGCCGACGAAATCCAGTCCGGCTACGGCAGGACGGGCAAGTTCTTCGCCCATCAGTACTCCGGAATACGTGCAGACATCATAACCACGGCAAAGGGCATGGCCAACGGCTTCCCTATAGGCGGAGTGCTGATTTCCCCGAAAATAGAGGCCCGTTACGGTATGCTCGGAACCACTTTCGGAGGCAATCACCTCGCCTGCACCGCAGCAATCGCTGTGCTGGACGTAATGGAGGACGAGCATCTCGTGGAGAACGCTGCGAAAGTCGGCGAATACTTCCGCAAGGCATTCACCGAACCGCTCGACGGGGCTCTCAAGGAATACCGGGGACGCGGACTGATGATAGGACTTGAAATAAAGGAGGAATACTCCGGACTCAGGGACAAGCTGCTGTTCGAAAAGCACTTCTTCACAGGGGCTGCCGGACCTCGGGTCATAAGGCTTTTGCCTCCGCTTTGCGTTGACCTTCCTACAGCCGACAGTTTCATCGCAGCTTGGCGGGAAATAGCAGCAAAAATGGCCGGAAATAATGCTTAACAAAAATGTTATCATGAGAAACAATTTTGTTTTAAATAATATACGTCAATAATATGAAACATTTTACTTCGATAAAACAGCTTAACGAGATTCCAGACGCATTCGCTGCGGCATCGGAGGTCAAAAATCACCCTTTCGACTTTCAGGATCTCGGCAGGAACAAGACCTTGCTGATGGTTTTCTTCAACAACAGTCTCCGCACTCGGCTCAGCACACAGAAGGCCGCGCTGAACCTCGGAATGAACGTCATAGTGCTTGACGTGAACCAGGGCGCATGGAAACTCGAGACCGAGCGCGGGGTCATCATGAACGGGGACAAGAGCGAGCACCTGTTGGAAGCCATACCGGTAATGGGCAGCTACTGCGACATGATAGGGGTCAGGTCGTTTGCCGGGCTTGAAAACCGCGATTACGACTACGCCGAAACCGTACTCAATCAGTTCATCGACTATTCAGGCAAACCGGTGTTCAGCATGGAGGCCGCCACAAGGCACCCGCTCCAGACTTTTGCCGACATGATAACGATAGAGGAATTCAAGGAAACGGAGAAGCCCAAAGTGGTAATGACCTGGGCACCCCACCCCAAGGCTCTTCCTCAGGCCGTACCGAATTCATTTGCAGAGGGCATGAACCTCACTGACTACGAATTCGTCATCGCCAATCCCGAAGGCTATGACCTCGCTCCGGAATTTGTCGGCAACGCAAAAGTCACGCACAACCAGGACGAGGCACTGGAAGGAGCCGATTTCGTATATGCGAAAAACTGGTCACCCTACGAGCAGCCATATTACGGAACTGTCATAAACGAAGACCGCTCATGGACCGTCACTAAAGAAAAGATGGCCCTGACCAATAACGCCAGATTCATGCACTGCCTGCCGGTAAGGCGCAACATGATAGTCTCAGACGAGGTAATCGAAAGCCCTCGCTCGATAGTGATTCCCGA
Organism: uncultured Muribaculaceae bacterium; assembly: GCA_964582235.1. GTDB lineage: Bacteria > Bacteroidota > Bacteroidia > Bacteroidales > UBA932 > Cryptobacteroides. The sequence goes on along the minus strand of CAZOQW010000004.1, from coordinate 7,823 downwards.
AGCCGCTAACCGCGTGGTTTCGGCACAGGTGGTCATAAGGGAAATCCTCAAAGGACTTTGAGTAAAGGGGCTTCGCAAACAGGACAGATATGGAGAACAGCATCAAGGTAGTAAAGATAGGCGGCAACGTGGTTGAGAACGAGGAGATGCTCGAGCGCTTCTGCAAGGATTTCGCAGGCTTGCAGGGACGCAAGATACTCGTCCACGGCGGCGGAGTAATGGCCTCGAAACTGCAGGAATCCATGGGTATGGTTCCGAAAATGGTTGAAGGCCGCAGGGTCACTGACAGCGAAACACTGAAAGTGGTGACCATGACCTATGCCGGTTGGTGCAACAAGCACGTTGTGGCCCTTCTTCAGGAACAGGGCTGCAATGCAATCGGACTTGCCGGCTGCGATGCCGACATCATACGCGCCAAGCGCAGGGCACCCCGCAAACTTTCCGACGGCATCACTGAAGTGGACTACGGTCTGGTCGGTGATGTGCGCAAAGAGAGCATAAACCGGGACATGCTCCTGTCGCTCATGGATTTGGACCTTGTTCCCGTATTCTGCGCCATCAACCATGACGGACAAGGAGGTCTGCTGAACACCAACGCCGACACCGTAGCCGCCAGCATTTCTGCATCTTTAAATGCGGAACTTCTTTATTGTTTCGAAAAAAATGGCGTACTTTGTAATCCGAACGACTGCGACAGCGTAATTCCCGAACTTACTCCGACACTTTTCCGTTCCCTTTGCGAGGACGGAACGATTGCCGGGGGCATGATACCGAAAATCGAGAACTCGTTCCGGGCGCTTGAGGACGGAGCCTGTTCCGTTGTCATACGCAGTTCGGAAAGACTCACGGAGACTTCGGGGACGCGGCTGCGCTTGGACTGAATGGCAGTGGATACCAGCATATATAAAGAACTGCTGAGGCAGATGGTCAGGATACCTTCGCCATCTTTCGGCGAAGGGGAATGTTGTTCCCTGCTTGCGGACGCTTTGGAAGGTTTCGGACTGCGGCCGCATCGCGAAGGCAACAATATAATCTGCACCAATCTGCATTATTCTCCACGAAAGCGGACGCTTGCACTGCTTGCACATATCGACACTGTACCTCCCTGCGAAGGATATACGAGAGACCCGTACGATCCGGGAACGGACGAAGGGACTATCCACGGCCTCGGATCTAATGACGATGGCGGAAGTGTGGTGAGTATGATCGCCGCATTCCGCCATTTTTTCGACATGGAAATGCCCGTCAACCTCGTGCTCGTGCTCAGTTGCGAGGAGGAGCGTTCCGGACAGGACGGGGCAAGCCTGATTTTCGACCGTTCCAACAGCCCTGCCTTCCTCCCTCCGGGCACTTCTGCAGCTCCGGGAGACAAGAGGCTCCCCTATCCCGACTGGGCCATCATAGGCGAACCTACCGGAATGCGTGCAGCCACCTCGGAACGCGGTCTGCTGGTTTTGGACGGCACGGCAAACGGCAAAAGCGGACATGCTGCCCGCAACGAGGGCATAAACGCGATATACCTTGCGCTCGAAGATATAGAGAAACTCAAGCAGTACGATTTCGTGAAAATTTCCCCGGAAATAGGAAAGGTAAGGCTGAATGTCACCCAGATTTCCGCCGGAACTGCGCACAACGTCATCCCCGACAGCTGCAAGTTCGTTGTGGATATACGGCCCACCGAAATGTACTGCAACGAGGAGATACTGGAAGAGCTGCAGAAAATCTGCACCAGCACGCTCGTTCCCCGCAACCTGCGCAACCGCTCATCGGCCACGGCCCCGGACTCCCCTCTCAGGCAGACGGCTGCCGGACTCGGAATAGAATGCTTTTCCTCCCCCACCACCTCGGACTGGATGCGTGTGGGCTGCGATGCCATTAAACTCGGCCCGGGAGATTCCGCAAGGTCACACAAGGCGGACGAATATATACTTGAGAGCGAAATAGATTCTGCAATAGAACTTTACATAAGATTTATCGGCACTTTTTATGGCAACATTATGGAATAAAGGCAAGGAAGCAAGCCTGGCAGTGGAGGAATTCACCGTAGGTAACGACCGGGAACTCGATCTCAGGCTCGCGGCCTACGATGTCCGCGGCTCCAAGGCCCACATACGTATGCTCGAAAGCATCGGACTGCTCGAAAAGAACGAACTCGACACGCTGCTCGCCGCCCTCGACCGCATTGAGGACAGCATAGGGCAAGGCGATTTCGTACTGGAGGATGACGTGGAGGACATACATTCACAGGTTGAACTGCTGCTGACCCGCGAACTCGGCGACACAGGCAAGAAAATCCACTCGGGCCGCTCACGCAACGACCAGGTGCTTGTGGACATCAAGTTGTTCCTGAAGGATGAGCTTGAAAAACTGCGTTCCGAGGTTCTGGACCTGTTCCACAAGTTGCAGGAACTGAGCGAGCGCCACAAGGACGTGCTTATGCCCGGATATACCCATGCCCAGCTCGCAATGCCGTCATCCTTCGGACTATGGTTCGGAGCCTATGCCGAGGCATTGGTGGACGACATGTATATGTTGCGCGGGGCTTACCGCGTAGTTGACCGCAACCCCCTCGGTTCCGCCGCCGGCTACGGCAACTCCTTCCCCCTCGACAGGGAGATGACCACAGCCCTGCTCGGTTTCCGCACGCCCGTCTACAACAGCATCGCCTGCCAGCTCGAAAGAGGCAAGTGCGAAAAGGACGTGGCCGCTGCAATGGGTTCCGTCGCTCTGACACTGAACAAGTTCGCGGCAGACTGCTGCATGTACATGTGCCCCAATTACGGCTTCATCAGCTTCCCCGACGAACTCACCACCGGATCAAGCATAATGCCGCACAAGAAGAATCCCGATGTATGGGAAATGGTTCGCGGAAAGTGCAACATGGTCATGTCTGCAGAGGCGGAAATATCCATGCTGTGCAGCAATATGCCCCACGGATACCACCGCGACTACCAGCTGCTTAAGGACATACTTTTCCCGAGGCTCGAACTGCTGCATGACTGCCTGAAAATCAGCCACTTCATGTTGGAGAATATTTCCATCAATGAACATCTGCTCGACAATCCCATGTACAACTACCTGTTCACGGTGGAGGAGGTCAACCGCCGCACCAAGGAAGGCACGCCTTTCCGCGAAGCATACAGGCAGGTTGGCATAGAAGTGAACGAAGGACGCTTCCACAGCGCATTCGGCGAGCCCGGCAAGCTTAAAGCCGGAGATCTCGGGCACAGCCACATAGGCAGCATAGGCAATCTGTGCAATGAGCGCATAGCGAAACTGATGGAAGAAGTTGCAAACTGGAAAATTTAGCGCAAGACCATATTATGATTAATCGCAAAAAAGCCTGTCTCGTTCTGCAAAACGGCAAAGTCCTCCACGGCCGGAGTTTCGGCTACGATGCTGCCGCAAGCGGAGAAGTGGTGTTCTCCACCGCCATGGTGGGGTATCCCGAAAGTCTTACTGACCCTTCCTATTCGGGCCAGATACTCTGTGTGAGTTATCCACTGATCGGCAACTACGGCATTCCCTCGCGGGAAACTGATGCTGACGGACTGAGTGTCAATTTCGAGTCCGAGCACATACACGTGCGGGGTCTCATAATCTCCGACTACAGCGAAAAATACAGCCACTGGGACGCAAAAATGAGTCTCGGCGAGTGGCTGGAGGAAGAAAAAATCCCCGGAATCTGCGGAATCGACACCCGCGAGCTCACGAAGATGATACGCGAGGAGGGAGCCATGCTCGGCAAGATTGTCCCAGAAGGTTACGACACGGAGAGCATCGATTTCTACAATCCCAATGAGGAAAATCAAGTCGCGCTCGTAAGTTGCAAGGAAGTAATCACTTACGGCAGCGGAGACAAGACAGTGGTGCTCGTGGACTGCGGAGTCAAGCATCAGATTCTGCGCTGTTTGGTGCAGCGCGGCGTGCGCGTGATCCGCGTTCCCTGGGACTACGACTTCAATACCCTCGAATGGGACGGACTTTTCATCTCCAACGGACCCGGCAATCCCGGACTCTGCGGAACTGCGGTGGAACACATACGCAAGGCCCTGCAGGGAGACAAGCCTGTATGCGGCATCTGCATGGGCAACCAGTTGATGTCCATCGCGGCCGGTGCCAGCACTTTCAAACTCAAATACGGCCACAGAAGCCACAACCAGCCGGTGCGCCAGTGCGGCACTGAACGTTGCTTCATCAGTTCCCAGAACCACGGTTTCGCCGTGGACGACAGCAGGCTGCCCGCCGACTGGGAGCCTTATTTCACAAACATGAACGACGGCACCAACGAGGGCATACGCCACCGCAGCAAGCCGTTCTTCTCGGCCCAGTTCCATCCGGAAGCATCCAGCGGTCCGGTAGACACTGAATTTCTGTTCGACGAATTCATCTCACTTCTATAGCATCCGCCATGGCAAAAAGCAATATCAAGAAAGTCATAGTCCTCGGCTCCGGAGCACTCAAAATCGGAGAGGCAGGAGAGTTCGACTACAGCGGCTCCCAGGCCCTCAAAGCCTTGAGGGAAGAGGGTATAAGCACCGTCCTCATAAATCCGAACATCGCCACCGTACAGACTTCCGAGGGAGTTGCGGACAAAATCTACTTCTTGCCTGTGACGCCTTTCTTTGTGGAAAAGGTCATAGCCAAGGAGCGTCCGCAAGGCATACTGCTCTCATTCGGAGGACAGACCGCGCTTAACTGCGGAGTTGAACTGTACAAGAGCGGAATCCTGGAAAAATACGGCGTGGAAGTTCTCGGAACGCCGGTACAGGCCATCATCGACACTGAGGACAGGGAACTGTTCGTGGAAAGGCTCGACGAAATCGGGGTCAAGACCATAAAGTCCCACGCCGCCTCGAATATGGAGGAAGCACGGGAAGCGGCACGCTCGGTGGGCTATCCGGTGATTATCCGCGCAGCATACGCTCTCGGAGGACTCGGTTCCGGCTTCTGCGAGAACGAGGAGGAACTGAACGCGATTGCAACCAAGGCTTTCTCATTCTCGCCGCAGGTGCTGGTGGAAAAGTCCCTGCGCGGATGGAAGGAAATTGAGTACGAGGTCGTACGCGATGCATACGACAACTGCATCACTGTCTGCAACATGGAGAACTTCGACCCTCTCGGCATCCACACCGGCGAGAGCATCGTCGTGGCCCCTTCGCAGACACTCTCGAACAAGGAATTCCATTTCCTGCGCAAAATCGCGATAGACATAGTGCGCCATGTGGGCATAATCGGAGAATGTAATGTGCAGTACGCATTCAGTCCTGACGGGCTGGACTACAGGGTCATAGAGGTGAATGCCAGACTCAGCCGTTCTTCCGCGCTGGCATCCAAGGCTACGGGCTACCCGCTTGCTTTCATCGCTGCCAAGCTCGGATTGGGCTACGGACTGTTCGAACTGAAAAATTCCGTGACAAAGACGACTCCGGCTTTCTTCGAGCCGGCACTCGACTATGTGGTCTGCAAGATTCCCCGCTGGGACCTGGCGAAGTTCCGTGGTGTCTCGCGTGAAATAGGCTCCAGCATGAAAAGCGTAGGCGAGGTGATGGCCATAGGCCGCAACTTCGAGGAAGCCATACAGAAAGGACTCAGGATGATAGGTCAGGGAGCCTGCGGCTTCGTCTGCAACAAGCCATTCAAGGTCGATGACCTCGACTATGCCCTGAGCAACCCTACCGACACGCGCATTTTCGCAATTGCGGCAGCCCTGCAGTCCGGCTACAGCGTGGACCGCATACACGAACTTACGAAAATCGACAAGTGGTTCCTTGACAAGCTGGAGAACATCGAGAATGCCTACCGTGAGCTTGAATCCTGCGGTTCCCTCGCCGATGTGTCCGAAGACCTGTTCCGCAAAGTCAAGAGCATGGGCTTCTCCGACGTGCAGATAGGCAGGGTGTTCAACATCCCTGAACTGGAGGTGCGTGGCGCCCGCAAGAAGCTCGGTCTCAGACCCTGCATCAAGCAGATAGACACCTTGGCCGCCGAGTTCCCTTCAAGCACCAACTACCTGTACCTGAGCTACAATGGAGATGGCGATGACATCTCCTTCGGCGACGGTTCCAATACGGTAATCGTGCTCGGTTCCGGCGCGTACAGGATAGGCAGCAGCGTGGAGTTCGACTGGTGCGGCGTGAATGCCCTCGTGACCCTAAGGAAGAAGGGCTACAAGTCCATAATGATAAACTACAACCCCGAAACCGTTTCCACCGATTACGACAGTTGCGACAGGCTGTATTTCGACGAATTGAGCTACGAGACGGTGATGGACATCTGCGAGATGGAGCAGCCGCTCGGAGTCATAGTGAGCGTGGGAGGACAGATTCCCAATAACCTCGCACTCCCCTTGCGCGACAGCGGGGTCCGCATACTCGGCACTTCCGCCGACGACATCGACAAGGCCGAGGACCGCAACAAGTTCTCCAGCATCGTGGACAAGTTGGGCATAGACCAGCCTCGCTGGAAGGAACTGACGACCATGGACGAGGTGGACAGTTTCGTGGAAGAAGTCGGCTTCCCGGTGCTCGTGCGCCCTTCATACGTGCTTTCCGGAGCTGCAATGAACGTCTGCTTCAGCAAGGAGGATCTGAAAGTGTTCCTGGATATGGCTGTGGAGGTTTCCGAGAAGCATCCCGTCGTAATCAGCTCGTTCATGCAGCGTTGCAAGGAGCTGGAGTGCGATGCTGTGGCCGACCACGGAAAGGTGATAGCCTCTGCAATCTCCGAGCATATCGAGTTTGCCGGCGTACATTCCGGTGACGCGACCATACAGTTCCCTCCCCAGAAAATCTACGGCATTACGGCGGCGAAAATCCGCAAGACTACGGCAGCAATCGCAAAGGAACTGAACATCACCGGACCTTTCAACATCCAGTTCCTCGCCACCGACAACTACATCAAGGTAATCGAATGTAACCTCAGGGCATCCAGAAGTTTCCCCTTCGTCTCAAAGGTACTGAAAGTCAATTTCATAGACCTTGCGACACGCTGTATGCTCGGCGAGCATCCGGAACCGATGGGAATCGACCCCTTCGAGCTTGAATACGTGGGCATCAAGTGCTCGCAGTTCTCGTTCTCGCGTCTCAGTCACGCTGACCCGGTGCTCGGTGTGGACATGACCTCGACGGGCGAAGTAGGCTGCATTGGCGACAACCTCGACGAAGCCCTGATAAAGTCCATGCTGTCAGTTGGCCACAAGATACCGGAGCACGCGGTGCTGATTTCCTCCGGAAACGCCATCCAGAAAGCGGATCTTCTGCCGGCCTGCCACATGCTGCACAAGAAGGGAATCACGATTTACGCCACATCCGGCACCTGGAAATATCTCAACGAGAACGGGGTGCCTGCCCTGCGTGCGCTATGGCCCAGCGAGGAACGTTCTCAGGCCGGTTCGGCGCTCGTGGCATCGACGCCCTCGGCCATGGACCTGATAAGCGGGCACGAGGTAGACTTGGTGGTGAACATCCCCAAGAACTACACGCGCAACGAGCTCAGCAACGGCTACCAGATGCGCCGCGCCGCCATAGACTTCAATATTCCGCTTATCACGAACAGCCGGCTCGCAACGGCCTACATACGGGCCTTCTGCGCCAAGAGCATAGACGAGATAGGAATCAAGTCCTGGGACGAGTACAGGGTTTAGTCCTATTTTCCCTGCTCCGCAGGGCTCGCCATCAGGCGGGCGGCGCAGCGAAGCGCCGGGGCCGGGGACGAAGTTCCCTTACTGGAAAACGTTCGTGGCCGGCCTGTGTGATAGCGCAAGCAGAGCCGTCATGCTCCCCGGGGAGCTGTCTGCGACAGCAGACTGAGGGGTAATTCCC
>CAZOQW010000003.1:0-90684 GCA_964582235.1 uncultured Muribaculaceae bacterium | reverse complement strand
CAGCCTGAGGGACAATTACGGGCGTTTTATGGCCCTGGGCTATGAGGTGCTCGGCGTGAGCAAGGATTCGGCCGCGTCTCACCGGAAGTTCATCGAGAAATATGCCCTGCCCTTTCATCTGATTTCCGATACGGACTGCGCCATTCTCAAGGCATACGAGGCATGGGGCCCGAAGAAGTTCATGGGGCGCGAGACCATAGGTACTCTCAGGACGACCTATGTGATTGACGAACAGGGCGTGATTGTGGATGCCATAGGCAAGGTGGACACCAAGAACCATGGGGAACAGCTGCTCGGCTCCCGGAATTGAGTTGAATATGCGCTTCTTTCTGATTTTACTGCTCGGTTTGTGCGGCGGGGCGCTTTTCGCGCGTGATCTGGAAAGCGAAATATCCGATTTGACAGGCAAATTGGATGCGACGGTAGGCGTGGCGTTGCTTTGTGGTGACGACGCCCTTGTCTTGAACAATGATGTGCGTTATCCCATAATGAGCACTTTCAAATTTCACATAGCCGTGACCGTGTTGCACCAGATGGAAATGTCGGGGACGGCCCTCGACAGCCCAGTATGCATCGAAGCTGCTCAGATACGCGAAACCACCTGGTCTCCGTTGCGCGAAAAATATCCCAGCGGAAGCATCAACACCACCATGAGGGAGGTACTGGAATATGCAATTTCCCATAGCGACAACAATGCCTGCGACTGGCTGATAGACTATGCGGGCGGCATAAGCGTGGTGGATGCGTATGTGCGTTCGCTTGGCGTGGACGGGTTCTGCCTTACGGAGACGGAGGCGGGCATGGAGGAGGACATATATCGGACCTACAACAACTGGAGCACTCCGCTGTCGATGGCCGCATTCCTTAGGAAAGTATATTCCGGGAATGTGTTGGGAGAGGAGTATTTCCGTTTTCTGGAGCAGGCCATGTTGGGAACGAACACGGGGCTGAACAAGTTGCGGGCAGGCTTGCCGGACGATGTCCCGATTGGACATAAGACGGGAATGTCATTCAGAACTCCGGAGGGCGTGAGGATGTGTGAGGCCGATTCGGGCGTGATATACCTGCCGGACGGGCGCAAACTCTATTTGGTGGTGTTCGTCAAGGATTCCACCGAGAGCGATGATGCCAATGCGAAGATTATGGCGGACATTTGTCGTGTCGTGTATGAATACGTTGGTGCCGTTTCATCAGCATGTCTCGGGGGATGACCGGCTTACATATTCTTTCCGGTGTTTGACAGCGTAACTTTGTAAAAGTAAAGTTTTTTTTACATTGCTTCCCGTTGGGATTACTCGTTTAATAAGTGTTATGGCAACTAACTTCATTAACCGCTTTGGCAGTTCCTTTTTTGTATTGAAACCGTTCTGCTATCTTCTCGCTTTGTGCGTGTTTTGCAATGTCTCGGCCCAGACTCTTCCGTTCTCTGGGAAAGTGTTGGATGAGCATGGCGCAGGGCTTTCCGCCGTCTACTTGATAGCTGTCGACCCCGAAAACTCGGAAGTGCTCCTTACCACGGCTTCGGACGATGAGGGGAATTATGTTCTGGAGTCCCTGCCGCCTCGCTTCATGCTCAATATCACCCGCCTCGGTTATGAGAGTCTGAATATCCCGATAGAAAGCGAAGGGGATTTGGAGGCAATGCGGACGATAAAAATGCAGGTCACGGCCGAGCAGATTGAAGGAGCGGTAGTAAAGGCAGATGTGCCACAAATCCAACGAAAATTGGGCAAGTTCGTCATAAGCGATATCGCCGCTTCTCCTTATGCGAAGGGAAGCACTGCCCTTAACTTCTTGCGTTTCATGCCCATGGTAGATGTCAATCCGGAAGGTGGCATTTCGATCTTGGGAAAAACCGATGCCAATATACTGATTGACGGCCGTAGTGTAGGATCTAACGACATGGCGGAGCAGATGCTCAAAGGAATTCCTGCAAATGAAATCGCCCGCATTGAGATTATTCCCGTGACAGGAAGTTCCTATTCTGCGAGTAATCGTAGCGGAGTCATAAACGTCGTACTGAAACGCCCTGACGAGGGCTTGCGTCTTGTCGCCACGGTGGAGGACAGACAAGGATATTACAATAGTCCCCGAGGCGTACTTTATATGAATTATGCCGGGAAGCGGGTAGCATTGACTGCCGGAATGACAGCGTCCTACTCCCAGTTTCGACAGGATGAAGAGAATGAGTACAATTATTTTCAGTCCGGGCTTGCCACCCAATATGACTTCCAAAAGAGAAGTCAGACCCTCTCCGGAAGCGGATATGTCAATTTGGATTACAAACTTGCCGACCGCCATCGCTTAGGTGCGCAAATCAGTGTGAGTGCTTCAGACAGCCGCGACAATTCCTCTTCAGTCACTTCTTATGGAAGCATAGGCAGTACCCTGACAGACTCGGTCTATAGGGCAAATGTGACTACCAAAAGCCCGGTCGTAAGCCCGAATTGGAGAGCGAATATCAATTATGTCTTCAATACGGACGACAAGGGTTCCCGTCTGAATGTAGATTTCGATTTCAGGAACTACCGGAACAAGAGTGGCATTTACAGTGTTTACCAAAAAGATTCCGACACTTCATCCGAAATAACGGACGATTTTCTCCAGCAGACCGAAACCAATACCCGGGTATATGGCGGACGGGCCACATACCTGCACAATTTCAATGAGGATAATACGCTTCGTGCCGGTATAAGTGCGTATGGAGGGAAGGTGGACAGCGATTTCTTTTACGGCATAAATTCCGATGAAGGCTATGTGAGCGACCCCGGACGATCCAACAACTTCGTTTACAAGGATTTTAATCTTGCGGGCTATGTCACTTTCGAGCGGGTATGGTCGGACAAATTTGAGAGTGAAATCGGTGTGCGTATAGAGAAGTATAATGCGCAGGGGATACAGAAAACCAGTTCGGAGACGATCTCGAGGAACGAATTCGATATTTTCCCCTCAATTTCGCTGCTCTATATGCCTTCTGACAGTCATGAGTTCGGACTCGACTTTTCCACCTTTATCTGGAGGCCCTCTTACTGGGATCTCAATCCTTTCACCACCTACACTTCTCCCACGACGTATATTCAGAACAACGCCGATCTCCGATCATCCAAAGAGTACGAACTGATGTTCAGTTATACGCTGCTGGACGACTATATGTTAATGGTAGACTATTACTACGATGATGATCTGTGGACGGATTTCACCCTGGCGTCAGGGGATATGACGCGCACTTACAAGTATAATTACGGAAATGGTCATTCCGTGGATGTTATGCTGTTGGTATCGAAGAGCTTGTTCAAGAACTATTGGAATCTTTCGCTTTCGGCAATGATGAGTTACAATCGTACACTTGGTGCAGTAAGCGATCAAGTAATCGACTTGGAAGACATCTATTACGATCTCACTTTCAAGAGTAATCTGGCTCTGTCGAAAAAGCACAAATGCTACCTTAACCTGAAATATCAGTATTTGAGCGAGCAACGTTGGGCAGCTTACGAGTTAGGTGCCCATCACGAAATGGAAATTTATCTGATGAAACAGTTTAAACGGGCTTCCCTCTCTGCAGGAGTGTATAATCTCTTGCTGCCTGCGATCACCAAAAGCAATACCTTCACGGATTATCAATTCTCAACTACCAGTAAGCGCTATGTCACGGGCGTAATTACTTTCTCCTACACCTTCGGCAACCAGCGCGCACGCAGAGTAAGCACGAGGCAGAATGAAGACATAGAAAGTCGTATGTGATTATAGCGATATATTACTGTCCGATAAAAATTTTTCAAGGCCATAAAATCAGGGCTGACTTCGTTTGCGAGGCCAGCCCATTTTGTTCGCCCGGCATGAACATTCTCTACTCGGTGCAAGTCCGTAACACGCCCGATAGCGGGAAGTGTATAGACCGAAGCTGGGGGCAAACATCTGGCCTGACGGAAAGTTGATACGAAGTGCAATGAGATTGCATCCGCACTAAGGAACCGCCGTACGCCGAACGGTACGTACGGTGGTGTAATCTACCTTTGCAAATATTCCAAGGCAAACTGAACAATAACGTGTTATTATATGTAACTTTGAGCAAAGGAAAGCAAATTTTGTGTCGGGAACGGGTTCTTCGGTGCAAAACGGGCAAAATAAACGAACCCAATAAACTTCAGAACAAATTATGTACGACGACCCCAGACTCATAGTAGTAACGGTGTTTTCCGCGATAATGGCTGGTATCTTTGGTCCCAAACTGGTAAGGATATGGAACAAATATTACAAAAAGAGGTTTGGCAAGGATCTTTTTCCGGAAGATGAACAACCGGATCCTTTCATCACGATAGATGGACAAGGATCTGGGACATGGAAAGAATGGAACAAATATAACAAAAAGAGGTTTGGCAAGTCTAAGGGAAAAGACAAGACCGACCCCGAAAGTTAAAGTAAAGTCACTTAATTTCAGAACGTTTTTGAAGTGACCAGATAATGAGGGGGACCCAAAAGTCAGTAACGATGAACGGGTCTCCCTTTTTGAAGGCCATAAAATCAGGGCTGACTTCGTTTGCGAGGCCAGCCCATTTTCGTCAGATTTCTGTCGCTAAATTATCTGACTATGGGTAAAAGTAGTCATTTTATCGGACAGCCGCAAAAACAGGGATGCAGCCTGGATGAAGCGGCAGCAGATAATCGATTCCGCTACCATCGCACTGTTCTCCAACCTCCTGTTCAAGGGGTAGGGCGCGCGGCAAGCCACGATTCCTTCATGTTAAGGCCCTCGGCCCTGAAAAAAGGAGACATCATCGCCATGGACGATAGCCTTGAGTCAGGTGAATAAATTGGCAGAGCAGCGTTTCTGGTGTTTGTCCGGCTTGTTCCGGTCAGGCAGAATGACGACCGGCAATGAGAGAAAATTGTTGAGGTACCAGGATTCGAACCTGGGCAGACAGAACCAAAATCTGTAGTGCTACCGTTACACCATACCTCAATTCCGGGCTGCAAATATACGTAGAAACCGAGAGTAATCCAAACGAGCTTGCTCGATTTGGATTACCGAGGTGCAGCCGTATATGGGGCCAATAACCCCAGAATCGCCATCCTGGCTATCCGGGGCCTAAGTAAAACGTCGAAGACGGGATACTTGTCCGATTTATCGCCGTCTGAATATCATAATTAAAATAATTATTGCCAGTACAACATCTACTATATTCCATGTGAGGCGATCCAGCGTTATCCTGATCAATGGTTGGAACAAAAGTACAATTCCACATGAAATAACGGCGTATGCTTTCTTCCCATTAACGAAAAATCGGTATGCCCAACATCCGGCGATTATTGCTGTTGACAATCTGATCAGTGTGTAGAAACCATACGGCAGTGGCAGCAGACACAGCAATAATGCAACAGCCAATATTAACGAACTCTTTTCAAGAACGGATAATCTTTTGATTTTATTCCTCATCGAAATCATATTCATTTTCGATCTGATTCAAAACAAACCTGTCGGTATCGGTATTGAGCGTATAAATCTGTGTGATATAAGTACCATGATCGCTGCAGCTGTCAGGTGATAACGAACGTACAGTAATTGTCTTTTTATCGTAATCGAATTCTGTCGATCCACCGAAGCACCAAATATTTACTCTACTTTTTATGGATAAATATGGTTCAAAATCCACCAAATGAAAGCCATCTTTTCTTATTCCGTACACGTTATATCGATAATATGACTCTGACCCCACGTTCTGCCTTACCAATAAAGCCGGATATCCTTTAAAACTTACGTCCATGAACACAAAAGGAAGATGTTGAAAAGACTCCACGTTGACTTTTCCTGTATTTTTAATGCAAAACTTTTTAAAAAACGAAGGGCTGAGGATTGTATCTGCCTTATTCTTGTCCTTATTATTCCTGTAAAATTCTGAAAATTCCAGGTGAGACAATAAAGGTGCATCATTGGTGTTAATGACTATAGAATCTCCGGATACTTGATGTTTGATAATGTATACAGTTTGTGGAGTATATCTGGTGCTGTCAAAAAAGGCTGTTGTCAAAGCCTTTATGTGGAAATTAAGAGTATCTATTTCTGCTCCCGCACGAAATTTGGCACCATAACCTCTGTACTTGCTGAATTCGGCAAAGAATGGATTTGGTTCAACTGTTTCTTCCCGATTGGAATCTGACAGCCTGCAGGTAATGCATACTGCAAGAATTATTATAAACGCGGCCAGTGATAACTTTTTCATGTTACAAAGTTATTCTTTTTCAGATTAAGCCATGACTGTAGCCTGACGAATTCGCTTGAAATTGCAGTCGCAAAACCGCTGTGCAGAACGAAAACGTGTGCCGGAGCATACAGCAGGCAAAATGTGGGAAAAAATGTGTAAATTGCTCGGTCATGGAAAAATACATATTGACTATAGACCAGGGCACGAGCAACACCAAGGCCATAGTGTTCGATTCCAAGGGACGCCGGGTATCGGCGTTCATGCGTGAAAATTCGGTGCTGTTCCCGAGGCAGGGATGGCTGGAACAGAACCCGATGAAAATTTGGTCTGCGGTTCGCGCGGTGCTCAACGAAGCCGTCGAGTCTTTGGGTGACGCGGAAATAGCCGCGATAGGAATTGCAAACCAGAGAGAGACAGCAGTGGTATGGGATGCGACAAGCGGTCGCCCGATATGTAATGCGATAGGCTGGCAGGACAAGCGTACGGCTGATTTCTGCGAACAGATAAAGAAGGACGACAAGGAGGAAATGATACGGGAAAAGACCGGACTTGTGGCCGATTCCTATTTCAGTGCGACCAAAATCCGCTGGATGCTTCAGAATGTCCCCGGCGCGATGTCCAAGGCCAAGGCCGGCAAACTGCGTTTCGGTACCATGGATTCTTGGGTGGTCTGGAACCTCACAGGCGGCAAGGTACATGTCACGGATGTTACCAATGCTTCACGCACCATGCTGTTCAACATCAACACCCTCACATGGGACGAGGAATTGCTGGAATATTTCGGCATTCCCGCTTCCATGCTTCCGAAAGTATGCGATTGCTCGGAGGTGGTCGGGGAAACTACGGTGAAAGGCCGGAAAATTCCCATAGCATCGCTGATCGGAGACCAGCAGGCCGCGCTTTTCGGCCAGATGTGTGTGGAAGAGGGTTCGGTGAAAAACACCTACGGCACCGGTTGCTTCCTGCTCATGAACATAGGTCACAAGCCGATTGTTTCTGAAAACCGTCTGCTGACCACGGTTGCCTGGAAAATCGGCGACAGGATTGACTATGCTCTGGAGGGCAGTATCTTCGTTGCCGGTTCGGTGGTGCGCTGGATCAGGGACGGACTCGGACTCATCAAGGATTCCGCTGAAATTGAGACCCTGGCACGCTCCGTTCCCGACAGCGGGGGAGTGTACTTCGTGCCTGCGCTGACCGGTCTCGGTGCACCGTACTGGAATCAGAACGCACGCGGAACCATAGTGGGACTTACCCTCGGCAGTACTGCCGCACATATAGCAAGGGCCGCGCTGGAGGGCATAGCTTTCCAGACAATGGATGTGGTTTCAGCGATGGAAAAGGATGTGGGCATACTTATATCTGAACTGAAAGTTGACGGCGGTGCTTCCTGCAACAAGCTCATGATGCAGTTCCAGGCTGACGTAATCGGAACGGAGGTAATACGCTCGGCAGAATCCGAGGTGACGGCTCTCGGCGCAGCCTATATGGCAGGACTTGCGACCGGAGTATGGTCCTCGGTTGCGGAACTGAAAGACCTTTGGTGCTCCGGAGGCCGCTTCATGCGCCGGGCCAGCGAGAAGCAGATGGCCGAGACGAGGGCGGCTTGGGCTGATGCCGTACGCAAGGCTTTGGCGTAGACATTGGCTAATGTGTAGAAATTTTGCTAAATTTGTGGGCTTTAAACAGAACAATGGAAAAGACGATTCTTATTACCGGAGCCACGAGCGGAATTGGAGAGGCTTGTGCGCGCAGGTTTGCGGCAGAGGGATGTAAATTGATTCTCAATGGGCGGAAAGCCGTAAAGCTCGACAGCTTGCGTAAAGAATTGGAAGAAAAGGGAAGCGAAGTTCTTTGCCTCCCCTTTGACGTGCGCGACCGGGAGTCCATGCGCAAGGCAGTGGATTCTTTGCAGGGCAAGTGGAAAGACATAGATATACTCGTGAACAATGCGGGGCTCTCCCTCGGTGACGACAAGGAGTTTACAGGCTCGCTCGATGAGTGGGATGTGGTCATCGACACCAATTTCAAGGCCCTGCTCGCCATGACCAGAATGATAGTGCCCGGTATGGTGGCCCGAGGAAAAGGTCACATAATCAACATAGGCTCGATTGCAGGTGATGCCGCCTATCCCGGTGGAAGCGTATATTGCGCAACCAAGGCTGCGGTTAAGGCCCTGACCGACGGATTGAGGATAGACCTCGTGGATACTCCGCTGCGTGTGACGAACATCAAGCCCGGAAAGGTTCAGACAAACTTCTCCTTTGTCCGTTTCCACGGCGACAAGGAACGTGCTGATGCGGTATACGCCGGCATGCACGCCCTCAGAGGCGAGGACATAGCTGATTTGGTTTTCTATGCTGCTTCAGTCCCTGATCACGTGCAGATTGCCGAGGTTCTGGTCATGCCGACATCTCAGGCGAACGCAACGGTATTCGGAAGAAGGGACATTACCGAGTAGTTTTTCCTACTGGGCAATAAACTGATAGATAATGTAGCCGCTCTGTTTCGGGGCGGCATCATTTTTTGCGGAGAACCTTGCGGACTTTGCCGCACGCAATGCGTAAGAACGCAGGCAGGAATCGTCAGAGGAGTTTTCTTCGTCAATCTTGGCAGTGAGCACGTCTCCGCCCGGATTTACCGTGATTATAACTTTCACTTCACCGGCTCCCATACAGCGGTATGCAGGTATGGGCAGCGAACTTGCCTTGCGTCCGCCCAGGTCGTATGCCACTACAGACGGTCCGGTGTAGCTGCTTTGGGCCTCGTTTTTCTCGTTCCGGCTTTCAGTGCTGACTGCGGCTATGTTGAAATCCTCCTCTATGTCAGAGTTTGCCGAACTTCCCCGCTTCAGGTCCTCCTGCAACCTTTCGGCATCTCTGTAAAGCTGTTCTGCATCGGTGCCCCTGTCGTCCCGGAGCGAAGCCCTGTCTACAGCCACGTTTCTCACTTCAGACGCACTGCCGGAAGGGTTAATGCCGCTCAGTTCTGCCTCCAACCGGCGGTTGATTTCCTGCTTGAATTCGAGTTCCCTTTGCAGGCGTTCTGCCTGGGCCTGCAGTTCTTCAAGTTCATCGTAATGGGAAAAGTCCATCACGAAGCTGT
The DNA here is from genome assembly GCA_964582235.1 of uncultured Muribaculaceae bacterium. GTDB lineage: Bacteria > Bacteroidota > Bacteroidia > Bacteroidales > UBA932 > Cryptobacteroides. The sequence continues at coordinate 81,379 of CAZOQW010000003.1, read as the reverse complement.
TTTCGCGTGTCAGCGAATAGCCCAAGCCGGAAGCGAGCAAGACAATGAGCACCGCAAGATGAACTATTGCGGTGAGATATATTCCTGCCCTGTCCTCCCGGCTTATTTTTCTCACTTTTTCTCCTGTTTTTTCTCCTCCAGCGACTTCTCGATGGTGTTGGATATTATATCTATCGCAACCCTGTTGTGTCCGCCCTGGGGGATTATGATGTCAGCGTAACGCTTGCTCGGCTCAATGAACTGGAGGTACATGGGCTTGACCGTGCGGCTGTAACGCTCGATTACCCAATGCACGTCCTTGCCTCTTTCGGAGATGTCCCGGGCCATTACCCGCATAAGTCTGTCGTCATCATCGGCATCCACATATATCTTGATGTCCATCTGGTCCAGCAGGGGCTTGCAGTTGAATATCAGGATGCCCTCGATGATGATAACGTCGGCGGGCTCCACAGTGACGGTTTCAGTCTTTGAGCGTGTGCAGGATATGTAGGAATATACCGGTTGCTGTACGGTCTTTCCATTTTTCAGGTCTTCGAGCTGCGAGCAGAGGAGATCCCAGTCGATTGCGTTGGGATGGTCGAAGTTGTACGCCCTCTTTTCCTCGTCGGTGAGGTCGCTCGAGTCCTTGTAGTAGGCATCCTGGGGAATGACCACCACTTTCTCGCCTTCCAGCTTGTGCTTGATAGCCTTTACTACTGTACTTTTGCCGGAACCTGAACCGCCGGCTATTCCTATGACCAACATATCAATATTCTGCGTTTTTGGGTGTACGGGGGAAAGGTATTACGTCGCGGATGTTCGACATTCCGGTGATGAAAAGCAGCAGGCGCTCAAAACCGAGACCGAAGCCGCTGTGAGGACATGAACCGAAACGGCGGGTGTCTATGTACCACTCCAAAGTCCTGCGGCTCATGTGCAGTTCTTCGATGCGGCCTTCGAGTTTGCCGAGGTCGGCTTCACGTTCGGAACCTCCTATGATTTCACCAATCTTGGGGAAGAGTACGTCCATCGCGCGTACGGTCTTGCCGTCCTCGTTCTGCTTCATGTAGAAGGCCTTGATGTCCTTGGGATAACCGGTCAGGATGACAGGCTTCTTGAAGTGCTTTTCAACGAGGTAACGCTCATGTTCGCTCTGCAGGTCTGCACCCCAATATACGGGATACTCGAATTCCACGCCGGAGCTCTTTGCTTCTTCCAGTATCTTGATACCTTCTGTATACTCCAGACGCACGAAGTCGGTGTTTACCACGCCTTTCAACCTGTCGATGAGTTCGGGGTCGTAGCGGTCGTTGAGGAACTGGATGTCGTCAATACAGTTTTCCAATGCGTAGTTGACCAAAGACTTGATGAAGTCCTCGGCGAGGTCCATGTTGTCGTTTATATCATAGAACGCCATCTCCGGCTCTATCATCCAGAACTCTGCGAGGTGGCGGGGAGTATTCGAGTTTTCAGCACGGAAAGTCGGTCCGAAGGTGTAGATTTCTCCGAGGGAGGTGGCTCCCAATTCACCTTCGAGCTGTCCGCTTACGGTCAGGCTGGTCTGCTTGCCGAAGAAGTCTTTGCTGTAGTCGGGTTCGCCCTTCTTATTCTTGGGCACGTTGTTGAGGTCCAGGGTCGTTACCTGGAACATTTGTCCTGCACCCTCGGCATCTGCTGCCGTGATTATGGGCGTGTGCAGGTATACGAAGCCTCTTGAGTGGAAATACTCGTGGATGGCGAAGGCCATCTGGCTGCGCAGGCGGAATACGGCCGCAAAGGTGTTGGTCCTCGGACGCATGTGCGCCACCGTTCTCAGATATTCGAACGAAGTGTCTTTTTTCTGAAGCGGGTAGCGGACGGGATCGCATTCTCCGTATATCTCTATTTCCCTGGCCTTGATCTCGACGGCCTGGCCGCTTCCGACCGACTCCACGAGTTCTCCATATACTCCTATGCAAGCGCCGGTAGTGACTTTGGGGAGAACAGCCGACATGGCTTCGTTCTTCTCAACCACTATCTGGATATTCTTGATTGTAGAGCCATCGTTGAGCGCGATGAATGCTATTTCCTTGTTGCCTCTTTTAGTCCTCACCCAACCCTTGGCGAGAACCTCCTGTCCCGGCACGGCCGAGAGCAAATCCTTGATTTTTGTGCGTCGTATTTCCATTTTGTTTCGATTATTCTAAAAAGCAGCCCCTTGTTTGGGGCTGCTTCTATGCATTTCTGCCTACGAGTATTACTGCGCAGGTTTTCTTGCAGAATACATGATGTTAAGCGCTGAGCAACGCCTCAGCTCCTGCTTTACATCAGTGATGATACCCATTCTCACGTCTTGGTCGGCCCTGATGCTGACTGTCATGAACTGACGGTCGCCCTCGCTCCTTGATTCACGCTCTGCAGCGATGAAGTCACGGATTTCGAGTGTGGTCCTGAAGGAGTCGTTCAGCTGGATACGGGGTTCGTTACCATACTGGGCCTGCAGGGAACGGATAGGAGGTCCGATGTTGATATAAGAATTAAGGTCTTTTCTGACAAGTTTCACGGCTTCTGAAGCCTCGGGGGTGTTAACCATTACCTTATTCTCGGTTTCACGCAACTGCGTGGTCACCATGAAGAAGAACAGAAGCATGAATACGATGTCGGACAGAGAAGAGTTCGACGGCTGCGGAATCTCTTTCTTTTCGTTGGGTCTGAACTTTGACATAATACTTATCTCCTGTTATTTGGTATTTCCAACGTTCTTAGGCTCGGCTTCCGAGATGTTCTGGGGAACTGCCTGCTTTACCACTGCCTGCTGGTCCTCGTTAAGTGCATTGAAGACCTTGCCGTAGTGGGCGAGCGAGAATTCGTCGCGGAGCTCGTTAACTGCCTTTACCAACTCGTTCTGTACGGCTATGTAAGCACGGTAGCTCGTACCACGGTCGTTCTGCAGTGAGATAACTCCACGGGAAACGGGATAGCTTCCGATTCCTTCGAGTTCCTTGATTTCCTTCTCGGGAAGTGAGGGATCGTTGGTGGGGTTGGTCAAGAAAATCTTGATCTTCTCCTTAAGTTGGCTAACATCGAGGGCTTCGTTACCGGCAAAAAGCCTGTCAGAGGAATTGATACGCACCTCAATAATGTTGCGGCGGTTAACCCTCTGGTCCTGAAGCTGCTGATCATCAGCAGGCATAGGCGGCAGACGACGGGACAGACCGGTGTGCGATCCCATTGATGAACTCATCAGGAAGTAGCACAAAAGCAGGAATGCTATGTCGGCCGTCGAGGTCGTATTTAATTGCGGTATCTTGTGACTGCTAGCCATGGTTTACTTTTTCTTATTGCTGATGAGTACTCTTATCTCGCCCACGATGATTGACAGGATGGTAATTCCTGCAAGGAGGTAGATAAGGTACAATACTGTGTCGGTGAGTTTCAAAGTGCCGGAAGCATCCAGTTCGCGGCCGGGGATGGCGTCACCAGGAGCGATAAGGTAAGCTATGAGGCAGACAACGGCCACTGCAACGAGAGCTATCAGTCCCTTTACGAGGGACTTGGGATTGTTAGCGATGGCAATGGCTCCGCCCACGATTACCCACGCAACCAAGGTAATGCCGATCAATACGTACGCCCAGTAGAGTATCAGGTCGATTGACTGGTAGTCGTTACCTGAGAAGCCGCTTGCAAACGCCCAGACAATGAGAACAAGGCTGAGCAGCAGCAGTACCCAGAGGCATATCTTGACTATTTTTTGGGTTTTCATGATCTGTGTTGATAAATATTCTTACAAACTACTTTTTGCTGGTCTCAGAGTACTTGGTAAGTACGTCAACGAGACTGATTGAAGCGTCCTCCATATCGTTGGAGATAGAATCAATCTGGGAAATGATGTAGTTGTAGAATACCTGAAGGATCATGGCGACGATCAAACCGCCCACGGTGGTGATCAAAGCGACTTTCATACCTCCTGCAACGATGTTAGGAGAAATGTCACCGGCAGCCTGAATAGCGTCGAATGCCTGGATCATTCCGACAACCGTTCCCAAGAATCCGAGTGAAGGAGCAAGGGCAATCATAAGGGAAATCCAAGTAAGACCGCTCTCCATGTCAGACATCTGAACTGAACCGTAGGAAACAACAGATTTCTCTACTACGTCAACACCCTGGTCATAACGGAGAAGACCCTGGTAGAAGATGCTGGCAACGGGTCCGCGGGTCTCGCGGCAAACCTTCTTTGCTTCCTCGATTCCGCCATTCTCAAGAGCCTTTTCTACGGCTGCAACAAGATTCTTGCTGTTGGTCTTTGAGAATGAAAGGTAAAGAATGCGCTCGATGCAGAGGGCAAGACCGATGATCAAGGTGAGGGCGATCAGGGTCATGAAGCCAGGACCACCATCAATGAACTGAGTCTTAAGAGCCTGATGGAGAGGCTGTTCGGGTGCAGCGGCTACAAGAGCAGCGAGGTCGTTCACGGGAGCTGCTACCTGTTCAACCGGAGCTGCCACTTCTTCAACCGGAGCAGCGGTCTGCTCGTCCTGAGCAGATGCGATGTTGGCAGAGAAAGCCATCACACCGGCAACTGCCAATAACACAAGAAACTTTTTCATAATGATTTTGATAATGTATTAGTTGTGATTTTATTTTACACTCAAATCCTGCGCAATTTAGCAATAATATTTCATTTAGCAACAATTATTTTGAGATTTCGCCTTTCAGATTTCTTACCAAAAGTTGCTTTACCCGCTCGTTATCCACGTAATTGCCCATCAGATAAAAGAGTTTGGCAAGGGCGCTTTCCGTGGTGATGTCGTGTCCTGAAATCACGCCCGCTTCCTTGAGGTTGTGCCCGGTTGAATACAGGTCCATGTCCACGTTTCCGCTCAGGCATTGGGTGACGTTCAGCAGGATCTTCCCCTTGTCCGCCGCTTCTTTCACAAGCTGCAGGAACCAGCTTCTGGAAATCGCGTTGCCGCAGCCGTAGGTCTCAAGTATGACCGCCCTTGTGCCTTCTCCAAGGAGTATGTCGCTGACCGCCTGCTCCGTCATGCCGGGGTGTATCTTCAAGATGGATACTCTCGTGTCCAGCTGGTCGTGGATGAGCAGGTCCTTGCGCCTCTCCGCTGGATAGTGGATGAAGCCGTTGTTGTACTTGATGCTGATTCCGGCAGTGGCCAGGGGAGGGTAGTTCGGGGAACTGAATGCATCGAAGCCGGTGGCGTTGACCTTGGTGCTGCGGTTGCCCCGGAACAGATGGGAATTGAAGCAGATGCATACCTCCGGGACCATAGGATTGCCGTAGGTGTCGCGTTCGGCGGCAATTTCAACCGCGGATATGATGTTTTCCTTGCCGTCGGTCCTCGGCCGGTCGATGGGTAACTGGCTGCCGGTGAATATTACGGGCTTGGACAGGTTGTCAAGCATGAAACTCAGGGCCGATGCGCTGTATGCCATCGTGTCGGTGCCGTGGAGTATCACGAAGCCGTCGTATGCACTATAGTTCTCCTGGATGATGTGGGCGAGGGACTGCCACAGCGACGGTTCCACGTTGGAGGAGTCGATGAGAGGGGAGAAACTCATGCAGTCTATCTTCAGGCCGAACTTCTTCAGTTCCGGTACCTCGTCCAGCAGATTGTTGAAGTCGAAAGGCATCAGTACCCCGTCGTCCGGATTCTCCTTCATGCCTATGGTGCCTCCCGTGTATATGAGCAGCACCGAGGTCGTTCTGGCTAGTTTTTCCTTCCAAAAGTTGAAACTCATAATGCAAATAACGTTTTGGCGTTCCTGGTTGTCTGCTCGGCCACTTCCTCGATTCCCACTCCCTTGCGTTCCGCCAGAAATGCGGCAATCAGGGGAATGTACGCGCTTTCGTTCCTTTCTCCCCTGTGGGGTGTAGGCGCGAGGTATGGTGCATCGGTCTCGAGGACTATGCGTTCGAGCGGAATCTTCTTCACTTCTTCCGCTATGGAAGCCTTCTTGAAGGTCAGCACTCCGCCCAGGCCCACATACCAGTCCCCGTACGCGCTGAGCCGCGCGAATGTTTCGTAGCTGCCGCTGAATGCGTGCAGATTGCCTCTCAGGTGGAGATGCTTGCAGTCGGCGATTATACGGAAGAAGTCTTCCGTGGCCTCACGGAGATGGATGTTCACCGGCAGGTCCCACTGCGATGCGAGTTCGAGCTGGGTGCGGAAAGCCTCCCGCTGTTCGGCGGCGAATTCCTGCCCGTAGTGATAGTCCAGCCCGATTTCACCTACTGCCACCACATCCGGACCATAGCTGTCCACAACGGCTGCTACCTCGTCCTTCCAATTTGAGTCAACGGAACCGGGATACAGTCCGACCATGGGGCGCAGCACTCCCGGAAACCTTTTCACGAGTGAGTTCAGCCTGGGGCGTTCCCTGGAATCTATGTCGGCCTGGAGCATGATGTTTACACCTGCCTGTTGCGCCCGGCGGATGATTTCCTCCTCGCAGCCGGCGTAGGCCTCGTCATAGTTGTGCGTATGCGTGTCGATAAATTCCATAGCCGACAAATTTAAAAAAATTTACTGTTGATGATACATCTTTGGAGCATATCGCTTTCCATAAAACCCTCCATTTCGAGCATACCGGCGATTTTGCTGATTTCACTGTAGGTCATTTCGAAGCGTGCGCACAGTTCGCTGTAGCTTATTCCCCGGTTTCCGCTCACCGTGAGCGCGATTTCAGCTGCCGTTTCCAGTTCGTCCGGGCTCAGTTTTCCGGAAAGTCTCTCCTTTACTATTATATCAATGCGCGGCTTCTTCTTCAGCCTTCCCTTGAGGTTGAGCCTTTCCATGAGCAGCTCAAGCTCGGCGATCGGTTCGGCTATTTTCCTGGCAACCAGCATATTGCATCCGCCGGAATTCAGATCATCGATACGTCCCGGCAGTGCATACACCTCCCTTCCGTAGCCGAATGCCAGGCGCGATGTGCTCATCCCTCCTCCGCGTACTCGCGATTCTATTAATATGGTAGCGGTGGAGAGTCCTGCAATGATGCGGTTGCGCCGGAGAAATACGTGCGGATAAGGGATGGTGCCCGGCGGATAGTCGCTGATGACGGCGCAGCCCGGAGTGCCGGCTATCCTTTCGGCATCCCGTGCATGGCATGTGGGATATATGGAATCCATTCCGACCGGGCTGACGGCTATGGTGGGCAATCCGCAGTCGAGGGCGCTGCGGTGGGCGCAGATGTCCGTTCCTATGGCCAGCCCGCTGACTATAGTGGGCTTCTGCTCCGTGCAGGAAAGGGCCCGGACTATGCGCCTGCACCATTCTATGCCGTAAAGGCTGACCCTGCGTGTGCCGACTATCGACACTAAGGACCTGCGCCCGAAAATTTCTTCCGGTGGCGAACAGCTGCGGCAATACAGCAACACCGGAGCATCGTCGCACATGCGGAGAGCTTCGGGATATGCCGGGTCTTCTATGGTGATAAAACGGACACCGTCGGAACTGAGCCTGTCGAACTCCGTGGAGGCATCGTCGAGAAATGAGGGACGGAGCGGCGGGGCGCCGATCTCCGTGCAGGAATTGAAGAGTTTGAAAAGTTCCCCGGCCGGGAGGGAGAACAGGGCCCTGATTGAGCCGAGTTCTCCTATCATTCCCCTTGCGAGGACGGGTTTGTTTCCGAAAATTCCGTTCAGCGCTATCGCACCGATGACGGATAAATTGTCTTTGTCCATCTTTCACAGTTTAAGCGACGGACAAAGATAACCAAAAAACTATACGATGAGAAGTGCGTCGCCGTAGGGTCCGAACTTATAGTCTCCTTCCAGGGCCTCATGATAGGCCTTCATCACCTTTTCATAGCCGCCGAAAGCCGCCACGGTCATCAGCATGGTGGACTGGGGCAGGTGGAAGTTGGAAACTATGGCATCGGGTATGGAGAATTCGTAGGGCGGGAAGATAAACTTGTTTGTCCATGAATCGTTGCCGCGTATTTCCTTCTCGGTGGTGACGTAGGATTCCAAAGCGCGTATCACGGTCACACCGACAGCGCAGATTTTGTGTCCGGCACGCTTGGTGGCGTTGATTTCATCGGCGGCCTCATCGGTGATGATGAAGCGCTCGCCGTCCATCTTGTGCTTGGAAAGATCCTCCACGTCCACTTTGCGGAAATGTCCGATTCCCATGTGAACGGTGATGAAAGTTTTCTCGATGTCGTTGAGTATCATCCTGTTCAACAGCTCGCGGCTGAAATGGAGTCCGGCGGCAGGAGCGGATACGGCTCCCTCGTGCCTGGCGAAGATGGTCTGGAATTCTTCCTTGTCCCTGTCATCGGGATTGGCTTTTACCCATTCCGGAACGGGGGTCTTGCCCAAGGCGAAAAGCGATTCCTTGAACTGCTCGTAAGTGCCGTCGTACAGGAAGCGCAGGGTGCGTCCGCGGGAGGTGGTGTTGTCTATGACTTCCGCCACCATGCTGTCGTCCTCACCGAAGTACAATTTGTTGCCTATACGTATCTTGCGTGCGGGATCCACTATCACGTCCCAAAGCCTCTGCTCCCTGTTGAGTTCGCGCAGCAGGAACACGGTGATGTCCGCCCCGGTTTTCTCTTTCTTTCCCAGGAACTTGGCCGGGAATACCTTGGTGTCGTTCAGGACGAACCTGTCACCCTTGCCGAAATAGTCTATGATATCCTTGAATTTGCGGTGCTCGATTTCTCCACTGTCCTTGTGCAGCACCATGAGCTTGCATTCGTCACGCCACTGGACTTTCCCGTCGATTTCGGGCATCAGCTCAGTGGCTATTTTTTCGCCGGGAAGGTCGAAATTAAATTGTGAAAGTTTCATAAAGATTGGTATAATCTTTACTTATACGGTGTTAAGCCGAAGAAAGTTTCACACTTTTTACACTTTTGCCTCACGAAATACCTCCAATATGGACGGATAGGTGTTTTTCAGGAAGGGAGTAAGGCTTGAACGGGCTACCCAAGCCGCCTTGCTGATGTCCTCCTCGCGCTGCGGAGTGAGATCCACGGGGTCGGTGTAGAGCATGTCGTACCACCAGGTGTGCTTCAGATGCCAGATGCCGTCGCGCAGGTAGCAGTGGTCGGTTACGCAGATGAGGTTGCGCAGTTCCAGCTGGTCCACGCCCGTCTCTTCCCGGACTTCACGCATGGCGGTCACGCTGATTTCCTCGTCACCCTCCCTGTGTCCTTTCGGCAGATCCCACATCCCGTAGCGGCTTATCAGCAGGTAGTCGCCGCGCCGGTTGGATACCAGCCCTCCTGCGGCATCAACCTCCTTGAACTCGGCGCATACCCTGCGGTACATCCATGCCGTGTTCTCCGTGGGGATGTATATGCGGCTGAGCGATTCCGAGGCCTCGAACATGGCTACAAGCGTGTGGATGTTTATCTGGTCGCCGATGTGGAATTCTATGGCATTCGGGTCGGACAGGGCCTGGTCCGACGGTTCGCAGATGATGATACAACGTTTCTCGAAATATATCTTATGCATCAAAAATTGTTATCTTTGCAAGTCTGCAAATGTAGTAATTACGCCGAACTATGACAACACATTACTCCAGTAAGCACGGCCAGGTGGCAAAGCGCCCCGAGGAACTCTACATGGTGTTCTGCGACATGCGCAATTTCGCGAACATGGTAAACATGGTGCCGGAAAAATACGAGGTGGAGATAGCAGCGGAATACGATTATCTGAGCATCACGATACACGGATTCAAGATAGGAATCAGGGTCGATGAGCGCCGCCCTTACAGTCTCCTGCGACTCGGCAGTTCCGATTCGCCGGTGGAATTTGTCGCTACCCTGCATTTCGAGCACTCGGAAATTCCCGGCAGGACTGATTTCAGCATCGAAATGGACGCAAATCTCAACCTGATGATGCGATCCGTGCTCGGCTCGAAGATTCAGCAGGCGCTCGACAAGATAGTGGACGGCCTTGTGAACGCTTCCGAGGGCCGTATGCCGGACATTCCCGAAGACGCTTTTAGAAAATAGAGGATGGAAACACCCTCGGTGGCAGTCAGACTCAACCCTTTCAAGGGAAGCGACGGTCCTGCGGGGGCTGCGGTTCCCTGGAGCCGGCATGGGCGTATGCTCGATGAACGCCCTAATTTCACTTTGGACCCCCTTTTTCATGCGGGCTGCTATTATGTGCAGGACGCATCGGCCATGTTCGTGGGACACCGTTTCCGTGAACTGCTCGAAAGTGAGTTCAAGGAACGGAGCGGACTGAGGGTTCTGGACTTGTGTGCCGCTCCTGGAGGCAAGACCACTGACCTTGCGACCTCGCTGCGCGAGCGGTTCGGAAGGGATTTCCTGCTCGTGGGCAATGAAGTGATGCGCCAGAGGTCCCGGGTACTTGCCGACAACGTGAGGGTGTGGGGCGATCCCAATGTCATTGTGACTTCTTCAGATCCTGCAGTCTTCGGACAGGCGGCGGCAGGGGAGTTTGACGTGATTGTGGCTGACGTTCCCTGCAGCGGCGAGGGCATGTTCCGCAAGGACCCCCGGGCGAGGGAACAGTGGAGTCCGGAACTCGTGGAAATCTGCGCGGCGCGCCAGAAACGCATATTGGCGGATTCATGGGCCGCATTGAGACAGGGGGGAGTGCTCTTGTACTCGACCTGTACCTACGAGCGTGCAGAGAACGACGATATATTGGAATGGGCTGCACGCGAACTCGGAGGAGAGATAATTCCGCCGAAAGACGAATTTGCGGAATACGGGGTGGAGATGACCGGGCACGGCAACCTGTTGCAGGCCGGAAAAGTGAGGGGAGAAGGACAGTGGGCGGGTGCGCTCAGGAAGACTTCGGCACAGAAAGAACGCTGCAGCAAGGAGCTGAAAGGTATATACATTATAGGAAAGGCGGCGGAGAAGGGAATCATGAAGGGCAAGGATTTTGTTCCGGATCCTGACTATGCCCTGTCGCTGGACTATGACAGGTCGGCATATCCGGAAGTGGAACTGGACTTGCATGATGCCCTGCGTTACCTGCACAGGGACAGTCTCGTGCTGCCGGACGCGGCTCCGGGCTACAACGCGGTATGCTACAAGGGCCACCCGCTCGGCTTTGTCAAGAACCTCGGCACGCGTTGCAACAACCTCTTGCCCAAAAGCAGAAAAATATTGATGGATATATAATGAATGGTATGAAAGGAATATTGCTGGCCTCCCTGCTGCTGTGCGGAACTGCAGTCATGGCTCAGGAGGGGCAGACCGATTTCAAGAAGGAGTATAACAGGCAGGTGAGCCATGTGGGCGTGTCCGGTCTCGGAGTCAAGTCGATAATCGACCGCTGGCAAGCTGCAGAACCGGATAATCCCGAGGTGTATATAGCCCGTTTCCAATATTGCCTGGATATTTCGAAGGTGGACGGAAATGTGATTGCCCGCAGCGAGAAGAAGTACCTCGGCATGGACCCTGTGCTGGCATTGAAGGACAGCCTCGGCAATGACGTGTTCTATTATCAGGAGACCCTGTACGATGACGCTGTCTTCAGCGATGCCATGTACGCGCTCGACCAGGCCATAGCCCTGAAGCCTGAGGAGATGCTGTACCAGTTCTACAAGATTACCTCCTTGCTCGATTTCGAGAAATCCAGCCCGGACATAACAGCGGACGAAATTTTGCGTCTGATAGACAGGTACAGCGCAAATCCCGGAAAATACACCTATGCCGGCGAGCCTTGTCCGGAGGAAATTTTCTGTCAGGGAGTGGGTGAATATTGCTATCGTCTCTTTACGATAGGCAGTCCGGCGAGCTATGCCTATTTCTATACGATTTCCAACAGGATGAGCAAGCTGTATCCGGACAATACCTTGTTCATCGACAATATAGGTTCATATTGGCTGGTGGCAAGGAATAACAGCAAGAAAGCCTTGCAATTCTATAAGAAAGCCCTGAAAATTGACCCCACGGATCAAGTGGCCCGCGCCAACATCAGGATTATTGAGTTGAGACAGTCACAGAAGGGTCAATCTTCGAAATAAACAGGGAAGGAATCAGCAACAGGAGCATGATGACGGCAAAGGCTGCGGCATCCGCCAGCAGTATTGCCGGCAAGTCTACGGCAACGGGGACGAAAGAAACGAAGTAGTTCTCCGGGTTCAGCCGTATGATATGCCATGTACCCTGCACGAGGCAGAACAGCAGAGCCAGCGCGTTGCCGATAAGCATGCCGGTGCCGGTGATTCTTGCACCGACTCTCAGGAAGGTCCCGGCTATGGCCCTGTCCGTCATGCCGAGGGTTTTGAGCGTGCCTATGGTAGAGATGTTGCGGAACAGCAGAATGAGCAGTCCGGAAACCATATTGAATCCTGCTACTATTGTCATAAGCAGGAGTATTGCGTAGACATTGTAGTCTATCAGGTCGAGCCAGTCGAAGACCGAAGAATAGCTGTCCACTGCCGCCGTGGCCGCAAGTCCGCTGACAAAGCCGCACAGTGCTGCAGTTTCCTTCATTTTGCTCCTGCTGCGCAGTCCGGAGTCCAGTGTGAGTTCGATTGCGGAAACCTGTGACTCGTCCCAGCCGTTCAGCCGCTGCATGTCTGCGAGGGGAACATATATGAGATAATTGTCGCCCGTCTCTACAGGACTGTCGTAGATTCCGGCTATGGTGAAGCGGCGGGCCTTCATCCTCTCCGAGAAGAAGTAGCAGAGGATTTCATCGCCCTCTTCCGCGCCTATGGAACGTGCCAGTCCGGCAGGGATGCGTACATGCATCGATACGCTGTCCCGGGGGCTGCCCTTGAAAAGTGCTCCGTAGATGTCTCCGTCCTGTTTCACTATGCCGGCGCGGTACACGATCGGCTCGGCTTTTTCCACTCCCTTGACAATTTGCAGGGTGGAAATGACTTCGGCATAATCCTCTATGGGATTGCTGTCGAGGTACAGGTCTGCGGGATTGTTGCTTATGGTCACGTCTCCCGTCACACCGGCTATGCCCTGGCGGATTTCCCGGCTGAATCCGGACGAAATGGCCACGGCTATAATCATAACAAAGAAAGAGATGGCTATCGCAATGACAGCCATCCTTCCTTTGAACCGGAGGCGTCCGGCTATGAAGCCTTCAGCCTTCAAATTACCAGATTATTACTCTTTCCTCAACGGGCCTCCACATGGGATCGCCCTCAGTGATTCCGAATGCCTCGAAGAACTGCGGGAAGTTGCGCACTGCAACATTTACTCGCTGTTCGGCAAGTGAGTGTACATCGAGTTTGGTCAGGCGGGCCTTCTCTTCGTCGGTGGCGTTCTGAGCCCAGAGGTGTGCGTAACCGATGAAGAAACGCTGCGCTGTGGTCAGGCCGTCGATGGGTGCGGGTTCGCTGCCTGCGAGTTTGTTCTGCAGTGCAGTCCATGCGATGCTGATTCCGCCGTGGTCAGCTATGTTTTCTCCGAGTGAGAGTGCTCCGTTGGCGAAAAGTCCGGGGAGTATCTCGACTTCACTGTACTGCTTCTCGAGTATCGCAGCCTTGGCCTTGAAGGCTTCCTCGTCCTCGGGAGCCCACCAGTTGGTCATGTTGCCTTCCTTGTCGAACAGGCGGCCCTGGTCATCGAAGCCGTGGGTCATCTCGTGTCCGATTACCACTCCGATTGCTCCGTAGTTTACTGCATCGTCAGCATCGGCGTTGAAGAACGGCGGCTGCAGGATGGCTGCGGGGAAGCAGATCTCGTTGGTGGTGGGGTTATAGTAGGCGTTCACGGTCTGGGGAGTCATGCCCCATTCGCTCTTGTCGGTCGGCTTGCCGAGTTTTGAGAAGTTGTCGGCTACATACCATGCGCTGGCTGCGCAGAGGTTGTCATAGTAGCTGAGCTCGGGGTCGACTACGAGTCCGCTGTAGTCCTTCCACTCGTCAGGATAGCCTATCTTGACGGTGAAGCTGTTGAGTTTCTCGCGGGCGTATACCTTGGTTGCGTCGCTCATCCATTCGAGCGAGTCGATATGCTGTCCGAGGGAAACCTGGAGCTGATTTACGAGGTCGAGCACCTTGGCCTTGTATTCCTCGGGGAAATATTTCTTCACGTACATCTGTCCTACAGCCTGTCCGAGCACTCCGTTGGGCACGCTCATGGCGCGTTTCCAGCGGGGACGCTTCTCGGTGATGCCGCTCATCTTGGTGCTGAAGAACTCGAACCGGGCATCATAATAGTCGTCTGAAAGGTAAGATGCGGCACCGGTAATCAGGCCTGCTGCAAGATAGTCCTGCAGCTCCTCGACTGAGGCTGATGCGAAAAGTTTGCTGAAACCGTCGAAGAATGAGGGCTGGAGCACGATGTTCTTGTCCTGTGCGGGAACTCCAAGCGCCTCGAAGAAACCGGCGAAGTCGAAGCCCTTCCACCTGTTGCATATTTCCTCGGTGCTCATGGGGTTGTAGAGCTTGGTGTAGTCGCGGTTCTGAACGCTGGTCCATGAGAAGACGGCAAGCTTGTCCTCGATGCCTACGGCATTCGCAGCCCTCTTGTCGGCATCCTCATATCCGCTGAGAGCGAAGAGCTTGACGAGCATGTCGGTGTAGCCCTTGTGCAGTTCGGCATTGGCGGGATCAACATAGTAGTCGCGGTCGCCCATTCCGAGTCCGCCCTGACCCAGATAGATTACCTGGCTGTTGCTGTCGGTCAGGTCGGCATCCACTCCGATGGAGAAGAATCCGCCCTCACCGTATTTGTTCATCTCTGCGAGCACTGCGGTGAGTTCTTCCTTGGTGCCGGCGGAGTAAATCTGTTCGAGATATTTGCGCAACGGAGCGCCGCCCTCATTGTTGAGGCGTGTAGAATCGAGTCCCTGCTTGTAGAGGTCTACGATTTTCTGGTCCACGGTTCCTGCTTTGGGATTCATCGTGGACATTTCGGAAAACAACTCGTTCAGGCGTTTCTCATTGTTTTCGCGGAGCACGTCGAATGAGCCGTAACGGGCATATTCGGGCCTTAGCGGGTTCTTGGCCATCCATCCTCCGTTGGCGTAACGGAAGAAGTCGTCTCCAGGGGAAACGGTCAGGTCCATGTCACTGAGATCAATTGCGGGAACTTTCTCTCCCCCGGGCTGGCAGGCTGAAGCCAACATCATCACAGGGATCATAATGAATACTAACTTTTTCATCGCTTTTAACTCTATATACATCATTATCAGCAGTAGACTTTCGCTCAAAGCCAATTCTTGCAAATCTACTAAAATTCACCGATATTAGCATATAAATATGAATGCAAAGACGATTTTAATACGCTATGGAACTGCCACGGTCGGACTCTTTTTGGTCTCCATCGGCATTTCCTTTTCAATTATTTCCAATCTCGGCACCGCCCCTCTTTCCTGTGCGGCATATGTGCTGAACCTTAAGTTCACAGGCATCACCGTGGGCACTTTCAACGTGCTGGTGAATATGAGCTACATGCTGATACAACTTCTTGTACTGCGCCGGAATTTCAGGGCTGAAATGCTCCTGCAGGTCGTGGCCTCGGTACTGCTGGGCGTATTCGTCGATTTCGGCAACTGGGCCTTTGCCTGGATGGCCAGCGACGCTTTCCTGCCCAAGCTGCTGCTTACGCTCCTGGCTGCGGTGGTGACCGCTGTAGGAGTCAGCATAGAGGTCAAGTCCGGCGGCTGGATGCTCTCTGCCGAGATGACGGTGAACGCCTTCTCCACCACTTTCCGCAAGAATTTCGGAAGCGTGAAGGTCGTGATGGATTCGCTTATGCTGGTGATAGCAGCAGTGCTTGCGCTGATTTTCTTCGGCAACCCCTTCGGAAAGGAATATACGAACTTCACGGACGTGCTGTTTGCCAGATCCTCCGGTGTGGTGATAAGCATGGGTACCCTGCTCCTTGCCTTCCTGCCCGGCTGGCTGATGCGCATTACGCAGAAGCCGGTGGACAGGTTGTTGGAAAGGATTTTTCCGGTACTGAAGTAGAAACGTTTACCCGTTGGGGCAGATACGGCAGAACTCTTCGTAGATACGGATGACGTCATCCACGTAGGCGAGGGTCTCGTGTCCCTGGAAGGTTCCGAGCCGGACTGCTCCGGTATCCATTACGGATTCCTCATTCATTTGTGGAATCACTGACGACACGCTCGCCCAGGTGCTGGTGTCAAGTTGGTTGTATCTCGCGAGGCTCAGTATGTCGTCAAGCCTGCCTTCTCCTGCATTGTATGCCGCAAGTGCGAACTTGAAACGCTCGTCGCTGTCCGCTGCGACCTTGCGGTAGCGGTTCAGCAGCCGTCCGAGGTACTTGGCCCCGGCCTGTATGTTGCTCTTGGGGTCAAGGGGATCGGTCACTCCGTAGTTCGCTGCCGTGCTGGGCATCATCTGCATGAGTCCGCTGGCTCCGCGGGGCGAGCGGGCTTCGATATGGAAACGGGATTCCTTGTAGATTACCGCTGCGAGCATACGCCAGTCTATGCTGATAGAATCGGCCTCACTGCGGATGAGGCTGTCGTAGGGGCTGATGGTGCTGCGCTGGCGGCTACGGAATACGTTGTATCGATTCAGATAGCTGTTCTTGATTTCCTCGTGTTCCTCGGAAGCCGTCCACTCGTCTATCCAGCTGTTGAGGTTGTCCATGTCTGCCAGGTCGCTCCTGCGCATCAGCCATACACTGATGCTGTCTATAGGATGCGAAACTATCAGGCTGTCGAATTGCAGGCTGTCGCAGTATGCGACGGCGAGCATGTCCACTGCTCCGTTTTTCAGGGAGTCGAGGTAGTTCTCTCTGCCGCTGCCGACACGGATGTCAATGGTCTGTCCGTTGCTCCCGGCATATTGTTCGAGCAGATAATAATTGTAGCCGACCGCGAGGGTCGCTGAATTCTTCTTTCCGCCATCGAGGTCGATGACGCTGCGTATGTGTTCTCTCAGCTTGACTTCTTCGGCACATTCTTCCTGCCGGCACGGTTCGATAAACATGGTAGCCAAGAGACCTGCGCAAATAAGCACTCCTGTCACAGTAAGTGCTGCTTTTTCCAGTCTTGTCACAATAATTTCCTTTTACTACTAACTAACTATCCTGTCTCAGGATTTTTAACGCTGAGGGGTCCTGCGGTTCGAAGGCAGGGTATAGAAAGGCCAGTAAAGACCGAGCTTCAGGCCGCTGAATCCGTTCTGCGTAATTATGTACCTGTCGGCGCTGAAATAGTCGTGCTTGCGCAACGGCCATCCTCCGCCGGCGTTCTGGTATTTGATGAATATGCAGGCCCGTTTCCACTGGATATTCACGAAGATATCGAAGTAGGGGCCGTTCGTATAAGTGCGTTCCGTCTGGTTATAAAATACACCGAGGTTGGGGTTCCATGCCGGTGTATACCACGACGTGTTGTATAATCCGTTCACTCCAATCTGCATCACCATCACGTTGAAGGCCTTGTCCTCCGTGCGCTGTACCACGAACTGCATGTACCAACGGAGATTCAGGGCGAGCAGGGGCACCGGCACCACCGTCTGGTTGGAGGAAAGCTGGAAGAGTGCCTTGTTGTCCAGATGCAGCGGACCGAACACGAATTCCTTGCGCAGATAGGCGGTGAACACGCTCATCGCGTCGCTGTGCTGCCTGATGATTCCGTCGTTGTCGTAGTACAACTGGTTGGAGAGCAGATTGTACTGTGCAGAGGCGTTTAATCTCCACCTCGGGATATCTATGGTTCCTCCCACGGAAGTTGTGGACACCTTCCCGAAGTCGTTGTCCCAACTGTAGTGGTTGGAATTGATGTGCTGCTGGTACCAGGTAGGCTCCAGCAGGGTTGTGCTGAAATTGACCCCTATCGAGACGGGGCTTTTCCTTGCCCGCCGGAACGGGTAGAAGGCGTAGAGTCCGTTGGCCTGAATCTCGAAGTCCCCGACTTCGTAGCCGAGCACGGAGAACTTGGCCTTGGCATTCCAGAAGAAATTGTTCCTTATCTGGCCTTCCGCTCCGCCGTATATGTAGACGGTATTCTCGGTGTGGGTGGTCGGACGCACGCTCGTACTGTCGAAATAGGTGCGGTAGGTGTCACCGATACCGATATCGAGTTTGGACACCACTCCGTCGCTGGCCCAGGGCTGCAGGCGCAGGTACACCTTGTTGTCCAATTTCATCACCCTCATGGAATCGGCGGAAGAAGTGCTGTTGTAGTTGAACACGTTATTATAGAACTCCCGTCCGGCATCGGTGGTGATGTTGTCGGTGTACTTGCGGTTGTATATCGAGAACTCGGTGCTGTGCCCGATGAACGCCGTGGTCACGTCGCGGACGAGGGTGTCGTTGGAGAAGGAAACCGTGCTGTCTTTGCGTTCCTTGAGATTGAGCAGGAAGTTGAAAGGTATGCGCAGCTGCTGGTCGAGGAACACGGTGTTCTTCTTGATTTTCGATGATGCGCTGCTGAGGTTCACGGGGATGTCTCGTGCGTCCACGGTGGTGTCGCGTACCCAGGTGACATCCGTCATTCCTCCGTTTTCATCGCGGGAGACGCTGTTGCTGATGTAGCCTGCGTGCATCATGTACCTCTTGCCGAGGTAGCTGCTCTGGAGCACGAAGTTCTGGTTGTTCACCTCCTCGTTGTCCAGCATACCTCCTCCTCCGAAACGTTCGTAGGTCAGCGCTATGTTGAGTTCCGGCGTGATATTCTGTGTCGTGAATATGCGTATGTTGTCGGATTCCTTGGAAGACGTGCTGAGTATCGTGCCCCAGTAGGCCAGTTCGGTGTAGGGGGTCTTGGTGTTGTAATGGGGGAGGGTCGAGGGCGAATAGCTCCAGCTCTCCTGAGGGGTGTAGAAATCCACTCTCTCCGTTCCGGCCCTCTTGTTGAAATCGTAATACTGCACGGGCGAGCCGGCGACACCCAACCAGGTGGCATTCACGTCGTTGCGCTGGAACCGGTAGTCGTAGAAATAATAATTATAGCTCGTGTCCGGCACGCTGACATCCATATTGTGGAAATCTTGATCCAAAGTCCATGAAATCATGCGCTTGTACTGCATGGAATCCGGTACGGCGTAGGTTTCCAGGATTCTGGGCTTTTCGGCCCGTATGCTGTCCTTCATGTCCTGCTTCGCCTGCTTGACTTCGCGCAGCGAGTCTGCCCTGGCCATCATCAGCTTGTTGCGCTGTTCGATGTCGTATTTCCTTTGCTCCTTCTTGGAGAGCGCATTGTACCAAGCCTCGAATGCGGCCTTGGCCTTGGCTATGGAATCGGCTATGTATATGGAGTCTATCTTGTCCCAGAGCGTCGAGTCGAGCAGGGCTTTCAGGGAGTCGCGGGGGCTGAGCTTTTGAGGAAGGGTGTCGTCAAAGCTCATTTCCTCGTCCACGTAGAGGCTGTCGAGGACCAGGGTGCTGTCGGACTGCCAGTCGTAACCGTGGCGGAAGGCGTAGGGCGGGTAAATGACCGTGTCAGCCGCGGAACCGGCCATAGGGCTGTTTCCAGGCGATGCCGCCAGAGGCATCCTTCGGGATACTGCGACGGGAGAACCAAAGTCCGCAACCCCGGTACCGGCAAAAGCCAGTACGGTTATGGGGAACCATATTCGCGACAATAAGTTCATTTCGAGCCTGCAAAGATAATTAAAATTACTGAATAATTCTCATAATTGGCTATTATACACGCATTTCCCACTTAAAATGCCCTGCAAAATCCGCGTTCGCAGACTTCAAATCGGTTGCGCGGCTCCCCGAAAATGTCTACTTTAGCGTGGCATTGCGGCCGCTTCTCCGGAGGACGGAAGGTGGTCTGCCGAAAATTAAAAAAGAAGATGGACATAATATCGAGTCTGTACGAGCGTTGGTCGGGCTTTGTTCCCGACAGTTCGGAACTGCTGCCGCTTTCGGGCAGCGCGCGCAAGTATTACAGGGTCAGTGGACAGGGCGGAGTGGCCATAGGCTGTGCGGGAACCAATCCCGCTGAAAACCGGGCCTTCCTCACCATAGCGGAGCGTTTTGCGGCGGCGGGTCTGCATGCACCGGAGATATACGCAGTTTCCGACGACGGCATGAGCTATCTGCAGGAAGATCTTGGCGACGGACAACTGTTCGAACTGCTCAAACCGAATATAGCGGACGCTTCCTATTCGGAGGAGCAGCTCGCCTGGATACACGATACAATTTCCCTGCTGCCGGCGGTGCAGTTCAAGGTGGGCGAGGGTCTGGACTGGGACGTGTGCTTCCCTGACAGGGAATTCAATGCCCGCATGGTGGCCTTCGACCTGAACTATTTCAAGTACGATTTTCTGAAGCTCACCGGACTGGAATTCGACGAGATACGTTTGCAGGACGATTTTGACAGGCTTGCCGTGGATGCCCTTGACTTTGAGGGCGACACCTTCATGTACCGCGATTTCCAGGCACGCAACATCATGATAAAGAACGGGGAACCATGTTTCATCGACTTCCAGGGCGGACGCAGGGGACCGGTGGAATATGACCTCGCTTCCTTCCTGTGGAATGCAGGGACTTCTTTCCCGAAGCGGATGCGCGATGAACTGATTCAGACCTATATCCGTGCCCTCGACAATTTCAGACCGGTGGACGAGACCGTATTCATGCGCCGTTTCCGTCTGATAAGCCTTGTGCGGCTCTTGCAGGAGACCGGGGCCTACGGTTTCAGGGGCATTATCGAGAGAAAACAACTGTTTTTGGACTGCATTCCTCCGGTGCTCCGTTGTTTCAGTGAACTGGCTTCCGAACCTTTCGAGCGCTATCCCTATCTCACAGACCTGCTGTTGAGGCTTGCCGGAGAGTGGGACGGCAGCACCATCCTGCCCGGGGTGAGGGCCATGCCATGAGGGCAATGGTCTTTGCGGCGGGCTTCGGGACCAGGCTCAGGCCGATTACTGACAGCATCCCCAAAGCACTCGTGTGCGTTGCGGGCGAGCCTGTGTTGTCGAGGGTGATACGCCGTCTCGTGGATGCCGGGGCGGAGGAAGTGGTAGTGAACGTACACCATTTCGCCGACAAGATTGTGGAATATCTGGACGGGCACGATTTCGGGGTGCCTGTGCTCGTTTCCCGTGAGGAACAGCCCAATCTGGAAACAGGGGGAGGCATAAAGCACGCCGCGCCCTTGCTCGGTGACGGGCGTTTTATGGTCCATAACGTAGATATACTTTCCAATATAGACCTGAGGGCGTTAATCGATTCGGACAAGGCTTTTGCCAAGGAGGACGGCAGTCCAACTTTGGCCACGCTCTGCGTACGCGAGGCCGAGGCGGACAGGTACCTGCTGTTCGATGACGGGCTGAGGCTTGTCGGCTGGACCAACGTGCGCACGGGGCAGGTCAAGAGCCCGTATCCGGATTTCGACCCATCTCGCTACCGCAGGCTGTCGTTCTGCGGCATACAGATAATGTCGCCGGAAGTGCATCGGATGATGGAAAACTGGCCGGATGCTTTCTCCATAATAGATTTCTACCTCGCAGCCTGCGTCGGTGGCCGCATAAGGGCGGTGCAGGTGCCGGAGGAGACCAAGTTAATAGACATAGGCAGTCCCGAATCGCTGGCATTGGCGGAGAAGACATTCCGGGAGGTCTGAGCCGCCCGCCCGACAGGCAGGTCTTGCCGTTGATTGAGTTAAATTGACCTCAATGCGGCCGTCCTGAGCCTCTGCCACATAGCGTTTCTTTACGGCACGGCGGTTATTGTTCTGGTGGTTATGGTCAGTTGTTTCGAAAACGCCCGAATTTAGGAAATAAAGAGGATATATGCTAACTTTAGGGGCTGAAGTCAAACTATAACATTCCTGAGTATGAGCGGACGTTTTCTCTTCAACAGAGGTCGTAAAATAAGCAGCGGTGCGGACTACGTGATAAGCGACTATATCGGGCGGAATTCGTACAGCGAGACCTACCTTATTGAGAGAATCCCGGACGAAGCGGTCTTTTCGCTCAAAGTCTATATTCCGGACAGGATGCCGGAGGTGCTGAAATTTTCAGGAGAACCCAGGCTGTTGACATACCTGAACGCCGGCGATGTGGCTTTCGGGCTTTCGGTTGTGTCGTGGGGTGAGTTGAAATCTGCCGACGGGAGACATCTGCCGTACATAATCAGTGACTATTTCGAGTTTGGAACCATACGCGAATGTCTGGAGGACGGTGCTCAGTTCGAGGCTGAGGCTGCGCTGAAATATTGCCTTGACCTGGCTGACAGGCTGATCAGTCTGCAAGGACCCGCAGGAGAAACTTTCCTGCATCTTGGAATAAGCCCTGATTCCCTGCTGATGGGTACGGACAGGAATGATGACCCGACGGCATACCTCTCGCTCAGCGACACTCTTGTACACGTGAGCGATAACGGTCGTGCGGCGATGGAACCTTCCCTTGAGCAGCTTGACCTGCGCTATGCCGCCCCGGAAATCCTGAACGGCAATGGAGCCGTGTTCAATTCGGACGTGTATTCGCTTGGAGTGCTGCTTTTTGAACTCTACTGCGGCGAATATCCGTGGATTCTGGAGGAATACGACAAGGCTAAGGGAATGCAGCAGAAGGTACAGGCGCTTGACCGTATAAGGACCCAGGTTCCTGACGTGTACCGAGAGGACGGCGGCAGGGAAATGATCGTTTTCTGCCTTTTCATGTTTTTTACCATGTACGACAAGGAGCAGGAACTGCAGAACATGAGACCCGACCTGCACGGCGCGAGAATCATGCTCAGGGTAGCTTACGACTCGCTGATGGCCGACCGGGGCAAGGGCTTGAAGTTAAAGGCCTTCTACCACCGGCTCGCCGGCATCAACCCGGACATCTTCGACGAAGAAGAACCGGTCGGAACTTTCGGCAACCTGCGTGATTTCCTGGAGGCTGCCGAACTCGGTTTTGAACAGGCGGACAAGAAGATATTGAATTAGAATATGATAAACGAAACCAGACTTGACAGGCTCGTCAAGGACCTTTTTGACGGAATCGATTTTCCGGAAGAGCCGGCGGGGCTTTATGAGCCTCTGCGATACATGATAAAGATAGGCGGCAAACGTCTCAGACCGAGACTCTGCCTCATGACATATTCCATATTCCGCGACGACTTCCCGGAAGAAATCCTGTCTCCGGCCGCCGCGCTTGAAGTTTTCCATTCCTTCACGCTGATGCACGACGACATTATGGACGGCTCTCCGCTGAGACGTGGGGTGCCGACGGTCTGGAAGAAGTGGAACGAGAATACCGCGATTCTCAGCGGCGACGTGATGCTGCTCGATGCCTACAAGCGCATAGTCCTGGCCCCCAGGGATTG
The DNA here is from genome assembly GCA_964582235.1 of uncultured Muribaculaceae bacterium. Classification (GTDB taxonomy): domain Bacteria; phylum Bacteroidota; class Bacteroidia; order Bacteroidales; family UBA932; genus Cryptobacteroides. Next base: position 58,249 of record CAZOQW010000003.1, on the reverse strand, counting down.
TGTCGGTGAGGTGATGGACCTGTTCTCCAAAACCACGGTAGAAGTATGCGAGGGCCAGCAATATGACATGGAGTTCGAGGAGCTTGACGAGATTCCGATGGCTGATTACGAGAAAATGATAGGGCTGAAGACGGCGGTGCTTATTGCCTGCTCGGCCAAGATGGGAGCCTTGATAGGCGGGGCATCTAAGGAGGTGTCCGATGCCCTGTACAATTACGGCTACCAGTTGGGTATGGCCTTCCAGATTGCCGACGACTATCTGGATGCTTTCGGAGACGAGAAGGTTTTCGGCAAGCCCATAGGCGGCGACATAGTGAACAGCAAGAAAAGCTGGCTGACCGTGCGTGCCCTCGAACTTTGCGATGACAAGTCGGGTCTGCTGGAGGCTTTTTCCATGCCTGCGGACACGGAGGAGAGCAAGGCCCGGAAGATAGCCGCCGTCATGGAGTATTATGACAGGTTAGGAGTGGCGCAGGATGCCAAGAAGGAGATACTCCGTTTCACCGCGCAGGCTATGGAGACGGTAAACTCTTTAGGTTTCGATGCCGCCGTGACCGCTGCACTCGGCGATTTTGCGGAAAAACTGGTCGGGCGCGCGAAATGACGGAGAATGCTCGCATTGCGGAGGCTGTGGTGGTCAAAAATGCCGGCAGCCACTTTCTGCTCAGCGAATTGCCGCGCTGGGAACCCTTTCCTGCAGTCTTGCGCGGTAAGGTTAGGCTGGACCGCAGCGTGTCCACGAACCCGGTTGCCGTGGGCGACAGGGTGGTTTACCGTTGCGAAGGCGAGGCCACGGAGGAGCATCCTGCCATAATCCGTGAAGTGCTGCCCCGACGCAATTATCTGATACGCCGCTCGACCAACCTGTCCCGCCAGGCGCACGTAATAGCCGCGAATCTCGACCGGGTTTTTGTGACCGTGAGCCTCTATTTTCCTGAAATCAAATTGCCTTTCCTTGACAGGGTGCTCGTGACTTGTGAAGTCTACGGCATACCCGCTGTCATATTGCTGAACAAGGTGGACATGTACCGCGAACTCTGCCCCGAACAGATTGAGGAGTTCAGGGAGATATATGAGGGCGCGGGCTATAGCGTGATAGAGACATCCGCGACTACGGGCGAGGGTATCGGCACTCTGAAAGAACTCTGCTCCGGCAAGTTGTGCCTGTTCACCGGTGAGTCCGGCGTAGGCAAGTCGAGTCTCATAAGGGCAGTGGACCCCGCGCTGAACCCCAAAATAGGGGAGATTTCCGAGTCGCACCTGCAAGGCCGGCATACTACCTCGCTTTACGAGATGTACAAGTTGGGGACGGTGGAAAATTCATACGTGATAGACGCGCCCGGGCTGCGGGGTTTCGGAATCGTGGATGTGGAGAAGGATGAGATTTACCGCTATTTCCCCGAAATGCTGAAGATTGCGGATGATTGCCGCTTCGTGCCCTGTACCCATACTCACGAGCCTGACTGTGCGGTGAAGGCGGCGGTGGACGACGGAAGGATAAGCCCGTTGCGCTACAATTCCTATCTCGGTATGCTTGAGGAGGACAAGAAATTCCGGTGAAATTTTTACCTTTGTAAGATTTAATTGTTTGACGCGATGCATATCGGAATAGCGGGAAATATAGGAAGCGGCAAGACGACGCTCACGCGCATGCTTGCCCGGCATTACGGGTGGACCCCGAAATACGAGTCCGTCACTTACAACCCTTATCTCGAAGACTATTACAAAGATATACCTCGCTGGTCGTACAATCTGGAGACCTATTTCCTTGCCCAGCGCTTCAAGGACCTGCTGGAGATTTCCAAGTCGGACGAAGTGATAATTCAGGACAGGACCATACTTGAAGGCGTACACATTTTCGTGGCCAACAACCTCGATATGGGCAACCTTTCCCAGCGCGACTACGACACCTACATGCAGCTTTTCAACCTCATGATGGCGATGGTCAGCCTGCCGGACCTGCTCATCTACCTGCGCTCCGATGTGCCGCACCTCGTGGACCGTATACGCAAGCGCGGGCGCGACTACGAGCAGGGCATGAGCCTGGAGTACCTGAGCGGACTGAACCGCCGTTACGAGGAGTGGATAGCGGGCTACGAGGGGAAGGTCCTCATCGTGGACACGAACAATCTGGATTTCGAGAATGTCCCCGAAGATTTCGAGAGCATTACCGACAAGATTGACTCCAACCTGTTCGGCTTGTTCAAATAATTGCTTATATTTACGAACTTTGCGAAGATTCAACAACTCTGTAGGAATATGCACATTGCGATTGCAGGAAATATAGGGAGCGGCAAGACAACGCTGACACGAATGCTCGCTGCTCATTACGGCTGGGAGCCGAAATACGAATCCGTAGATTTCAATCCTTACCTCTCCGATTTCTATCAGGATATGGCGAGATGGTCGTTCAACCTCCAGATATATTTCCTGAACAAGCGTTTCAAGGACGTGGTGGAGATTTCCAGGACCGACAAGGTGATTATACAGGACAGGACCATTTACGAGGATGCCCGCATCTTCGCTCCCAACCTGCATGACATGGGCCTGATGAGTTCGAGGGATTTCGACAACTATTCGGACCTTTTCGACCTGATGATGTCGCTGGTGGGCAATCCGGACCTGCTGATTTACCTGCGCTCGAGCATTCCGAACCTCATTGCTCAGATACAGAAACGCGGACGCGACTACGAGCAGAGCATGAGCATAGATTATCTTTCCGGCCTGAACGACAAGTACGAGGCCTGGATAAAGGGTTATGACGGGGAACTCATTATAGTCGATGCCGACACTACCAAGTTCGGCGAGAGGCCCGAGGATTTTCAGAAAATCACGGACATGATAGACTCCCGTTTGTCTGGACTTTTTACGTTGTAACCAAATAATAACACATGACTAAGGACATAAATAGACCGACCATCATCGACTTTGTCGAGAAGTATGCGGCTGAGTTCAACGACTCCACTTTCCTTAGGGAAAAGGTTAACGGGGTCTGGACTGAGACGAGTTTCACCAAAACGAGGGATGAAGGTCGGATTCATGCAGCCGGCTTTATGGCACTCGGGCTGCAGAAAGGAGAAAGGGTGGCCCTGCTGGCCGAAGGCCGCAACCAGTGGATATTCACGGAACTGGGCATACTCTACGCGGGTGCTGTCAATGTACCCTTGTCATACAAACTGGAGTCCGATCAGGATCTCCTGTTCCGTATCAACCATTCGGATTCCCGTTTCGTTGTCGCTTCAGAAAGTCAGATTGCCAAGGTGCGCCGGGTAATCGGACGCTGCGACAAGGTGGAGAAGGTGATAGTGATGGACAACATCCCCCTCCAGGAGGGCGAGATGTACCTGAGCGAATTGCGCGCCATGGGTCTGGAATACATGAAAGACCATTCCGATGAACTTGAGGCCCGCATTGCATCGGTCAAGCCTGACGACTACGCCAACATCAGCTATACTTCCGGCACTACTGCCGACCCCAAGGGCATCCTGCTCACGCACCGCAATTACACAGCAAACGTGGAGCAGTGCCGTTCTGTAATCGGTGTCCCCCGGGGCTGGGTCATGCTGATTATCCTGCCGCTTGACCATTGCTTCGCCCACGTGGCCGGTTTCTATGTCATGATGAGCTACGGCGGAAGCGTGGCCACGGTGCCGAGCGGAAAGAACGCCGTCACGATGCTCAAGAACATACCTTCGACCATTCAGGAGGTCAAGCCGCATGTGATGCTGTCTGTGCCCGCACTCGCGCGTTCATTCAAGAAAAGTTTCGAGGCCGGCGTGCACAAGAGCGGTCCCACTGCGGTCAAGCTCTATGAATTCGGTCTGCGTAACGCAATGGCATACAATCGCGAATACTACAATGCCGGCAAACCCTGGTGGAAACTCTGGTGGCGCAAGCCCATCATGTCGATAATAGACAAACTCGTGTTCTCCAAGGTGCGCCAGGGCATGGGAGGACGTATGCAGTTCTTTGTCGGAGGCGGTGCGCTTTTGGATATTGAGCTGCAGCGCTACTACTGCGCAATCGGCATTCCGATGTTCCAGGGATACGGACTCTCAGAGGCCACCCCGGTAATCTGCGCCAATTCGGGCGGACATGCGCGTTTCGGTTCATCCGGACGCACCGTACAGCCCATGGATATAAAGATATGCGACGAGGACGGCAAGTCCCTGCCTCCCGGAGAGACGGGCGAAATCGTCATCAGGGGAGAGAATGTGATGGCCGGATACTGGAAGAATCCGGAGGCTACCGCCGAAACCATAGTGGACGGCTGGCTGCATACCGGTGACCGGGGCTATCTCTGCAAGGAAGATCCCCGCTATCTGTATGTCACCGGACGCTTCAAGAGCCTGCTCATATCTTCCGACGGCGAGAAATATTCACCCGAGGGCTATGAGGACAGCCTTACCGACAGCTCCCGCTACATCGATGCTTCCGTGCTCTACAACAACCAGAGCCCATATACCGTGGTGCTTGTCATTCCGGACAAGAATGCCCTGGCCGAGGCTGTCAAGAAGGAAGGTCTTGACCCCGCTTCCGAGGAAGGTCGCAGGGCCATGCTCAAGATAATCCAGGGCGAGGTGGATTCCTATCGTCCCGGAGGCCGTCATGCCGGACTTTTCCCCGACAAGTGGCTGCCCGCCGCAATCATTGTGGGCGATACTCCCTTCACCGAGCAGAACGGCATGCTGAATTCCACTTCCAAGATGGTGCGCGGCAAGGTGGAGAAATTCTACGCCGACCGCATTGAGTACGCCATGACTCCGGAAGGAAAACAACTTTACAATGAGAAAAACCTGGCTGCTTTGGAAAACAGGCAGGCGTGACTGAAACTAAAACTAATATCAAATAAATGAAAAATAACAGAAACACAGTAGCTGTAGTGACGATGTTCTTCATCTTCGCGATGATCTCTTTCGTCACTAACATGGCCGCCCCTTTCGGAAATATCTGGGGTTACCAATACTCTTGGGCGGGCATGATGGGAAATATGATGAATTTTGCGGCATACCTGTTCATGGGTATACCCGCCGGCAAGATGCTTACCACCGTAGGTTACAAGAAAACCTCGCTGATAGCTCTCGGCATAGGATTCATCGGTCTGTTCGTCCAGTATCTGAGCAGCGTCTTCGGCGCAGACGTGGCGGTATTCACCGTCCAGGGCCAGGCAGTATGCCTCAACCTGATCGTCTACCTGCTCGGTGCGTTCATCTGCGGATTCTGCGTGTGCATGCTCAACACGGTTGTGAACCCCATGCTCAACATCCTCGGCGGTGGCGGCAACAGGGGCAACCAGCTTGTGCAGACCGGAGGTTCACTGAACTCACTCACCGGAACCCTCACCCCCTTGCTCGTGGGCGTGCTGATCGGAACGGTGGACCAGAGTACCTCCATGAGGGATGTAAGCCCCTTGCTGTTCATCGGAATGGCAGTGTTTGCCATAGCCTTCATAATCATCAGCCGCGTGAGCATTCCCGAGCCTGCGCTCGAACGTGCCCGTGCTGAGGCTGCAAGCGGAAAAGTAAAGGTGAAAGACAAGTACAGCGCAATGTCTTTCCGCCACTTCGTGCTTGGAGCCGTGGCTATCTTCTTCTATGTGGGCGTTGAGGTCGGCATTCCCGGACAGCTCAATTTCTACCTTAGCCAGCCTGCCGAGAACGGCGGTATCGGTTTCGAGGGTTCTGCAGCCATTGCCGGTACTCTCGTGGCCATGTACTGGCTGCTCATGCTCTGCGGACGTTTGCTCAGCGGTGCCATAAGCGCGAAGATTTCCACCCGCACGCAGATGATTTTCGTGTCGTCCCTCGCAATAGTGCTCGTTCTGCTCGCCATACTCGTTCCCGAGGATGTCAAGTTCATGATCAAGGGCGGCAACGTGCCTGTCAAGTGCCTCTTCCTTGCGCTCTGCGGTATTTGCACCTCAATCATGTGGGGAGCCATATTCAACCTTTGCGTCGAGGGACTCGGCAAATATACCGAGCAGGCTTCGGGTATCTTCATGACCCTCGTGGTCGGCGGCGGTATCATGCCTCTCATCCAGAACAATGTGCTTGCATCCAACTTCGGACCCATTGCGAGCTACTGGATAGTGGTTGCCATGCTCGTGTACATCCTCTATTATGCCCTCGTGGGTTGCAAGAACGTAAATAAGGATATTCCCGTATAAGTTATGGAAGAACAATATGTAGTAGGCGTAGATGTTGGAGGTCAGACTTCCAAGATCGGAGTTGTAAGCGCGAGAGGCGAGGTCCTCGCTCGCAAGGTGATACGCAGCGACGTTTACGGTGCGGATGCTTCGGCATTCATTTCCGCCCTTGCTGAAGCCGTCATGGAATGTGTGGACGAAAGTGGCAAGAAAGGCCTTATCCGGGGAGTCGGAGTAGGTGCCCCCAACGCCAATTATTATACGGGACAGATTTCCAATGCCGCGAACCTTGCCTGGGCTGCCAACTGTACCGTGGAATTTGCCAAGATGCTTTCGGCTGGCCTTCACGGGATTGCGGTGTCTGTGACGAATGATGCCAATGCTGCCGCAGTGGGCGAAATGACCTACGGTGCGGCCCGTGGAATGAAGAATTTCATCATGATTACGCTCGGAACAGGCGTGGGAAGCGGAATTGTCGTGGACGGCAAGGTAGTTTACGGACATGACGGCAATGCCGGAGAGCTGGGGCATACGTCTGCGGTGCGCTACAACGGCAGAGCCTGCGGTTGCGGCAAGTCCGGCTGCCTGGAGGCATATTGCTCCGCTATCGGAGTTGCCAGGACAGCTCGCGAGATGCTTGAGCACTCGGATGCGGATTCCACGCTTCGCGGAGTCGAGGACCTGTCGTCGAAGGCTGTGTATGAGGCTGCCGTAGAGGGTGATGAACTTGCAAAGGAAGTGTTCAATTATACCGGACGTATGCTCGGAAGGAGTTTCGCTGATTTCGTGGCGTTCAGCGCACCGGAGGCCATAGTGCTGTTCGGCGGTCTTGCAAGGGCCAAGGAATTCCTCTACGAGCCCATGATGGAGTCCATGAACGAGAATCTGATGAAACAGTGGAAAGGTAAGGTGAAGATAGTGTTCTCCCAGCTCAACGAATCGGATGCTGCGATACTCGGAGCCTCGGCCCTTGCCTGGGAATTGTAACCAATGTGTTAATTTAAATACAATGAAAAAATCAATTGTTTTTCTGTCCCTCGCGATGGGACTGTTAGTAGTGTCCTGCAACAGTGGCACAACCCCTGCGCAGGAGGGAGCCGAAGTTGCTCCCGAGAAAGTGAAGACGTCAAAGGACTTTGTTCCGAGTAAGGCCGAGAAGGATTCAGTGAGCTATCTGCTCGGGGTCAATTTCGGTAGCTTCATTAAGGGATACAATTTTGGCGACGACCTCAATTATGCCATGATTCAGAAAGGAATCAAGGATTTCCTTGCAGCTGAAGGCGACATGCGTTCTCCCGATTTCGGGGCCCAGTTCAAGGTTGATCCCTCTTCCATGAATTCTGCATTCAATGCTTATCTTGAGAAGAGGAAGAACTACGTGGCTTACTCCAACAAGGAAGCCGGTGAGAAATTCCTTGCATCCAACGCCAAGAGGGCAGGTGTGGTAACGACCGAGTCAGGTCTCCAGTATGAGATTCTGGAGCAGGGTAACGATGTTGTTCCCGGACCCGTTGATACGGTATGGGTACGTTATACCGGAACTCTTATTGACGAAACTGTATTTGATCAGACTGCTGCAGATTCAGTTCGCATGACTCTCAACAAGGTTGTTCCCGGCTGGACTGAGGGACTTCAGCTCATCGGAGAGGGCGGTCACATCAAGCTGTATATCCCTTCAGAACTCGGCTATGGCGAGAGGGGAACGAGGGGAATCGAACCCAACTCCGTTCTGCTTTTCGACATCGAACTGACCAAGGTCGGCAAGGTGCCTGCGGCAGAAGAGGCAGAAGAAGAATAAATTTTGCAAAAAATACGTTTTTGATGGTCGGCGGATTTTTTTCCACCGGCCATTTTTGTGCTTTCCGGGGCACTGAGTGCCCGATTTTCGTCCCTTGACGAAAAAATCGGACATTAAACGATTAAATCGCAGAAAAACGGAGAATCTTCCGGACCTTTGCTGTCGAACAACTCAACGAACTGGGCTATGAGAAACTTCTATCTTTTTGCGGTAACATTGCTGGTAGCAAGTTCCTGCAGCCGCTCGATCTCGGACATGACGATTGACTACAGCCGGATTTGGGACGACCCCGTATCGCACGAGATGATAGTCTTGGGTGCGCAGTTGGAAGACCCGTATTCCATTGACAACATGACCAAGGCTCTTGAAAACCTTTATCCGACTAAAGCTGCCAGGGTGGTTCTCGAATCCACACACTATTATCTGCGCTTTCTTCCAAAGAACGAAGAAGAATTTGTAAAACTGGAAGAGTACGGTCTGGAACTGCTCGATCACCCGGTTGACTACGAAATCGTGCAGGAGGGCGACTATTATCACGACCCGTCGATTCCGGAAGACGAATATACCTGGCAGTATGCCGTGGTTACCAAGGACGCGGAAATACCTCAGGATATATATTATGAAATCCTCGATGAATGCTATATTCCGTCGGAGTCGGACGTGCAGACCAGGGCAGGCGGCATAGACTGGGCGGCGGTCGAGGAGGAGGCATATAGGCTTACCGGCAATCTGGACAAGGATGCCCTGACCAAGGGCAGTGAATCCGGAACCCCGCGCGGACGCATCACCATAGTTGATTCAAAACTCGGCTCCGAGGCTTTCGGTGTCAAGGGAGTAAAGGTCTCCTGCAATTCCTTCGTGAAATTCGCTCATACTTTCACTGATGCGGACGGCAACTACGCTATGAGCAAGACTTTCAATTCCAAGCCGCGCTATCGCCTGGTGTTCAAGAACAAATACGGTTTCGGCATAGGATTCAACCTGCTCATACAGCCGGCTTCGGCCTCGACTTTGGGCAAGAATTCTCCGACCGGTCTGAGTGTCACCATAACGAGTTCGTCGGAACGCAAGCTGTTTACCCGCTGTGTCGTGAACAATGCCGCTTACGACTATTACACCAGCTGCAAGAGTGATGACAGCAGTATCAGTACACCTCCTTCAAATCTGCGGATCTGGCTGTTCCAGAACCTGAACTGCAGCAGCGCGGTGATGCTCCAGCAGGGCGCGTTGGTGGACAACAGCATAATTTCCAGCTTTCTCGGTGATTACACTTTCCTGCTGAAGATGTTCCTGCCGGACATTACCCTCGGATTGAAGGGAATCAACAGCAGTTATGCGGATATTTATTCCGTCACGGTCCATGAGCTCGCACATGCCAGCCATTTCATGGTAGTGGGAAAGGACTATTGGAACATGTTCATAAAATACATATTGACTTCCTTCATCTCGTCCGGTTTCGTGACCTATGGGGCGGGAACCGAGGAGAACCACGGCTATTGCGAGGTAGGCGAGATGTGGGCCTATTATTCAGAGACAATGCTGTACCGTGAACGCTACAATGATCCGGATATCGCTTTCGGACAGGAATATTGGTTCCACCCGCAGATATTCATTTATCTCGATGACCGGGGCTTGACCAGATACAGGATTTTCCCGGCACTCACTTCGGATGTGACCGACAAGGACATACTCAAGAAAAAGCTGATCAGCATGTATCCGGAATTCAAGAGTGAGATAAACTATGCCTTCGGAAGATACAACTGACAATAATATGAAAGAGAATTTGACAAAATGGGCGCTGTATCGCCTGTGCGTTGGCTTTGCGGCGCTTTTTATTTCTGTAAGCGGACTGCATGCGCAGAACTTCTCGCTGTCCACGAACATGCTGGACTATGCGGATTTTGCGACCTTGAACCTTGAGGCTTCATACGGAGTCGCAAGACATTGGACAATCAATGCTCAAGTCAAGTACAATCCTTTCTCATTCGGAAGAGACGAGGACGAAATCAGGAGAAGGCAACGTTCGGCGAGCGCAGGAGCGCGATATTGGCCGTGGCACGTGTTCTCGGGCTGGTGGTTGTCCGCAGACCTGAAGTACCAGGAATATAATGTAGGGGGCTTGGTGTCGGTCGAAACATCCGAGGGGGACCGTTTCGGTGTAAGCATAGGAGGAGGCTATACCTACATGATTTCACCGCACCTGAATCTGGACTTCGGAGTGGGCGTTTGGTCGGGATACGACAGTTACAAGGTATACAGCTGCCAAACTTGCGGCCGGATAATTGACAGAGGAAACAAATTTTTCGTTCTTCAGTCAGAGATTATTCTCGCGTTGTCGTATATTTTTTGAAAAAGTTGTATATTTGCAGTCCACTTCAGCGCGGGTGGCGAAATGGTAGACGCGCTAGTTTCAGGAGCTAGTGTCAATTGCGACATGTGAGTTCGACTCTCATCCCGCGCACAAAAAACCCGGAGATTCAATCTCCGGGTTTTTTGCGCTTTCTGAACACGCGACATCCACAACATCTCCAGGGATGCATTGCGGTACAAAAAAGCACCTTCCCCTCTACATGTGCAATTGCATTCCGCTACTGTTTTGTTCGACCGCAAAATTACTGCAAATCCGCGTCAAATCCCGTCAATCTGTGAAAAAGTAAAAAGCTTACTCCACAGCATCTAAAAGGATAAATGCAGCCCAAAATTTGGGATGGCTATAGGGACGCACTTTTTTTACTTCTGTGCGCTCTTCCACCGGTTTTCCCTGCATTTTGAGCCTTCGTATCTGGCTCGGAGTGAGATTCCCGTTGGATTTTACCGTTATCTCAGTTTCATACTCCCTTAAATTGCGCTGTGCGGCACTCAATGCCTCCGTTTTATCCATGCCGGCAACGAGGTTCGAATAAAAATCTGTCATAAGCATCCTCGTGGCATTGTCGTCCACTTTCCAGAGGCTCATAAGCAGTGTCTTTGCACCGGCCTTCTTGAAACCTCTCTGCAAACCGAGCACGCCGTCTCCCGTAATTTCACCGAGCCCAGTCTGGCAGGCGGAGAGAACTACAAGGTCGAGCCCCCTCAAATCGAGGGCAGAGATCTCTTTTGCCGTCAGGACACCATCGTCCACCCCTTCCGGAACAGATTTTCCGGTTAATATATTGTTTGCTCCCGCAAAAAGAAGTCCTGAACGGGCAAGAGCCACATCTTCCATAGAACTATTCGATATTGAGTTTAAGAAACCATATCGTTTCATCAAATTGGCTTCGTTTTCCGTCCAATAAAAGCCGTGGGTGGCAATATGGAGAAGGTCTATCCCTGCTCCTGAAAGGGCCTTGAAGGAGGCTTCCGTACCTAACGTGCCGGTATAGAGTTTATTGTCAATTCCAGCCTTGGCTAAAGTGCTGTCGATTGTCATAACCTCCTCTTTTGTTGCCGGAAGCTCGCTCACTCCGCTGCGCAATGAGGGGAGATAGGTGTCGCGTGTCGTGTAGTTGAAATCTTTGTAGCTGGTACCGTATTTTTCCTGCTCGGCAACCATGCTGCTTTCATCGCTGTTGTAAAGCAAACCACCGTACAGTACGGACGACTGCACGGCGGAAACTTCATTATTCATAGCAAGTGCTCTCGTAGAGGAGAGACGGTACATCTTTCTATTTTCCGAAACCAAGCCGCTTCCGGTATAATCAGGAATATATTCAATCGGATAGTTGTTCAGCTCGCCGTCTGCGGAAAAATAGACCCTTTTTGCCTGAGGCTCGGCATCAAAAAGAGGCTTCCAAAGCAGAGATGCCAACTCAGGCGTATTGTAATAATCTTTTTTCAAGACGCTTTCGAGTTCAGAGGCGGTGCAGAGGGGAATAAATTCGGGATTTCTACTGCCTGTCATTATTACGGCACCGTACATCTGATTCTCTCCGGGCAATCCGTATTTGCTAAACTCAATGGCAAGCGAACTGTCGGGCAATGCGGCCTGAACATCTTTCCAACTTGTCACTAACCCCTGCGTCACATCATAAAGCATGAGCGAGCGGGCAAGTATTTCGGTTTCGAATCTTTTTACTAATTTTTCCGCCTGGACAGAGGTAAACCACCTGCCGTTGTCGAAAATGAGAGTGTCACCGCGCTCTAATTTTGCTTCAAGCCGGTTCAAACGTTCGTTTTTCTGAATCAGAAGCGTATCTCCGCTGCTCTTTATGAGGTTTGCAGCACTTATGGAGGTATTCATCAGAATGTTTTTTCTGAAAAGGAGATTGTTGTAGAGCAGGGTATCTGCAATGGCACCGCCTTTGTCATATTTCGATGCCAGCATCTCCCCGGCATAGAAGGGGAAGAGCCCCTGCGCAAACCAGCTCTTTTCCCTCTCGCTGTTTGTGTTCTCCTTGAATCCCCCCAATATACTCTTTTTGACATCTTCCGCCACCCGTCCGTAATATGGAGCTATTTCGGCATAGTCGTGGTTTTCAAAAAGGTAGCGGGTAAAGGAATAAAGATAATATTCCGCATCCTCTTTATCGTGACGCTCCGCCATCTCGAAAGCCCTGCGGTAGAATAATTTTGCGGAATCTGCATGCCCGAACTTTTTGAAAATGCCAGCCATGTCGAAAAGGGAGCGGGCAATTTCCAACGTATCGCCTCTGTCGGCAAAAAAATCGGCCCTCTTCTTGTAAAAATCCAGCCTCTCGTCATCGGTATAGAGATAACGGATACAATATTCATATTTATCGTTGGTATAACAGCTCTCTGGGCCTTCTGCTTCAAGCATTTCCAATGCTTTACCTACATACTTTAGCGCCGTGGCCGTATCTCTCAGCTTTGTGTTATAGGTCGATCCCATGTAATAGAGCTCTTCAGGAGTCATTGTATGATCTCTGTACATACTGTCGAGCTGCGCCACGGCATAAGCAGCGCGCTCCAAATTGATATTTGAATTTTCTTCGACCTTTATCATATTCGTCGAACCCGGGGGCACTATACTTATATAACCGTATCCGAAAGATTCCGCCTCGCTGTGCCACATCTCACGGGCATAATAACGGTATTCTTCATGCTCTCTGCCATATTGGATTTCAACGATATTGAGCAGGTGCTCCATCGATTCCATCGCACGGTCGAAATAGCCGAGATAGCGGAAATTTTCGGCACACTCCTTCCACATCCATATAAGAGACTCCATTCTTGTAACAAGTTCGAGATAACCTAAGCTGTTACTCTCCTCCAATACCCTTTTTTCGGATGCCAATGCTGCCCTGTAATAATAGTCCAACGAGAGTTCAGGCTCCACTGAAACCTCGGAATAGAGATCTCCGAAATTTTTCAATGTAACGGGATACCAGAGGTCGAGAGTATCTGTAATAAACGACATGGCACGATTGAGATAATGATATGCATTATTAAAGTCATATAGAGATGTATACCTGCTTGCCAAATCGTTACAAACAGTTACCAATTGCTGTTTCCTGTAATTTTCCGGAATGTCGGCCGTCATTATAAGAGTGTCGAGTTTTTTTAAATCCCCGATTGACGCAGCCCAATCCATTGAAATTCCGTAGCCTTTCTCTTTAAGTGAAATTATATTATGAATATCTGATACCTTGTCGCTAAAAGTGTAGTTTTGGGCATTGTTATTATTCGTTGCGACAGCAAGTTCATAATACTTCAGTGCCTGGACCCGGTATGCTTCATATTGCACACTGTCCGCTATTCCGAAAGAATTATAGCATAAGAGCATGGATCTATAGAAACTTCCCATTGAGGAGTAGGAGATTTTGTCTTCTTCCCTTTCCATCGCTTTTGCAACCTCCTTATAATCGGCAATCGCCTGCAAATAATTCCCTGCACTTCGTTCCGCATCAGCCTTAAATCTCAATATGTAAATCAGACTGAGCGTGTCGCCATGTTCTTTTGCGCTCCGGGCTAATTTGCCGTAAAGTTCAGCCCCTTTGTCATATAGCCTGAGCGTACTGTAAGCTTCTGCAAGATTCCTCCACAATACATCGTTATAATCAACAACATTGCTCTCCGTATCCATGAATTTACCGGCATACTCTATATAAAGCTCTGCCTGGCCTATATAATCGAAAATTTCATAGGAATTCCTAAGGTATGACCTGATATTCTCTTCATAAATGAATGAACGCGGTATTGAATCCTCTTCAAAAGGACGGACAATGCAGGACTTTGCCTTTTCCATATCGGGATCCACCGCGACGTAATAAAGAGCCTTCATTATTTGGAGATTCATCCATAGGTAGGAGTCCTTGCCGAACATTTTTTCCAGAACCTCTTCCAGCTCATCGTAAACCGGAAGGGCATTGCGTGCAAACTGGAGCGGGGTAGTCATACTCACCGAATTAGTATTGGGTGTACCATATTCGTACAAATTCGCAAGGGTTGCGAGCAAATTACACCTGTTCCGGTTATAGACAGGAGTGGGTGTCTGCAATTCGGCTCTGGCCTTTTCGAACATGGCGACTGCACCCTGCAGGTCGTTTTCCACATCTGTCATAAAAAGCGCCTCATGGTAAAGCAATGTGCTATAAAAACTGTCGAAGGGGGAGTACGCATCGCAGCGCAAATACTTGTGGGTAAACGAGAGCAATAGTTTCCTGGAGATGGAATCCTTTACGACAATGGTGTTTACCAGAAATCTCATGTTAGTCTCCGCCCACTTTTCATTATTTTCAAGAACCGGAAGAAGTTTATCCACAACGGCACCGCATCCGGCAGGATATACATTCAGAATGCACTTTATGAGTGAGATAAGCGTGTTGCCGTACCAGAAATGGTCGCGACCTACGACTTCTGCCTCAATTTCCGCCGCCGACATCAGAAAGGGGATGGCCTTGTCATACTCTTCAAAATAATAGAGCAGCATTCCGAGGGTAGCCAATGAATCCGATTTTACAGTCAGTCTTCTGTCTACAGGTTTTGCATCATAATATTCATAAGTGTTTGCTGCATTCGTCGTATCGCCTGCCATGAAGTAACAGGATGCTATCCACATTTCGGCATATTCCTCCTGCATGGTAGAATCTGCTGCATCAATGTAATAGCACTTTTCGAAAAGAGGTATTGCCTCGGTAAACTTGCCTCTGTTGTAGAGTTCCACGCCTGCGGCAAAAAGAGAATCTGAAGCGGCAGGGGAGAAGCTTTCTGCCCCGTAAGAGGGGAGAGCCAGTAAAATTAAAAATATTATGTACCTCAGAGGTCGAGGTCTCATTTCATCTCTTCTATAAGTTTATTGGAAATCACGCCGGCGGGCGCAGAAAGCGTAGTTATAATCCACGATTTGCTTATCTCATCCCACTTCTGGGTGGAGATACTCTCCCATACGTTAGCCATCAGGCCGTCGTGCGGTGTGATTGACTTGCGGTATTTTCTGTCTTTCTTCCAGTTTTCCCTGTAACTGTCGGTTATTCCGCAACTCTCCTTGAGCTCTATTGCAAGGTTATACTGTCCGGTTCCCCAGATATTGTCGTAATTGTCGTTCTCATCCCTGAAACCCATATAAGAGCGCGGCACAATGAAACTTTCGCCCACCACTTCATATTCAGGCAACTCACCGCTTCTCCTTATATAATGGAGACGGCCGTTTTCGTCGAGATCTTCGCGTTCAACTGGAATATTTATGGTAAACTCACCTAACAGTTCATCTGTATGCAGTTCTATGGCATCGGTAAACCATGATGATGTAAGTTTGATATTTACGCTAAGCTTGAAATCCTTGCGTTCATCGAACGAAAACTCTATGGGAAGGGTGGTATTGGGCAGGTTGGATTTTGCCGGATTGATTATGAGGGTATCGAGTACGAGTTCGAATTTTGAATGGTTTACAATGCGGTAGAGTTTAGAGCGGTCTACATGGCATGAGATGAAAAAGAGAGTATCGTTGCCGTCGGTACGCAGGCATCCTATTCCATCGAACACCATTCCCTTCGGGTCGAGCGCACCGCTTCTCGACGGACGTTCGTAAAAATCCTTTACCTGTTCAACTGTATTGATATTCGTAGACCAGCTGTTTTCCGCCTCTACACTCTTGAGCCACTCCTCCTTGAGCCTTGCCTTTCTGGTCGCCAGCGAGGCTATGGCATTTACCCCCATATCCAAGAATGAAGTAACATACCCGGAAACCAGCCCTTTTCCGGCATTGAGCGTTGCATCCAGCAAGTCTGTGCCGAAACGGCGGGTGGCATCGCTCTCCTGCATGTCGTTTACCTTCTGTATTTCTTGCGGGAGGTTTACGTTTGTATATACAAATGTCTGATATTGGACTACATGACCTTGGGCACTGCATATTACAGGCGTAAGCGTCGCGATTGCGAAAACTGCAAACAAGTACTTAAGTTTCATGGCCTTTTGAATATTCTCTACAAAAATAACCATTTTAACGATTCAGGCAAGAGTGGCTGTAAAATATAACAAGGCCTGCTTGCCTGCAATTGTAAACGTAGAGGGGAAGGTACTTTTTGTACCCCCAATGCATCCCCGGAGATGTTGTGGATGTCGCGTGTTCAGAAAGCACAAAAAACCCGGAGATCCAATCTCCGGGTTTTTTGTACCCCTAGTCTGCTGTCGCAGCCGGCTCTAGTTCATCCACTGGTCGAGCCAGTCGTAGAATACTCGGTGCCAGTAAAGGGAATTCTGGGGCTGGAGTACCCAGTGGGTTTCCTCGGGGAAAAGCACGAGTTTGGACGGAACTCCCATCATCTGGGCGGCGTTGAAGGCTGCCATGCCCTGCTCGTAGGGAATGCGGAAGTCCATCATGCCGTGGATGCATAGTATGGGGGTGTTCCACTTGGTGACCATGGAAGACGGTGAATTGTTGTAATGCCTCTGTGCCTTGGCCCTCGATGAGTAGGGAGCACCGGCCTGTTGCATGCCGCCGAAAGTGATTCCATCGCCTGCGGGGCCTACCTGATCTGGAGTGTAGGCGTATTCGGTCAAGCCGCCGTTGTCCCAGTTGGCGAACCACATTTCTTCAGTCGTGTACCACAGCTGTTTCTCGTCGAAGATGCCGGCATGGGCGATGAAGCAGTCATAGAGTCCGTTATGCATTCCTTCGAGCATGTATGCCGAATATCCGCCGTAGGACGCTCCCACGCAGGCAAGTTTGCCCACATAGGGCAGGCTCTTCATATAGCGGCCTGCGCTGAGGTAATCCTGCATGTTGAGTCCGGGATAGTCGCCTGAAATCTGCTCTTTCCACTCCTGTCCGAAGGCAGTGGTGCCGCGTCGGTTGGGCATCATTACTATGTAGCCTTGCTGGGCCATCAGGCGATAGCACCAGCGGTAACTCCAACCCTGGGAGTTTGTGCCTTGGGGTCCGCCGAGGACTATCTCGATAGCGGGATATACCTTGTTCTCGTCAAAGTGGGGAGGATAGAGCACCCAGCACTGCATGTCCTTGCCGTCCACAGTCTTGACGATTACGCTCTCTGAGGTAGGCTCATCCAACTGTGCGAGTATCCTGGCGTTCTCGGAGGTAATCGGCTCATAGCTGCATCCGTCGGTGTTGATGTTCACGGCCACGAGCTCGGTAGGGAAGTTCAGGCTCTGGTAGGATGCGAGCAGCCTGACACCGTTCTCGCCGGCGAGCACGGCAAAGGGTGAATCGAAGTCGAAAGCCCATGAAGGGTCGGTGACTCTGAGCACGTCCCCGGCGATGTCGGCGCAGTAGATTGCCTGCACTCCTTCGGATTCGAGGGCGTTGAAGAAGATTTCATCGTTGTGCCAGAGTATGCCGGCCGCGTCACGGTCCAGTCCGAAGCTGAGCTCGCGTATAGGGCCTACCGGCTTCTCTTCCCCGAAGTTGACGCTGCAGACCATAAGACGCTGCTGGTCAGCCTCATATCCGTCCCGGGCCATGGAAATCCATGCGAGATGGTTTCCGTCGGGGCTCCATGCGGGGTCGGTGTCGTAGCCTCCGGAAGTGGTCACGGCTATGGTCTCTCCGCTCTCGCAATCATAGATGTATATGCAGCTGTTGGTGCTGAAAGCGTATTCCTTGCCTGTGAGCTTCTTGCATGAATAGGCGATGTGGCGGCTGTCCGGTGCCCAATCCAGCTGCTCGATGCCGCCGTAAGGTTCGAGAGGAAGCTCGTAATTGTTGTCATCGCCGAGTATGTCAACGGAATTTTCCGGGGTGACGGTTCCGCTGCCGAAAGGAGCGACATAACTCCTCGGGATTTCAGTAACCCAGTGGTCCCAATGGCGGTACATCAGGCCTTCGGTGGTATAGGCCTGTGCCTTGTCGAGCGCAGGGTCCAGGTCGGCAGGTGAAGTCACCGCAGGGTTCTTGATGGTACTCGTGTACATGATGCGCTTGCCGTCCGGGGAAATTTTGAATCCGCCCACTCCGGCAGGCACTTCGCTGAGTTTCACCCTCTTGCCGAGCACACCGTTGCGGTACGGGGCCTCGTATATCTGCGAATCGTACACGAAATATATCTTGCTGCCGTCTGCCGACCATACGGCGTTGCTGACGCTTTTGCCGTACCAGGTGAGCTGGCGGCGATTGCTTCCGTCGGTATTGCAGATGAACAGATTGCCCACGCTGCGGTTTTCGGGGATGCTCGTATATGAGACCTTGTAAAGTATGGTGCTGCCGTCAGGCGAGAGCTGAGGTTCGGAGATGCGCCCGAAGGCAAGCAGGGTCTCCGCTGTCATTACCCCGTTTTCAATTTTGACTTCTGCGGGGCCGATGTAGCCCTCTTCAACTTGTTGATTGTCGGAACAACTCATAAGCAATGTCAATCCCAATAATGCTAAATACTTGTTTTTCATGATATTGTACTGTAGTCCTGAATTTCATATCTGTTTTTCCGCAGTTCTCTGACGAGCACGGCATTTTCCTCCGCCCTCAGTTCCGGGTCAGCTTCGAGAATGCGTTGTGCGTCGGCGCGTGCCTCGGCCAGCAGGCCTCCGTCCTTGGCAAGCGAGGCTATGTTGAGCTTTACGGGCAGCCCGCTTTGCTGGGTACCCTCCAGGTCACCTGGGCCTCTCATCCTCATGTCCTCCTCGGCTATGTCGAAGCCGTTCTCGCTGCGGCACAACAAGTCAAGGCGCTGTCTGGCCTCGCGTGAGGTTTTTTTGTCCTGAACCAGTATGCAGTAGGATTCCTCCGCGCCGCGTCCTACCCGGCCTCTGAGCTGGTGCAGCTGGCTCAGACCGAAGCGTCCCGCGCTTTCGATTACCATTACCGAGGCATTGGGCACGTCCACTCCCACCTCAATCACGGTGGTGCTGACTAAAATGTTTGCCCGTCCGGCCACGAATGCGTCCATGTTGAACTGCTTTTCCTCGCTGCTCTGCTTGCCGTGGACTATCGCCACCTTGTAGTCGGGCAGCGGAAAGGCCTTCACTATGTCCTCATAGCCGTTTTCGAGGTTCTGCAGGTCGAGTTTCTCGCTCTCGAATATGAGGGGATAGACAACGAACGCCTGCCTTCCCTTCGCTATTTCCTTTTTCAGGAAATTGTACATGGCGGGACGGCGGTTCTCGCTGATGCACATGGTCTTGACCGGCTTGCGGCCCGGAGGCATTTCCCTGATTACGGAGATGTCAAGGTCGCCGTATATGGTCATGGCCAAGGTGCGGGGGATGGGCGTGGCCGTCATCACGAGCACATGTGGAGGGGTGTTGTTCTTGTCCCAGAGTCTGGCCCTTTGTGCCACTCCGAAACGGTGCTGCTCGTCTATCACTGCAAGCCCGAGATTGTGGAACACCACATTGTCTTCCAGCAGGGCATGGGTGCCGACTATCAGGCCTATGCTGCCGTCCTCAAGTCCCGGATGTATTTCGTTGCGTTCTTTGCGTGTGGTGCTGCCGGTCAGCAGGGCGGCTTTCACTCCCGTAGGAGCAAGATATTTCAATATATTGGCATAATGCTGCCTTGCAAGCACTTCCGTAGGGGCCATTATGCAGCTCTGATAGCCGTTTCCTGCGGCAATCAGGCAACTCAATACGGCCACGAGCGTCTTGCCGGAACCGACATCGCCCTGCAACAGCCGGTTCATCTGGTGCCCGCTGCGCAGGTCCTCACGTATCTCGCGTATCACCTTCTCCTGGTCGCCCGTGAGCCGGTAGGGCAGGGAATTGTAGCATGCATGGAAATCCGTTCCCACCTTGTTCATCACCAGTCCGTTGTCGGCACGCGAGCGTATGAACTTCTGTTTCAGCAGGGAGAGCTGCAAAAGGAAGAGTTCCTCGTATTTCAGTCGGAAATTCGCGCTTTGCAGGGCATTGCTGTCCTTCGGGAAATGGATGTTCCAGAGGGCATATTTGAGCGGTGCGAGATGCTTCTGTTCTATGAGGTAGGCGGGCAGGGTTTCCTCGATTTCCGGCAGGCACTGGGTGAGGGCCGCCGCTTCCATCCGGCTCATGACCTTGGAACTTACGCCGGCGGTTTTCAGCTTCTCCGTGCTGGGATATACACCGTTGAACGCGCTTTGGCTGACATGTCCGTCCACGGGAGCATCCACTTCCGGATGTACCATATTGAAACGCCCGTTGAATTCCTGAGGTTTCCCGAAGAACACCCATACACTGCCCGGTTCGAGCCGCCCGTAGTTCCACTTTATGCCCTTGAAAAATACGATTTCCATCTGGCCGCTGTTGTCCTCTACCATTACGCTCATCCGCGAGCAGGTATTGAACGGTATGGGGGTGCGCTTCTGGTCTATGATTCCGCCGACTTTGGAGTGGAGTGTGCGGGAGATTACCCTGGCCTTGATCTGGATATAGGCGAGTCCGCTATTGATTTCCGCTATCGGGGTGATGCGGCTGCGGTCCACGTATCGGAAAGGATAAAGGTGTATAAGCTCGGACAGGGTGCTGATACCCAGCTCCTTGTTCAGGAGTTCGGCCCGCTTTGGACCTACGCCCGGAAGGAACTGTATGTTTGTGTCAAGTGCGCCCATATCCGGGCAAAGATAGCAAAAAAATGTCGCTATCTCGAACCGCCGCCGAAGCCGCCTCCGGAGAAGCCGCGGCCTCCACCGAAAGAACTGCGGCCGCCGAATCCCCCGGCTGCATGGTCGGCGCGTGCAGAAACGACTGACGTGTTGTACAGACGAGAGCAGAGTATGACGGTCCTCATCGTGTCGTAGTCGTAGAGCATTATTTCCTCGAACAGTTCGGGACGTATGTCGTGCAGTTGCCTGGCTACCTTGTCGGCTATTCCGAACAGCGCGCCGTACACGAGGTATTCCTGCCAGGTGACGGCTTCAATGCTGTCCTTTTCGGCGATTTCCACGAAATCCTTCAGGAAAAGTTTCAGCCCGTAAAGTTCCCTCGCTCCCTGCTGGCCCTTGGGCGTATATCCGTTCTTGTCGATGCAGCCGTTTTCCTTCAGATAGCTCTTTCCGTTGCCCGATGCCTTGCTGCACCAGTTGTTCAGTTTCGAGGCATTATTTTCAGACCAGCGCGAGAACTCCTTGTCCTGCAATATCTTGTCGCTTCCGCTCGCTTCGAGCATCATGTCGAAAAGTCCGCCGGAAATCTCGTCCATGCCCTCGCGTGCGTTTTCGTTGAAGGAAATCTCGACCTTGTTCTTCTTTTTTCCGGGGCTTACGCAGAGTGCTCCCTTGTATACCATCCTCAGTATCAGGGCGGCAGCAAGGTTTTCGGTGTCTGCTGAACTTTTGCGCATACGGTGCAGGGTGTATGCGCCGGCCTGCAGATTTCCATCGTATGGTATGTCCCGGCTCCAGCCCACTTCCGAAATTTTGCAGCCGAGCACTTTCTTGCGTGCGGAAGCCGAATACCAGCCCGCAGTGATGCCGATGAATATCAGTATTATTGCGGCAAGGAGCAGGGAAGTGCGCGCTGCCGCCTCCTCGTCATCGTCGAAGTCGGCACCTTTCATCGCGGTGTCCAAAACCTCGCTGAACGCTCTGTTCTGTGTGCTCTGGCTGTGGAACATGCCCTTGTCGAAACGCATCAGGGAAATGACCGAACTCTTGCGGCGGAAAGTCTCGCTGCTCTCGAACACCACGCTGCCGTCATCGGCAAATGAGGAAGTGCCCACGTAGCCGAAACCCCATATGCGGGTATTCCCGCTGTTCAGCAGGCCGCCGTCGCGCTTTATGGTTACACGTACATGTTTGGGTGCTGAACTCAGGCCCGGAGAAACGAGCTGCATGTGCAGCATATCGTAGTCCTGCAGCGATTTTACCACGCAGGACATGGTGTATTCCACTTCAAAGACGTGATTTCCGTAACTTCCTATGCCCCAGCACAATTCGACCCCATTGGCCTTGCTGACCATGCCGCATTTTCCGGCTTTTGCCTTAATGCTGCGGTCCACGTTCCACTCGCCCTCGTACTGGAATGCGGCACCGTTCTCGCTTACATGGAAGTTGTCGATGACAATGTCCCCGAGATTTTCCCTTACGAGATACCACTCCGTGCCTTTGCTGACATTTATGTCCCAACGTTCCTCGATGAGTGCGGAACCGTCCTCCATAAGCGTGAGACTTATGTCGATGTCACGTATCTCATCGGCTTTCAGGCTGTGACAACAGAACGGCAGGACAAGGGCGATGAGGGCAACAAAGCGCAGTCTCATGCTCAGATATTGATTTTCGGCATTTCCGTTTTGCCTTCCGGTTCCTGCAGGTAGTCCTTGATGGAGAATTTCAGCATTCCTGCCACTATGGAATCCGGGAACTGGCGCACGGTCTTGTTGTAGATAGTCACGCTGTCGTTGTAGACCATGCGGGCCATACGGACATTGTTCTCGTAAGTGTTCACGCTTTCCATGGTCTTGGCGTAGGACTCGTTGGCCTTCAGCTGGGGATACTGTTCTGCCACCATCCTGATGCCGGCGAGCGCACTGCCTATGAGATTTTCCTGCTTCTGGGCCTCGCTTGCGCTGCTGCCGCCGTTGAGTTCCCTGCGCTGGGCGATTACATCTTTCAGCGTCTTGTACTCGTATTCACTATAGGAACGGGTGAGGTCCGCAAGGGAGCTGATTGCATCCCAGCGGCTGTTCTGCTGCACTCCGATCTGGCTCATGGAGTTGCGGCATTTCTCATCCCGGCTGACGAGCTTGCGTTGCGTCGAAATCACCCATATTACAAGCAACACGACGACCGCTATGACAACTATCAATGCTGTACTCATGGCTTTTTATGCTTGGTCGTTCCAGCTCGCGGTAATCTTGCTCTTGCCGCCCTTTCGGCTGATTACGGCCTGTGAAATGTTGATTAGGAAATCTCCCATCTTCTCCAGCTCCTCGAGGAGGGTGAGGTAATATACCATCTCGAAGTATCCGGCATCTCTGTTATTGTTGAGCTCCTCGTCCCTGAGACGGTCGCGCGTGCGGTTAATCTCGATTTCAGCAGTCACTGAATTGTCGATATTGGTGATGCTTGTATCGTTATCAAGGTTGTACACCATTGCATCGTAGGCCCGGTTGAGTTTGGTGACCATCTCGTGCAGGTGCTTCTTGTGGTCGTCGCTGAGTTTCTGACCGTGCTCGATTGCCCTGCTGATGGTGCGGCTGATGAATTCGCCGCTGTCGCCCAGGGACTCCATCTCGCCGATAATGCGGTAGAGCGTCTGGATATGCTGGATTGAACTGTCGCTCAGGTTGTCGAGGTCAAGCTTGTTGAGGAAGCTCGCAACCTCGAACTCGATGCGGTCCGAAATCTCCTCATACTTGACGAGCTTTTCCTTCCAGGGCTGGAACTTGTCGTTGCTGTCCGAATCGTCTATCGCGTTGGAGATGTATTCCAGGTCTTTCTGCATCACCTTGCCGAAATGCACGATTTCCTTGTTGGCCTCGGTGATTGCAAATTCGGGAGTGGAGATAAGGCCGGCGTTGATGTAGACCAGCTTGCCTGAAACTTCGGGCTGGCTCTTGTCCTTGATTGCCTTGGTCACCAACTTCTCTATGGCAGGGATGAACCATATGAGGATGCCGGTGTTGATGAGGTTGAACACCGTGTGCAGCATGGATATGCTGTACAACGGGGTCGAACTGCTGTTGCCAAGACCTATTGCGCTGACCAGGAACTGAATCAATTTGATGAAGTAAGGGAAGAATGTTACTGCCCAGATTACGCCGAACACATTGAACACCGTGTGGGCGAGTGCGGCTCTCCTGGCGTTGGTGTTGCCGACCGCTGCCGCTATGTTTGCCGTGATGGTCGTTCCGATGTTCTCACCGAGCACCATTGCCGCAGCCATCTCGGACTCTATCCAGCCCATGCTCAGGAAGATGAGCGTGATGGCGACCGTGGCAGTGGAGGATTGCAATACCAGAGTCAGCACAGTGCCCACGAGGACGAACAGCAGGACAGACCATAATCCGTGTCCGGACCAGTTCTGGATAAAGGACAGTACTTCGGGCGAGTTCTGCAGGTCGGGTATCGAGTCCTTCATGAAGGCCAGACCGAGGAAAAGCAGGCAGAAGCCGACGATTATGTCGCTGGCACTGCGAAGCCGGGCTGATTTTGAAATGCTGAACAGGAAGCCGAATAACATCAGCGGAACCGCAAGCATGGAAATGTCGGCGGAGAAACCGAAAATGGCTATTATCCAGGCGGTCAGCGTGGTACCTATGTTCGCACCCATGATTACGCCTATGGCCTGCCGCAGGGTGAGCAGTCCCGCATTCACGAAACTCACCACCATTACGGTCGTTGCTCCTGAGGACTGGATGATTGCCGTGACACCGAATCCGGTGGCGACTCCTTTTATCGGGTTGGATGTAATTGACGCAACAAACTTGCGCATACCGTCGCCGGCGGATTTCTGAAGGCCGGAACTCATCAGGTTCATTCCGTAGAGGAACATTCCCAGTGCGCCCAGCAGAGTGATAATGCTTAGAGCCATTTATTTTTTTCTATAGATTTTCCAATTCGCAAATTTGGGGAAAATAATTGAAAATACATTGGGGAAATAATAACTTTGGGGCATCAAAATCCAGAAGACAATGATAGAAATACTGGTTGTGGAGGACGATGCGGATATCCGTGACATTTTGGCCTTCAATCTCGAAAACGCAGGGTACAAGGTGCTGACCGCCCCGTCAGCGGAAGAAGCCCTTGCTCTGCTCTCTCCTGAAATCGCTCTGATTCTGCTCGATGTCATGCTTCCGGGCATGACAGGTTTCCAGATGGCGCGGCAGCTCCGGAAGGAAAGACATGACAGGACACCCATAATCTTCCTTACTGCCAGAGGTACGGAGAACGATGTGCTGACCGGTTTTTCCGCCGGCGGCGATGACTACATCCCCAAGCCTTTCTCCGTGAATGAAGTGCTGGCGCGGGTCAAGGCGGTTTTGCGCCGCAGCGGGAGCAAGGGCGCCGAAGGGGAAGTGCTGGAATTCGGTTCGCTTCGGGTGGACCTGAATGCCAAGACCGTGAGCATAAACGGCGGGCAACTGAATCTCTCGCGCAAGGAATATGACCTGCTGGCGTTGCTGGCAAGTCATCACGATACCTATTTTTCCCGTGCGTCTGTCATAGCGAAGCTCTGGAAGGATTCTCCGTATGTGCTTGACAGGACTGTGGATGTACACATAGCCCGCATCAGGAGCAAACTCGGCCGCCATCGCGAACTTATCAAGAACAAGTCGGGCTTCGGCTACTATCTCGATTCACATTACGAGGTACAGGAGGATTGACGGCCATGAAGTACAGGAAAAGCCGCTTGCCGATTTACATTGGGACGGTGTTCGTGGTTTTCGCCATTCTTTCCGCAGTAGCGGGCCTGTTGAACCGTGAGAGCGACAAGCGGGCGATAATCATGTCCCGTCTTTCAGGCTTTGCCGAACTTGCCGCCTCTGCTGACGATGTTTCCGAAGCCGCCTCCTACGTACCCGCAGGGGTCAGGCTTACCATAATCGGGATTGACGGCAGCGTCGTGTACGATTCCGACAGCACTGTCTCAGACTTTTCCAACCACCTTGACCGGCCGGAAGTCCGCGAGTGTCTGCGCAAGGGTGAGGGGAGTTCCATCCGCCGTTCCGGCACCGACGGGCGCAAATATTTCTATTATGCCGGAATGTTCGACGGCAAGATAGTCCGCGCGGCCCAGGATTTCGATGTGGATATAGAGAAATTTTACCGGACCGACTGGACTTTCGTCCTTCTCATAGTGATTCTTCTGCTGTTCTCGCTCATATTTGTCGTGATTCTGTCCGAACGCTACGGGCGGGAAGAGGAGGAAAGGGCCGACAGGGAGACGCGCCGGCTGAAACACCAGATGACGGGGAACATTTCCCATGAGCTGAAAACCCCTGTAAGCGTCATTCAGGGCTATCTGGAGACCATAGTCAATCATCCGGAACTCGACGAGCAGCGACGGCGCATTTTCATAGAACGCTCCTATCTGCAGGCCGTCCGCCTTTCCGACACGATTGCGGATATTTCTACCATTACTAAGATTGAGGAAGCCCCGGAGCAGTTCAAACTTTCGCCGGTGAATCTGAAAGTAGTGTTCGAGGAAGTCTACGAGGAGATGTCGGACTGTATGCCCGGGAAAATTCTGGCGGTGGAGAACGAATTGCCGCCGCTGTGCGTGAGGGGCAATTACCAACTCATATATGCCATTTTCCGTAACCTGGTCGAAAATACTATGAAGTATGCCGGCGACGGGGCTTCCGTGAAGGTTTCTTACAGCGGTGCCGGACATGTCCATACCATAGATTACAGTGACACGGGGAACGGAGTCCCGGAATCAGAACTGGACAAGATCTTCGAGCGGTTCTACCGTCTGGATTCGGACCGAAGCAAGCCTGTGGGCGGTTCGGGATTAGGACTTTCCATCGTGAGGAACGCCGTGCATTTCCACAAGGGAGATATCCGTGCCTACTGCGTTCCAGGCGGCGGCCTGGGCTTCAGGTTTACGCTGCTGGATTTGAAGTAGAACTTTTTCTCACTAACTTGCGTCCGTTTTTGTGAATACGAGAGAAATGAATTACGATTTGGCGATATTCGATTTGGACGGCACGCTCATGGATACCATCTACGACCTGGCCGATGCCGTGAACCACGCTCTGACCAAGATGGGTTATCCCGTGCATTCCGTTGACGAGTGCAGGATGATGGTGGGCGGTGGAATCCGCAAGCTCTGTATGAGAGCTCTTCCGGAGGGCACGGAAACGGCCGTGCTGGACCAGACCCTGTCGCATTTCGTGGAGTATTATTCAGTGCATTGTGCGGACAGGTCCAGACCCTATCCGGGGATTCCCGAACTGCTTGCGGAACTGTCCGCAGCCGGGATGCGTCTGGCGGTGGCCTCGAACAAGTTCCAGGCAGGGACTGACAGCATAATCCGGCACTTCTTCCCGGACGTGCCCTTTGTGGCAGTGCGCGGCGGCAGGGACGGGGTGCCCCTGAAACCTGACCCGCAGGTCGTGACTGAAATCATGGAAATTGCCGGCGTTGAGGCCGGGCGGACTGTCATGGTGGGAGATTCCGGGGTCGATGTTGCCGTCGGGAGGGCGGCGGGTGCCGCCTGCATAGGCGTCACCTGGGGCTTCAGGCCGGCTGAAGCCGCCACAGCGCCGCGCGTCGCCCGCGACGCGGCGGAGCTCGCCGCCCTCCTTCTCCAGGCCCCGGCGTGAAATCCTGCACAAATTCACGGACAATATTTAAAAAATTTCATACATTTGCCCAATATCGACAGAGAGATCTGACATGAAAAAGAATATCAGGGAGAATCTCTCCGGAATCAAGATGTCCCGGAAAGCCGGTATCATCGTAGCCGTGGCAGTAGCCGTTGTCATTGTGGCTATAATTTTGATCGTTTTGCTTTCCGGCAGGAAACCGGAGCCGGAAAATGTGCCGACTGTCTCCACGCAGATAGTCCAGACTCAGGATGTCGAGGTTTACGGCGAATACCCCGGAACCATCAGGGCCCAGCAGTTTGTAGAGGTCCGCGCCAGGGTTGAAGGCTACCTCGAAAGCATGCTATTTGAAGAAGGCTCATACGTT
This sequence comes from uncultured Muribaculaceae bacterium, assembly GCA_964582235.1. Taxonomy (GTDB): domain Bacteria; phylum Bacteroidota; class Bacteroidia; order Bacteroidales; family UBA932; genus Cryptobacteroides. The sequence goes on along the minus strand of CAZOQW010000003.1, from coordinate 30,366 downwards.
GAGAAGAACCAGAACCTCTTCATAATAGATCCTAGACAGTACAAGGCTGCGGCCGACAAGGCCAGAGCCCAACTAGAGAAAAACAAGGCGCTCGCCCTTCAGGCCGAACGCTCTCTCAGCCGTATCGAACCCCTCTACGAGCAACAAGCGGCCAGCCAGCTGGATCTTGACAACGCCATAGCCTCATACGAGACGGCGAAGGCGGAAGTTCTCATGAGCGAGGCGGATCTTGCCCAAAGCGAACTCGCCCTCAGCTACACCACCGTTCGATCCCCGATAAGCGGCTACATCAGTGAACGTTATGTGGACATAGGAACGCTCGTCGGTCCCGGAGGCCAGTCCCTGCTTGCGACCATAGTCAAGAGTGACACGGTTTTCGTGGAATTCAAGATGACCGACCTCGACTACCAGCGCAGCAAGTCCCGCAACGTGAACATCGGACAGAAAGACACCACCCGCACATGGGCGCCTTACGTGCGTATCACCATGGCCGACAAGTCTGTGTATCCCTACAGCGGACTCGTGGACTTCGCCGACCCTCAGGTGGACACGAAGTCCGGAACCTTTTCCGTCCGGGCCAAACTGCCCAATCCGGATCACGAATTGCTGCCGGGCCAGTTTACCAATGTGACTGTGCTCCTTGATGTGCGCGAGAATACTGTCGTTGTGCCCACCAAGGCCCTGGTGACCGAGAAATCCGGTGCTTACATCTTCGTATTGCGTCACAACGGCACCGTGGAGAGGCGTTATGTGGAACTCGGGCCCGAGGTAGGCAACTACACGGTGATAGAACGCGGTCTGCTTGCCGGTGAGGAAATCGTGGTGGAAGGCCATCACAAGTTGATACACGGAATGAAAGCTCGCAGGGTATGAAATCAGACTTCTTTATCGACAGACCGGTCTTCTCGACCGTAATATCGGTTGTGATAGTTCTGGTGGGTCTGATTGGCCTTACTCTGCTTCCCATTGACCAATATCCGGACGTTGTACCGCCGGAAGTCAGTATCTCGGCTTCCTATCCCGGAGCCAGTGCGCTGACCGTGTCCCAGGCCGTGGCCACGCCTATCGAGCAGCAGCTGAACGGTACGCCGGGAATGATTTACATGGAGTCCACCAACTCCAATTCCGGGGCTTTCTCCGCTACTGTGACCTTCGATATCGGCACTGACCCGGACCTCGCCGCAGTGGAAATCCAGAACCGCATCAAGGAGGCCGAAGCCCGGCTTCCGAGCGAGGTGGTCACCAACGGTATATCCATACAAAAGCAGGCTTCGAACCGTCTGATGACCATAACCCTCAGTTCCCACGATTCCAAGTTCGATGAAATATACCTCAGCAACTACGCGACGCTGAATGTAGTGGACATGTTGCGCCGTCTGCCGGGTGTGGGCCGCGTCAGCAATGTGGGCAGCCGTTATTACGCCATGCAGATATGGGTGCAGCCCGACAAGCTGGCGAGCCTCGGCCTGACCGTCGCAGACCTCCAGAAGGCCCTGCGTGACCAGAACCGTGAATCCGCTGCCGGTGTGCTCGGACAGCAGCCCATTGAGGATGTGGACGTTACCATTCCCATCACCGCCACGGGACGACTCAGCACGGTCAGCGAGTTCGAGGATATAGTCGTACGTGCCGGAGAAGACGGTACTCTCTTGCGCATGAAGGACGTGGCCCGGGTGTCATTGGAGGCCCAGTCGTACAACACCGAGAGCGGTATCGACATGGAGAATGCCGCTGTCATCAACATCATGATGCTCCCCGGAGCCAATGCCATGGAGGTCGCAAGGACTGTCAGGGCGGAGATGGAAAACATCAGCAAGTCCTTCCCCGACGGCATCACATACGATATCCCCTTCGACATGACCACCTACATCTCCGAATCTATCCACGAGGTGTACAAGACGCTTTTCGAGGCCCTGTTTCTCGTGATAGTAGTGGTGTTCCTGTCGTTGCAGAGCTGGCGTGCGACCCTTGTTCCGGCGATTGCGGTGCCCATTTCCCTTGTGGGTACTTTCGGCGTAATGCTCATTCTGGGCTTTTCGCTGAATACCATGACGTTGCTCGGACTCGTGCTTGCCATCGGTATAGTGGTGGATGACGCCATAGTGGTGGTGGAGAACGTGGACCGTATCATGAGAACCGAACACCTGCCGCCGCGCGAGGCTACCAAAAAGGCCATGGCGGGCATAGGCAATGCGTTGATAGCCATGTCTTTGGTTCTTTGTGCCGTATTTGTTCCCGTGAGCTTCCTTTCCGGTATCACCGGACAGCTGTTCAGGCAGTTCAGCGTGACGATTGCGGTGTCCGTGATCATTTCTACCGTAGTCGCCCTTACGCTCAGCCCCGTAATGTGCGCGACCTTCCTGCGTTCCGAAGAGCCGGGCAAGAAAAAGAATATCGTTTTCCGCAAGATAAACGACTGGCTTGCAACCGGAAACAGTTTCTACGCCCGCATGGTGCGTGTGAGTCTCAAACATTCCAGACGCATGTTCGCGATTTTCGGCGTATGCTGCGCAGGCATATTGATAATGGCACGTCTGGTTCCCCAGAGTTTCATTCCGACGGAGGACCAGGGCTACTTTACCGTGGAACTTGAACTGCCGGTGGGCGCGACCCTTGAACGTACCCGTGAGGTGTCCAAGAGGGCAATGGCCTTCTTCATGCGGCAGGACGACATAGAGCATGTGCTGGACGTTGTGGGTTCATCGCCCCGCGTCGGTACGAGCCAGTCCAATGTCCAGTACACCGTCATCATGAAGCCTTGGAAAGAGCGCAAGGAGCGCGATATCAACAAGACCATGCAGCTTGTCCGCGATTCCCTGAGCCTTTATCCGGAAAGCCAGGTGTACATCAGCACTCCCGCAGTGATTCCCGGTCTGGGTGCTTCCGGAGGTATCACCATGGCGCTCGAAGCCCGTGGAGACTGCAGTTATGAACAGTTGCAGGAGGCGGCTGACACGCTGATATATTACGCGCAGAGGCGCAAGGAGTTCTCCGGAGTGTCCAACGCCATGCAGAAGGACATACCCCAGCTCTATTTCGATGTGGACCGCGACAAGGCCCAACTGCTCGGAGTGCCTATTGCCGACATTTTCTCAACGCTGAAGGCCTTTACCGGTTCGGTCTACATCAACGACTTCAACATGTACAACCGCATATACAGGGTGTACCTGCAGGCCGAAGGCCCCTACCGTGCGCACAAGGATAATCTCAACCTGTTCTTCGTCAAGAGCTCGAACGGCAATATGGTGCCCATCACCGCGCTCGGAACGACTTCGTACACGACAGGAGCCGGTACGGTCAAGAGGTTCAACATGTTCAATTCGGCGATAATAAACGCTTCCGTGGCGCAGGGTTACAGTTCCGGACAGGCGATGGACGCGCTGGAGGAAATCGTCAGGGAGCATCTGCCTTCGGACGTGCGTGTGGAGTGGAGCGGATTGTCGTATCAGGAAAAGAAAGAGGGAGGACAGACGGGACTCGTGCTCGCGCTGTGTATGCTGTTCGTGTTCCTGTTCCTCGCGGCCCTTTATGAGAGCTGGCTCGTGCCCATTGCCGTACTGCTGACCCTGCCAATAGGTATAGCGGGCGCATATCTGGGCATAGTCCTGTTCGGCTACGACAGCAACATATACTTCCAGATCGGACTGGTCATGCTGGTCGGACTGGTTGCGAAGAACGCGATTCTGATTGTGGAATTCGCCAAGGAGAACGTGGAAAAGGGCGAGGAACTCGTGCAGGCCGCAGCAGATGCCGCCAAGCTGCGTTTCCGTCCCATCCTGATGACCTCGCTGGCCTTTATCCTCGGCATGGTGCCTCTCGTCATGTCATCCGGTCCGGGTGCCGCAGCCCGTCAGAACATAGGTACAGGCGTGTTCGTCGGAATGATTGTGGCCGTCACGCTGGGTATAGTGTTCGTGCCTTTCTTCTTTGTAATGATGTACAGGCTCAAAGATAAATTCCGCATTGGAAAACTAGTGTCCCGACTGCATAAATTGAATATACGCGGCAAGAAGATATTGCCGATGTTGCTCGTGCCGGCTTTGTTGCTGACCGGCACCAATTCCTGCTCGCCCTCGCGCTATGTGACCAGCCCGAATCTGGACATGCCGGAAGAATATTTCCCCGGGGGAGCGCATGCCGGCGTGGACAGCACGGCTGTGGCGGATTCCCTGTGGCAGCCGGATTCGCTCGCTTTGGCAGACATTGCATGGACGGAACTGTACCGGGATTCGCTGATGCAGAAGCTGATTTATGCTGCGCTGGAGCACAACAAGGATATGGAAATAGCGGCGCGAAGGGTGCAGGAACTCCAGTACCGCTACCGTATCGAGCGTTCGCAGCTGTGGCCCTCCATTTCAGTAGGTGCCTATGCGGAGAAGGAATACTATAATTACGATGGTGTCAGTCCCGTGCATGACCCCGAAATCGGACTGAAACCGACGCTGTCCTGGGAAATCGACCTCTGGGGAAAACTGACCTGGAGCAGTCGCGAGGCTGCCGCCGAGTACCTTGCGAGCGTCGAGGCCAAGCGCAGTGTTCAGATGAGTCTTATCGCTGAGGTCGCCGCCAGCTATATAGAACTTCTGGCCCTGGACGAGCAGTTGAACATAGTGCGGGCTACGGTTAAGACGAGGGAGGAGGAAGTTGCCAAGGCCAAACTCCGTTTCCAGAGCGGTCTGACCAACGATATTCCTTACCAGCAGTCTCTTGTGGCTTTGGCTTCGGCTTCCGCCCGCCTGCCTGAACTTGAGCGCCGGGTTGCCGTAAAGGAGAGCGAACTGTCTCTGCTTACCGGCTCCTATCCCACTGCCATCGAACGCGGCAGGGTGGAAATGGAGATTGACAAACTCAAGGAAACCCGCGACAGCATACCTCTTGGAGTGCCCTCGACCCTGCTCACCCGCAGACCGGATCTGCGTCAGGCGGAACAGGAACTCAGGGCGGCCGAGGCTGCGGTGGGCGTGGCAAGCGCGGAACGCTTCCCGTCTTTCAGCATAAGATTGACAGGAGGTATAGAGAACGATCGCTTTGCAAAGATATTTGCTGCGCCTTTTTACTTCTATTCGGCTGATCTTGTGGCTCCGGTGTTCAGTTTCGGCCGGCGCAAGGCGAATTTCAAGGCTGCCGTTGAGGTGTATGAACGTAAGCGGGCAAGTTACGAGAAAGCCGTGATGACAGCCTTCAAGGAGGTCTACGATGCTGTGATAAGTTACAACAAGGCAAAGGAAATCACTGACTTGCAGACCGACCTGCTCCGTGCTTCTCTCCAATATTACAATCAGGCGACTTTGCAGTACATCAGCGGTGCCATCAGTTATCTCGACGTGCTCGATGCCCAGCGCAGTTATTTCGATGCGCAGATATCGCAACTTACCGCTGCCCGTGACGAACAGCTGGCCCTGATTGACCTGTACAAGGCCCTCGGCGGCGGCTGGTGAGTCAGTCCTGCAACTCTAACCAGCGGGATTCCAAGGTGTCGATGCGCCCGATGATTTCCTGAATGCGGGCACCTGCGGCCTGCAGTCCGGCGAAATCCATTTTCCCGGAACTCATCTCCGCTTCAAGGCCGGTCTTTTCCTCTTCAAGAGCGGGAAGTTCGGCTTCTATGGCTTCAAGTTCCTTCTTTTCGCGGTAGCTTAACTTCCGCGGTTTCGTTGCCGTGCCTTCAGAGGCTGCATTGGGCTTGACGTTGTTGGAGGAAGTGCGGGCCGTCCCCACAGTGCGGTTGCGTTCTGCGGCTTCCATTTCGCGTACATACGCACGGTATTCGCTGAACTTGCCGACGAAGTCCTTGACCTTGCCCTCGCCGCAGAAAACGAGCAGGTGATCGCTGACCCTGTCGAGAAAATGCCTGTCGTGGCTGACGATGAGCAGGCTTCCGCCGTAGTCGGCGAGATATTCTTCCAGTATGTTCAGCGTCACTATGTCCAGGTCGTTGGTAGGCTCGTCGAGTATCAGCAGGTTGGGGTTGCGCATGAGTATGGTCAGCAGGTACAGCCTGCGCCGCTCGCCTCCGGACAGTTTGGAAACCCGCGTGTTGAACATCTCGTGCGGGAAGAGGAAATGTCCCAGCAGCCTGGTGTCGGACACCACGTCCATCACCCTCGCGTCCTCGTCGAAACTCATGCCTTCCTGCCGGTAATGTCCTATCACCACGGATGCGCCCCTGTCTATTGTTCCTGAATCCGGGGCCAGCACACCGGTAAGCAGGTCGAGGAAAGTGGATTTCCCGACTCCGTTTCGCCCGACTATGCCTATTTTGTCGCCTTTCTGGAAATTGTAGTTGAAGTGGCTGAGCATAGGCGTGCCCTCCCAACTGTAGCAGACATCCTTGCAGTTGATTATCTTGTTGCCCAGGCGCGATGCCTCGCCTATTCCCTCAAGGTTTAGCTGCTTGTCCTGCCGCACCTGTCCTGCCCTTTCCGATAGCTCGTAGAATGCGTCTATCCTGTATTTTGCCTTTCCGCTGCGGGCGCAGGGGGTGGCGTGAATCCACTCCAGTTCCCGCCTGAGCAGGTTCTTTACGCGGTCTGTCTCGGCATTGTACGCCGAAATCCTTTCCTCGCGTTTTTCCAGATAATTCTGGTAGTCTCCCCGGTAGACATACACCGCTCCCCGGTCAAGCTCCATCACGATGTTGCACACCCGGTCGAGGAAATACCTGTCGTGGGTCACCATGAGCAGGGTGCAGCGCTTGCGTTTCAAGTAGGATTCCAGAAACTCTATGGCCTCGATGTCCAGATGGTTCGTCGGCTCGTCCATGATGAACAGGTCAGCGTCCGTAGCCAGCATTTCGCTGAGGGCCACGCGCTTGACTTCTCCGCCGGAGAGTTCTTTCATCTTCTTGTCGAAGTCCGGCAGACGGAACGAGGTCAGCAGTTCGCGCAGTCTCTGCCTGTAGGACTCGATTTCGTCCTCGTGCCAGCCCGCAATGGTCTCCCGGCTGTGACTCAGTACCTGTTCAAAGATGCCGGCCTCGGGGTCAAAGTCGTAATCCTGCTCTAAAAAAGCTATGCGTATGTCTTTGAGAAATACTATGCGCCCGCCGGTGTCGGAACTGTCCTGCCCTGCCAATATGCGCAGGAGCGAGGTCTTGCCGCTGCCGTTAGGCGCAACAAGGGCGATTTTGTCGCCCTCGTTTATGTTGAATCCTATATTCTCGAAAAGGACCTTGGTCCCATAGGATTTCGATATGTTTTCGACTTGAAGATAACTGGCCATGTTCCTTTACAGTAGACCGAGCACCTTGTCGCGGGACAGCAGGCAGTCACCGACGGCAGCGGCCTTGCGGTCCAGGCGGGAAAGTACGATTTTGGTGTCCGAAGACACGCGGGATAGCGAGAGCCGGTTCACGGCGGTCTTGATGGGGAGAAGCAGGTAATCCTTGCCCACTATGAGCCTGCCTCCGATTACCACTAATCCGGGATTGAAAATGTTCAGCACACCTGCGATGCCCCTGCCGAGCGTATCGCCGATTTTGCCTATGCTGTCGATTGCCAGCACGTCGCCTTCCTCCACGGCACTCAGTATCTCGTTAAGCTCCAGGTCTCCCTTCTGCTCGAATGTCCCGCGTAGCGATGAAGAGTGTTCGCGTTTCAGCTCATTGACCACGAGTCTGTGGAGGGCGAAACCTGACGCTCCGGTCTCCAGACAGCCCACCTTGCCGCAGCGGCAGATGACATCGTTGTTCAGGGCAGGGAAGTGCCCGAGCTCGCCGGAGTAGCCGGACTTGCCGTAATAGAGCCGTCCGTCGGTGATGATGCCCATGCCGAGTCCCCAGCTTATGTTTATGAAGATCATGTTGGGGTCGGCATTCGGCCCGAGGTTCATGTATTCGCCATAGGCCATGGCCCTGGAGTCGTTCTCGATGTTCACGGGAACCTGGAACTCTTTCTGGAAAATGCTCTTGAGCGGGATATCGTCGCTGACGAAATAGGTCAGGCTGTAGCCCTTTTCGGGATTTACCCTGCCTGAAAGGCTCACTCCAACTCCGAGTACCTTAATCCAGGGGATGCCGCTCTTGGTGACCGCGTCCTTCACCATGCGGCAGATGGTACGGAAAGACATCTCATTGGCTTTCAATACAAACTCAATGTCCTGGATGAAGTTGATGAGTTCACCCTTGAAATCGCTGATTGCCACATGGAAATGATGTCTTGCCACGTCTACTCCGACAAAATATCCGGCCTCGGGGTTGAGGCCGTACACGCTCGGACGGCGCCCTCCTGTCGTGCCTACCTTGCCCTCATCCTGCAGGAAATTTTCCGCGATGAGTTCACCGACGAACTTTGTTATGGTGGGTACGCTGATGTTCAGCGCCCGGCTGAAATCGGCGATGCTGTAATTGGAGTGAGTGATGCAAAGCCTGAGAATCTCACGCTTGATGCTGGCACTTTTGTTGGAGGACTCGCTGAAAAATGAAGGGGTCATACGCTAAGAGTGAAGATTTGTGCACAAAAATATATAATTTTTTATATATTTGTGAAAATTTTTTGAAAAATAATTAATAATGTTTTTCGAGAAAGCAAGAAAAAAGGTTCGAAACCGCAAACTTTCATTCAAAGAAAAATTAGTCGCAAGTTTTCTTTCCATAGCCGCCATACTTCTCATATCCTCCATTATCTCGATGATGGAATATCGCAGGATGATCAACTATGTTTCCGAACTTGTGGCTGACGATATCAGCAGCATAAGTGTAGCCGGCCGGCTTTCCGAAATGACAAACAGCTATAATCTGCAGATACTCGCGCTCATCGGTTCGGATATGCTTGAGACCCTGCCCGAAATAGACGAGGAATATTTCCGCACGCACTGCGATTCTTTGCGCATGAGTCCCATGGTGAACCACAATTCCTTCGCGCTCGCCGATTCGGTGATGCTGTCCTACGAGAACTATATGGCGGCTGCGAGAAACCTGGAGGAAGTCCTGTACGCTCCGGGATACAGCCGCGAATGGTTCTTCGGCACGCTGCTGCCCCTGCACGAGAAGTTGCAGCAGGACATCAACGTTCTCACCGATGCCATATATGACGATCTGGAGACCCATTCCGCCTCTTTCAACAGCGGTACGTACCGCAGCCTGGTGCCCGGAGCCGTGGCGGTGGGTGCAGGATTGATGCTCGTGCTGTTGCTCCTTTATTTCCTGATTACGTATTATGCGAATCCGCTTGAAAGGATGCTTGCCGCACTCAGGGACTATCGTGACAACGACAGGCGCTACAACGTAGACTTCGAGGGCGACGACCAGCTGGCGGAGCTGAACGGGGGTATAAGTGAACTTGCAGAGGAAAACAGACAGCTGAGGCGGCGCATACGCGATCTTAAGAAGTGAACTGGAGGCTCATCATACGGTATATAGGCTTTGCCCTGCTCGCCAGCGCATTGTTCATGCTGCTGTCGGTGGCGGTGTCCGTATTCGAAGGCTTCGATTCGGCTTTCGTGCCGCTCAGTATATCATTTTTGATAACTTTCATAGTCGGGATTTTCCCTTTCATCTTTGTGCGCCGCTCGAACAACATCACATTGAGGGAAGGCTACGTGATAATCACGCTTTCGTGGCTTCTGTCCTTTCTTTTCGGGATGTTGCCCTATGTGCTGTGGGGAGGGCCTTTCACCATCGACAACGCAATTTTCGAGTCGGTAAGCGGCTTCACGACCTGCGGGGCGACGATATTGGACGACGTGGAGATTTTGCCGCGCAGCCTGATGTTCTGGCGCATGTCCACGCACTTCATCGGCGGTCTGGGAGTCGTGGTGTTCCTCCTGCTCGTGATTCCGGGTTCCACGCAGATGCGTATGCGTCTGATAAACATGGAATTGAGTTCGCTGTCCCGCAGCGGCTACGCCTCACGCCCCACGAGGGTGGTGAACATATTTGCATACGTCTACCTCAGCCTGTTCGTGCTGGCGACTGCCGCATATCTGATTGCGGGCATGTCCCCGTTCGATGCCGTGTGTCATGCCATGTCGGTGGTCGCGACCGGCGGGTTCAGCACGCGGACGGCTTCAATAGCGGCTTTCGATTCCGTGGCGGTCGAGGCCGTGTCGATACTCTTCATGCTGCTTTCCTCAGTGCATTTCGGCCTGCTGTTCATGGCAGTCATCTCGCGCTCGTTCAGACCCTTGAACAGTCCGGTAATCAGATTCTACCTCGCTTACATCGTGATTTTCACCGTAATGCTCTCCGCAGGACTCGGAATCGGGGGCTTCACCAAGAGTGTGGGCGAAAGCCTGAGGGTGGGCCTGTTCAGCACGGTGTCGGTAGCCTCTACAACCGGCTTTGCCATAGCCGACAGTGCGCAGTGGCCCGCATGGCTGATGGTGACCCCTGTCATGGCCGCTTTGGTGTGCGGTACCAGCGGCTCGACTTCAGGCGGTATCAAGTCTGACAGGGTAGTCCTGTTTTTCAAATTTATAGGCCGTCATGTGAAGAATAGCCTGCACCCTTCATCGGTCAATGAGGTCCGGATGGGAAAGCGGGTGCTCAGCGATCATGATGTTGTTCCCCACATACTTTTTATCGGCATTTACGCCCTTGCACTACTCGTTTCTTCGACGCTGTGCATATTTTCGGGCATGGATCCGGACGCTTCGCTCGTGTCCTCGGTAATGTGCATGAGCAATGCCGGGCCAGCCTGCGGGGAACTCGGCAATTTCGGCAGCTATGCTTCGGTGCCGGTTCTCAGCAAGTTGTTGCTCTCGTTCGACATGTTCCTCGGCCGGGTGGAAATATATCCTCTTCTGGCGGTTGTCGCCATGATTTTCGACAGGAAAAGATGATGGGTGGACGCCGGGAATTTCTGTATCAGGCTTTTTTGAAACGTTTCAAGATAGAGCCTACGCCGTGTCAGGACGGATTGTTCCGCAGCATGGCGGAATTCATGACTTCGGGCGACGGTGACATTCTGGTCGTGAACGGCTATGCCGGCACGGGCAAGACCACCGCAGTCTCCGCAGTGATACGCGCCCTGAAGGATATGGGCGGGAAATCGGTCCTGCTCGCTCCTACCGGCCGTTCCGCCAAGGTGTTCGCCGGCATTTCCGGTCTCAGGGCCTCGACCATACACAAACACATATACCGTCAGCAGAGTGTCAGCGGAGACGGGGTAGGCAAATTCTCGCTCGCACCGAACAAGGCCGCGAACACGCTTTTCGTGGTGGACGAGGTGTCGTTGATAGGCACGGATGCCGGCGAGAACCCGGCTGCTACCGCGCTTTTCGGGTCAGGCGACCTGTTGCAGGATTTGATAAGCTTTGTGCGCAACGGCATTGACTGCCGTTTGGTGCTGGTCGGTGACGCAGCCCAGTTGCCGCCGGTCGGGCTTGCCGTGTCGCCCGCCCTGGATGAAGGGCATATGCTGCAATTCGGCGGCGTGAGTTTCTGTACCCTGACTTCTGTAGTCCGTCAGGCCTCGGAGTCGGGCATATTGCGCAACGCCACAATGCTGCGCGAAATGATAGCCGGGGCATATCCGGGCCAGACTTTTTCCGGTTTCAAGCTGGATCTTTCAGGTACGGACGACATCTGCCGCATCAGCGGAGGCGAACTGATTGAGACGCTTACGCAGGCCTATTCCGACTACGGCGAGGAGTCCTGCATGGTGCTTTGCCGCTCGAACAAGAGGGCCATACGTTACAATATAGGCATACGCGGGACCGTGCAATACAAGGAGGAGGAATTGTTGCGCGGGGACAGGCTGATGATAGTGAGGAACTGCTATCAGTTTTTGGAGGATATACCGGAACTGGACTACATAGCCAACGGCGACATCGCGGTGCTTGAGCGCATAGGGAGGTATGAGGAGCGTTACGGGCTGCATTTTGCGGAGGCGACGCTGACTTTCCCGGACTATGACGATGTCAGCATCACAGCCAAGGTTCTGCTCGATGCGTTGCATTCGGAAACTGCCTCCATTTCGCGCGAACAGCAGGATGCGCTGTACGAGGGCGTAAGTGCGGACTATGCAGATTTGCGTACCAAACGCAAGATTTGGTCGGCGGTACGCGAGGACAAGTACTACAATGCCCTGCAAATCAAGTATGCCCAGGCCATTACCTGCCACAAGGCGCAGGGCGGCCAGTGGGATTGTGTGTTCGTGGACTGCCCGTTCTGGATGGACGAGCAGAGCATCGATGAACTGAAATGGCTGTATACCGCTTTGACCCGTGCGGTAAAAAAGGTATATTTGGTGAATTTCAAGGACAGATTTTTTTTGAATGATAAGTGATGAACAGATTTCCCTTCCTGCTTTTTGCGGCATTGTGCGTTTGCGGCGCAGTGCAATCGGCGGCTGCCTTCGGCCCTGACTATAGTGTACTTGCAGCGGACAGACCGACAGTCCTTGCGGACGAAGCCAACAATACAGCATCCCCCGACAGAACCATGGAGGCCTTCACCTCCGGCAATGACCTGTATGTGCGCAATCTGCAGGATTCGAGCGTTATACGCCTGACCTTTGACGGTAATGACCTGATACTCAACGGTTATGCTTCGTGGGTGTACTATGAGGAAATCCTTGGCCGGGCATCGAATTACCGCGCTTTCTGGTGGAGTCCCGATTCGCGCAAGCTGGCTTTCTACCGCTTCGACAACAGCGAGGTGCCCATGTTCCCCATATTTTCGCCTTTCGGCCAGAACGGTTCGCTGAACCTGACCCGCTATCCGAAGGCAGGGGAGACCAATCCCTCCGTCAAGGTGGGAATAATCGACATCGCGGCGAGAACTGTGCTTTGGGCAGGTTTTGACTATGATGAGGACCAGTATTTCGGTGTTCCGTTCTGGGGGCCCGGTTCGGACGAACTTTATGTTCCAAGGGAGCCCCGCCGTCAGAATACCCTGGACCTGTATGCTGTTTCCGTTTCCGACGGCAGTCTGCGTGGGGTCTATCATGAGGAATATCCCACTTGGGTGGACTGGATAGACGGAATGCTGTTCAGCGAAACCGGCGGTTTCTACATGGCACGCAGTTTCGAGAGCGGCTGGCAGCAGATTTACCGGCTTGATTACGAAGGCAATCTGCTTTGCCTGACTTCCGGAGCGAACTGGGACATACGCCTGCTGCGAGAGGACAACGGCAACCTGTGGTTCACCGCCAAGAGGGATTCCAGACTGCATAATACCCTGTACCGTCTGGACAGGCGCGGACGCATTGTTGCGCTTACTGATCCTTCGTACAGTGTCAGCAGAGTCGAATTTTCGGAGGACGGAAAGACTTTCACTGCCGTACAGAGCAATGCACGCACTCCTTTTACGAGTATTTCGGGCCGCTGCGACAAGTTCTCGGTGAGCGTCACCGAAGAGGCGAAAGAAAGGCCGGAGGATGTGCCCGTCCCGGAGATAATCCGCATAAAGAACGACGGTTATGAGCTGTACGGCTTGATTTCGCTGCCCCGTGACTTTGACCCCCAGAAGCAGTATCCCGTAGTAATGCAGATGTACGGCGGTCCCGGAACACCCTATGTAAGAGATGTCTGGATGGACAGGGACGCTTCCGACCGCTGGTGTTACGAGAACGGCATCATTTACCTTGTGTGCGATCCGCGTTCGTCAGGGGAGAACGGCCGCAAGGGCATGGACGAGGCCTTCGGTCGCATGACGGTGGTGGAGAGTGAGGACTATGTGGCCTGGGCGAAATGGCTGGCGACCTTGCCGTATGTGGACGAGGAACGCATAGGTGCTAAAGGCTATTCTTTCGGCGGCACCTCGACGGCCATGCTGGTGTTGAGCTATCCCGAATATTTCCGCTGCGGCATCGCGAACATGGGCGTATACGACTGGACGCTCTACGATTCGCATTACACCGAGCGTTTTATGGACACTCCGCAGGCGAATCCGGAGGGTTATGAGGTTGCAAGCGTGCTGCAAAGGGTGCGCACCGTGTTCGACGGGGAGAAGCAGCCCTTGCCGGGAGCGTTGAGAATCACCCACGGCACCGGCGACGACAATGTACACTACCAGAATGCTTTGATGCTCGTGGATGCGCTGCAACAGGTCGGCTATCAGTTTGAGTTGATGCTGTATCCCGACGGAATGCACGGTTACCGCAATGCGCAGAGAAGGCACGAGCAGGAGGCGGAAGGCATTTTCTGGACGAAATGGCTGCTGGAATAGATTTTTTGGGGCAGACTTACGGCATACGTTGAGCTGCCACCAATATTCTTTTGCCTTGGTGAGTGCAGCCAAAGACGTGGAAAGAACTGTCCGAGCGGCAGGTGAGGCGCTGTCGCAACTGCTCGCTGTTCATGGGGATGTTGTGTGCGCTGACATCGGCCCGCGGATATGCCCGTCCGCATTCGCGCATTCCTGACTTGTCCAAGGGGAAAACGGCGATTATTCTGAAATTCTTGACGAAAGGGGCGATTGCGGTATCCGGAGCATGGTCGGAGACGTAGAGATGCGTGGATACATCGAGTTTGCTCCAGCCGAAGCGGGCGCAGGGCCATTTGAACAGGCCGGCCTTGAGCAGAGCGGCGCGAGGCTCAATCAGGAATTGGCCGGCCGCGAGCTGTCCGGCGAGCCTGATTTCGCAGGATGTTTTCTCGGCGGGATTGTATTGCAGCCGGCATACCCTTGAAGCGACCGTCTGCTGTGCGGCAATGCCGGGCTGCAGTTCCACCATAAAATGCCTGCATCCGGATTCTTTGTTACTTGATGAAAGCAGGCAGAGCAGTTCGCGCACTTCACCCTTCAGACTGACTATGTGCAGTTCGTCCAGCATTTCTCCGAAATTGCGGCGCAATTCGCTGATATCCAGCATGGGAGAGAGTTTCAGCATTACGCGCTCCGTATGGTGGAAAAGCATGGGCAAGAGGGCGTTGATGTCGGGAGAACAGTCGCTGAGTGCCGCCACCTTGCGCCCGATTCCGTCGCGCCTCGCCGGATCGGCGTATATCAGGCTGCAATCCGGAAGTTCGGAATCCGGACCGATTTCCCCGCAGTTGAAAACGATGTTGTCTATGCCGAGTTTCTCCGCATTCTCACGTGCGGCAGCCGCTAATTCCTCCTTCCGCTCATAATAGTGCAGGCGTTTGCAGACGGCAGCGAGTGCCATGCTGTCCACCCCAAGTCCGCCGGTAATGTCGCAGATGTCCGGCAGGGGAGTGTCCATGCGTTCGGCGACGAGGGTACGTTTGTATTCCGCTGTGGCTGAGGAAGAACATTGTTGCAGCGCAAGGCTGTCGGGAATGCGTACCTTCTTGCCAGCCCAATCGGGCAATTTCTCGTCTGCCCGCCGTTGCAGCTCCCTTTCGGCATCGCCGAGTATTTGAGCGAAACTCGTTTTCTTCATTTTTCGGACTGTTATCGCAAATTTAGAAAGAATTCCAGCAACAAAATGTCTGTATATTTGGAATTAATTATTACCTTTAAAGTTGCCATGAATTAAGCTGACTAATAACTAAACTATATTAAAATATTATGAAAGAATATGAATTGAGGGCCCAGGCGTGGCTCGAAGGTAATTTTGATCAGAAGACAAAACTGCAGGTCCGTCAGATGCTTGCAGGAGACCCGGCGGAGCTGGAGGATGCGTTCGGCAAGAATCTCGAATTCGGCACCGGCGGTCTGCGCGGCATCATGGGTGTCGGCACCAACAGGATGAACCGTTACACGGTCGGAATGGCCACCCAGGGCCTTGCAAACTACATCCTTGCCCATGCTCCCGCAGACAGCGACCCCAAGGTTTGCATTTCCTACGATTCCCGCAACCAGAGCAAGGAATTTGCGAAAATCACTGCCGAGGTCCTTTCAGCCAACGGCATACACGTGTACATCTTTGACAACATCAGGCCTACGCCCGAGATGAGCTACGCGGTGCGCCTGAAGGGTGCGACGGCCGGCGTGATGATAACGGCCTCCCACAACCCCAAGGAGTACAACGGTTACAAGGTCAGCTGGTCGGACGGTGGACAGGTGACGGCTCCGGTGGACAAGGAAATCGTTGCCGAGGTCGCCAAGATTACCGATCCTTCAATGGTCAAGTTCGAGTCCGGACTGCACTGTGGCGAAATCGAGGCCATGGGGACGGATGTGGACGAACTCTATCTGCGTGACCTTCAGTCCCTCAGCCTCAGTCCCGAACTTTGCGCCAAGCATTCTGAACTGAAAATAGTCTATACACCTCTGCATGGTTGCGGTGTCCGCCTCGTGCCCGAACTGCTCTCCCGCATAGGTATCAAGAATATAATCCACGTGCCCGAACAGGATATTTCTGACGGCGATTTCCCCACGGTCATATCCCCGAATCCGGAGGAACCGGCCGCACTGAAGCTCGCTATCGAAAAGGCCGAGGAGACAGGAGCCGACCTTGTCATGGGTACTGACCCCGACGCTGACCGTCTGGGCATAGCCGTGCGCGATGACGAGGGCAAGATAGTGCTGCTGAACGGCAACCAGACCGCTTCCATTCTCACTTACTACATCCTGAGCCGCCGCAAGGAACTCGGAACGCTCGGCGAGGGCAAATATGTGGTCAAGACCATAGTCACAACGGAACTTATCAGCGAGATAGCCGCCAGCTTCGGCGTGCCCGTGTACAATGTACTCACCGGCTTCAAGTACATAGCGGAAATTGTGAAGCGTAACGAGGACAGCGGCGAATTCGTCTGCGGCGGTGAGGAAAGCTACGGCTTCAACGTCGGACAGTTCGTGCGCGACAAGGATGCGCAGGTGAGCGCCATGATGGTTGCAGAATGTGCAGCCTGGGCCGCCGAACAGGGACTTACCCTGTATGGACTTCTGCAGAAGATATATGCCGAATACGGCTACCGTAAGGAAGGTCTCGTGTCCGTTGTTCGCAAGGGAGTTGCAGGAGCAAAGGAAATACAGCAGATGATGGTTGACCTGCGCTCGAATCCTCCCAAGGAAATGTGCGGCTCACCCGTGACGAAGGTCATTGACTATCTGGAACCGGAAAAGACCGGTCAGCCCTCGTCCAACGTGCTGCAGTTCTTCGATGAAGCAGGCGACGTGGTGTCCGTACGCCCTTCCGGAACCGAACCCAAAATCAAGTTCTATTTCGGAGCCAAGGGTGACGACGCCGATGCCAAGATCGAGGCCCTGAAAAAGCAGTTCTGCTGACGGCTATTTTTCCGATTTGGAAAATTCGAGACAGAATGCGGAGAGCGGACACTCTCCGCATTTCGGTTTTTGTGCCGTACAGATGTAGCGTCCGTGGAGTATGAGCCAATGGTGGGCTATGGGTCTCAGTTCATCGGTGATGTGCTTTTCCAGGTCGAGTTCCACGGCCCTGACATCCTTTCCGTCAGAGAGTCCCAAGCGTCTGGACACCCTGAAAACATGGGTATCCACCGCGATAACAGGTACGTTCCAGATTATCGAGGCGACCACATTGGCGGTCTTGCGCCCCACTCCGGGCAGGGTCATGAGTTCATCCACGCTCGCGGGTATTTCCCCTCCGAACTCGTCCCTGACCTTTTGGGCCATCTGCACGAGGTGCCGGCCCTTGCTGTTGGGGTAAGTGACAGAGCGGATATAGGGCAGCACGTCGTCGAAACCGGCATCCGCCAGCTCGTTGATTCCGGGAAAGGCCTTGAAAAGGGCGGGAGTTACCATGTTCACCCGCTTGTCTGTACATTGCGCCGAGAGCATTACTGCCACGAGCAATTGGTATGGAGATTCGAAATGCAGCTCCGATTCCGCTACGGGCACATTGTCCCTGAAATAAGAAATGACACCTTCGTATCTTTCTTCCGTCGTCATTTCCGTTCGGTGCAGGTTTCGTTGCATACCTCAAACACGCGGCCCGGATAGCGCTCGCAGATACTGCGGTTGTGTGTAACCATGACTATGGCCGTACCCTTTTCCTTGTTGATGCCGTTCAGCACCTGGAGTATTTCTTCAGCAGTCTCCTCATCCAGATTGCCGGTCGGCTCGTCGGCAAGTATGACCTCCGGCTCGTTCAGTATGGCCCGCGCAATCGTTACTCTCTGCTGCTCTCCGCCGGACAGTTGATGGGGCATTTTGTGGGCTTTCGTGAGCATTCCGACGGCTTCCAGGGCCTTGTCTATGCGCTTGTCCATCTGTTTCTTGTCTTTCCAGCCGGTTGCGTCCAGTACGAATGACAGATTGTCATGGACGGTCCTGTCCATCAGCAGCTGGAAATCCTGAAACACCACGCCCAGTCGTCTGCGCAGGAACGGAATCTCCTTTTTGCGTATGCTCCCCAACTTGTAGCCGCATACCGTAGCCTCGCCCTCGCCGAGCGGATTTTCGGCCGTAATCGTGCGTATTATGGACGTTTTTCCTGTTCCGACCTTGCCGACGATGTAGACGAGGTCACCCGGAAAGACTTCAAGGTTGAGACCGTAGAGTACCGAATTTTCTCCGGCAATTATCTCCGCGTCCTTGAAACTGATTATGGGGTCTTTGCTTGAACTCATGCTAAAATGGATACGAAGAACAAAGATAAACACTTTATAAGATTATAGCGTAAAATTTCAAAAACAGTTTCTAAATTTGTAGATTGTTGTTAATTTGAATCTATTGTTATGAAAAATACGAAGATAGCGGCTGCGCTTGTCGCATTTTTGCTTGCAGGCACGGCGTTGCCGGCTATGACTCCCCGCGAGAGACAAGCCTATCGGGATGCCGTGAATCTGTACGACTGCGGCATGTACGAAAGGTCGCGGGCTATTTTGGAGAGCATCGGCGACGACCCTCTTGCAGAAGGCTATGTGGTTCTCTGCGCGCTGAAGACCCGATCCGATGATATGGAGGAACTTATGGATGCGTACGAAAGGCGTTATCCTTCCACGGTGCTCACGCCGCGAATCCGTTTTGAAAATGCCCGCCTGCTTTTCGATGACGGCAAGTACGGCGAGGCAGCGCTCGAATTTTCCAAGGTGGAAGCCACGAGGCTCAACGATCTCGAAACGGCCGAACAACTGTTCAAGAGCGGTTACAGCTATTTCTGCCTGGGCCAGTATCCCGAGGCACTGAGACATTTCGTAGCCCTTGATGCCCTCGACCGTTCGGACTACACCGCTCCCGGACAGTATGTCTCCGGAGTCATCAATTACAATAGCCGCCAGTTCGAAGAGGCCGAATTCTGGTTCGGCAAGGCGGTTTCCGACCCCCGTTTCAAGGAACTTTGCGAATTCTACATCGTCGATTGCGAATTCAACAGGCAGCACTATTCATACGTTGCCTCCGAAGGTCCCAAGATTTTCGCCTCCGCCCCTGCCGAAAGGCGGCAGAGATTGGCCAGAATCATTTCCGAATCACATCTTGTGTTGGGCAATGTACAGGAAGCCCGCTATTACTACGACTTCCTCGGCGAGAATCCCAATATGAACCGCAAGGACTATTTCTACGCCGGCACGCTACTATATTCAATCCACGATTATTCAGGAGCCATAGAGAACTACAACAAGATGGGGGAACGGCGTGATTCCATCGGGCAGGTGGCCAATTATCATCTCGGCAATGCCTATCTCCGCACTCGGAACCAGGTGGCTGCGATGAATGCGTTCAAGGACGCGGCTTCCGTGAATTTCGACCCCAAGATGACAGAGGATGCCATGTTCAACTATGCCAAATTGGCGTTCGACCTGAACAAGGACACTTCCGGTTTTGCTGAATATCTCAAGCGCTATTCCACCCGCACCAGGGGAGTGCAGATATACGGCTACATGGCCTTAGCTTCCCTCTACGACCGCGACTATGCCGCTGCAATCGCTGCCTACGACAATATCGACGAGCTGGACAGCGACATGCAGAACAACTACATCAAGGCCAACTTCCTGCGTGGTCAGGAACTGTTCAATTCCGGTTCCTACCGCGACGCAATCCCGTATTTCCGCACGGCTGCCTACTATCTTCCCAAGAACAACCGCCTCAACCAATATGCCCGCTATTGGCAGGCCGAAGCCAATTATTCCAGCGGAAACTGGAAGGCTGCCGCAGAACTCTACACCGAACTCTACAACGGCGCGGCACTCTACAACATGGAAGAAGGCAACCTGCTGCCCTACAACGTAGCCTACTGCCAATTCAAGTTGGGCGAATATGACGAGGCGGCAAAGTGGTTTGACAATTATATCAATGGAGGAAACGCGCTGCACCGCGAGGATGCCATGAACCGCAGGGCGGACTGCGATTTCGCACGCAGGGACTATAAGGCCGCCATAGCCTCATACCAGAAGGTGTTGGACGAATTCTATTCTCCCCATGACATCTATCCGTACTATCAGCAGGCCATAAGTTACGGGCTCAACTCCGACCGCAAGAGAAAAATCAGCGTCCTGTCGGCCGTCGAAGGGGCTTCGCCTGAAGATCCCCTCTACTCCGAGGCCTGGTACGAACTCGGTCGCGCCCAACTTGAAGCCAAGTCATACAACGATGCGATAAACAGCTTCACCCATCTGCACGACACGGCGACGGATCAGGTTTATGTGGCCAGGTCCTTGGCCGGCCTGGGATTGGTGTACCGCAATATGGGCAACTCCGACAAGGCTCTCGACTGCTACAAGCAGGTTGTTTCTCTGATGCCGGGCAGCGAATATGCAGAGGAGGCCCTGATGGCCATTGAGTCCATATACCAGACCCGCAAGGAACCCGACAAGTACCTCGCATACCTTGAGGAAAATTCGGTGAGCACCGTCGGCAACGAGGAGGAACGTGAAGCCATGTATTTCAGCACCGGTGAGCAGCTTTTCCTGTCGTCGTCGTACACGCAGGCCATTACCTCGTTCAAGAATTATCTCGACACTTTCCCGGAGGGCAGCAGGCGCGAGCACGCGATGTTCTACATTGCCGAGTCCTACAGGGCGACAGGCGAGAAAGAGAAGGCTTGCGACTATTACGCTGCCGCAGCTGCATCCACTTCCGGACAGTCTTTCGTTGAAATGTCCCAGCTTCGCTATGCCCAGCTGTCCTATGGACTTGAACGTTTCTCCGATGCCCTTTCCGGCTATCGTCGCCTGCTCGAAATCAGCAAGATAGACGAAAACAAGAATGAGGCCCGCATAGGCATGATGCGCTCCGCGTACCGTTGCAAGGATTACTCGGCTGCTTCTTCATACGCCGATGACGCTCTCGCTGCGGCAGGCTCGGATGCTTTCCTCGTGCGCGAAATCCGCTATGTCAAGGCCAAGTCCTGCCTCGCGCTTTCACGCAGGGACGAGGCCATGAACATGTTCCGGGTGCTGGCCGACGAAGCATCCACACCGGAGGGAGCTGAGGCCCGCTATGTCCTCATACAGAACAGTTTCGACACCGGCGAGTTTGATTCCGTGGAACGTGAAGTCTATGCTTTCTCACAGGTTTGCGGCAATCAGGCCTACTGGCTTGCGAGGGCGTACATAGTCCTCGGCGACTCCTTTGCCGAAAGGGGCAACTACAGCCAGGCCAAGGCCACATACGAGAGCATTCTCAATGGATATTCGCCCTCAGGCGACAAGGATGACGTGGCCGACATGGTGAAGATGAAGCTCCAAAGGCTTGAAACCCTAATGCAGAAATGACGATGAACCGTTCAAACATAATTGCGCTTGCGCTGCTTTTGTCCGGCGCACCCTTGCTTGCACAGAACATCAACCATAGCGTGCAGGTGACTAACGATTATAACTCGGAGTTTGCCGATTTCCCCAAGCTCGGCGTGCAGCCGCGGCAGGTGGATTCCCTGTACAGCTTTGACTACAGATTCGACTATTCGGTGTTTGATTCACCGTACCGTGGCTCATACGAGTTCACACCCTACGAAATACAGGTGACCCCCGATCCAATGGGCTATGACGGGGAAAATTTCTATCTCAAGGCCGGGGCCGGATATACCCTGCATCCGGTGCTGGATTTGGTATGGATCCCCGTTCAGACCGAGCGTTTTGCACTTGGAGTCTACAATTTCGGCAGCGGATATGCCGGGAGATACGTCAGTAGCACCCTTGACAGCGGACGTTCCGCAGCTGATGGCAGCGGCTACGATTTCAGTGACAGCTTCGGAATGGGAGGCTCGTACCTCATGAAAAAGGCCAAATTCAGCTTCGATTTGGGTTACGATGGGATTTTCGCGGGCCATCCGGCCGTAGACAACAGTTCCTACAATTCGGCTTTCCTGAAGCTCGGAATCACGGCTCGCGACCCCGGCAAGACTTTCTTCGACTATGACGTGCAGCTGAAATACCGCTTCGGTGGTTTGAATTCGGCTGCCCCCTCGTCCGATATGTATGATAACTACTTCGCCCTGAGCGGTTTCATCGGACCTGTCATCAAGAAAGCTTTCGGGCTGTTCATAGATTACAATTTCGAACTGGATGCACTCAACTGGAGCAGCGGGGACTATAACAGGTCGTTCGAACATGCGCAGGTTACGCCGAGACTGGCATTTACTGCCGGTATTTTTGACCTTGACGTGGGGGTAGTGCTCGACTACTTTAAGGAATCCGGGACGAGCCTGCGCGTTGCGCCCAAGGTGGAGGCTTCCATGAAGATGTTCTCCGGAACAACGAAACTTTATGCCGGAGTTACCGGAGGCCGCAGGCTGAACACCCTGTATTCGCTGAAAAGCATGTATCACTTCTACGTGCCCGGTTCCGATGATGCCGGGGCCATGACTGAGAAACTCGGCGCACATATCGGGCTTCAGGGACGTTTGGGCAGCTACTTCCAGTATGACCTGAAGGGAGGCTACAGTTCCATGCTCGATATGCCTTTGGAAGGATTCCTGAATTTGGAGTTCGCGGACATCAATCTCACTTATGTGAAACTTGGATTGCAGTGGGTTTCAGAGCGTTTCAATCTGGACGGAGACCTGCGCTACTGCCACACCAACCTTGCCGGAGCGGTTGAGGCCTTTGCCCCTGCAGAGTTTACGACGGATTTCCGCGCCTCATACAACTGGTACAAGCGTGTATATCTCGGTGTGGACGTGAACTCGGCTTCCAGCCGTAAGGCCCTGGATCTGAGCGGTGATGTGATAGATGCTTACTGTGACCTCGGAATATGGGCCGAGTACGGCTTGTCCAGCAAGTTTGGTATCTGGCTTGAAACCGGAAATCTGCTTTTCCAGAAGATACAGGAGCATCCGGGCTATGTGATAGACAGTCCTTATGTTACGCTCGGCATCAGACTCAAGATGTAGGAGCGCCGTGGCGTTTCCTTTTATGCGGGATTTTTACTACTTTTGCAAGATTTATTTTTGTGTAAAATGTCAGAGAAAGACGAAGTCATGAGGCAGGCGGAAGAACAATATTCCGCGAATAGCATACAAGTTCTGGAGGGCTTGGAAGCAGTCCGCAAACGCCCTTCGATGTACATAGGAGACATCTCCGAGAGAGGTCTCCATCACCTTGTCTATGAGGTGGTGGACAACAGTATCGACGAGGCGATGGCCGGATTCTGCGACAATATCGACGTTCAGATTCTCGAGGGCGATTCGATACGTGTGTCGGACAACGGACGAGGCATCCCTACCGGAATGCACGAGAAAGAACATCGTTCCGCTTTGGAAGTGGTGCTGACCGTGCTCCATGCCGGAGGCAAGTTCAGCAAGTCCAACTACAAGGTGTCCGGCGGTCTGCACGGTGTCGGCGTTTCCTGCGTGAATGCATTGTCCGACAGTCTCGTGGCCGAAGTTCATCGCGAAGGCAAGGCTTTCCGCCAGGCGTATTCCAAGGGCAAGCCCCTCGGACCGGTGGAGGTGGTAGGGGAGGCCGAGGATTCAGGTACTGCCATCACTTTCCATCCCGACCCGGAAATTTTTGTACAGACAACCCGTTACAAATACGATACTCTCGCAAACCGTCTCAGGGAACTCGCTTTCCTGAACAAGGGCGTGAAAATAACCCTGACCGACAGGCGCGAGCTTGTGGACGAGTTCGTGATGGACGAGCAGTCAGGCGAATCCAGGGCCACCGGACGCAAGGTTTACCGCTCCGACGTGTTCTATTCGACCAAGGGACTCAGCGAGTTCATCGAATATCTCGATGCGAGTGCGCAGACTCTTATCCCCGACCCGATTTGCGTCAAGTCCGACAAGGTGATACCGATTGACATCGCCCTGCAGTACAACAACGGGTATTCGGAGAAGATATATTCTTACGTCAATAACATCAACACCATAGAGGGCGGTACCCACCTTCAGGGTTTCAAGATGGGACTCAGCCGCTCCCTGAAGCAGTATGCCGAGAAAAACAAGCTCCTCGAGAAGTACAAGGGCGATCTCGCGCCGGAGGACTTCCGTGAGGGACTGACGGCGGTGATTTCCGTCAAGGTGGCTGAACCCCAGTTCGAGGGCCAGACCAAGACCAAACTCGGAAACACCGAAGTGACTTCTGCCGTATCGCAGGCCACTTCCGCTGCAATGGAGACCTACCTTGAGGAGCATCCCAAGGAGGCCAAGATGATAATCGAGAAGATAGTCCTGGCCGCAACCGCACGCAGCGCAGCCCGCAAGGCCCGCGAAATGGTGCAGAGAAAAGGCGTGCTCTCATCAGGCAGCCTGCCCGGCAAGCTCGCCGACTGTTCGGACCGCAATCCCGAGAACTGCGAACTTTTCCTCGTCGAGGGAGACTCCGCAGGCGGAACCGCAAAACAGGGCCGCGACCGTGAGCATCAGGCCATCCTGCCGCTCAGGGGAAAGATACTCAACGTGGAAAAGGCTTCAGGAGACAAGGCCTACGATTCAGAGACCATACGCAATATTTACACTGCACTCGGAGTCACCGTGGCACAGGAGGACGAGACCGGCGAGAAGCACATGGATCTCAGCAAGTTGCGCTACCACAAGGTCATCATCATGACGGATGCCGATGTGGACGGTTCCCATATTGCCTGCCTCATTCTGACTTTCTTCTTCCGCTACATGCAGGATCTCATACAGAACGGATATGTCTATCTTGCAACTCCTCCCCTCTACCTTGTAAAGAGAGGCAAGGAGGAAATCTATTGCTGGACGGAAGAGCAGCGCGAGGAAGCCGCACGCAAATTGGGCAAGGGCAGTGACAAGGGCTATACCGTACAGAGATACAAAGGTCTCGGTGAGATGTCCGAGCAGCAGTTGTGGGAAACCACCATGGACCCTGCAAGACGCCGTCTGCGCAAGGTGACAATCGAGAATGCCGCCCAGGCCGAGCGCACCTTCTCCATGCTCATGGGTGATGACGTACCGCCACGCAGACGTTTTATCGAGGAAAATGCACACTACGCCAAAATCGACGCTTAAAACCTAAGTTATATGTTAGATATTTTCGATAGAATCAAGAGAGATTCAGGCGGCCCGATCGGACAGTACTTCGACAAGGGCTTCGGTTATTACATGTATCCCCGTCTTGAGGGAGAACTTGGTCCCCACATGACTTTCAACGGCACTCCCGTGCTGAACTGGAGTCTGAACAACTATCTGGGATTGGCAAATCATCCTGAAGTAAGGAAGGCAGACGCCGAAGGTGCTGCAAAATGGGGTCTTGCATATCCCATGGGAGCACGTATGATGACCGGTCATACAGCCCTTCACGAGAAACTGGAGCGCGTGCTCGCCGACTTCGAAAAGAAAGAAGATGCTTTCCTGTTCAACTTCGGATATCAGGGCATCCTTTCTACCATTGATGCCCTTACTGCCCGTCACGACGTGCTTGTATATGACGCAGAGTGCCATGCCAGCCTGCTGGACGGTATACGCCTGCACATCGGCGAGAAGTTCAAGTACCGCCACAACGACATCGTGGATTGCGAGAAGGTGCTCGCACGTGCCTGCAAGCTCGCAGAGGAAGCCGGCGGCGGAGTGATGCTGATTACCGAGGGCGTGTTCGGAATGACCGGCGCCATGGGTATAATTGACAAGATTGCCGCACTCAAGAAGAAATATAATTTCCGCATCCTCATTGACGACGCGCACGGTTTCGGTCTGCTCGGAGAGCATGGACGCGGAACTTCCGAGGAACTTCACTGCATGGACGAGGTTGATCTCTACATCGGTGCATTCGCCAAGTCCATGGCCTCAATCGGAGGCTTCGTGGCCGGTCCCCACTATATCATCAACTACCTCAGGGGCAACCTGCGTTCGCAGATGTATGCCAAGTCTCTGCCCATGGCTCTTGTTGAAGGTAACCTCAAGCGCATGGAAATCATCGACTCACCCGAGGGAGACGAGCAGAGGAAGAAGTGCTGGACCATCACCAAGGCAATCCAGGACGGCTTCAAGAGCGAGGGCTTCGATATCGGCGAGGCTGAGGCTTGCGTAACGCCCGTACATATCCACGGCGGTGTGGCCCAGGCAACCAAGATGGCCAAGGACCTCAGAGAGAACTACAAGATATTCTGCTCGATGATCATCTATCCGGTGATTCCCAAGGGCATGGTTATCTTCCGCATAGTTTCTACGGCCGCCCACACCATGGAGGACGTGAACTATACGCTCAACGCCTTCAAGGAAATCAAGGCGAAGCTCGATGCCGGTGAATATGACGGAGACGACATAGCCGGCATGACCGTAGGATACGAATAGTTCCTATGCGTCTTTTCGAGGACAAGATTACAATCGTGACGGGAGCCAGTTCCGGAATCGGTCTGGCTTCCGCCCGACTTTTCGGGCGGGAGGGTGCCATATAGCCCCGGGAGTCGGACGGTCCTATAATACAAAGTGAGTTTATGACAAGAAGCACATTCAGGAAAATATCCCCTCTTGTACTCATATTCGCGATATTGGCTTTCCTGATGCCGCGCGAATCGAAATTCCCCTACGACTACAGCACGGGAAGGGAATGGAAATATGAGACCATGTTCGCGCAGTTCGATTTCCCCATCTACAAGACGGAGGAGGAAATACGCGAGGAGAGGAACAATGCCACGGCGCAGGTCATACCTTATTATAAATACTCTGAGGAGACTGTGACGGACAGGCTTTCCGCCGTGGAGAATCTCGACCTTGGGATTCTGCGCAGTGCCGTGCTTGCTCAGATGAGGGCCGTTTACGAGAAGGGAGTCATGTCCGATGAGGAGCGCCGCCAGTTTGAGACGGTGCAGGGCACTGACGTTATATATATCCAGAAGGACAAGAGGGCGGTCAAACATCCTATCAGCGAAGTGTACACCCAGACGGAGGCGAGGGCGGCCCTTTCTGCAGGGCTCAGGCAGCTGTTTACAGAGGTGAACGTGGACTCGGTGATGAGGAAAAACAGGGTAAGCGATTATCTAGTTCCGAATCTGGTTTACGACGAACAGACTACGATGCTGGTTCAGGCCGAGTCGGAAGCCGAGATCTCACCCACTTCCGGTTATGTGAATGCGGGCCAGCTGATAGTCTCTGAAGGAGAGATAGTCACCGAGGAAATCAAGCAGATGCTGGATTCGTACAAAAATGAGTTCGAGTCCAACGTAGGCCACCTGAGTTCGCCTGTGCTCATTCTGCTCGGTAATTGTGTCCTTGCGTTGGGTATAGTCATTTTCCTGTACCTGACCATACATTTTTGTGCCCCCGGCATCGTGGAGGACAACAGGTATTACTACACCCTGTTGGTTTTTACCTTGTTCGCCTGTCTTTCCCTGTTGCTGCTGCGCACTGACGAGAGCCTGATTTTCGCTTGTCCTTTCACTTTGGCAGTGCTGATGCTCCAGACTTTCCACAAGCCCCGCGCGGCAGTGCCCCTGTATATCGTGACTTTGTTGCCCGCCCTGCTTTTCTATAGCGAAGGCCCGGTGCTGTTCGCCATGTACGCGATTGCAGGACTGGTGTCGCTGAAGATATTCAAGCATTTCCAGAAGGGCTGGCGGCAGTTCGTTGTTGCGGCCATTACCTTTTTCATTCTTTCTTTTGCAATGCTGACCTTCATGGCGGTGGATATGCTGGTGCTGAACGTATGGAATACCCTCGTTCATCTGCTGGTCGGCTCGATGCTGACAGTTGCCGGCTTCCCGCTTACCTACCTGTTCGAGAAGATGTTCAACCTGATCTCGGATTCGAGGCTCGTGGAACTCAGCGACACTTCCAGCTCGCTCGTCAGGACTCTGGAGCAGAAGGCCCCGGGTACTTTCCAGCATTCGCTGCAGGTGATGAACATGGCCGATGCGGTCGCCCGTTCCGTGGATGTCAATCCGGAACTCGTGCGAGTCGGGGCCTTGTATCACGACATAGGCAAAATCAATAATCCGCTCTGTTTCGTAGAAAACGAGCATTTGCTTGCCAATTACGGCAACACCAAGAAATATCACGACGGGCTCACTCCGCTGCAGAGTGCCCATGACATAATCAAGCACGTGAGCGACGGCGTGGAGATAGCCAGGAAACATCATTTGCCCAAGCTCATAGTGGATTTTATCAATACCCACCACGGCACTACGACAACCCGCTACTTCTACAGCAAGTATTTGGAGGAGGGCGGTGACCCGGCAAATGCTTCCGAGTTCAGG
Source organism: uncultured Muribaculaceae bacterium (assembly GCA_964582235.1). Lineage (GTDB taxonomy): Bacteria > Bacteroidota > Bacteroidia > Bacteroidales > UBA932 > Cryptobacteroides. Next base: position 2,003 of record CAZOQW010000003.1, on the reverse strand, counting down.
TACAAGGGCGAAAAACCCCACAGCAAGGCGCAGATTATACTCATGCTTTGCGACAGCATCGAGGCGGCTTCGCGCACCTTGAAAGCCAATACCCCCGAGGCGTATTCGGATTTTGTGGAGGGTATAGTGGCAGGCAAGATGGCTGAGGGCCAGTTCGACGAGGCCGAGATGACCATAGGCGAACTTACGGCAGTCAAGCAGGCCTTGAAGCAGTACCTCGCACAACTGAACCACGAAAGAATAGTGTATCCGAAAAATAATGTGAATCAGAAATAATTATGAAAGTAACACCAAACAAAGTCGATGAGCTGAACATGCAGCTCGTAATCGAGGTAGAGGCAGCGGATTACGCTGACATTGAGAGGAAGAAACTTGCGGCGTGCAGGCGCAAGGCCGATTTCAAGGGTTTCCGCAAGGGCAATGTTCCTCCCGCAATGATCAAGAAGGTTTATGGAGAGCAGTGCCTCGTGGAATCAGTGAACGAGGTGGTATATGACGCTCTCACGGGATATATCAGGGACAATGGGCTGAAGATACTCGGCGAACCCCTGTTTTCCGAGAGCCAGAAGGAGCAGGACTGGACCGACGGTGCTTCTTTCTGCTTTACCTATGACCTCGGACTCAATCCCGAACTCTCTTTCGAGCTTGAAGCCGGCGACGAGCTGAACCAGTATGAGGTGACTCTCGACGAGGAGGAGAAGAAGTCCACGGTGGAGAGCATGAAGAAGTATTACGAGGAGAACAAGAAGGAAGGCGAGGAGTCCAAGAGCGATGAGGATATCGAAAAGGAGGCTTGCGAATACCTCAATGGCAGGTATCGCGAAGCAGCCGAGTGGAGGCTGGGCCGCGATATCCATGACTATTTCGTGAAGAAGTCCGGAGTCAAGCTTCCCGAGGAGTTCCTGAAGAGGTGGCTTATCCAGACCAATGAGGGCAAGCTGAGCGCGGAGGATGTGGAGAAGGATTTCCCCGGTTTTGTCAAGGATCTCGAGTGGCAGCTTGTCAGGAACTATCTCATTGAGAAGTTTGAGTTCAAGGTGGACAAGGATTACCTGCATCAGCTCGCCCTTGACAACGTGCGTTACCAGTATGCAATGTACGGTATCAAGGACATGCCCAACGAATTGCTTGAGGATATGGCCGTGAATATGCTGCAGGACAGCAAGCAACTGGACCGTCTGGCAGAGCAGGCACAGGAGAAGATGGTTATGGACAAGATCCGTTCTACCGTCACTTTGAAGCCCACTGCAATTTCTTCAGCAGAATTTAACAAGCTGGGATAGTTTCCAGCAGTTTGAAATAAAGTGCCGCGCCGCTCTGCAAAGGAACGGTGCGGTTTTTTGCGCTTCGGCGTTTTCCCCCCCCCTCAGTCTGCTGTCGCAGCCGGATCCCCGGGGAGCATGACTACTTCAACTCTTTCCAGCGGAAGACAGTGCCGTCATGTTTTAAAGTCGAACAGCGCGGTTGCGTGGCTGCACTCACTGTTCAGCAGGACGTATGCAGTCTCGGTCATTTTGAGGCGGGCGGTTTCTTCCGGAAGTGCCTGACCGCAGAGGAAATATGGTGACAATGAGTGGAACAGGCTCTTCACATCGGGCCGGACGGCTATCTGATGGAGGGCGGAGGGCGCTTCTTTACCGGGTGTATGCATTGCTTCCTGCTCAAGAGGTTTTCAAATGGGCTACCCGCAACGCAGCCGAAGCTTTTGGTATGGATGCGGGAGAAATTGCCAAGGGCAAATTGGCAGATGCCATACCCGTAGATCTGAGCAAAGCTTGCATGCAACCCTGCCATAATCTTATCTCCAACTTTGTCTATTCCGCCGATGCCGATAAGTTATGTGATTTGTGATGGAAAAGTGATATATCCTTAGGCCGAGTCTAATTCTGAAAGTATGCTTTTCATCTGCCTTATGGCATTTATATCAGTGCCTTGCACTCCGCTCTCTAATAATTTCTTGGCAGAGGAGTGAAATTCGCTTGTTCCCGTGCCCAAGGCTATTT
>CAZOQW010000002.1:0-103148 GCA_964582235.1 uncultured Muribaculaceae bacterium | reverse complement strand
TTACTAGGAAGCGACGGGCCGGGGACGAAGGCTCCTTACCGGAAAACGCCCACGGCCGGCCTGTGCGATAGCGCAAGCGTAGCCGAAGGCGTGGCCCCGGCACGCCGTCATGCTCCCTGGGGAGCTGACTGCGACAGCAGACTGAGGGGTTTCCTGCTTGCAGGCTCGCCGTCGGGCGGGCGGCGCAGCGAAGCGCAGGGCCGGGGAGAAAGACTGCTTACTAGGAAGCGCCGGGGCCGGGGACGAAGGCTCCTTACCGGAAAACGCCCACGGACGGCCTGTGCGATAGCGCAAGCGTAGCCGAAGGCGTGGCCCCGGCACGCCGTCATGCTCCCTGGGGAGCTGACTGCGACAGCAGACTGAGGGGTTTCCTGCTTGCAGGCTCGCCGTCGGGCGGGCGGCGTAGCGAGGCGCAGGGCTGGGGATAAAGACTGATTGGCGGATATCGCCGGGGTCGGGCACTAAGGCTCCTTATCGGAAAACGCTCGTGGCTGGCTTGTGCGACAGCGCAAGCGAGGCCGTCATGCTCCCTGGGGAGCTGGCTGCGACAGCAGACTGTGGGGTAAAAAAGATGCTCTACAAAACCGCTATTTCCTCCACGGACAGCCCCGTAACGTTTGCGATGTCCGCCACCGGCATGTTTATGGCTTTCATGTTCCTTGCAACCTCGGCCATGGCCTCGTTACGCCCTTCAGTACGCCCCTCAACACGTCCTTCTGCACGTCCTTTGGCTTCCCCCTCAGCGACACCGTCCAAGTGCGCGGTGTAGATGATGCTCTCGTAATCGTCGACTGTTCTCATAAGCTCCTCGTATTCCTGTTTCTGTTGCGGTGTGAACCTCTCGATTTCGCACGCGGCAAAAAGCTTCTCGAAAATCTCGGACTGGAGTTCGGACGGCAGTTTCCCGACTCTCCCGAGGTTCTTGAGCGCGAAGCACCACTTGTCCATGTATGCCGTACATTCGTGAATTTGCTTGTCGAAGCGGTTCAGTTCCACAAAATTAAGCGAAAAATCCGGAAGAGGACAGAAAAGTTTGGAATCTTCGCGGAAGGAGAAACGTGAGATGTATTGGTCAACCCAGGTGTCCATCTGATTATCCCAGCGGAAGTCGTTGGCGAGGATGCCGATATAGTAGACCGGCTTGATGGCGGCGAAGGGGTCCCTCCCGTGGATGGTTCTGCTGAAGAAGAGCCGTGAGGCGTAACGGAAGGAACGCAGGAAGAAGTTGGCCTGGTGGTGGAGCTGGACCTCCACGAGTATGTCCGAGCCGTCGTAGTTGATGCAGTGCAGGTCGAGGTGGATGGAGCGGCGGTCGATGTCCTCGCCGAAATATTCCGTCGGAGCATAGGAAATGGAGTGGATATGCACTCCGTGCGGCGAGAGGATGGTGTTCAGGAGGTCGGTAAGGATGTCTGCGTTGCGGCCGTCGCCGAAGATGACCTTGAAGCCTACGTCAGAGAGCAGGTTGACATAGCGGTCTGACAAAGAAATTTTGCTTAAAGTTTTCATTTAAGTAAAAGGTTTATGAGTTAAACTAAAAATGTCGTTGGAACGCGGGTCCCGGTGCGGTTGTTATGGCACGAAGAACCGGACGAACCGGCGGACAATATAGGTGAAATATTGCGACTGGCATCGGATGCTCGTCACATTTATACGTTTTTTAAGAAAATTTCCGTTTCCGTAGGTAGGTGGATAATTTTCATAAACGATTAATCACGGCAGCAGACGGAGGGGGAGGAACACCGGTGCTGGTGGAGAGGGCAAAAAGAAACCGTACGAGTTGGGCGGCGCAGCGAAGCGCAGGGCCGGGGAGAAAGACTGCTTACTAGGAAGCGACGGGCCGGGGACGAAGGCTCCTTACCGGAAAACGCCCACGGCCGGCCTGTGCGATAGCGCGGGCGAAGCCGTAGGCGTGATTCACGCCGTCATGCTCCCTGGGGAGCTGGCTGCGACAGCAGACTGAGGGGTATTCCCTGCAAAGCAGGCTCGCCGTCGGGCGGGCGGCGTAGCGAAGCGAAGCGCAGGGGCAGGGGACAAAGGCTGGTTGCCGAGAAAACGCTAGTGGCAGGAGACAAAGACAACTTACCGGAAAATGCTCTACGGCTGGCCTGTGCGATAGCGCAAGCGTAGCCGAAGGCGTGGCCCCGGCACGCCGTCATGCTCCCTGGGGAGCTGGCTGCGACAGCAGACTGAGGGGTAAAATGCGAAGGCCGTTCCTCAGTTATTACTTTGGTCAACTACCAGCGACCACCCGAGCCGGGGCCTCCGGGGTTGCCCGAGCCGCCGCCCGGGCCGCCGGAATTGCCGACCGTGGTGTTCGTTCCGCTTACCGTGAAGCTGCCGAGGCTGGAGCCTCCTGACACTGTAGCATCGGAATACCAGCCGTTCCATTCGCTGCCGTTCGCAGTTCCGCCGGTGTACATGGTGTAGGAACCTTCAGCAAGTTCGGGGGAGCTGAAGAAGAGGGACAGACCGGACATGGTGCGGGGCAGGGTGTAGGCAAGTATCGGGCTTCCGCTGCTGTCGCATATGTAGAGCAACTGGTCCTTGGTGGCTGAAATCCCGTTGTAGATTACCGTGCGCTGCGAACTTGACGATGACGGGGATGTCGCCGTGCCGCCGGTGCCTATGAGCGTACCGCCTGAAACCTTGAACATGGAACTGTCATCGCAGTCAAAGCCTTCCTCCGGAGTAGTCGTACCGGAGGCGATGACGAGACCGCCGGTAACGGTCAGCGTGCCGTTGGAGTCTATTCCGTCGTTGTTTACCGAATAGCAGAAGGTTCTGCCGCCGTTGAAAGTGATGCCGGTCGAGGCGTTCATTGCGTCATCGTAGGCATATATGATTATGTCACCGTCATTTACAGTTATCGAGGATTTGCTTTCGAGTCCCTCGGAACTCTCGCTTTCTCCGCTTACGGTGATGTTGATTTCACCGCCGTTGATGACTATGTCGCCGTCGGCTTTGACGCCTTTGGGTGAAGAAGTCAGGTCAAGCGCCTCGTTGTAGATATATTTTCCGCCGGTGGTGATAACGTCGATGCTGCCGCCGTCCACGGTCAGGCTGCCGTCGGCATTTATGCCCTTGCCGCCCGTGCCGGTGCTTTTCAGCACAATCGTACCGCCGGAAATGCGCACGTCTCCGTCGGCCTTGATGCATGCTGCAGAAGAAGTGTCGTTGTCGTCCTCATCGTATTCCGAACCGCCGGAAGTGTAAAGCTCTACCTGTCCGCCAGTGATCTCAACGTCGAGATCGGTCTTCATGCCTTTGCCGGCAGTGGAGGAAACGCTGGCGTAGAGCCGTCCGCCGTCGATGCGTATGCCTATGCCGTCGTCCTCGTCACCCTTGACATGCAGTGCATTTTTTGCGGCTCCCGTAATGGCTATTGTCACGCCGGGGCGCATGGTGAAATATCCGTCGGTCACTATGCCGTGCTTGTAATTGCCTTCCACAACGAGCGCGCCGGTGCCGCTGAACACCAGGTTGCCTTCACTGAAGAAGCAGCCCTTGCGGTCTTCGTCATCGGCGGTTGCACCGTCGAGATAATAGGCATCGTCGCTGTAGGAAGCCGGATCGGAAAGTGCGTTCACCGTTCCGTCCTCGAGGTGTACGAATATGCGTTTCTTGCATTGGCTGTTAATTGCCGGACCCGTCCTGGAAGTAAGATCCACGCCGGCAAGGGTCAGTTTGAACTTCTTTTCTCCGTAGATTTTCAGGCCTCCGTCATCGCTCGTTCCGGAAATCTCTATTTCGACGTTCTTTACCGAATTTGTCTGCATGTCTATGGTCACGTAGGCTCCCTGGACATCATAAAGTATCTTTTCGGAATCGGACTCGACCGTGGCTGACGAGCCGTCGTATATTATCGTGACTTTGGTGGAGAAGTCGTTGGCTTCCCAATAGAAATCCTCGTCGTCGCCCACAACGTCATCGGCAGCGTCATTCGCCAGCACCCCGTCCCATCCCGGGATTGAGTCATCCACAGTCAGCGACTCGTCTTCACTGCTCTCCCCGCTGCCCTGGGCATATCCGGGGTCATCCCTGTAGATATCCAAGTCAGTGGTGCAGCATACGGTGCCGAGCGCAATGGCAATAAATGTTAAAAATGTCCTTCTCATTTCTGTAGTTTTCGTTTATGTCAATATGATGTCAGACGGGGTGCCCGCCCGTAAATATTTCAGTGACTGTCTTTTGGAGAGAATAGGATGGGAAAGCCGCGCAAGTTAAAAAATAATTCCGACTTCGGTACAAAAAACTTATATTTGTTCTCCTAAAATAACGCAAGCTATATGGCCAAAACCGTTCTCGTTTCCGGCGGTGCCGGATTTATAGGGAGCCACGTTACGGTGGAACTCTCCCAGGCAGGTTACGATGTCGTGATTGCCGACAACATGTCCAACTGCGACGAAACAAACTATAAGGGCGTGTGCAGCATACTCGGCCGCGAACTTCCCTTCATAAAGATGGATTTCTGCGACCCTGAGGCCGTCAAGAAACTTTACAGCGACTACCGTATAGACGCGGTCATACACTTCGCTGCATACAAGGCAGTCGGGGAGTCTGTGGCAAAACCGCTGATGTACTACGACAACAATCTCCGCTCATTCATCAACATACTTGAGGCATCCCGTGCCCAAGGCGGTTGCAACGTGCTTTTCTCATCGTCCGCCACCGTCTATGGAGTAGCCGACAAATTGCCTGTTACCGAGGATACCCCGCGCCAGCCGGCCACTTCGCCCTACGGCAACACCAAGCAGATATGCGAGGACATATTGCGCGACAGCGTGGCTGCATATCCCGGGATCCGGGGCATAGCGCTGCGTTATTTCAACCCCATAGGCGCTCATCCCTCCGCACAAATCGGCGAGCTCCCCCGGGGAGTGCCCAACAATCTCGTGCCTTTCATTACCCAGACGGCAATAGGCAAGCGCGAATGCCTTTCCGTATTCGGAAATGACTACGACACACCCGACGGCACCTGTCTGCGCGACTATATCGACATAGTGGACTTGGCCAAAGCCCATGTGTGCGCAGTTTCCCGTATGCTCGATGACAAGATGAAGCAGGAATACGAAATCTTCAACATCGGCACAGGACGGCCCGTTTCCGTGCTTGAGCTTATCAACAGTTTCGAGAAGGTCAATGGCCTGAAACTCAACTGGAAATTCGCTCCTCGCAGGGATGGCGACGTGCCTGCGATATGGTCGGATCCCTCCCTTGCCAACAGTGAACTCGGCTGGAAGGCAGAGCGCAGCGTAGACGAGACATTGGCGGCGGCCTGGGCCTGGGAAAAGCGTCTTGCCGGAAAGTGATGTTTGTAGGACTGATTAGTGATACCCACGGGGTTTTCAGTGACGAATTCAAGAAGTTTCTGGACCCCGTGGATGTTATTTGGCATGCCGGGGATTTCGGGGGAGACCTTGAGTTTGTCGACAGCATAGCAGCGTTCAAGCCCCTCGTCGGGGTGTACGGCAACTGCGACGGACAGGACATACGCCGCGAGTATCCCAAATTCAAGTTGATAGAGGAGGGAGGAATGAGGACGCTGCTGACCCATATCGGCGGTTCTCCGGGACACTACGACAAGGATGTACGCGTGCTGCTCGATTCCTACCGCCCGAATGTATTCGTCTGCGGGCACTCCCATATCCTGAAAGTGATGAACGACCGTTCCCGGGATATGATGTACATTAATCCGGGGGCAGCCGGAATACAAGGCTGGCATGTGGTCCGTACCGCGCTGCGCTTCAAGATTGCTGACGGGGCCTTGTCTGAGATGGAATTGCTGAAAGTGCCGAGGTAGGCGGTCGAATCATATTCGCAGCGGTTGCCATATACGAAAAAAACAATATCTTTGTAAGATATGGGTTTTTTCAACATGTTCGGTGACAACGAGCACCGTGTTTTCAGATATCGTCCGATTTACTACAATCCCGAAGAAGAAAAGCGTAAACGCAAATTCGGGATGGTGGACGGTTCTATGGACAAAGAGCGCGAGGAGGGCACCTATGTTCCCGGGTCCTACATCAAGGGTTCGCTGCGGAACGGCAACTACAAGAGGACGCGCGGCCATGCCTCCAAGGCACAGACCATCATCGGGATAGTTTCCCTGGTGATGATTTTTGTCATACTTTTCTATTTCGTCAAGTTCTACGAACTGCTGTAGCCGATGGGGAGACTAAAGGTACTTCCGGCACAGGTGGCCAACATGATTGCGGCGGGAGAGGTGGTGCAGCGTCCCGCTTCAGTGGTCAAGGAACTGATGGAAAACGCGATTGACGCCGGCGCTACACAAGTGTCGGTGTTTGTTACTGATGCCGGGCGGACTCTCATTCAGGTCATCGACAACGGTTGCGGAATGAGCTCATCGGACGCAGTGCTCTGCTTCGAGCGTCATGCGACTTCCAAGATAGCGGCGGCGGAGGATCTCGACAGGATACTCACCTACGGTTTCCGGGGTGAGGCGCTTGCGAGCATCGCTGCGGTGGCGGATGTCACTTTGAAAACCCGTCGTGAGGGCGACGAAACAGGTACTCAGGTGCACATTGAGGGCGGAGGACCGGTAAAAACTTCATCCGTGGCCACACCGGTAGGATCCAACTTCAGCGTGCGCAACCTTTTCTATAACACGCCGGCACGCCGCAAGTTCCTCAAGAGCGACAATGTGGAGCAGCGGCACATCATCGAGGAATTTACCCGGGTTGCCATGACGAGACCCGACACGGCTTTCAGCCTTACGTGCAATGGCCGGGAACTTTTCGTGCTGAAAAAAGCCATGTCCCTGAAATTCCGTATCCAGGATTTGCTCGGGCTGCCCGTAGCTTCGGAATTGGTGGACCTGTCCGTTGAAACCCAGTTCATGTCCATCGACGGCTTCGTTGGCAAGCCGCAGTCCGCGCGCAAGGCAACCGGGAACCAGTTTTTCTTCATAAACGGCCGATATTTCCGCAGTGCGTACCTGCATAAGGCCGTGATGAAAGCCTACGAACAACTGATTCCCGAAGGGGTCACCCCCTCATACGTGCTGTTCATGCGGACAGAACCGGAAGAAGTGGATGTGAACATACATCCCACGAAAGCGGAAGTCAAGTTCGGGGATGACAGCATGGTTTTCCAACTCGTAAATGCGGCCGTACGGGAAACCCTCGGGCGCAACAGTTTCGGTCCGGACATAGATTTTGATACCGAAGGTGCGGTGGAATTGCCGGTAATAGGCAAGAATTATGACCAATATGCCGCGATCAGCGCGCCAAATCTGAGTTTTGACCCGGATTATGACCCTTTTTCCACACAGACGGGAAATTCCGGAAAGGGAGAAGGAAGTTTTGCAAGCCGGACAGGGTCTGTTGAAGGGTCTGCTTCTGAGCCGGACTACCGCTCATACGTCACTCCCCGCGACGATTACGGGAAACTTTTCGAGGACAATCCGTCTTCCAACGGCAGGATGCTGCTGCTTGGGGGAAAATACATACTCACTCCCGCTGCTTCCGGCTTGATGCTGGTGCATATACGCAGGGCCAGGGAACGGGTGCTTTATGAACAGAACATGAGGGCCCTGGGAGGGCAGGTGCATGTGTCACAGAGAGTGCTTTTCCCGGTGGATGTGTATGTGGGTGCGTCTCAACTGCCTCTGTTCGAGGAATATGCATCTATGTTACGCAATCTTGGCTTTGAACTGAAGCTGGAATCTGCCGATTCCGTGACCGTATATGGAGTGCCGGAGGGCTACAGTTGCGAGGGTGGCAAGGTTGAGGAACTTGTCAGGGACATCGTTGCCATTCTGGCAGAAGAAATGACCGGGCTTCCTGAAATCCTGCAACAGAGGATAGCCGGGAAAATGGCCGTTGCAGGTTCGTCAGGCGGCGAATCCGATATGGTGCCCGCCGAGGCCTCGAGATTGATTGACACGCTTTTTGCATGTGGAAGCCCCGAATTTTCGCCAAGGGGCAAAAAGATACTGAGTTTGATAACATTCGACGACATAGACAAATTGTTTTGACATCCAATTATTTTTGAAGATGCCTTCATTTTACTACAACAGTTCGCAGAACGGCGGTTGCCTGACTTCGGCTCCGCCAGTGACGAGAAACCTGATTATCATCAACATAATCATTTTTTTGGCGACACTCATTAACCGTCAATTCATGATGGTGGAGTTCGCGCTCTTCTATCCCACTTCGCGTTATTTCCATTGGTGGCAGGTGCTTACCCACATGTTCATGCATGGAAATTTCTGGCACATCCTCTTCAATATGTACACCCTCTACATCTTCGGCTGCGTGGTCGAGAATGTAATCGGGTCCAAAAAGTTTCTGGTGTACTATTTCATTTGCGGTCTGGGTGCGGTTGCGTTGCACCTCGGGGTCGAGTACTTGCAGATGCAAAGCTGGATGCATGATGCTGCAGCAGGAAGTGCTGTCGCCACCCAGAAGATAGCCATGCTGAAAGTTACCCCGACGGTGGGTGCCTCCGGAGCCATTTACGGCGTGCTGCTGGCTTACGCGATGCTTTTCCCCACTTCAAAACTCACCCTGTTATTCCCGCCCGTGACGCTCAGCGCAAAGTGGATGGTGATAATCTTCGTTGGTATAGAATTGATTACCGGAGTTACCGGAACCGCAAACGGAGTGGCGCATTTTGCACATCTCGGCGGCATATTGTTCGGCTATCTGCTGATACTTTATTGGCGTAAGCACGGCAGGCTGTTCGACAAGTACCGCTGGTTTTAATTGACAACTATGAATATTGAGGAAATAATCGGCCGTACCCTTGAAGTGCTCCGCGAGGGTGGTGTCATACTTTACCCCACGGACACGATTTGGGGATTGGGCTGCGATGCCTGCAATGAGAAGGCGGTGGAAAAAATCTACAGAATCAAGCAGCGTGCAGAGTCCAAGTCCCTTGTGCTTCTGGCTGCCGACATGGACATGGTGGCCCGCTACATCAGGGAAATTCCCGCAATGGCGGTGGACTTGGTTGAGGTCAATGACGCTCCCATGACCATCATCTATCCCGGAGCGCAGTCACTTGCCCCGAATGTAGTGGCAGAGGACGGTTCGGTAGGCATCAGGATACCGGTAGCAGAGGAGAACCAGACAGCCGCCAATGGTGGTGGGGCATTTTGCCGCGAAATCCTGCGCAAGTTCCGTCGCCCCATTGTCAGCACGTCCGCCAATATATCCGGAGAGCCCTCGCCCAAGTCATACGACGATATATCCGAAGAACTGCTTTCTGCCGTGGATTATATAGTGCCCAAGGCTCTCGGACGCGGCTCGACCGGCCGTGCCTCCCAAATCATAAAGTTGGGTCTTCGGGGAGAGGTGGAAATCCTTCGTGCGTAAGATAAACTGCGCTCACCGCAGCCAGTGCAGCTGTCTCCACCCTGAGGCGGCTTGAGCCGAGGTGTACGGGAATCCAGCCGCAGTCTGTAGCCAATGCGACTTCTTCCTCGGAAAAATCCCCCTCCGGTCCTATCAGGAACACTATGGGAGTGCTTTGGGGTACTTCCGCAAGGGCTTCCATCACGGGTACGCGCTTCATCTGAGGTTCGAAGCAGCAGCAAATCAGCTTCAGCCAGCCCGTCGCTGCCGGAGTGGTGATGAATTCCTTGAAACTCACAGGCTCGGCAAGTACCGGCAATTTTGCCTTCAACGATTGTTTGGTGGCAGAGAGGATTATACGCCTCAGTCTGTCGGTCTTGACCACTTTGCGCTCGGAATGGTCGCCGATTATGGGGAGTATGTTGTCTATTCCGAATTCGGTCGCCTTTTCTATGAACCATTCAAAGCGTTCCATGTTTTTCGGCGGACACACAGCCAGGGTCAGGGTGTAGTCATGCGAGCCGAAGCCGGGGACGGAAGAAAGTACCTTGGCCCGTGCTTCGTGCGCTGATGCTTCGGTGAGTTCGCAGCGGAACAGCGTCCCCATTCCGTCTATTACCGATATTTCGTCTCCTGCGCGGTGCCTGAGGACCCTCACGCAGTGTCCGGATTCCTCCTTGTCGAGAGTGGCGATTCCGCCGGCTATCTCTTTGGCGTAGAACAATTCCATTTAACAGTGTTTTAATTTTTGAACAGACTGCGCACGAGGGCTGCGACATCCGCCACGCGCACGACTTCTATGCCTTCGGGCTTGCGGTCCAGTTTGGTGTACGATGATATGTATATCTTCTTGAATCCGAGCCTCGTGGCCTCGACTATGCGTCTGTCGCTCTGCGACACCGGTCTGATTTCTCCGCTCAGGCCCACTTCTCCTGCAAAACAGATGTCCGTGGGGATGGCGTAATCGAAATTGGACGAGAGCACGGCGGCTATTACGGCGAGGTCGCAGGCCGGTTCGCTGACTTTGAGTCCGCCGGCCATGTTCAGGAACACGTCTTTCGTGCTAAGCCGGAAACCTGCGCGTTTTTCGAGCACGGCGAGCAGCATGTTGAGCCTGCGTGTGTCGAAACCCGTTGCAGAGCGCTGGGCCGTGCCATATGCTGCCGAACTTACGAGGGCCTGTACTTCGAAAAGCAGAGGTCTGGTCCCGTCAAGCATTGCGGCTATGGCCGTGCCGCTCAGGTTTTCGTCGTGGATGGGCATCAGCATCTCCGAGGGGTTTGCGACCTCGCGCAGTCCATTGCCGGTCATCTCGAACACTGCGATTTCGGATGTGGAACCGAAACGGTTCTTGATGCTGCGCATGATGCGGTAGGCACCACGGCTGTCGCCTTCGAATTGGAGCACTACGTCCACTATGTGTTCCAGTATCTTGGGTCCGGCGATGTAGCCGTCTTTGGTGATGTGGCCTATGAGAATCACCGGTACTCCGCTTTCCTTGGCGAAGCGCAGCAGTTTTGCCGCCACCTCCTTGACCTGGCTGACCGAGCCCGGGGTGGATTCCACGCTGTCCGTGTACATGGTCTGCACGGAGTCCACTATCATCAGTCCGGGAGTTTCGCTTTCCGCCTCTGCTATTATGTCCTCTATGTTGGTCTCGCAGTATATCAGGCAGTTTTCATTGTCGCCGCCGAGCCTTTCGGCCCTCATCTTGACTTGCCGGCCGCTTTCCTCGCCCGTTACGTAAAGGGTGCGCAAATCCTTGCAGTGCAGGGGAATCTGCAGGCTGAGGGTGGACTTGCCTATGCCGGGTTCTCCTCCTATCAGCACGAGCGAGCCGGGGACTATGCCGCCTCCGAGCAGGCGGTCAAGTTCGGCCATGCCGAGGGAAATGCGCTGCTCCCCGGCAGAGTCGATTTCGCGCAGTTTCCGGGGCTTCTCGGGGCGGTGCAGTCTGCCTGCGGCAGCCTTCTCAGCCGCTTTCCGCGGCTGCGCCGGCGCTTCGGCCATCGTGTTCCACTCGCCGCACGCCGGGCACCGCCCCATCCATTTCGGGCTCTCGTTCCCGCACGCGCTGCAGAACCAAAGGGTCTTTGCAGATGTCTTTGCCATAGAATGACAAATTTACGAAAATCAAAGTTTTGTTGTCTTGGATTGCGGAAAAGAATTGTCGCAGGTCCTCGAGTTTGCGCTCGAAGAATTCCTGCGGAACATTGACGGGGCCGCCTCAGGCTGCAATGAACCGGGGTGCGGGTATTAGATTTTGTCCGGCAAATTAGTATATTTGTTTCCTTTTGTAATCGCATCTGCGGAATGAATAATGTCAATGACTTTTCGCGGCTCGAACTGAGCCTGCCGGCCTGCAGGCACAATTACAGGTACTTCCGTTCCCGGCTCGAATCCGCCACCAAGCTGTTGGTCCTCGTCAAGGCCAATGCCTATGGCCACGGGGCCGTAGAATTCGCATCCATGCTCCAGGAGGAGGGTGCGGACTATCTCGCCGTGGCCGTGCCGTTGGAGGGAATGGAACTCCGTCGCAACGGTATAACCCTGCCCATCATGGTGCTGACCGCCGGCACTGATTTCTTTCCGGAGATAGTGGACTACAGGCTCGAACCAGGAATCCCGAATATCGACACCCTGCGCGCGCTCGGTGACTACGTCCGCAGTCGTGGGATAAGCAGTTTCCCCATACATATAAAGCTCGACAGCGGTATGCACAGGCTCGGTTTCATGACAGACGAACTGCCTGAGCTTCAGATATATCTGGCGGAACATCCGGAATTGCGCGTGAAGTCCATATATTCGCATCTCGCGGCATCCGAAGATCCTGCGGAGGACGAATATACGCTTGCACAAATAGCCCTGTTCCAGAAAAACGCTGACACCTTGCAGGCTGCCTTGGGCTACCGTCCCATGCTTCATATACTGAATTCCGCCGGCATAGAGCGTTTCCCGCAATATCAGTTCGACATGGTGCGGCTCGGCATAGGCATATACGGCATAAGTGCGTTGCCCGGGGTGAAACTTCCTCCGGTCGCGTCCCTGAAAGTCAAGATTCTGCAGATCAAGCACCTGAAACCCGGGGACGGCAGCATAGGCTACAACCGCAGAGGTTGCATTGCTCCCGAAGGTACCACCGTTGCGACCCTGCCCGTGGGCTACGCAGACGGTATAGACCGGCATCTCGGTTGCGGTGCGGCAAGTTTCAGCGTCCGCGGCCACCGCGCACCGACCATAGGCAACATCTGCATGGACATGTGCATGATTGACGTTACGGGCCTGGATGTCGTGGTCGGTGACACCGTAACGATTTTCGGGGAGGACCCGGGCATCTGCGAACTTGCGGACAGGCTCGGCACCATACCCTACGAAATCCTGACCTCGATACCCCGCAGAATAGAAAGAATAATAGTCAGAAAATAAACTGCCATGCTCACAACCACCATCGTCCTGGCCATAGCCTTGTTGTTTCTCGGCGTACTGATGTTCCAGCTCATGCGCCGCAACTCGTCCCTTGCCGCCAAAAACGACGCGCTCACAGCGGAGAACGCGGAACTGAACGTCCGCATTGACAGGACAGAAAATGAAAAATTGCTGCTTGACGAAAGGTTGAAGAACCGGGAGGAAACATTCAGGATAATGGAGGAGCAGCGCGACAAGGCTGCCGCAGAACGTGAAGCCGAGCGCGAGGAAGCCCGAAGGAAACTGGAGGCTGAGCGTGAGGAATCCCTGCGCCGTCTGGAAGCCGAGAGGGCGGAGGCCCAGAAACGTTTCGAAGAAGAGCGGACAAGGCTTTTCGAGGCCCAGCGCAAGCAGATGGAAGAATCTTTCCAGAAACTTTCAGAGCAGAACAGTGCCGGCCTGCGCCGTCAGAATACAGAATCCATAAGCGAACTTCTCAAACCCATACAGGAGAAGTTCGGCGAGTTCGACCGCACGGTCAAGAGCTCGCAGGAAAAGGCAGTGGAACAGGATGCGGCAATGCGCGAGCTCCTGAAGAACATGATGGAACAGTCCAAGAGTGTGGGAGACGAGGCCCGCAACCTCGCCAATGCGCTCACCGGGCAGTCGAAAATCCAGGGAGATTTCGGGGAAATGCTGCTCGTGGACCTGCTGAAGAATTCCGGGCTCGAGGAGGGCGTGCATTTCGTGACACAGAATGTAATCCGAGATTCCCGGGGGTATGAAGTCAAGAGCGAGGGCGGAAAAACCATGATACCGGACGTAATTGTCTACTATCCGGACGATACAGAAGTCATCATAGACTCCAAGGTCAGCCTGACGGCATACGTGGACTATTGCAACGCCACCACCATCGAAGAACGTCAGCGCTTGTCAAAAGAACACCTGGCGAGCGTGAAGCGCCATGTGGACGAGTTGAAAACCAAGGACTATGCCTCCTACATAGAGTCAGGCAAGCGCAAGGTGGACTACAATATCATGTTTATTCCCATGGAGGGCGCTTTCAGGCTTATGCTTGAGGAGGATCCTGTGCTGTGGCAGCGTGCCAAGGATGCGAAAGTTCTGATAGTCAGTCAGATGAATTTGATGATAGTGCTCAACATGATACTCATGAGCTGGAGACAGCATGATCAGGAAAAGAATCTCGAAAAAGTCTACGCCACGGCTTCCGAACTGATGAGCCAGATACAGGGCTGGCTGAACGCGTATGACAAGCTCGGGGACTATCTGCAGAAAGCTTCGGCCGCCTATGAGGAGTCGAGCCGCAAGCTCAGGGACAGCAACCAGAGTGTAATCAAGAAAATAGACAAACTCGAACGCCTCGGCATACACCCCAAGCGTTCTGCGGGCAGGATTAAGACAGGCTCGCGCATGGTGGGCGGAACGGAGTCCGTAATACCAAAAAGCATGGCCGAAGGATTGGACGATGAGCGGCAGTTGCTTGGCGGGGAAAGTGTACAGGAGGGCGGCGAATGATACCTTTTCTGTATCAGGTAGCGCGGCATTATTTTGCCGCCGGAGGACTCGACAAGACTTGTTTCGTGTTTCCGAACAGGCGTGCCGTGGTGTTTTTCCGCAAATATCTCGGCGAATGCGTCAAGGAGAGCGGCAGGCCGCTGCTGGCCCCGTCACTGTTCACCATGAACGATTTTTTCTACACCGCTGCGGAGGCCGTGCCGACCGCCCGTGTTCCCTTGTTATTGGAACTCTATTCCTGCTACAGGCAACTCTATCCCGAAGCTGAGAGTTTAGACGAATTCATTTTCTGGGGTGACATTCTTCTCGGTGATTTCGGGGATGTGGACAAGTATCTTGTGAAACCCGAGGCCCTTTTCCGTAATGTGGCGGAGTTCAGGGGTATGCAGGACGGCATGGAATATCTCGATGACACCCAACTGGCAGCCATAACCCGTTTCCTCTCGCATTTCAGCACCGGAGGCCGCTACAAAGAGGAGTTCAGGAAGATATGGGATATATTGCTTCCGCTGTATAAGTCGTTTAACGCCGCATTGGAGACGAAGGGCATGTCGTATGAGGGGCAGGTGTACCGCAGACTTGCGGAGAGGGTGAAAGATGAGCCGGTGGCGGACGTGGTGGGAGGAAACTTCCCGGGAGTGGAAAAGTTCGTGTTCGTGGGACTGAACGCGCTGAACGAGTGCGAGAAATTGATAATGCGCCGCCTGCGCAATGCGGGTATGGCAGAATTCTGCTGGGACTACTGCAGCGACATGATACGCGATTCTCACAACCGCTCGTCTTTTTTCCTCGCGGATAACGTAAACGAATTCCCTCAGGCCTTCCGCCCGGATGCTGACGGTTTGCCCGAACCCGAATTCCACGTGCTCAGCGTTCCCTCTTCGGTCGGTCAGGCCAAGCAGTTGCCGGCAATATTGGACAGGGTAGGAGCGAAGGGCATAGAGACGGCTATAGTTCTGCCGGATGAAAACCTCCTGATGCCGGTGTTGAACTCCATACCGGAGCATATACGCGACATCAATGTGACGATGGGCTATCCCATGAAAAACAGCGGACTGTGGTCGCTGATGCACGATATCGGTTCCATGCAGTTGCGCATGAGGATGAAGGGCGGCGAATGGTATTTCTATAGAGAACAGTTGCGCTCCATTTTTGCCAACAGCGTGTTCGCTGCCGTATGCAGTGACGAGGACAGGCAGGTGGTGGCGGAGGTGCAGAAACAGAAGAGTTTTTACCTTTCTGCGGCTTGTTTTGCCGCATCCCCGTTGCTATCGCTCATCTTCAAGCCGGTGCTGACCGAGCCGGGAAAGGCCGATAAGGAGCAGATTGCGAGGCTTGCGGCATACCAGCTCGAAGTGGTGAATGCCTTGGGTATGAGGATGAAAGGTACGGAATCCATGTCGCTGGAACTGGATTTCGCGAGGGACTATTGCATTGCGGTGGAAAGCCTTGCCTCCTATGGTCTGGAACTCTTGCCCCAAAGTTATTTCCGCCTGCTTGACAGCCTTGTGGGCAGGGCCACGGTTCCTTTCAAGGGCGAACCTCTCAACGGCCTGCAGATTATGGGTCCGTTGGAGACCCGTGCGCTCGATTTCGAGAATATAGTCCTGCTTAGCTGCAACGAGGGCACTTTCCCGCAGCGCAATGTAGCTCCCTCGTTCATTCCGGCTGAACTCAGGCGTGGTTTCGGACTTCCGACCTATGAATTCCAGGATGCCGTCTGGTCCTACTATTTCTACCGTATGGTGCAGAGGGCTTCGCGCGTGTGGTTAGTGTGCGATTCTCGTTCGTCCGGCCTGAAAGGAGGGGAGGAGAGCCGCTACATACGCCAGTTGGAAATGCACTTCGGGTACAAGCTGCACCGCCATGTATATCGTGCAGACATACGCCGCGCACCTGAGTTGGGCAGCATCCCCAAGACCGAGGAGGATGTGCAGAAAATGAAAAAACTGACGCTTTCGGCATCTACGCTGAAAGAATATCTGTCCTGCGAAGTCAAGTTCTATTACAGCCGCATGCGCGGGCTGAAAGTGCAGGAGGAAGCGGAAGAAGCTCTGGATGCCGGCGGCCTCGGCTCCGTGTTCCATGCCGTGATGCAGGAACTGTACACCGTGCCCGGAGGAAAGCTCAGCAAGGAATATCTGAAGAAACTTGTAGACAACGGAAGCTACAGGAAGCGTGTGCGCGAGCTGATAATGGAGGAGACGGGCGCATTCGAGATATACGGGCAGAACCTCATTAACGAGGATTTGCTCTGCCGTTATGTGCGGCAGGTGCTGAAACGGGATGTGGAACTGCTGGAGTCCTACGGCAAGGACAGTCTGGAGGTGCTCGGACTGGAGCGTGAATGCTACAGCACCATCGACGGATTCAGGTTCAAGGGCGTAATCGACAGGCTCGACAGGCTCACGCCCGGAACGGTGCGCATAGTGGACTACAAGACCGGTTATGTGGACGATGATGATTTCAAGGTCGATGCAGGCGTGGCGGAAAAGGTATTCGGGCCGGACAACAAGAAAAGGCCCAATATAGCCCTGCAGCTCTATCTTTATGACCGCTTCGTTTCGGAAATTCCGGAATTCAGCGGAAAGCAGCTCGTGAATTCCATATACCAGACCTCGAGGCTGTTCACGAATTCCGTGGAAGAAGTCGAGTTGAATGAAGATTTCATCCGTGCCATGGGAGAGGGTCTGAGCGGCTTGTTGGAGTCCATGACCGATCTTGACAGGCCTTTTACGCGGGATGAAAGCGGCACTGCCTGCACATATTGTAACTTTAAAATTCTCTGCGGACGATGAAGATACTCAAGGCCAGCGCGGGCTCGGGCAAGACCTACAGCCTTTCCAAGACATATCAGGATCTGGTGTTGAACAACCCGGATCCCCATCACTACCGGCACATACTTGCCGTGACCTTCACAAACAAGGCCACCGCGGAGATGAAGAACCGCATATTGAACGACCTGTACCGCCTTTCGAAGACGGATTCCAGGGCAAAAGACCTGCTTACGGACATCCTGCACGACTACGGAGCCTTCTCGGTCAGCACCATAGACAAGTTTTTCCAGCAGGCTCTCCGTGCGTTCTCCCGTGAAATCGGCCAGTTTGCCGATTATCAGGTAGAACTTGACAAGAATGCCCTCATACGCGAGACCGTGCGCAGAATCATAGACAATCTTACCGAGAACAGCGGGGACGTGCTTCACTGGATATGCGAGAACAGCATGGCAAGACTCGCCGAGGGAAGCAAGCCCGACATCGAGGACAGCCTTGTGGAAACCGCGCTCACCCTGAAGAAGGAAGAACATACCAGGCTCATGGAGGAATACGGCCTGAATGATGTTGAGCATTACAACAAGCCTCGGCTTGCAGCCCTGCGCAAGGCCTGCGATGGCGTGGTTAAGGACTTCATGGCGGGACTGCGCGACCTGGGAGTCGAGGCCGATCCCCACAGCCGTTTCGAAATCCCCTCGAACAGGTTCCTTAAAGCCCATCCCGGACTCGAGGAATACCTCGACGAGAACTATGACAGGTATAACACGGCCTTCATTATACGCAAGGACATCTACAGTCTCGGTCTTGCAGGCGAATTTTTTGCCGAGTACGAGACCGTTATGAAAGAGCGCAACATACTCTGCCTGGATGATTCCAATACCATACTTCGCGACATAATCAACGGTTCCGATGCGCCTTTCGTCTACGAGAAAATCGGCGTGCGCTACGAGGATTTCCTGCTCGACGAGTTCCAGGATACCTCGGAGGTGCAATGGGCCAATTTCAAACCCCTGCTCGAAGAAAGCGAAGCCAAGGGCGGCAAGAATCTGGTAGTCGGGGATATAAAGCAGAGCATCTACCGCTGGCGTGACTCCGACTGGCACCTGCTCGGATCGACGGTGCTGGAAGAATTTCCCTCGGCCGAAGTGGAGACCCTCGGCTACAACTGGCGCAGTTGCAGGTGCATAGTGGACTTCAACAACCGCTTCTTCAACGAACTTTCCGGGATGCTGGGTATAGGACAGGTATATGCGGATGTCACTCAAGGTCCCCGCAGTGATGATGCACAGGAGGGTTGCGTCAGGCTGACTTTCACCGACGAACAATTGGAGGCGGTACGTGAATCCGTGCAGGATGCACGCAAGGCCGGTGCGGAATGGGAGGACATTGCCATTTTGGTGAGGAACAACAAACAGGGTGAGGAAATAGCCGCATATCTCATCGACAAGAATACTCCGGTGATAAGCGAAGATTCCCTGCACCTGTCCTCGTCCGTTACAATCAGGCGCTTGGTATCGCTGCTGAATGCCTATCTGAATCCCGATGAAAGCCTGAATCAGGCCATAGTCAGCGACCTGAAAATCGAATTTCCTGAAAATTACCAGTCCCTCAGCGGTTTCTGCGAGGCGCTGCTGGCTTCCCTGCGTGCCGTCAGTCCGGAGGTCTTTGACGGGGAATTGCCGTTCATCCAGGCTTTTATGGATGACGTACTGGAATGGAGCGCGTCTTATGGCAACAACCTCCGTTCCTACCTTGACCGGCTGGATCTCTCGGGCATGTGCATCAGTTCGCCCGATGATACCAAGGCCATACGCATACTCACCATACACAAGTCAAAGGGTCTCGAATTCCCCTACGTGATTTTCCCCTATGCCGACAAGGTGCCGGTTTACGATACCCGCAGTTCCACGCACTGGTGCTATCTCGATGCTTCGAGCCATGAGCTTGAGTCTTGCTTCACCGGGGTATATCCCGTCAGCATGTCGAGCCATGTGCAGCGCAGCTTTTTTGCCGATGACTATCAGACAGAGCGGGATTCCCAACTGATAGACAATGTCAACGTGTTCTACGTTGCCCTCACGAGGGCGGTCAAGTCGCTGCACATAATCTCCGCACCTGTGGCAAAAAAGGTACAGGCTGCGGTGGCCTCCGGTAAGATGACAGGCTTTACCAAACTCTCGCATTACCTCTACGCCTTCGGAGGCGGCAAGGACGATGTCTCTTTCGGTACGCCCTACGATTTCACCGCCATGGTCCGCAAGAGCGTCCGCGACGACGAGCCCATGCCGGGCATATTCGACATCATTCCTACCGGAGAGCGCCTGAAAACCTCTGCCGAGGCCTCGGACTTCTTCTCGGAGGAGGACAAGGACGATTCTCCGAGGATGCGCGGTGTAGTGCTGCACGACATATTGTCGCATGTGGTGTCCCTTGCAGACATTGCCCCGGCCGTCGAATCTGCAGTAACCTCCGGCCTATTGGATGCTTCGGCCCGCGAGGAAGTCGAGGACTTGCTGACTTCGAGGGTTGCCGCTCATCCGGAGTGGTTCCCCGCTGACGGTACACGGATATTGAGAGAACAGACCATACTCGGCGCCGACGGAAAGGAACATCGCCCTGACAGGGTGGTGGTTGAGGAAGACGGCGTCACTGTAATAGATTTCAAGTTTGGAAAGCCGCATGGCTCATATATCCCGCAAGTCCGCCGCTATGCCTCGTTGTTAAAGCAACTCGGATACAAGGTGAAGGCCGGCGTGGTATGGTATGTAAAAGAAGATAAAACAGAGAATATATGAAGAAAGGAATAATCATGGCCGCAGCATTGGTATTCGTGCCGGCCCTTTTCGGTAGCGGGCTGTCGGCCCAGACCATATACAGCAACGAGGAAATGCACAAGGCAGCGCCCGAAGTGCCCGAATACATGGTATTTGCCGGTGACACTGTGCGTTTTGACCGTCAGGACTTCTATGAGCGCATGGACAGGGAACTCATATCGTTCACCTATATGCATACCAATTCCACGCTCCTGCTGAAACGTTCCAACCGGCTCTTTGCCCAACTGGAACCGCTGTTGGAGAAATACGGGCTGCCTGACGATTTCAAGTATCTGGTGGCAATCGAGAGCAACCTCGACCCCAAGGCAGTTTCCTCTGCCGGTGCTGCGGGCTACTGGCAGCTGATGAAGTCCTCCGCCCAGGAATTGGGTCTGGAGGTGAACGGCGAAGTGGATGAGCGTTACGACCTTGAAAAAGCTACGCAGGCCGCAGCCAAGTATTTGTTGAGGGCATACGAGAAATATGGCAACTGGATTACGGCAGCGGCGAGCTATAATTGCGGGCAGAACGGTATGAGCCGCCGCCTTGCTGCCCAGCACACTTCCAATGCGCTTGAACTCTGGATGAGCGAGGAAACTTCGCGTTACGTCTATCGCATACTTGCAGCCAAGATGCTCCTCAACCGTCCTCAGGACTTCGGTTTTAACGTGCCCGCTGGACAGCGTTACCAATACATCCCGCCCCGTACCACGGTCAGTGTCAGCAGTGCGATCCCCAACCTCGTGGATTTCGCCGAGAAACACGGAACTACCTACAAGAAACTCAAGGAAGCCAACCTCTGGCTTCGCAGCGACAAACTGACCAACGCCCGAGGCAAGCTCTACAAGATTGCGATACCATAGACTACGCCTGCACTCTCCGGGACAGCCACCACGTCACACGGACTATCTGAGATCCGTGACTATCCATGAACTGTCAAGCGTGCGGGTGTCGAAACTGAACACCGCCGCGGAGGACGGAGCCGAGTATTTTACGTCCGACAACTGGATGTTGGTGACCTGGTCGCGGTATGTAAGCACTTCTGCCACACCGCCGGCATTCTCGATGTACACTTCCTGGCTGTCGTCATCCACAGTCCACCTTGTCGAGCCGTTGCAGTAGATGCGCAGCCCGTTACCCTCGGCGTAATACCTGTCCCCCTGGATTATCAGTTTGCCCTTGAACCTTACAGGAGAGAGCTTCGAGATTGAACAGGAATAGTTGAGCGTCACCCGCTCATTCACCGAACGGGCCAGGATTTCTTCGACCTGGCTGTCTATGTCTCCCGCAAGCCCGGCAACGGCACATAACAGGAGCATCAATGCCGCAAACAGATATTTTCTCATGAATTTTTCAGATTGGAAAGCAAATCATCCAAAGTATCCAAATCGGATACCAGAACCTGCCTCGGCTTTGAACCTTCCTGAGGACCCACAATGCCTGCTGCCTCCAGTTGGTCCATAACCCTTCCTGCCTTGGCATAGCCCATGCCGAGCTTGCGCTGCAGGTCGGAAGTCGAACCCCTCTGGGTAGTCACAACCATTCTTGCCGCCTCCTCAAAGCGCTCATCGAGACTGTTCACGTTTAAGGAACCGCCGCCGCTGCCGCTGTCTCCGCCTTCGGAATCGCTGACGGACGGCAGATAGTACGGAGTATTGTAGCTCTTCTTATAGCCTGTCTGCGAGCCGATGAATTCCGTTATTTCCTCGGTCTCGTCTCCGCCTATCAGGGCGCACTGGATACGCTCCACATCGATTCCGGCATAGAAAAGCATGTCACCGCGACCTATGAGTTTCTCGGCTCCGGGCGCGTCTATGATAGTCTGGGAATCCACCCTCGAACCAACCCTGAACGCGATTCTCATAGGGAAGTTGTTCTTGATGACTCCGGAAATCACGTCGGCGGAGGGCCTTTGCGTGGCCAGCACTACATGGAGTCCGGCCGCACGTCCCTTCTGGGTAAGGCGTATGATGGAATTGATGATACTCTTGCTGGCGGCACGGGTCTCGGGTGTCGCACCGACCGTCATGGTCAGGTCGGCATACTCGTCCACTACCACCACCAGATAGGGCAGATAGCGGTGTCCCTTTTCGGGATTGAGCTTGCGCTCCTTATATTTCTCGTTATAGAGTGTAATCTTGTTTACGCCGGCCTTGCTGAGCAACTCGTAACGCTCGTCCATCTCAATGCACAGCGAGCGCAGTATCTTCTCGGCATCCTTGGGTTTCTTGACTATGGCGGACTCCATTTCCTCCTCTTCGGAGCCGGCATCCGGCAGCACGGCAAGGTAGTGCTTGTACAGTTTGTTGTACGAAGCAAATTCGACCATCTTGGGGTCGATGAACACGAATTTCAGTTCGGAAGGGTGCTTGCTGTACAGCAGCGATGCAATTATCACGTTGATGCCGACGGACTTACCCTGCTTGGTCGCTCCGGCTATGAGCAGATGGGGCGCATCGGCGAGGTCGAATACATGGACCTTCTGGGTAATCGTATAGCCTATGGCTACGGGAAGTTCCGCCTTGCTTCCGCGGAAAGCCGGATCATTGAGCAGCGACTTGAGGGGCACTATGGACGCATAGTCGTTGGCTACCTCGATTCCAACTGCATCGGAGAGTGTCACTACGCGCACGCCCTTGGCGTTCAGGGATATGGCTATGTCCTCCTGCAGACGCTTGATTTCGGCAATCTTCACTCCGGGGGCCGGATTCACCTTATATAAAGTCACGGTAGGGCCGACTATGGCCTTAACATCGGACACCTGTATCTTGTAGTTGGCAAGCGTAGCCCGTATCTTGTTGTTGTTGCGTGTCAGCTCATCGGTGGATACCTCCCTGCGGGAACTGCTGTAATCCTTCAGCAGGTCGATTGAAGGGAACTTGTAGTCAGGCAGTCCGTCCGGCGGATCCAGACGGTTGTTTATGGGTTTCAGTTCCTTGGTTACGGCCACGTCCAAGGCTCCGTCCGTAACGATTTGGAAATCACCATCGGAATTTTCCGGCTCGTCTGCAGCCGGCACCGTTGTGGGTTCCGCTTCGGGTGTCTTGTCAGGAACAGGCTCGGGAACTTCCTCTTCGAGAGGCACTGTTTCATCTTCTTCGTCTTCTTCTTCGACGGGCGCTGCGACTTCCGCCTCTTCCTCCGCGTCCTTGTGTTTTTTCTCCTTTTTAGCCTTCTCCGCCTTTCCCTTGCCGAGCGAAGCGAACCAGAGGTTGAATCTCCTCGACGAGAAGAACAGGAAGGCCGCCAGCAGAATCAGAACGAACAGCCCGGTGACAACTGTGCCGAAAAGGTTCTCGGCCCAAAGCACTACATAGGTTCCGCACCTGCCGCCGAGTCCTCCGCCGAAAATATCCTCGATTCCGATGAGATGTCCGCAGTAAGCAAATATAAGAGATGCTATGAAGGCCCCGAAACAGGCTATCAGGCAAGTCTTCATGAGGGAATAACGCCATTTCCCGAGCAGCAGACGCACGGTTACGGCGGTCAATATCACCAAGAGGGCGAAACTGCCGAGTCCGAACAGTTCGCAGACGAGCAGATGGCCCGTCCTGAATCCTAACTTTCCGGCAGCGTTGCCTACGGCCTGGGCCGATTTCATGGCTTCCGGGTCGTTCAGCAGGCTCATGTCCTCCTTCCAGTGGAACAGATAAGACATGCAGGATATCAGGACAAACACAGCCAATGCTCCTACGAGCAGGCCTGCTATCCTGACGGCAGATGCCTTTTCCTGTTCATCCCAATTCTTGAAAAACCTCATTTCTTCCTCCCTGGACGGCGGTTGTTTTTGTACATTTGCCTGTTCTTGGAACTACCCGGCTGGCCTACGTTGATGCCCATTCCGGGACGTGAGAAGTTGGCATCGCCCGAAATCTTGCCGAGAGTGATGTGCTCGGGAACCTTGATGCGGTAGTCGGAAAGCCTTTCGATATCCTTGAAAATGGTTTCGTCAGCCACGCTGTCCTTGTTCCATATCAGGTATTGCTGGCGCATGTAGATGGCCAGGGAGCGTATCACCTCGTCCTTCTCCTCACCTTCGGGCAGTTTGCACAGCAGGTTTATGATGCGCTCTATATTGCGTCCGTAATGTGTAGCCTTAATCGGAAGATCCTTCATGGGGATGGGCACCGGAGCCGTTTCGAAAATCTCCGGCTCGGGGCAGGGGTAGGGGGAATCCACATCGAGATCGAATCCTGCTATCATGTAGAGGTGGTCCCACAACTTGTGCTCATAATCTTCCAGAGCATGTACCTGCGGGTTCAGGGCCTCCATCACGCGGATTATGGCCCTTGCCTGTTCGTTGCGCTTCATCCTGTCGGGAATCTCACGCAGTTTCTCCACCATCTTGAGAACGTTGCGCCCATATTCGGGCATTGCAAGTTTTTCTCTATTGGTATTATAGTCCAGACCGTTGTTGATATCGTAATTCTCCATATTCCTCGTTGTTTGGCGCAAACCGCAAATATAGCAAAATTATTGTTGAAGCAGATTGAAACCTTCGGACGTCCAGATTCCGTCCCCGCTTATCAGGCAGGCCTCCAGTTGGGGCTGGCTTTCGATGAATTTCTGCGCCTCTTCCAGACCCATGACCATGCAGGCCGTGGCTATTGCGTCGGCTTCCACTGCGGTCGGTGCCACTATGGTCGCACTCAGCAGCCCGTGTTCGACCGGATAGCCGGTGCGCGGGTCTATCGTGTGGGCATATTTCTTCCCGCCCTTGATGTAGAATTTGCGGTAGTTTCCGGAAGTCACTATGCCGCAGCCACTTCCGTCCGACTGCCAGATGCCTTCCACTTCGCTGCCGAGCTGCACATTGGTATCCACGGGCTTGTCCACGGCTATGGTCCATCCTACGCCACGCGGATTCAGCCCGCACATATATATCTCTCCTATGTCCACGAGCATGTCCCTGACTCCGATGGATTTCAGGTAGTCCGCAATCACATCGCAGGAATATCCCTGGGCTATAGCGTTGAAATTCAGTACCTTGTGCTCCCGTGTCTCCTGCATGGCGATTTGTACCTTTTCGGGGGAGGGGAGACTGTCATTCGTGAAGCCGAATCCCCAGATGTCGAACAGCGGTCCTCCGTAGACGTTGAACGCGCCGTCCGTCAGTTCGGCATAATATTCAGAGAACTCCAGCAGCCGCCTGAAATGCCTGTCGGGAACTATCTCCTCTCCGGCGTTGCGCTTGCTGAGCAAGGAATTTCTGTTGTATCCGGATATGCTGAAATCGATTTCCTCAAGCAGACGGTCTATCGAGTCGGCTATCTCTTTTTCAGGGGTCCTGACCCCCTTGAGATTGGCCTTGACGGTATATGTCCCGCCCTGAGCGTAACCGCTGAAACTTACGTATTTATCGGAGTTGCAGGAACTTATGCACAATGATGCAAAAATGGTCAGGCAGATGGCTGTACAATTCATGATTCGGCAAAATATTTGTACAAAGGTAGCGGATTTTACCGCAAATATCCTCATATTTGCGGCTTACTTTGACAAATGATGAACAAGACTTGGAAAATTGCATTCGCGCTGCTTGCGCTTGCTGTCATGGCGATTGCATGTAGTGATGACGATGACGATTCGTACTCCTACATGAGCGGCTCGCTTTCCCTAACATTCCCCTCTTATGTTAATCCCGGTTATACGAAGACCTTCACTATCGATTCGCTGATGACGGTCTATCGTTCCGACGGCGGAACGGTCGGCTATCGTTTCACGGATCCCAGCACCGGCACATACGACACGCTTGTGACGGCGTATGGAGAGATACTCGAGCATGATTATACTGTCACGGTACCCGATACCCTTGATAATCTGACCCTTACCCTGACGGCTTTCGCACCTTCCGGTTCATATTATTACAGTTCATCTGCCACCAAGACCTTTACCGTGGTCAAGCCCGGTCTGGACGGCACGGGTTCCATCACCAATTTCGCAATAGACGACACGATAGACAGGACCTTCACCGACGAGCGTGACGGCAAGAGCTATTATTATTCCACCGTAGGAGTGACTGACTGGATGAGGCAGAATCTCGGCTGGTCCGGTTCCGGAGTTTCGTATGAGGAATGCGAGGCCATGGACGAGATTTTCGGCCGTTTCTATACCTGGGAGGAAGCGCAGACAGCTTGTCCCGACGGCTGGAGACTTCCCTCCGATGCAGACTGGGCGGCGCTGGGCGAGCTTTACGGCAGCAATTCCGAAGCAGGAACGCATCTGAAAGACCTCGCCGGAGACCTGATGGAGAATATTTACTTCAACGGCACGAGGATGTGGGAATACTGGCGTGATGTCAATGTCACCAACGCGGCGCGTCTGTCAATAATGCCTGTGGGTTACGGCATAATTGACGGTACGGACTACGAATTTGCGAACGCATATTACTATGCCGCATTCTGGACTGCGGACGAGGTCGGTGATGAGGGTGTTTTCCGCTATATTTTTGAGGACGAGGACATAGTCTATTACGGAACGTTTTCCAAGACCGATGTTATCCTATCAGTGCGCTGCGTAAGGTAATAATCAAAGCGAAGCCGTAATTTCGAGAACTTTTATGAGAGCCTGGGCGAGCGTATCGCTCAGGCTTTTAAGTATTTCCGGGCATATCCCTGCTGCCTGCAGGACGATTGCGCCTATGGCCGTCATTATCAGCAACTCTGCAAGCGGGAGGGCCACGAGGTTCGAGATGATGAAATATGTCGGAAAACTGTGGAAATGCAGCCACGCGAGGGGAGCGGTGAACAGCTGGCAGCATATGGTCAAGGCGGCCGCGCTCCAGATCCGCCGCATCGGGTCACGTCCCTTGCTCCGGGGATACCAGGCTTCAACCCTGGGATACAGCGTGAAAATGGACAGTATGGCAAGATACGAGAGCTGGAAACTCAAGGACTTAATTATCAGGGGATTGGCGATGAGCTGTATCATCATTGCAGTCCAGAACACACTCAGAGACCTGCGCTTCCTTCCGGGCAGCAGCCGGGAGATTTCGTTGAGGCTTATGAACAGGAAGGCCCTCACTACCGAGGGGCTGCCTCCAGTCATCAAGGCGAAAAAGCCCGCAGCCGCCACACCTGCCACAGCCCTCAGCAGCATGGCCGCACGGCCCCTGCCTAACCACGAAAGACTCTTGCTCAACATTCCGTAAATCACGCCCATGTGCAGTCCCGACAGCGCGAGTATATGGGCGGCACCGGCCTCGGAGAACGCCATTCGTGTTTCCCGGCTCAACCCGCTCCTCTGTCCGAGCACAAGGGCCTTGATGAGTGCTCCGCTCTGCTCCCCTCCGAGTTCCAGACTGTCCACCGTCCCGAGCAGGGCTTCGAGGGCTTTCAGCGGCAGGCCGTGGGTCTCTTTGGGCGGCAAGATGCTCATTTTGGCACTGAAAGCGCAGAACATTCCGCAGAACAGGGCCGTAAGCACTCCGCTCGCGTACTGCCTGCCGTCGCGGCAATACAAGACGAGGGCGAGCACGGTGCATACCAATGCCGCGCTTGCCTCAAAAAGGGGCGAAATGCTCCCTGACGGCAGATATGCCGCCATTGCCACTCCTGCTGAAAAAGGGATTGAAATCGCCACGATATCCTTCTCCACTGCCATTTCAATCATGATTTGCCGGCCTGCTGCGAAATTCCGCGAAATCAGGCCGTTCACTGCTACGAAAGTAGCAATTTATTCTTACTTTTGTATGATATTTCTTCAATTAATATGATAATACTGGTAATCAATTGTGGCAGCTCTTCAATCAAGTATCAGCTTTTAGATATGAAGAGCGATGATGTCTATGAACTTTTGGCCAAGGGCATCGTAGAGAAAATCGCGCTTCCCTCGGGAAAGATAACCCATAAGCCCAGCGGCAAGGAGCCTTACACCGAGGAACTCCCGATTCCCGACCACAAACTGGGCATGAAGAAGGTACTCGACCTGCTGGTAGACCCCGTTCACGGTGTGCTGAAGGACTTCTCCGATATACAGGCAGTGGGACATCGCATAGTGCAGGGAGCGGACTTTTTCTCCGACAGCGTGCTCGTGGATGACGACGTGCTGAAGAAAATCGAAATCTGCTGCGATTTTGCACCTCTGCACAATCCCGCGCACCTGCTCGGCATCCACGCCGTCGCCAATGTTCTTCCGGACGTTCCCCAGGTGGTTACCTTCGACACGGCTTTCCATCAGACGATGGAACCCGCGATATACATGTACGCCCTGCCTTACGAGTACTACACAAAATACAGGGTGCGCCGCTACGGAGCTCACGGCACTTCTCATAAATACGTTTCCCGCAGGGGAGCGGAGTTCGCCGGTCTCGACCTCGGACATTCGCGCATCATCACCTGCCACCTCGGCAACGGCAGTTCCATCACCGCAGTCAAGGACGGCAAGTGCGTGGACACTTCAATGGGCTTTACCCCGCTTGAGGGTATGATTATGGGTACCCGTTGCGGAAACATCGACGCTGAAATCATCCCTTACCTGATGAACAAGGAGAACATGACTCCCGACCAGGTTACCGATATGATGAACAAGAAGAGCGGCTTCCTCGGACTCTCGGGCAAGACCTCCGACCTTCGCGACCTTCACGAACTGGAGCTTCAGGGCGACGAGATGGCTGCAATGACGGTGCAGAAGCTCGTTTACGACACGGTCAAGAACATCGGTTCATACGCAGCCCTCATGAATGGCGTAGACCTCATCGTGTTCACGGCCGGCATAGGCGAGAACAACCCCTGGCTGCGCCGCAGAATCTGTGACCACTTCGCTTACCTCGGAGTCAAAATCGATGACGAGGCCAACAATGCGGCCCGCAGCAACGATGCGATGATTTCTGCATCCGACTCCGCAGTCAAGGTGGCGATGATACCTACCAACGAGGAACTCGTGATTGCAAGGGACACGATGCATATAGTTTTGAACTCATAAATACACAATGATATGGCAGAATTGAAATTCGTAGTCGAGACATCTGCAAGGCACGTGCATGTGACTCGCGAGACCCTTGATATACTTTTCGGAAAAGGTTTCGAACTTGAGGTGCGCAAGCCCCTGTCCCAGCCCGGCCAGTACGCATCAAACCAGAAAGTCGAGGTGGTAGGTCCCAAGGGCAGTCTGAAATGCTCCATACTCGGACCTGTGCGTCCCGAGGATCAGGTGGAGCTTTCCTTCACCGATGCCAGAATTGTAGGCATAGTCGCTCCTATCCGCGAGAGCGGCGATGTTGCCGGATCTGCACCCTGCAAGATAGTCGGTCCCTGTGGTGAGGTGGAACTGAAAGAGGGAGTAATTATCGCACGCCGTCACATCCACATGACCCCGGCCGATGCCGAGGCTTTCGGAGTGGAGAACGGTCAGGTGGTGAACGTCGAACTTGATCAGAAGACCGGACGCAACCTGATTTTCGGCGACACCGTGGTGCGCGTATCCGACAAGTACGCCCTTGCAATGCACATAGACACCGACGAGGCCAATGCAGCGGCCTGCTCGGGTGAAATGACGGGGCACATAGTCAAGTAAACGTACCTGTTTCCCTGCGACAGCAGATTGTGGGGGGGGTAAAAAAACGGCGGGTCCCGAAGTCCCGCCGTTTTTTATATGTTCATATTTTTCAGAACAGCTTTCCGCGCTCGATGAAGTCGATAATGTAGTCCGCTGTACCCTCCAGACCGAGGATGGACGTGTCCATGCACAGGTCATAGTTCGAAGCCATACCCCAATGCCCGAAGGTGAAGTAGTTGTACCAGGTCTCCCTGGCCTTGTCCTTCTGCTGTATCAGCCTTTCGGCGTTCTTGGGCATGATTCCGGACCTTTCGGAAACCAGCTTGACGCGGAAGTCCATCGGGGCGGACAGGAACACGTCGAGACATTTCTTGTCCCTGAGTACATAGTCTGCAGCCCTGCCCACGAAAATAGCGCTCTCCCTCTCCGCAATTATGCGGATTGTGTCGCTCTGGATTTTGAACAGGCTTTCGTCATTGATGGAGTTCTGCGAGTAGCCAAGCGAGAAGAAACTTTTGTGTTCATCCCTGCTGCGGAAGAACTCGGGGCTGAGTCCGCTGCGTTCGGCGGCCTCGATGAGCAGGTCGTTGTCGAACACCTTCACTCCGAGCTTCTTGCCGATAAGTTCCGCGACCATCCTTCCTCCACTTCCGAACTGACGGCCGATGTTGATGATGATTTTCTGACTTTCCATATCGTTTCTCCTATTTTATGGTGCTTCCCAACACGGTGTCTTCCTGGCCGTCATGCAACTTGCTGAACTTCCTCATAAGCTGCATGATGAGTATCGCTGTGATGATCACGCTGAGCAAATCCGCGATAGGGAAACTTATCCACACGCCTTTTGCTCCGAACTCAAATGGCAGCAGGTAGACGAGAGGCAGAAGGAAAATGAGCTGGCGGGTGAGTGACAGGAATATGGATTTCTTCACCATGCCGAGACACTGGAACAGGTTGGCCGACACGATATTGAATCCCACTAAGGCCATACAGGCGTTCATTACCCTCATGCCATGCGTTGCCGCTTCTATCATCTGCGCATCGTTTGTGAACAGACTTACGGCAAATTTAGGACAAAGTTCCGAAATAAGGAAACAAAGTAACGTAACCAGAACCTCCCACTTTGCAGTCAGCCAGAATACTTCCTTGACTCGGTTGTACTGCCGTGCGCCGTAATTGTAGCCCGCGATAGGTTGCAGACCCTGGTTGAAGCCCATGCATACCATCAAGAACAGCATGGAGAT
Organism: uncultured Muribaculaceae bacterium; assembly: GCA_964582235.1. Taxonomy (GTDB): domain Bacteria; phylum Bacteroidota; class Bacteroidia; order Bacteroidales; family UBA932; genus Cryptobacteroides. Next base: position 72,564 of record CAZOQW010000002.1, on the reverse strand, counting down.
GCGGTTGATTATGCCGTACGCACCAATCATCAGGTCGCTGCCGTACTTGCCGAGCTGCTGGTTGATGAACAGGGCCACGAGGCAGGATGCCGCATTCATGAGGAAAGGTCCGACACCTATGGCGAAAGACTGCCCTGCGATTCTCCGGTCAATCTGGAATATCGGCTTGGTGAAATGCAGGAAGCGCTTCTTGTTGGAGAAGAAAAGGAGCGTGTAGATGAGGGCCAGCAACTGGCACACTACCGTTGCGATAGCCGCTCCCTTTATACCCATGTCGAATCCGAAAATCAGGATGGGGTCGAGGATAGTGTTGGAAATCACCGTGAACAGCGTCAGACCCATTGCCGTCTTCGGGTGCCCGGACGAGCGTATTATGCCGTTGAACCCGAAGTACAGATGGGTTATCACATTGCCTCCAAGGATGATTACCATGTAGTCCCTGGCATAGGGCAAGGTCATGTCGCTGGCTCCGAAGAACCTCAGGATGGGGTCGAGGAACGGCAGGGTAATCAGGGTAAAGCCCAGACCGATGATGGTGTTGAGCGTAAGTACTGTCGAGAGCACCCTTTTTGCGGAGTCGTAGTTCTTCTGCCCGAGGAGCACGGATATGAGGGTCATGGCTCCTACGCCCACGAGGGTTCCGAGCGCAGAGGACAGGTTCATGAGAGGGAAGGTGACGGCCAGTCCGCTTATTGCAGCCGAGCCGACACCCGGAAGATGGCCGATATAGATGCTGTCGACCATGTTATACAAAGAAGCAGCGGTCTGGGCTATTATACCCGGAACCGCATACATCTTCAAGAGTTTACCGATTTTTTCTGTTCCTAATTCTAACGGAGCAGTTTTACTATCATAGGCCATATCTTGACTGATAACTAATCGTCTTCTTCTCCATCTACGAATTCAATATCGAAACGCAAGGGGGAGTATTCCGGTATCGTACTTCCCGAACCGCTGGAACTGTATCCCAGTGCGGAGTAGAATATGCAGGTCCCCTTTTCATAACTTCTCATCAGAGAAAGCGTATAGCTCAATCCGTCTATTATGCTCGATTCGTCAGAGGTTATGGTTATCGAGGTATAGTCCTCGTCGTCGTCTTCATCATACCAATTGACCTGGGTAGGCTCGTAGGTGGTCGAACTGCTGTAAATGCCGTAACGCTTTGCGGTGTCCTGGATGTTCGTGTCCACCACCTGTCCATCCAGTCTTCGTGCTATGTAGTTGATGTACAAGGTCGTGTCGCTGGCGAAAGCGGCGGTATCCGCGGGCTCGGCCGTCTGGATGTAGTACAGTCCGTATATCAGCGAATCGCTTACGCTCACCTCGGGAAAGTTGTGGGAAAGGTAGTTGGCTATGGAATCTATTTCCCACTGCACCATATCGTCAATGGTCTCCACCACTATCAAGTCGTATATCGCGTGATCGGACGCAGAGACATTGTTTACGTAATCTTCAGCGGTGCTGTAGCGGAGAGTGGTGTAGAGCCAGCCGGGAATGACGGTGCGCTTGTATCCTCCAACGTTCATGCTTGTAATGGCCTCATCGAGTCCCGCATAATAAGAGTCGTTCACGCGGGTCCAGATGCGGGGACCGTAATAATAACTCTCATCGTAATCTCCGAGCTGCTGGGAAAGTTTTTCGGAAGTCGTGGCTTCTATGTTCCAGTCCAGGTCATACTGGGTGTATGCTACCCTGACGTAGGGGGAATTCTCGTAATCTCCGACCAATTCGCCGTCTCCGACTATCTCCTCTATTACATAGGATCCGAGTTCAGTAGGCTCCAAATCAGGATAGTTTACGGCAATCCAGGCATCGAAATAACGCTTGGATGCGTCGTTGGTACCAGTGGTGATGCTTTTGGCGCACGAAGCGAGACATGTTGCTGAAACAGCTGCAACTAATAGATATTCAAGTGTTTTCTTCATCATCTCTATTTTTGGGCCGGCGCGTGTTCTTGCATGAATCGTGCCGCTGCTTGTTTTACGTATTCTTCTGCATTTTCGGGAGCCGGTATATCCTCGGGAAAGTACAGCCTGCCGCCTGCTGCGCACTCATGTCCGCCTCCGTGAAAGTACGTTCCCGCAAAATCGGCCGCGGACACTCCTTTTTTCGACCTTGTGGATACCCGGAAATAGCCTTCGTCCTGTTTAAGAAATATGCTCAGCCAGACTTTTCCGATGCCGAGAGGCAGGTTTACGAAGCCTTCGGTGTCGCCGTCCATGAGTCCGTATTTTTTTATGGTATCACTGTCGAAGACCGCATACGCCGCGCCTTCCGGCAGGATGTGCATTTTCTCTGAAAGGAAACTGCCCATTGCACGGAAACGGTTTTCGCCGTATCCGTTATAGAGTTTCTGCAGTACAGCATCCCTGTCAACTCCGGAAGCGAGCAGTGCAGAGGCCATCTTCAGGGTACCCGGATAGACGGAGTTCGCGAAATTGTTCGTGTCAGTTGTCATGCCGGCGAGCAGGGGAGTGCCTATTGCCACCGGCAACTGTTTCCCCTTGAATTCGGGCATGGCTGAAAGTATGCGGAAAAGCAGTTCGCAGGTGGACGATACCTCTACGTCGCTGAATGCGAGAGTGTAAGCCTCTGTTTCCGGATTCAGGTGATGGTCTATCAGCACCTTGTGACCGCCGAATTCCTTGACGGGAGTCTCGAGGCTGCCGGTCCTTCCGACGGAATTGTGGTCCAGGCAGAACAAGAGGTCACAGGAGCCGAGCCATTCGCGGCATTCCTCCTCCATCGTGCTTCCGACGAGGGTCGGGCATTCTCCGAGTATAAAGCCGAGATTGTCCGGCAGGGCATCGGGGAACATCAGTTTCGCACTCTTTCCTCTGTGCCGGGTGAGATATTCCAGCAGTGCCGCACCGCTTCCGGCGGCATCTCCGTCCGGGTGCGTGTGGACTACCACTGCTATTCCGGACGAGGCCCCTATGAGGGCATCCAAAGACTGTAGTTTTGCTTCCGTCACCGTTTCCATATCTCAAAACCACCGCAAAATTAGCAATAATATTGCATTTGATAAATCATTTTTCTAACTTTGTACGACTTTGCTAAGACGTGGATATTAAGTAAAAATAACATAGCCAAAATGAACAAAGTAGTCAAGATTATCATTGAAGTTGTGCTGCTCGTAGCAATCGTAGCCCTCGTTTTCGCCAACATCAACAGTGTTAGCGAACCGTTGAACTTCAATAAGGAAAAGACAGCCCGCGAGAACGTGGGTATCCAGAGACTCAAAGACATCCGTACCCTCCAGGAGGCTTACAAGAACGTCAACGGAGAGTTTACATCTTCCGTTGATTCTCTCATAACCTTCTATGAGAACGGTGAGATGACCATCATCATGCAGGTCGGTTCCAACGATGACTCCCTCGCTGTTGCACATACCGAGGCAGTAAGAAGGGCTAACCGCCGCATTACCAACCAGCAGTTGTATGAAATGTACCTGGCCGGAGACACCCGGCTCGTTTTCGCCATCGAGAACAAGGTGCCTGTCCGCGACACACTCTTCAATGGCCGCAACTATACGGATGTGAACAGCTCTGACTACTTCAATGTCGACTCCCTGAAGTACATTCCGTTCTCAGGCGGTGAGGAAGTTCAGATGGAGGCTATCGTGAAGACCGTTTCCGGTGTGCCCGTACCTCTGTTTGAGGCAAGGATGCCCTACAAGGCCCTGCTCAAGGGTATGGACAACCAGCTCCGTATCAACTTGGATGCAGACCGCCGGAACCAGAACAAGTACGAGGGACTGCAGGTCGGCTCCATTACCTCTCCTAACAACAACGCAGGTAACTGGGAGTAGTAGGGGTGTTTACGCTGGTCCCTTCCCAATTCTTCAACCCGGCAACCCGGCGTGATGCGCTTGCCGGAGTCTGTGACCTGAAGGAAGGCAGCGAGGTAAGACATATTGAAATACCGCAATACGATGCTGTTCTCGTCTATTCTTTGGACGAGGACAGCATCGATTCCATTCAGGAAATAGTCCGGATGCTGTCCGTCCTGCCGGGACTGACCGATTACAACAAGCTCCTGTGCAGTTTGAAGGATGGGCAGCTGACTATGGCCGTGGCCCAGGGGAAAACCCTCTTGCTTGCAAACTCCTTTGCAGCAGCCGACTTTACCACGGCGGAATATTATATATTCCTGGTCATCAAGTCCCTCCAGATAAATCCCGAAATGTCCACAATCTGCTGGCTTACGGAATTGAAGGAGGAAGAAAAAATGTCTTTATACCGCTACTTCAAGGCGGTGGTAAACATAAAGATCAATTAAGTAGTTATGAAAAAGTATTTAGCAGAGATGATCGGGACCATGGTCCTGGTCCTCATGGGTTGCGGCAGTGCTGTTTTTGCCGGCAGTGTCGCAGGTTCTGTAGGGGCCGGTGTGGGAACGATAGGCGTAGCCCTCGCTTTCGGTCTTTCGGTGGTTGCAATGGCGTATGCCATAGGCGGCATTTCCGGTTGCCACATCAACCCTGCAATTACGCTTGGAGTATGGCTCAGCGGCCGCATGAAAGGCAAGGATGCCGGAATGTATATGCTCTTCCAGGTAATCGGTGCCGTCATCGGTTCAGCCATCCTCTTCCTTTTGACTTCAACTGGTACTCATGACGGTCCGACCGCCACGGGTTCCAACAGTTATGCCGAAGGTATGTGCCTCCAGGCCTTTATCGCCGAGTTTGTGTTCACCTTCATTTTCGTGCTTGTGGTGCTCGGTGCCACCGACGAGAAGAAAGGTGCAGGCAACCTTGCCGGTCTTGCCATAGGACTTACGCTTGTCCTGATTCACATAGTCTGCATCCCGATTACGGGAACTTCAGTGAATCCGGCCCGCAGCATCGGTCCTGCCCTCTTTGAGGGAGGCGTGGCCTTGAAGCAGTTGTGGCTGTTCATCGTTGCTCCCTTGCTCGGTGCAGCCCTCAGCGCAGTGACGTGGAAAGCCCTGACTTGCGAAAAAGCCTGATTCCATGAGAATAATCGGTGGCAAGCTGAAGGGAAGGACTGTCAATCCGCCCATGGGTTATGCGGCAAGGCCCACTACGGACTTTGCCCGCGAGGGCCTTTTCAATGTGCTTGACAACGAATATGAATTTGACGGCCTCATGGTGCTTGACCTGTTCGGCGGCACCGGGGCCGTTGCTTTTGAATTTGCCTCGCGTGGTGCGAAGCGGGTCTACAGCGTGGAAATGAACCGCGACAATGCCCGTTTCATCCGTTCGGAGGCGCGGAGGCTCGGACTTGACAACGTGACGGCTGTCCATTCCAACGTGTTCGATTTCCTCCCCATCTGCCATGAGAAATTCGACATAGTGTTCGCCGACCCTCCATATGCGCTCGAAGGTCTCGACACCATACCGGACAAGGTTCTTTCCTCCGGCATAATTCATCCCTCCGGCTATTTTATACTAGAGCATGGGGGCGAGCATGATTTCTCCTCCCACCAGCTGTTCAAGAAGGAGAAAGTCTACGGCCGCGTGCATTTCAGTTTCTTCGAGGCCGAATAGTTCCTTTCCGGCGATAAAATGCTATATTCGCATGACGGCCTTTATCCTGACCGTCACAAATCGGCCGGAATATGATCAGAATCAACGCCAAGCAACACGATGACCGTTCGGTGGAGTTCAAGTTCGGCTTCTCTGAGAACATGAACTCGAAGAGCCCCGGCGAATATGCCGTCAATACCTGGATTTTCGTTCCGGGCAGCCTTGACATAGACCCCGAAACTTACGGCAAAGACCAGTTCTACCGCGACATCAAATCCAATGTACGGCTGATTACGCCGGTATTCACCTTGGATGAAATCGCCTCCGAGGGAGCCTTGCCCATAGTCAAGTTAGAGGATGCGGTCCGTATTCTCGCACAAAAACGCGATGCCGAGTCTGAAGCCGGTTACGAATACCATATCAAGATGTTCTCGGCAATCTACAAGAGTGCGCTGCGGGACTATTCCCGGGAAATCGCCAAGGTAGATTCCAAGGCCCGCGCCGAGGAGCTTGCCCTTGAAATGGTGCGGCTCTCCCGTGAGATACTTGCAGCCTACAGACGGCATTTTCCGCAGATAAGCGAAAATCCCATGTATCTTAAATATTTCCGCATGGGAGACGAGTTCATTGGCTGGCAAACTGAACTGAGGGCCTTCAGGGTGCTGAAGCAAGTGAATTTTCCGACGGACAGCAAAGCCGTGGCTGCACTTGAAGCTCTGTTGGACGAGGAGTCCGAATACAAGCGCAATATGGGCTTCCGGAGTTTTTCCGCCGACGAGCCCGGCAAGAACAGCCGGCTCGTGCATCGCTACGGTATGCTCAAGAAGTATGTGGAAAGCGAACTGTATATAAGGTTGAAGAAGAAGCGCGACGGCTTTGCGGTGGAGCAGATATATTACAGCCTTGCCGCAGGACTGGCCATGATTTTCGCTACCAGCATCGCCTGGATTTTCCAGTGGAAGTACGGCAATATCACTGTTCCCCTCTTTGTCGCCCTGGTCATCAGCTATATGCTGAAAGACCGCATCAAGGAACTGATGCGCTACTATTTTGCACACAGGAGACGGAACAACTATTTCGACCACAAGGCCCATATACGCATACGCAATGCAGATGTAGGCGTAATCAAGGAGGGCGTGGACTTCATTTCCGAAAGCCATACTCCGGAGGAAGTGATGAAACTCCGTCTGGAGAATACCGATGCTCCTTTCGAGAACCGGATATTCGAGGAAAGCATATTGCTTTACCGCAAATGGGTCCACATCGACCATGAGAAACTGAACGCCAATGCCTCATATCCCGTGGACGGAATAAACGAAATACTGCGCCTGCATGTCAACCGCTTCACGATAAAGATGGACAATCCGGAAGTCACGGTCGAGGCTTTCTCCAATGACCCGGACCAGGACTTGTTGGAGGTGCAGAAATACTACAAGATACACATAGTGATGCAACTTGCTGACGGCGAGGATATCAGTTATCGCCACTACTGTCTGACCATGACCCGGGACGGCGTGTTGAGTATGGAGTAATCCGCCGCCCGCCCAACCGCGAGCCTGCTGTGCAGGGAAAGGCGGTTTGGCAGCAAAATTAAAGAGGAGTCCAAAACTCAAGGCTTTGGTGCTCCTCTGTTTTGTCGCTTGGGGCTCTTTCGTAGATGACTACGTGCAGACTTAGAACAAGCTTACCGCCACGGTCACTCCGGCCATGACTATTGCCACCATGCTCATCAGTTTGATAAGGATGTTCAGTGACGGTCCGGCAGTGTCCTTGAACGGGTCGCCCACGGTGTCACCGACCACGGTAGCCGCATGGCAATCGCTGCCCTTGCCGCCGAGGTTGCCTTCCTCGACGTGCTTCTTGGCATTGTCCCATGCACCTCCGGAATTTGCCATGAAGATGGCCAGCACGAAGCCTGCGCCCAGACCGCCTATCAGCAGTCCCATAACTCCTGCAACTCCCAACAGCAGTCCCACTGCAATGGGAACTATAATGGCCAGCAGGGAAGGGAAGAGCATTTCCTTCTGTGCTCCCTTGGTGGAGATTTCAACGCAGCGTGCATAGTCGGGTGTAGCCTCTCCTGTGAGTATGCCCTTGATTTCGCGGAACTGCCTGCGCACTTCAACCACCATTTTCTCGGCGGCCCTGCCGACCGCGTTTATTGTGAGTCCGCAGAACAGGAAGGCCATCATCGCACCGATAAATACTCCCGCAAGCACCATGGGGTTCATCAGGTTCACCTGATAGTAATTCATGATGTCGGGTATCGTGGCTGCGGCAGCGTCTATTACCTCTCCGGTGGTGTCGGTGATGGTCGCGCCTATGCGGTCGAGTCCTATCTTGATTTCCTCTATGTATGAAGCCAACAACGCAAGTGCGGTCAGTGCAGCGGAACCTATGGCGAAGCCCTTGCCGGTGGCTGCGGTGGTATTGCCGAGAGCATCGAGGACATCGGTCCTTTCACGTACCTCTGGATCCAGTCCGCTCATCTGTGCATTGCCTCCGGCATTGTCGGCGATAGGTCCGTAAGCATCGGTGGCGAGGGTAATTCCGAGCGTTGAGAGCATACCCACTGCGGCGATACCGATTCCGTACAGACCGGTGCTCAGCGACTGGGCGGTCAGCAGACCTTCAGTTTGGAAACCGTTGGCTGACAAATAGGCGAGTACTACGGCCACGCAGATTGTGATTACCGGAATCGCCGTGGATACCATGCCCAATCCGACACCGGAAATTATTACGGTTGCAGGTCCGGTCTTGGAACTCTCGGCCAATTTGCGGGTAGGGCTGTAGGAATGCGAGGTGTAATACTCGGTTGAACGTCCTATGATTACTCCGGCGAGCAGTCCGACTACTACCGAAATTGCAAGTCCCCACCAGTTGGGAATTCTCAGCAGGTAAAGTATGCCGAAAGTCGCCACGGCAATCAGCACCGAACTTACGTTGGTACCTACTGACATGGATTTCAGCAGTTCCTTCATGCCTGCTCCCTCCTTGGTGCGGACAGTGTATATGCCTATGATTGAAAGCACCACTCCGACGGCGGCAATGAGCATGGGTGCAATGATGGCCTTGACCTGCATGGCTTCACCATTGCTGTAGAATGCGGATGCGCCGAGGGCTATGGTCGCGAGGATGGAACCGCAGTAACTTTCATACAGGTCGGCACCCATTCCGGCCACGTCACCCACATTGTCACCCACATTGTCGGCTATGGTTGCGGGATTGCGGGGGTCGTCCTCCGGGATGCCTGCTTCCACCTTGCCCACCAGGTCGGCCCCCACGTCAGCGGCCTTGGTGTATATGCCTCCGCCCACACGGGCGAACAGGGCTTGGGTCGAGGCTCCCATTCCGAAGGTCAGCATGGTAGTCGTGATGGTGACCAGTTTCTGGGGTCCCTCAATGCCGATAAACTTGTTCAGGATGAAATACCATACGGAAATGTCCAGGAGTCCGAGTCCGACCACGGTGAGACTCATCACCGCACCGGTGCGGAAAGCGATTTTAAGGCCATCATTGAGGCCCCTCCGGGCAGCATTGGCTGTGCGTCCGGATGCGTAGGTCGCAGTTTTCATTCCCACGAAGCCGGCAAGTCCGCTGAAGAAACCTCCGGTCAGGAACGCGAACGGCACCCAATGGTTCTGGAAATTGAAACCGTAGGCGAGAATAGCAAAAAAGACGGCGAGAATGATGAACACGATAATCACCACCTTGTATTGCTGTTTGAGGTAGGCCATGGCTCCCTCGCGGACATATTGGGCGATTTGGCGCATCGTGGGCGTGCCCTCATCCTCTTTTATCATCTGACGGAAGAAGATGTACGCGAAAACCAACGCCAAAACGGATGCCGCAGGCACCATGCAAAGGAGGATAGAATCTAAGTTCATAGTGTTATTAATTAATTATAAAACTTATGCTGACGTTGCTCCCTGCCAGTTCTTGTAGGGATTTTTCATCAGCATTGAATTGTAGTAGCTGACATTTCCGGTTACTTCCTCGCCGAGCCAGTCGGGACGTTCGAAACTCTCGTCCTCGCTGCCCAGTTCGACTTCCGCCACCGTTAGGCCCTCATTGTCCCCGTAGAATTCATCCACCTCGAAGCAGTGCTCGCCTACGGGTACGAGATAGCGCGTTTTGTCTATCACGACCGGCTCACAGAGTTTCAGCAGTTCGCGTGCATCCTCCACGGGAATTTCCTTTTCCCATTCGAAACGGGACACGCCGCCGTGCGAAGCTGCGCCCTTTATGGTGATGAATCCCTTGTCTCCCATGATGCGGACTCTGACTGTCCTTTCAGGAGCCGAACACAGATAGCCCTGAGTTATGTGTGTGGCCTTGACTGCGGCGGGCTTGAAGTCGCCGTTGACCAAAAACTTCCTTTCGATTTCCTGTGCCATATCAGTATCTAAAACCCACCCGTTCAGACGTGGAGCTGTGGTCGGCATGGGGCAGTAGCCAGTGGTTTTCTTTAATAAAGGGTCACAATCTTTTTAAAAATATAGCCAATTACCGGCGCGTTTTGCAAATATAGAAAAATAACGATACTAAGCAAGCGCAGCGAGTCCGATTGTGACCCTTTACCGAGTCCTATTCCGATACCACGGCTTTCAATTCTCCGCCACCTTGCAGCTTATATGTCTTGCCTCCCAATGAAGGGTTTTGCGCAGGGTCATAATAAACGTGGTGGCCGTTTCCGGTGATATTTGTCACGCTGTCGTCTGCGATGTCGGCCTCAATAAGTGAAACGTAGGCATCTTGCGACAATTCCCAACGGCTGTCCTTGTCAATACGTACTTCCACATCCTTGGCTGTAGCACCGGCATTGACCGTACCGTTAAGTACCGAGCCGTCGGTCAGATGCAGGCGTATCCGGCTGTAGGCATCAGCCTGCAGGTCACCGTTCAATACTTGGTTTTGTGCCGTGATGACGGCTGTTCCGCCGTTCTCGCCTGTCCGTCCCCAACGAGAGGCCGCAGCGTTCAGCAGAATGCCGGAGGTACAGTTGATAGTATTATCCTCCAATGTGATGTAGGCTGTGGAGTTGGTAACGAAGAACAACGGGCTGTCCTTTCCAGTGTTGTCAATAGACGAACGGACTGCCTTGAATTCACCGTCTGAGCCTTCAGCATCGCCTGAGAAACTTTGGTAAATCATAATGCCCCACTTGGACGGGAAGGTGCATTCCAACCGGCAATTATCTAAGGAAATGCTGTTGGAGCCTTCTATGACGGCAACTTCACTGCCATCGGAATATATCTCTACTCCTGTAATGCTGAGTTCGCCGGTAGAATAAAGTCCCGGAGAGTCCTGTCCGTGGCTTATGATGCGTCCGCCGTCCACGGTGATTATGCCGCTTCCACGGTCAGTTGCTACTGGTGCCGAGTTCTTTCCGCTCGTGGTAATGTCTACGTTTGCAGCATGTATCGTCCCGCCGCCGCTGCACATTATGCCATGTCCGCCGTCGCCTGTACAATTTATAACGTCACCATCGGAATATATGACGCTCTGGCCATAAGCAAAAATGGCATTGGCTCCCAATCCGGTAGTGTTTATTTTGTTGCCGGACATACGTATTTCCGACTCATCCCTGCCAAGTACGCCGGCATTCAAGCCCTGGAAACTACTGAAGTCCTGCGATGTAGTATTGCCGGATGTGGTGATTACATTTCCATTCAGCTCAACCTTGCTGTCTTTAAGTGCAGCCACTGCCGACTGGTTTTCTTCTGTCGCTGTGATTTCTTCATTTGCCTTGGAGAGTTCGCCTTCCGTAACCATAACGGCAGCCTGTATCAGGCCCTCGTCAAACATATCACCGCCGGGTCCGCCAGGTCCACCGGGGCCACCACCGGGAGGCATACCGGGAGGTCTTCCATTTTGAGGAGGTTCTCCCATTCCACCCGGTGGCGGTCCTTCAGGTCTGCCGCCATGCATGGGAGGCGGATTGTTCACTTGTGCATACGCACTGCTGCTGTTTAATAGGCCGCAGAGGCCAATAAACATGCCTGCTATAACGGGCAGGCAAATTGAAAGAGAGTGCTTCATTTTTCCGTTTCTTTTTAAGGTACTTGCCTAAAGTTGCGACATTTTATTCTGTATGTCAAGAGGCTTGCCATTAAAAACCGGCACTAATCAATGAAAGGGGAATATTATTATGCGAACAGGCCTGTTTTTGCTAATTTTGTATTTGGAACCAAGTAACCAAAAAACACTATAGCTGATTATGAGGAAAAAAGAAGAGAGAAACACCATCATTGAAATGTGTCCTGTACGTAATATATTAGCCCGTTTTGGAAATAAATGGGCATTGTTGGTGATTATAATTTTAAGTGAGAACAAGGTCTTGCGTTTCAATGAACTGGGCAAGTTGATACCCGATATATCTTCACGTGTGCTTTCCGGCACGCTTCGGACATTGGAAGCGGACGGGCTTGTGGAAAGAACGGTTTATCCGACAGTGCCCCCAAAAGTGGAATACAGGCTGACGGAAACGGGCGATTCGTTAGTTCCCCTTATTTTGCAGTTGACAGATTGGGCGCAGAAGCACAGAAAATCAATCATCAGGCATAGGGAAGAATTTGAACGGGGGAATGATTAACCCCTCATTTTTTCATGCACCATTGGATAAGCTCTTCCATGTACAACTTACTGTCTTTTCCCCACCAGCGGGTTTCCATACCTTTGTGAATATTCCGTACGCCATCGGGATCCCCCATTGCGGATAAAATCGACGATAGCCTGCTTTTCTGTTTCCGTTATCGGTTTCTGGGTGTTACGCGACAGCGGCGAAAGCATAAGCAACACATCTATGTCCTTTAAGGACTCGTGTGTGATTTCTTCAGTGTTTTCCACGTATTCTATCCCGTTACGATCAAGGATTTCCTTATAATCAGGAACCACATAATCAAAATAAGACGGAGAAAAGAGCACATCTTGAAATTGTCCGTGTGAAAGGTCGAACATTAACCGTCCTTGTGCAAAAATAGCCGGAGTAACAGTTAAAACTGTCAATAGTAACAATAACGTTTTTTTTATGTGGTTTCTTATTTTTATGATATTGATTATTGGATTCTGATTATACGCCCGTCTTTTCGAGGCCTGGCTTTGATTTCATCCATAGGATCTACAGGATAACCAAGCAACACGTGAAGGACAGCATAATAATCTGTGCGTACGCCCCACTTCTGAAGTGTTTCATGCCCGAACGGGTCATCGAAGGAATCCCACGCTGAACCTATGTAACATGAGCCTATACCCAGCGATGTGGCTGCCAAAAGCATGTTCTCCGCGGCTACGCAAGCATCGCTTTCCGCATAGAGGAACTTCTTGGGCGCGAACAGCGTTATGACTGTAGGTGCATCATAAAAGGCGTTCATTATGGAAGCGTCATCGGCAATACTCGGTTGCTCTTTTGAGATATAAACTTCTGCCGTGGACATCCTGCCGTGAAAATGAGCTTTCTTAATGCGTCCTAATTTTTCGTTGGTGGCTTTGTCCTGAGATACCACTAAGAGCACCCCTTGACGACCGCCTGCACTGGGCGCATACAAGCCGGCCTGCAGGATTGTGTCGAGTTCTTCCTCGCTGATTTGTTCTTGCCTGAAGCGACGGATGCTGCGCCGTTTCAACATATTTTCTATCACTGCGTTGTGTATCATACTATCAGATTTGTTTCCAACATTGCGGGTCGGGAGCATACATGTTGCCGTAATATCCGTATGCTACGGCCGGACAACCGCGACAGAAGCGTAGAAGTTCGCATTTGCCGCATTTTTCAAAGTCCTCATATCTGCGGTAAGCATCCATTTTTTCACCTGTGAAAAGCGTGTACAAATCATCCTCTAAAGCATTGCCGACCTTGCTTTCCATGCGCCTGCAAGCATACACCGCTCCATCGGACAAGATGGTGAAATGGCAGTTTCCACAGTTGCAACCGTCATATACGGTATCTTGGTCAGGATAGTCTGCCGGATTGAACAGGCCTTTTTCATATTTGAACAAGGTCCAAAGGTGGTCTTTCAGATTGAACCAGGTTTGTTTGCCCTTGTGTTGCCCAAATTTTTCCCAGCATTTTTCCATCATGGATTTGTATTCTTCAGGCGAGCAGCAAGTCGCTTTGCTCTCCGCATCGGGGCAGTAGCGGGCAAAAGCAAATACATCGGCTTTATGTTCCACTACTACGTCAATCAAATCCGGTATCTCCTGAAAATTCCATTTGGAAACGGTTGCCATGATAGCTACAGTAATTCCAGCCCGTTGCAGGCAAGGGATTACGTCAAGTGTTTCCCTGAAAGATCCGGGACGGCGTATGCGGTCATGAGTGGCTTCCAGGCCGTCCAAGGAAAGCTGATATTTACGGCATCCGTATGCCGACAATCGTTTGCAGACTTCGTCATTCAAATGAAACGGATTGCCCAAAATAGCAAACGGGATTTGTTCGCTTTTCAACTTTTCCGCCAAATTCCAGAAATGAGGATGCAGGATAGGGTCACCCCCTGTTATATAGAGATATGGCATACGCCGGGCCTTCTGTCCGAATGCCTTGATATTGGCTAAAACGCTGTCCATGTCCTTTTCAGCCATCTGCTTGAATTCGGCATGGCTGCCAAGTGCGTAAATGTAGCAATGTTTGCAACGTTGGTCACACGCTTCGGTAATATGCCATTGAAATGCAAAGTATTCCATTGTTCCTGTTTCCGGAGTGTTTGTTTCTCCTTTTTTCATTGAACGGTTGTGTTCCGTTCAGAACCGTCGCTTTTAATAGAAATCCCCCCCCCGGCAAGAAATAGTCCGGGCCGAGGGGGAAAGTGACGACAGCCTATTTTTCGCCTGCACCACAGGCGCTGCCGCAAGCGGCTGGCTTCTCTTCGGGTTTTTCTCCTGCACCGCAGGCACTGCCACAAGCAGCGGGTTTTTCTTCAGGCTTCTCACCTGCACCACAAGCAGTGCCGCAAGAACTTGAGGCATTCAGCTGTTTGAAAAAAAGATTCTTCAACATAGACGTTTGTGTTTAGAAATTTTAATAAAGTTGCATCATTTGTTTCTGATATACAAGAAGGCATATTTTAGTTATGTGGTAATCTTTTTCTCGCTTTTGTTGATTATCAGGAGGTTGGTAGGATAAAATAATCTTGTGTTGTTGAGGCTCCGTGGCAGGCAATATTTTGGGGAATGCTAAAAAAACTAGAGGAAGCGGCAGGACCTCCCTTGATTGCATTCATTCGGACGCTCACGCGCCTGTATTTTGAGTCACTCAAAAACAGTGAATTTTTACTCTTGAAAAATATATTGAGTGAATAAAATCGGTGGATTCCCTAACATCTGAACATCGAATTTCAACGATGGTTCAACGAATGTTGATGCGCTATGAAGCCGGAATGAAATTTCCCATCCATAATCAAGAATCATATTGAGCGTATTTCCGCTTCTCTGACCGTCATTCTTTATTTTATAGTCAAATTCAATAATTCTTGTTGGTAGATATACTTCTTTGGTCTTGTACATTGGTTTATTCCCATTTACTATCTGATTAAGTTCACCTCGTATGTTGAATGCCTTTACGATTACCATGTTTGAAGTGTCATCCTTTATTATCTTATAGAATGGTTTTTCTCCGAGCAGGTATAAAATCAGCCTTTGTGGTACATCATGGTATTCTTTTGCCAAACGCAGAACTTCTTCTTTGAAAGCATCAAGGACTGGAATATACACCAAAGCTGCTTTTTCATTTTCTATGTCTTTCCATTTTACTCCTTGTTCTTTTAAGTGTTGTAATTGTTGGAATATCGGAGCAATACTTTCCCAATAATGACTGGAAACTTTGTGACCTAACCAAATCTCGCCGAAATCTATTCGGGAAGAAAGTCTGCTGTGTTTAACAGCATCATTATTGTTCTTTGCCGAAAAGCCTAATTCCCACCGTGATATTGGGCGGGAAAAGATTACATCCCTCACATCTCCATACTCACCTTCACTATCAGAGGCAATTCTGATATGAAGTACGTCCTCTCTATTTTTGGGACTTATAAATCCTGTTTCCAATTTCATCATGGTCGCAATAGAAGAACGCGAAGCCATGAGGTATCTCGACCTGTCTTCTATGGGTGAAGATTCAAAATATCTTCGCGCTATTTGTACAGGTGCAGTTTCTTCTAATTCTGCAGAAAGCCCTAAATTCTTTACGAAACTCATATACTCAATAGCAAGAGCATATTCAAAGGCTTTACCATTTTGAACATTACTCATTGCTGAATGTTTCCATTAATGATTTTGCGACAATGTATGCAAGATTGACAGGAACGGCATTGCCTATCATTTTATAGCCGTTATTTATATTATCATACTTGAAAATAAAGTTGTCAGGAAAAGTTTGGATTCGGGCGATTTCTCTGACAGACAATCTTCTATATGAATCCTTTTTGTCGGCGACAAATTCGTATCTGTCCTTGCCGACAGAAATCATTTTTGGCGCACTCGGATGAATAGGAGCCTGTCTCCCACTTGCCTGTATGGTAAAGGATAACTCGTCCCAAGCACGAACTCTATTCCTTGACATATAAATTGGCGAAAAACCGCCAACAAGGTATTCGTTGTTTTGTAGCCCACTATGGCTAGAAGATAACTCAAGTACCCCATTAGGAAGTGGACGGGGATTTGCATTCTGAATATCTCCTATAGCGTCTTTCAGAGTAATCCTACTACCTTTTGGGGTTGTCGGCTTAGGAAATTCATATTTTAGATTTAGGTCTTTTCTTATCCCAATAAAAAGAACTCTTTCTCTATCTTCAGGGACGCCGTAATCTGCTGCATTAACTAACTGGAAGTGTAAATCATATCCATATTTCCCCGCAGACTTAAAAGCACTTTTGAAATTATTCAAAGCATCCCCATAGCGAGAGAGGAGCATTCCTTTGACATTTTCAGCAACAAAAAAAAGCGGATTTTTCGCGTTGAGAATCCGTATATAATCCCAAAATAGCTGACCTCTTTTATCTTCTAAGCCTCTTTTGCCCCCCCCACGCTCCAAGATTGACAAGGCGGTCCGCCAATTATACCATCGCAATCAGGAATTTCATCTGCTGAAACATCAGTTATTGAGCGTTTGTCAAGATAGGTTCCTTTGTGATTAAGTTCATATGTTTCCCAAATGGACTTATCAAATTCATTTGCCCATATTACATTAAATCCAGCTTTTTCAAAACCTAAATCCAGTCCACCGCAACCGCTGAAAAGAGATATAATATCCATAATTCAAAAGTGTTAATTCGTACAAAGATATAAAACTCTGGTTATTTTCTTATCTAGCATTTACACGATAAAATGTTATTACGCAACAGCCTTTCTGTAAGTTTAGTACTGAAATCCAGTACTGACCATACAGTAGGCTAACAAGCGCATCTCCTGACTGGAACATCCCCTTGTCGGACTTCCAATAATGGTGCATGCATTCGCACTTCGGACGTACTATGCCTTGTGTCAGTCTTGATTTACGGAATCTTAGTCGGCTACTCTCCTCAACCGGGAAGTATCTCTCGAAATTAAATACTTTCATAACATCAAATTTTTTTTATTTTCCTAAGGGGATTCTCCGGGGTCCGGCATCTGAAACTTGCGGCTTCGATTATGTGCTCAGGCAGGATTTCTTCGCTGCCTTCAAGGTCTGCTATGGTTCGGGCGACCTTCAGGATTCTGTAATAGCCACGGACGGACAGCCCGGTGCGTTTCATCATTTCGAGGAGGCTTGATTTGGCTTCCTGCCCCAAGACACAGAAGCGGTCCGTGAGCACGTTGTTCATCTCGGCATTGGTGCTGAGACTCAGGCCGGAGCGCCGGAAGCGCGCGAGCTGTCGCTCGCGCGCAGCGCGGACGCGCAGTGCGATGCTCGCGCTGCGCTCCCCGCGCCGGCGATTGAAAATCGCCTCCGGCGCTATGGCCCGCACCGCCAACTGCACATCCATCCTGTCCAGCATAGGTCCCGAAAGTCTCGCCATGTAATTTTCCCTTTGCCTCTCGTTGCAAGTGCACCGGTCCCCCTCCCCGAAATATCCGCAGGGGCAAGGATTCGAGGCCGCCACGAGCATGAAAGAAGCCGGGAACTCCACCTTGGCCCTCATTCTCGAAATGACAACTTTCCTGTCCTCCATGGGCGCGCGCAGAGCCTCGGTCGCACTTTTCGGCATCTGCCCGAACTCATCAAGGAAAAGTACCCCGTTATGGGCCAGAGAAATCTCACCGGGCACTATGTTGTCGCCCTGGCCGCCGCCGATGAGGGCTGCGGTTGAGGCGGAATAGTGCGGGGCCCTGAACGGCCGTCCGGTCGCAAGCCCAGGGACGTGGTTCCTCAGCCCGGCCACGGAATAAATCTTGCCCGTCACCAAGGCTTCCTCCCGGCTCAATGGCGGCATGATTCCGACAAGCGCCTTGGCAAGGCTTGTCTTGCCCGAGCCCGGAGAACCTATCATTATTACATTGTGACCTCCGGCGGCAGCTATTTCCAGACCTCTTTTGGCTTGCTCCTGACCTATGATGTCAGCAAAATCACATTCAGGCCTGCTCTCGACCCCGCTGTCCTTCCTCGCGCAGCCATGCGCCCGCATGTCCGTTTCCAGTCCGGGATGTCCTGCCGCAATGTCTACGGCCTCGGCCAGCGTCCTTACCCCATAAACTTCTATGCCCTCGATGTCAGTAGCCTCGGCTGCGGAATCGTAAGGCAGTATTACACCCTTCAATCCGAGTCTGCCGGCAAGTTCCGCCAATACCAATGAGCCCGGAACCGCCCTGACGCTGCCGTCCAAGCCCAATTCGCCCATAATGAGGTAATTGGAAACCTCCGGCATTTCAGCCTGTCCGCTGGCGGCGATTATCCCGACTGCAATCGGCAAGTCGTAGCCGCTGCCGCTTTTCCTCAAGTCGGCAGGGGCAAGGTTAATCACTATCTTCTTGCCCGGCAGCCTGAAACCCGAGCTTGACAACGCACTGGTGGTCCGCATCAGACTCTCCCGGACGGCCGTGTCCGCGAGCCCCACGAGAAACAGTCCTATGCCGCTCTCCACTTCCACTTCAACTATGACTTCCACAGCCTCAATCCCTATGCACTTCCCTCCGATTATTTGTGTAGACATTTCTTTTTTCTTTAACTTTGCCGCCGATATGCAGCACCGATTATCCATACGTTCATTGGCCGACCTTGGTTCTGCGGCCCGTGAGTTCCTTTCTCTCGTCGGAGACAGGAAACTTGTGGCTTTCATCGCCTCGATGGGCTCAGGCAAGACGACTTTCATAAAGGCCGTATGCGAGGTCCTCGGAGTGGACGAAGAAGAAATATCCTCTCCGACTTTCTCCATCATAAACGAGTACAGAACCGCTTCCGGAGATACGGTGTACCACTTCGATTTCTACCGCCTCACTTCCGATGCACAGGCCCTTGATCTCGGTTTGTACGAATACCTTGACAGCGGTTGCCTTTGCCTTATGGAATGGCCCGAGAATATTTCGGACCTCATGCCGGAAGATACCCTTTACGTACATATAGGAGTACAGGAGGACGGTACGCGCGAACTCACGTGGCAGGACTGATTTCTCCCCACACGCAGGTGATGTAGCCGTTGATGTCCAGTTCCCTCATGTCCGACCCGAACAGTATTGCAGGACAGCCCGGGTATTTTCTTGAAGATAATCCTACCAGCAGAGTGTTACCTACCGCGTAGGCGCAGGACGGGGACAAGAAGTTGTAGTTCTCAAACGTCTGCGTCTCACCGTTGCTGTCATATACAATCACGCTGCCGGATATTTCGTCGTTCCTTACTGCGAATCCCCGTCCCGGAGCCAGATAGACCGTGGCCTCGTTGTCGCTGATGGTCAGCTGTTTCCCGCTGTCCTGAAGCACAGCCCCGGAAAACCCGCTTTGCGAAGAGGCCCCGGCGAAATACCCTCCTATCCATATTTCGCCCTGAATTTCCCAGACCGTTGCATTCTCGGCAGTATAACCGCTCAACACCTTGGACTTGGCAATGACGTTTTCCCCGTCCCCGGAAAAGCCGATGTAACAGAATTTGGCATCGGCAATGTCTGTTGTCGTGGTGCTGATTGTGGAACTTGTGCCGTCTGTGGAGCAGTAGTACCCGCCGTTTTCCTTATAGCAGAAATAGAGCTTGCCTTGCTTGGCATATATAGCCCCGGTCTCGTTGTAGGAAGGATTGCCGAACGAACCGAACACATTGCCCGACGGATACTGTTCCATCAGCACTCCGTTCTTTCTGTAGTTGAAGCCTTGACCGGAGCGGTTTTGGGTCAGCGTATGGATTTCGCCCCCTGACGGGACAAGTCCCTTGAGGAACTCCCTGCCGTTGAAACTGAACAGCAATTCGCCATTCAGTCCTATGTAAGTGTCCGACATGTCGGAATACTCGGTGTAGAGCTGCCCGTCTATTATGTGGTGGGTGTCGAAGTCCGGACTGAAACATCGCGGGGAAGACGGTTTTACGCTGAAAATCAGTTCGAAGTCCTTGTAGAACAACAGTTCGTAGTCTACGGCTCCATAGGCCGTGTCCCGCTGCCAGTCGTAGTTCTCGCTGAATTTCACCGCGCTGAAAAAGATATTGGTGTCATTGCGTATGGGAATGAGTGTCGTGGAACGGTCCGTGTTCCGTCCGGAACTGTTCCGCTGCGCGGTCTCGTTTCTTGTCGGTCCGAGGTTAAGGGCCGTCTCTATGCAGGACGGCAGGAATGCAAGCAGTACCAATGCTGCAGGCAGCCAGGCTGTGAGAAGAAAAGAAGTTTTCATGTCTTATTCAGTTTTCGGCAAAAGAAGCAAAATAATCCGTTTCTGCTCCTGTCATTCGTCCCAAATATCTGTTTTTTATGATTTTTTCCGTTTTTTAAGATTTGGCGCCATAAATTCCGGCGGCATAGTATCTTCAGGGCCTGATTTTGCCGTCTTTGTCCGGGTATAACAGTCTATGGGCAATGGATGTCGCGCTGGCAAGAAGTTGCAGTTTAAGGGGATATTCATCGGCCGGAACTTGCCTGCCGGCGGCCGGAAAAACAAAAACAGGACGGGGCGTGCCGGCGGCCCCGAAAGACCAAATAAAAAATCCGGGGATCACCCCGGATAACTTCTTTTAAATATTGAAACGCAAACCTGCGTCAAAGTTCAACATCAGAGGCTTGTCCGTCCTAACGCTCTTGGGCTGGTCGGTGTTGAAATAATACCTCACGCCCGGGTCAAGATACAGCGACAGGAAATTGGTCAGCGTAAATTCCACTCCCAGACCTCCGCCGACAGAGTACGCCAGGCGTTCCACAGGCTCGTGGTGGCTTATTCGGGGATTGGTGTACAAGGTGTACTTGTTGCCTACACAGAGTTCAGCCGTACCTCCGGCATATATGTAGAACTTTATCTTGTCCGAACCGATTATATCGAAATACAGATTGACAGGAATTCCCACATACTGGAGCGTGTGCTTCACGTTGCCTGCATCGCTTTCCTCCAACGTGCCGCTTTCATTCAGGGCAGTGTATGTGCCGGTGAAGGTGCGGGTCAGCAGGGAGTAGTCCACTCCGACACCCATGCTCAGACGCGGCAGGAAATATACCCTCACTCCGACCCCGAGGGTAAGCGGAATTCCGTAACTGGAGGTACTGAGCTCGCTGATTCCGGTAGACACGCCCGGAGCCATCGTGGCCGTTTGAGTGTTGTTCATGGAACTGGGGTCATTGCCGCTGAGGATACCCTTGGCATATACCGAACTTATGGATGGCCTGTATCTTTCCTTCGTGTCGTCAAGTGTCACGAAAATGTCGTATGAGCCGCCTCCGTAAGTGTATGTTCCTTTGGACGGGCCGGTGGAGGTTTTAGCGCTCCCGGTTTCCGCCTTGGCTTCTTCTCCGGTGTTTCCGACGGTCTGGTCTTCCTCAATGACAACGGACACGGTTTCAAGGCTTTGTTCTGCTGATACTCTGTGTAAAGGGAGGGACGAAAGTGCAGCGGGACTGCCGGGCAGGGGAGTGACCACCTGAGTGGTTTCCGCCGTAAGAGCCCCGCGCGTCACATAAATTTCGCGTTCGGAATTGGTACTGAAGAATACTCCCGCCGCGAGGGCTGCGAATGCAATTCCGGCAAAAGCCCAGCCTATGGGCTGCCGATATGCCGATGCGGACTCCCTGCTGTCTGAACCGAGGCGGGCGGAAATTTTTTTCCAGTTCCTGCGCGACGGTTTCAGCTCGGCATTTTCGAGAGCCGCCCTGATTTGCCGGTCAAAATCATTATAATTGTCTTGCATCATCGGTATCTGTCTTTAATCTTTGACTGCAGCAATGCCCTTGCCCTTCCGAGCTGCGAGCGTGATGTCGTCTCCGAAATGCCGAGCGCATCGGCAATCTCCTTGTGTGAATAGCCTTCGATTACGTACATGTTGAATACAGTCCTGAACCCGGGAGGCAGGCCTGCAATCAATTTCAGCAGGTCACTGTAGCCTATCTTCTCTATGGCCGTGGGTTCGTCAGAGGAAATGTGTCTGGCGGAATCGACTTCTTCGGAGTTCTTGAGCGCATCTTTCTTGCGGAGACTCATAAGTGCAGTATTGACAAAGATTCTTCGGGCCCAGCCTTCGAAGGAACCGACCCCCGAATAACTGTCGAGTTTGGAAAATAAGGTGACGAATCCATCCTGCAACACGTCCTCAGCCGAGTCCCTGTCGCCCATATATCGCATACATACGGCAAACATTTTGGCTGAAAGAGCATCATAGATGGCTTTCTGGGCCCGGGTTTCACCGAGCTTCGCCCCCTCTATCCAATCCTCCACCCGAGTACCAAGATGCTTTTTGTTTCCGAAAAGTTGCATCCGCTTCCAATAATAATCGTGCTAAAGTAGCCATTTTTTCCCAATAAAATATATACTTTTGTATAGTCATGAGAAAGCTCTTATTTACACTATATACGTTGCTCGCCGCCTGTTTCTTCCTCTATGCCGGGGACGGGGCGGATGCCGCACACTTCCTGCGTGCGGTGGTTAATTATGTCGAAGGACGCAACGAAGCGGCCTACAAAATACTGACGGATCTCAAGGAAACCTCTCCCGATGACGACGCTGTCAATTACTACCTCGCCCTGACTGCATACGAATTGGGAAAGGTGGATGAGGCGGAAGACTGCCTGAATACCGCCATACAATTGGACAGCACGAACCGCTGGTATCTCGAATCCCTCGGCACGCTTTATCGCAACAAGGGCGACAGGAGCGGCTTTGCGGTCATCTGCGAGAAGTTGTATGAACTCTATCCTTCGCAGTACAACAGTCCGTATACGCATTGCGTGTTAGGCGACGAGATGTTGAACCGCCGTTTGCCAGATATCGCCCTGGACCATTACAACAAGGCCCTGGAACTCGATCCCGAGTATGCTCCGGCACAGCTCGGCAAGCTCGAACTTTACCGTTTACGTGGCGAATCGGTGCCGTTTTTCCTGACGCTCGGCGACTTTGTGCGCAATGACATAGTGCGTGGGGACATCAAGTGCGAATATCTCAGCGCGGTGATGGAGAACATGGACGGACGTACCTACCGGATGTGGGGAAAGGAGCTCCGCTCGTTCATCGACCATTGTTACAGAGAGTCCCCCGCAGAGCCTACGGCGAACATGCTGAAAATCCAGATACACCTGATAGAAAACGAGATGGACTCGTTGCTGACGGTGTGCGGGAAATTTGCGGAATACTCCAAGGCCGCCGGCGATACGGCCAATCTTGTGCTTGCGTGGAATATAACGGCCGACGTGTATCATGAGCAGGGCAAGGAATCCGTAACTTTTGAGATATACGAGCGCATATTGAAACTGAATCCGGACTATGCTCCGGTACTCAACAACTACGCATACTATCTGTCCGAAAAGGGAAAGAAACTGCGCAAGGCCTTGAAGATGAGCCAACGGACCGTGGAACTCGAACCGGACAATGCCACCTATCTCGATACCTATGGCTGGATATTGTACCTGCTCAAAAGGCCGGAGGAGGCCAAGCCCTATTTCAAGCGGGCAATGATATACGGCGGCAAGGACAGTTCGGTGATACTTGAACATTATTCAAAGGTGCTCGAAGCGCTCGGGGAGAATGAACTTGCGATCTATTACGCCAATCTTGCGGAACAAAAACGCAACAGCGGACGATGAGCAGGATAAGCGGCATATTGCTCGTGCTCCTGTTCGCATCCTTTGTCGCGGCAGCGCAGGATACTTCCGTCCAGGAGGGCAAGAAGGCCGCACTCGAACGCGAAATAGCCCAGCTCCAGCAGCAGATTGCGGAAAACGTTTCCAAAAGCAGCAGTGCGCTTAACGACCTTACACTTGTGCGCAAACAGGTTGAGGTGCGCAAGGCCATGTTGGCGGAGAGCGAAAAGGAACTTGCGCAGGTAGAGGACAGCGTCCGCATCACACGGCAGAAGATAAATGTCCTGCAGGCGCGCATAGACACACTTTCCATATATTATGAACGCCTGGTGCGCGGTGCCTACAAGAACCGCGATGCTAAGATGTGGTATGTCCACATACTTTCGAGCAACAGTCTTGCGCAGGCGACACGACGTTTTGCATACTTGCGCGGCTTGTCGGAACGCATGAACGAGGAAGCCATTGAGGTGAAAAACCTCAGGTCTGAACTGGAGACGGAGGCCGGGCGTTTGGAGGGGCTGTCTGCGGAAGCAAAGAAACTGCGCGATTCACGGGCTGCAGATCTGAAGAAACTCCAGTCCGAGGAAAAGCGGGTCAACGACCTGGTGTCCCAGCTCGGAAAGTATCGCACCCGTTACCAGAATCAACTGAAAGCCAAGCAGAAACAGGTTGAGGCGCTGAATCGGGAGATAGAGAAGATAATTGCGCAGTACATGGAGGAGACGAGGCGGCAGGAGGAAGCCTCCAAGTCATCAGGCAAGGCGCAGCCGGCAGTTACCGACTACAAACTCGCAGCTGAATTCGAGGCTAACAAGGGACGCCTGCCCTGGCCCGCCGATGGTCCCGTGCTCGAAAAATTCGGCCGCCACAGCCATCCCGTGTACACCAGCATAGTCATGCCGTTCAACAACGGTATCAGCATAGGTCTGGCGAAGGGCAGTGTGGTGAAGGCCGTGTTCGACGGGGAAGTGAAAAGCGTGATAGTGATGCCCGGCTACAACAAATGCGTGCTCGTGCAACATGGAAACTACTTCTCGTTCTACTGCAAGCTCGGTCAGGTGTCAGTAAAGGCCGGTGACAAAGTCAGCACAGGCTCGGTCATCGGTACGGTGGATACCATAGATGGCCAAACCATGCTGCATTTCCAGATATGGAAAGAGAAAAATCCGCAGAATCCTGAAATCTGGCTCCGTCAGAAGTAACTTCCGGCAGCTCGCACAGGTATCTGCTCTTAATACGACAGGCTCAGCCTGCAACCCAGACGAGCACGTGCCTGTCGAAGGTCATGTACTGGAGGTGGATTTCTTCTTCGAAGCCGTCCTTCTGGGTGAAAGTCGCATCGAGCTCGCCCTCGCCCCTGAGATGGAAGTTTTCGATTTCAATCTGCTCGGCGAAGTCCACATTGTACTGAGACATCTTCTTGTATACGGCTTCCTTGGCGCACCAGTAGATGGCCAGCTGCTCGTTGCGTTGGTCCTCGTCGAGGTCCTCGACCTCGTCTTCCGAAAGGGCACGCTTCTCCACAGCGGAGAAATCCCTGTCCAATGACTCGCAGTCAATGCCGACTTCTTCGGTATCGTTCACTATGACCGCAACGTACTTTTCGGTGTGGGTAATGCTGATGTTGATCGAAGAATTTTCGATATACGGTTTACCGTTGTCGTGGTGGCTGAGATAGACCTTTTCCTCGAACAGTTGGTCGAGAAGTGTCCTTACTGCCAGTTTCTGTTTGCGGAGGGATTCGCTCTTGATATAAGAAATTTCCTCCATTTCGTCAGACGGGACGGATGAAAGGGAGCGAAGTTCTTCTTCCGTCTCTGTAATTTTCCAGACGCCTAATTTCGAGTGGTAGTCGTCGTCCAAATCCTTTATTAGATACAGTGCCATAAAAAGTTTATAACAACGGCAAAGATAGTGTTTTTTGTAAAATAAACCATAATAGTCCGTTTTGTTTTGTTGACCGGTGCCCATGACTACAGCTTGGGCCAGAAAGTTTGTTTGCTTTGCTTCTGCGTGTATTTACTTATTATTTATGTATATTTGCAGAGATAGACTGAAGTTTCTTTATTTTTTTGATATCATGAACTATATTACCGATGAGAAATTAGTCATTGTTGGAGCAGCCGGCATGATCGGTTCCAACATGGCACAGACGGCCCTGATGCTCAAACTTACTCCTAACATCTGCCTTTACGACGTGTATGAACCCGGTCTGAAAGGCGTTGTTGCCGAGATGGATCACTGCGCATTCGAGGGTGCGAACATCACCTGGACCACTGATCCCGCAGTGGCTTTCAAGGACGCAAAATATATCATTTCTTCAGGCGGCGCTCCCCGCAAGGAGGGCATGACCCGCGAAGATCTCCTTAAGGGAAACTGCCAGATCGCAGAGGATTTCGGAAAGAACGTCAAGACCTATTGCCCCGATGTGAAGCACGTGGTCGTGATTTTCAACCCCGCTGACCTTACGGGACTTGTAGTTCTCCTCCATTCAGGACTTAAGCCCGAGTGCGTTACCACTCTTGCAGCCCTCGACTCAACCCGTCTGCAGGAGGCTCTTGCACAGGAATTCGGTGTTCAGCAGAGCAAGGTTACCGGAGCACGTACCTACGGCGGACACGGCGAGGCCATGGCAGTATTCGCATCCAAGGTTATGGTGGACGGCGAACCTCTGAGCAGCAAGAACCTTTCTGACGAGAAGTGGGCAGAGATCAAGCACAACACCGTACAGGGTGGTTCCAACATCATCAAACTCCGCGGCCGCAGTTCATTCCAGAGCCCTGCATACAATGCCGTCAAGATGATTGAGGCTGCAATGGGCGGCGAGAAGTTCCTCTGGCCTGCAGGCTGCTACGTGAACAACGCCAGCTACCAGAACGTAATGATGGCAATGCCTACCGTCATCGACGCTACCGGAGTACACTACACCGAGCCTGAGGGAACTCCTGAGGAATTGGCCGAGCTTAAGGCTTCCTACGAGCACCTCTGCAAGATGCGTGATGAGATTATCACTCTCGGCATCATCCCTCCCGTAAGCGAGTGGAGCAAGGTGAACCCCAACCTTTAGGAAATAGCACGATTAAAGAGTACGGTCCGGGATTCCGGGCCGTTTTTTTGACCCCTCAGTCTGCTGTCGCGCCGCCCGAGGGAGCACAACGGCTCCGCTTGCGCTATCGCACCGGCCTGCAATGAGCGTTTTCGGTCAAGCAACCTTTATCCCCAGCCACGAGCGTTTTCTGGCAAGCAAACAATGTCCCCTGGCCCCTGCGCATCGCTTCGCCGCCCGCCCGACGGCGAGCCCTGCTACGCAGGGAACCCCTCAGCCTGCTGTCGCAGCCAGCTCCCCAGGGAGCACAACGGCTTCGCTTGCGCTATCGCGCAGGCCTGCCATGGGCATTTTCTGGTAAGCAAGCTTTCTCTCCGGCCCCTGAGCTACGCCGCCCGCCCGACGGCGAGCCCTGCAAGCAGGGGAATACGGAAAAGGCGGCCGCAAATGCAGCCGCCTCGTTATTCCGGTTAGGCAAGAATTACTTCTCCATTCCCTTACAGAAGGCCTCGAGCACTCCGGCGTTAAGTCCGGTGGTGGAGAATCCTCCGTCGTGGTAGAGATTCTGCATGGTCACGTGCCTGGTGAGGTCGGAGAACAGAGTCATGATGTAGTCTGCGCAATCGTCAGCGCTGGAATTTCCGAGAGGGGAAAGTTCTTCGGCGTAGTTGAATATGTCCATCATGCCGCTGATGCCGCTGCCTGCGGTCGTCTTGGTGGGCGACTGGGAAACGGTGTTGATTCTCACGTGGCGTTTCCTGCCGTAGATCACGCCGAAGCTGCGGGCTATGGATTCGAGCAGGGCCTTTGCATCGGCCATGTCGTTGTATCCCTCGAATGTGCGCTGTGCGGCGATGTAAGTGAGAGCCACGGCTGAACCCCACTCATTGAGCGCGTCCTTGTTGTAGAGGACGTTCAGCAACTTGTGGAATGAAAGGGCGGAAATGTCGAGCGTCTTGTTGAAGAAGTCGTAGTTCGTGTCCTGGTAAGGGCGGTTCTTGCGGATGTTCGGGGACATTCCGATAGAGTGCAGCACGAAGTCGAAAGGACCTCCGAAGTGCTCCATCGCTGCGTCCACGAGTGCATTCAAATCCTCTACCGAGGTTGCGTCTGCAGGCACCAGGAGAGCACCGCATTCCTCTGCGAGAGAGTTGATGGTGCCGAGCCTGATTGATATGGGCGTGTTGGTAAGCACGAGTTCTGCTCCTTCTTCGTGGGCCCTTTGTGCGGCCTTCCAAGCAATCGACTGCTCGTTGAGGGCACCGAAGATGATACCCTTCTTTCCTTTAAGAAGATTGTAAGCCATAACTTATTTTCCTAATTTTTCGTTCGGAACCAGCATGAGGGAAAGTTTTCCCTTGCAGCACAGGTTTCCATTTACCTTGGCCTCCGCCTCTACTACGAAGAGGGGACCTCTCTTTACGAGAATGTGTGACCTCACCTCCACGGTGTCACCGGGGAAGACCGAATGCTTGAACTTTACATCGTCCATTCCGGCGTACATGGCGGTGTTCACCTTAAGTTCCTCGCTCGGAATGAGCAGGAAGCTGCACTGTGCCATGATTTCGCAGAGGATTACACCGGGAACTACGGGATATCCGGGAAAGTGTCCTGTCGTGAAGAACTCATTCTCGCGTATGGTATACTTGGAGTTCACATAGTCTCCATCAAGCACGCTCTCGTCTACGAGGAGCATGGGTTCCCTGTGTGGGAGATGTTGTTTGATTTCTTCTCGTGTCATTTGGTCAAGATTTTATTTTACGCGACGCAAAGATACACAAACATTGTGACCTCCGAAACCAAGAGAATTAGAAATTGCAATGTCAAGGTCACGCTTGCGTGCCGTTTGAGGCGTGTAGTCAAGGTCACATACAGGGTCAGGCTCTGCAAGTCCGATGGTGGGAGGCACGATACCGTCCCTGAGAGCGAGTGCGCAGATGATAAGCTCAACTGCTCCGGTTGCTCCCAACATGTGTCCGTGCATTGACTTGGTGGAACTGATGGAGGCACGGTGTGCGTCGGCTTCTCCGAGTGCAATCTTGAAAGCAACGGTCTCGGTAGCATCGTTGAGGTGGGTTCCGGTGCCGTGGGCATTGATGTAGAGGTTCTCTCCCTCCTTGTATCCGGCCTCGTCGAGTGCCTGGCGTACTGCAGCGGCTGCAGTAACTCCGTCGGGACGGGGTGCAGTGTAGTGGTGTGCGTCGCAGGTGCATCCGTAGCCGCATACTTCAGCGATGATGTTTGCACCGCGTGCGATTGCATGCTCCCTCTCTTCCAGCATCAGCATGGCTGCGCCTTCTGCCATTACGAAACCTCCGCGGCGTGCATCGAAGGGCAGGCAGGCAAGAGTGGGGTCCGCCTCGGTGGTGAGGGCCTTGGCATTTGCGAAACCGCCGATGGAAAGAGGAGTGATGCAGGCTTCGCTGCCTCCTGCGAGTATTGCGTCAGCGCGTCCGTACTTGATTGTCAGATAGGCCTCTCCTACGGAGTTGGTTCCGGTTGCGCAGGCTGACACGTGGGTGAGCGCAGGGCCCTTGGCCTTGTACTTGATTGCGATGTTGCCGCCTGCGATATTGCTGATCATCATGGGGATGAATAGGGGAGAAATGCGGTCTGCGCCCTCTTTGAGCAATACTTCCGTCTGGTTTACGAAAGTGTGGATTCCGCCGATTCCGGAACCTACATAGATTCCGAGACGCTCCTCGGGGATGTTTTCGCCGGTTACGAGGCCGCTGTCCTTCATTGCCTGGGCTGCAGCGGCGAGTGCATACTGGCTGTAGAGGTCGTTACGGCGACGCTCAGCGGGGCTGAGACCGAAATCCGCAGGGTTGAAACCCTTTATCTGTCCTGCTACGTGGATAGGAAGGTTGTACTCCTGGAAGCACTCCAGCTTGCTGATGCCGCAGACTCCTGCTTTAATGTTGTTCCAAAATGTGTTAATGTCGTTGCCGACGGGCGAGATCACGCCCACTCCGGTGATCACGACTCTTCTTTCATTATTCATACATAAATCTCCTTATACTGCCTTTAGGTGTTTTTACAAAAGGTTCATAGCGGAGCTCATAGCCGCACACGTGTGAATAGCCGGGAATACGGGTATTCAGGACGTTGATGTTGGCATCCATAATGTTCTTCACGGCCTCGGCATCCATGCCTTCGAGCCTGTTCTGGTCGGGCACGATGAGGGCCACGAGCCTTTCTCCGCGGTTTACAATCAAGGATTCGGCCACTCCCGGCAGGTCATTGAGCACCACCTCGATTTCTTCGGGGTAGATGTTCTGTCCGTTGGAAGTGAGTATCATGTTCTTGCAGCGTCCCACGATGAATACGCTGTTGTCCTTGTCCATTGTGGCCATGTCTCCGGTGTGGAACCAGCCGTCCTCGGTGAATGCCTCAGAGGTGGCCTTCTCGTTCTTGAAGTAGCCGGAGAATACGCACAGACCCTTGACGAGAATCTCGCCCGGAATGGTGTCGGGATGGGGAGAGTTGATTTTGACTTCGAATACCTCATCGAAGTATTCTCCGCATTCGCGCAGCTTGTATTTTCCGAGATGGCCCAGGGTTATCACGGGAGCCGTCTCCGTCAGGCCGTAACCGGTCACGAAGGGCAGGCCGAGCTTGGTGACGAACAGTTCCTCGAACTGCTCGGGAATGGCTGCACCTCCGGTGACGAAGATTTCTATTTCTCCTCCGAGGGCCTTCATGAAGATGGTTTCGAGGGCCTCGCAGAAGTCGGGATTGTTCTTGTAGTCAGCGAGTTTGGCTGCACCGCTCTTGCTGTGGATGAAATCTCCCAGGGTGTCCTCAATGAGCTTTGTGAGCACGAGAGGCACGGAGAAGAACAGGTGCGGCTTGTAGGCTCTGAGAGCCGGTTTGAGGAAGGTAGGGGTGGGAGGAAGTCCCAGTACTACCACGTGCATTCCGATGCAGAAGGGGACTATCATGTCCACGGTCATTCCGAATATGTGAGCGAACGGCAGCACGTTCACTATATTCTCACCTCTGCGGTAAGGTGCATGCTTGGGGAGTACGTATACCTGTGCCGAGAAGTTCTTGTTCGTCAGCATCACGCCCTTGGGATTTCCGGTAGAGCCGGAGGTGTACATGATTGACGAAAGCGTGTCGAGCTTGCAGTTGGAATAGTCGATGTCTTCAGGCGTTAGTCCGTCGGGATGTGACTCGTTGAAGGCCTGGTCCCGCTTTGCGTAAATCTCGTTGAAGTTTCCGCGGAATGCGAGCAATTCTCCTGTGTTCAGTTCGATTGCCGCAATCACCATGGGCATGTTTTCGAACTTCAGGGGCTCGAACAGGCTCTTCTCTATGTAAAGAATCCTC
The DNA here is from genome assembly GCA_964582235.1 of uncultured Muribaculaceae bacterium. Taxonomy (GTDB): domain Bacteria; phylum Bacteroidota; class Bacteroidia; order Bacteroidales; family UBA932; genus Cryptobacteroides. The sequence continues at coordinate 41,533 of CAZOQW010000002.1, read as the reverse complement.
GTCTCGGAGTGGTTTACGAGATTTTCCGTGTCGCCGGGGGTGAAGCCGGGGAAAATCTGTACTGATACATAGCCGTTTACCTGGGTGGAAAAGAAAATTTTGGCCCAGGCAGCCGAATTTCTGGCTGTGATGGCAATTTTGTCGCCCGGATTCAGACCTGCTGCCTTCCACAACAGTTTGTTGGTCTCGATTTCCTTGGCGAACTCACCGTAAGTGGTGGTGCTCTTCAGGTGGAAATCGCTGACGGCGGGCTGATCCCAGCACTGTTTGATGCTTTCTTCGAACTTTAAAATAAAGTTGTCGCTTTGAGAAAGATTGTGCATTTCTTATTGTCTTGTTAAAATATGAAATTTCCAATGTTCGAAACGTTGAAACTGTTTCCGAACTTGAGAATGAAGTTGTCCCTCTGAGTCAGATTATCCATTTTGACAATTTTTCGCGAGGCAAAATTACAGCAAAAAATATTTTAAGGAAATTTCTGCCGTCCTTTTGTGGTAAAAATGTCTGATTTTGTGGCAAGTTTGGGGCATCTGGGACGAATTACAGGTAAAAATCCTTGGTGAGTTCAGAGTATTCACGACTGCGTCCGCCATTTTCCATGAGCGTTATATCTTCTTCTGATACAGTCATTTGCGTCTTGGAGAACTCTATTATCAATCTTTTGACGGGCTTGGTTGCCGTCGTGCGTATCCTTATGGTCCGGTAGGGACGAATTCCGTATGAAACTGCAAGCCTGCAGGACGATTTTCCACAGTCTGACGGCATAATCATAGAGAGCCTTCCGTCGGGTTTCAGCCACTGTGAGGCAAAGCGGAAAATATCTCCGAAGCCCAAAGTTCCGCAGTGACGGGCATCGGCTTCGCGGGCATCCGGGTTGCGCAGGGAGTTGTCGTAATATGGAGGATTTGTGAAGATGAGGTCATATTCCGCGTCCGGCACGAAGTCCTGAAGGGCACAGAGACGGGCGTTCAGCCTGCCGCTCCATGGGGATATTGCGAAATTGTGCGCGGCCTCCCCGGCAGAACCTTTGTCTATGTCTATTCCGGTGATATCGAGCATTGTGGATCGTTGTGCGGCCATGAGCGCTATTACTCCTGTGCCCGTGCCTATGTCGAGGGCGTGCCTGTCTTCGGGCAGGACAGTCATTGCAGCACCGAGAAGCACAGCATCTGTCCCAACTTTGAGTGCGGAAGTCTCGTTACGGACCGAGAACTGTTTGAACCTAAATAAATCGGCCATCTTTCATGTTGAGGCATCTGTCGCAGAGTGCGGCGAGCGAGCTGTCGTGGGTGACCATTACGAGAGTCTGTCCGGTGTTCTTGCGCAGGTCAAAGAATACCTTGTGGATTTCCTGTTTGGTGACGGAATCGAGGTTGCCTGTAGGCTCGTCGGCGAACAGGACTGCGGGCTTGTTGATTATTGCCCTGGCGATTGCCACTCTTTGCTGTTCGCCTCCGGAGAGTTCCGAGGGCTTGTGTTCGGAGCGACCGCCCAGTCCGAGTTCTTCCAGCAGCCGCAAGGCCTCTTTCCGGGCAGTTGACTTGCGTTCTCCGGCTATGAGCGCGGGAATCATTACGTTTTCCAAGGCTGTAAATTCGGCAAGCAGCCTGTGAGCCTGAAATACGAAGCCTATGTGCTTGCCTCGGAAATGCGAAAGTTCATCGCTTTTGAGTTTCAGGACGTCCCGACCGCTGATTTCCAGACTGCCGGAGTCCGGTGTGGACAGGGTGCCGAGTATTTGCAGCAGGGTGGATTTGCCCGCGCCGGAAGCCCCGACGATGGAGACTATTTCGCCCTCGTTGACTTCTATGTCGATACCTTTCAGAACTTCGAGCTGGCCGAAACTCTTGTGGATGCCGTGTGCTTCAATGATGCTCATACGGCGGCAAAGATAGTCATTTTGTTTCGTTCCGGACGTTTTGTGACTCAGCTCGCTGACTTCTGGCGGATAAGGTTGGGGAATTTCAGTAAAAAAGTTGTACTTTTGCGTCCCCAATTTGGAGTTGGCCGGGTCAACCGCTGCCTGTTGCTCTCTTACCTGTTACAGGCTGGAAACGGCAGTTTTTTGGACGGATTCAACTTTGAAAATCGGGCGGAAACGGTTTGTGTTTCTGGAAATCGGGGTGTGGCGCAGTTGGCTAGCGCATCTGCTTTGGGAGCAGAGGGTCGAAGGTTCGAGTCCTTTTACCCCGACAAATTGAACGACAATGCGTCCCTGACTTGAAAAGGTCAGGGATTTTTGATTATACGCAACGCCTTGATAGCGGCGGGGAAGCCGATGTAAGGCAGACATTGGATAACGGCGGCAGGGGAAACCGTCTCCCAAGTGTCCGACCGCCTCGGTTTTGAATACCCCCAGCACCTCAGCAGGATGTTCAAGAAGCAGGAGGGCGTTACACCATCTGCCCCAAGGTGTCAAGCGCATAGACGGCTTCACGGATGGCGGCACTGTCCATAATCAGCCTGTTAATACGTATTTTTAGGCGGTCAGTCCAGCCTTACCAGTTCGTACTGCTGGTTGCCAAGCCCTATATGCTCGGCATAATCAAGCGTGTGCATTCCCTGACGGGAGTCTATACGTTCTATCAGATGAATTTTGCCGTGGTCATCCGATGAGCGAACGAGATCTGTGCAGGCTTTGTCAAGTGCGACAGGGTCAAGTGAGGCGAGGATGCCGATGTCGCCCATCTGCGGGTCGGCAGGCGAAGAATCGCAGTCGCAATCCACGGAAAGGTTGTTGGCAACGTTGATGTAAAGGATATTCTCCCCGCAATGGTCGGCAACGGCTTTGGCTGCTTCCGCCATTGTTTCGAGGAAATCCTCCTGTGAAGGATTGCCCCAACTTGTAGTGCTTGTGCCTGCTGAATGTATCCAGCGTTTTCCGTTGGAAGAGGCGATGCCGATGGAGATGTTCTTTATCGCACCTCCGAATCCTGCCATTGCATGACCCTTGAAGTGGGACAGGACGACAGTGAAATCATAGTCAGTATAATGCGAGCCTACGATGTCATAGTCTATGTGGCGGCCGCCTTCCACCGGAAGCCGGGTTTCTCCCTCAGCATCCATGATGTCCACTTCGGCAATGGCGGTGAAGCCGTGGTCTTCGGCGGCTTGGAGATGGGCGGCAGTATTGGAGCGTCCGCCCCCGTATGCCGTATTGCATTCCACGATAGTTCCGTTCACCTCCTGCACAAGGTCTTTAATCAATGCCGGCTGAAGGAAATTGTGTCCGCCCGGTTCGCCTGTCGAGAGCTTTACGGCCACTTTTCCGGTAGCCTTACGTCCCAAAGCCTCATAAACAGCTATAAGTCCTTCAGAAGAAATGTCGCTTGTGATATATACTGTGGATTTGATTCCCGTTTCAGAATTTTCCGGAACAGGAGAATCCGGCTGCTTTTCATCTCTGCCGCCTCCATTTGAGCAGGCAAACAATTGGACTGACATGATTACAGCCACGGATGTCAAGAATAATTTCAAGTTTCTCATTTCCATTATGTTTTAATGATTATTTCTTATCAGACAGCAGGGTCCCACCCACGCCGATGTTGTCCGGCTAGTTCTCTTTGATGAAAACTTGGAACGCTTGCGGCGGGAGATTCATTACACGTGAAGCCGTTTCTGTCATCTCTTTCGTCATTACCGCTTTCTGCTCCTTCGTCAGTTTGATGGCTTCTATTGTATTACTGTCATAAGTTTTCTTTCTTTATTGTTCATTCTCAAATCATCGCCATTTCCCGGGAGTCGCGGGTATCCACTCCCATTTCTTCTGTCGTCTCCTGCCATTCCTTTGCCTCACGACCATGTTCCTAATGCGATTGATGGTTGCTTTTTCTATTACGTCACTCCATAAAGTTATTGATTCGGTTGGCGGGATTGAGCGGCGTCTGATCAGTCAGTTCCAATGATTTGACCATGTGCAGCGTCCCTTGCTTGTATTTCCGGAAATGCGCGGAAGCGATGTGCTTGTCGTATGCTTCCCGGCTCGCGTATGTTTCAAGGATGGTTATTTGGCAGGGATTTTCCTTTTCGCCAACGGCATACATGGTCAGCACGCCCGGTTCGGTACGCAGGGAGATTTCGCCTACTTCGGTCGCATATCTTATATATTCATCGAGGAACTGCGGGTAGACTTCTACTTTCGACAGGCGCACGATGCCGTCGGCAGCCATCGGTTCCTTGGCGCATATCCCCGGCTGTTTGTCCAGATTAAGGCATTTGCCGATTATTTCTCCTGTGGCAAGGTAGGAGTAGGTCGGAAACTCGAACAAGACAGGCTTTAAGCGCGTATAGTCGAGCTTGCCTTTATCGTCAAGCATATCGGGTGCGGCGTAGGTATTGGCAATGGAACAGACGAAGTTGTCAAAGCCCTCCGTCTCATAAATGTCCACCAAGTCGCACTCCATTGTCAATGGCGAATCGTCAATTACGGGAGTGCCGTTTTCGCCCCAATGGTATTCAAACACCTCTGACTTATCTGTCGAAGCACCGCTCACGCTGCCTACATAATCGGCTTTGGACAGCATCTCCCGGCTTACAAGATTAACAGACAGTTTTTTGGATTTCTTTATCCCTTGATTGGTGTAGTGGCTTTTGCTCATGCTTATGAGTATCCTGTCGTGGCCGATGATGCCCGTATGTCCCACGACAAGCCAGTTCACTTTTCCGTCCACTTCCGCACCGATGACGGTCATCGGTTTCGGGTAGAGTGCGGGCACACTTCCTATATTCTGTTTTCCGGTTTCCTCAATATTGGACTGATGCGTCTTCCTCTCTGCCGTACTGCATGACAGCAGTCCGAACAGGAGCAATGTAGTTAATAGATTTCGTGCCATATTCGTCATATTACTGTCTTTCAAATCTTACGTTTATACTTTCCGTTCCTTGCAGCAGGCCGATGCCATCGCCGTCGATATGTCCGATTTTGATGAGCTGATTGCTTTCACACCAACGTTCATCTTCGGTGCTTCCCGTCATGAATGTCGGGTCGTTTACCGGCAGATAACTCATTCTACACTGCAAAGATACAGTAAAATAAGGCTTGGTGGGATAGACAGATTATCTGGGTTTGTAACATTTTTACTGAAAATAAATGGGCATGGCAACCTTATCCTTGTCACCATCACCCGAAATGTCCAGGTGACCGCATAAAACCCTATCATTGCCCTTGGAAATAGGAGCAGCTTGTATTTCCCCTCTATTCGTCGGACGATTCCGATCTTCTGCTCCAGTACCGGGCGTTGAAGACAACCCAGTCGAGGAGGTTTAATTTAAGGTAATTTCGTTGTTATCAAACGCGGGAGATAAAGCGTCAATGTTATCAATGAAATTGCCTTTTTTTCAGTTTCAACCATACACCTCTCTCAAAGCAAAGGTCTTTTATGGTGGTATTCTCCTTGCGTAGGAAGGAGGTCCGGCACACTCTCCGAGTGTCCAGCTAAGTGCCATTCAGAGCTGGAGGGAGAATACTTTTCATTGGTTTGTGGCGCATCCGTGCCCTCGGTAGTGGGGTCAGACATATTCCCCTGCGACGAGTATAAGCCATCGGCTACGTCTGAGGCCGAGAATCATTGTCGGCGTGATTCCAAACCAATTTACCCTTTATAAGGAGGTCGTTAAAACGTTCCTCCTTTCTTCTTGATTGGAAACAACTACAATTCCGGCAGGGTGGACATTTTGCCATTGCGGTCTTGCATCATTATCTTGGCGACCCGAAGTGCCGTTGCAGTTCAGCTATAATCTGTTTTTTCTTAAATTGCGGTTTTTCAGACCATAAATGATTGAATGATAATTATTATAAATATAGATGTATGAAAAATCTGTTGTATCTCCCGATTCTTGTATTCCCTTTGCTTATTACTTCTTGTAATACTGAGAATAATATTATAAAGGGAGCTTCTCAAAAATTTGCCGAGGCTGGGCAAGTAGTGGAATTAAGCCCTGACACCAACTTCATTTCAGGCTTTCCCGATGTGTTAAACTGCTATGGTTTACAAGTAGTCAGTGATACTGTGCTTGTGGTGTATGACCAGATAAGAGATGACAGTCCCTGCTATTTCAAAGCATATTCTACGACTTCTTTAGATTTTTTAGGAAGTTTTATACGTAATGGTAGAGGGCCCTCTGAAATGATTTTCCCGAGCATGGTAAAAGGCAGTTCTGATCAAAAATATCTGACCCTCATCGATGGTTCGATCGGGCAGGCGTATGTGGTAGATGTGCAGCAAAGCTTGGCTTCAGAACTCCCGTTTATAGTGGATAATTTTGAAATGCCTCTAAGCCTGATTGATTGGCTGCCACTTTCTGAGGGAGGTAAATTCCTTTTAGAGTTGGAAGAGGGAAGAGTTTTCTTTAGCTCAGTCTCTTCTGACGGTAATACCTTGAATACATTTGAATTGGATGAGAACATAAGTAGTGAGCAGTCTTTAGCCTATTTAAGTACCATGCTGCTTGGAAAATCGAATAGTGGCAAGGTGGCCGGGTTCATGCTTTGCCTTCCTTTTCTGAATCTCTTTGATACTCAAAGCGGGGAAGTGCGCTCAATTGCTGTGGATGAATCCTACAAGCAATGGCAAAGCGTATTTTCCGAGGTTTTCAGCATGGATACGAAGGTGTACTATGAAGGAGCTGCTGCCTCTTCGGATTATATTTTGGCCACATATAAAGGGCTTGGTCTGCTTGAGGCAGCGGCAGAAGGAGCGGGTACTTCCATACATGTATTCGACTGGGACGGAAACTTTCTGTACGATATAAAGGTGGCGGAAAACATCAATCATATAGCTTACGATGCTGTAGGCAAGCTTCTATACGCTAATGACAAGACGAGCAGCACTATCCTGAGATATGATTTGACAGAGTTGCTGTAAAGGCCAAAGATGTGGGATAATCTATACGAGCACGAAATTGTTACAGAGCGACAAAACGTGCAGAATTGTCCGCCAATCTGCCGTAGTCCCTCCTAATATGTTGGTATTTTTGAACTTGATGTCATGGTCGCTTCATTGAAGAGAGGAATATTTCTTTACCTTGGCCGAAGAACTCTGACCGGATCGAAATCCAATGCAGCATCCCCCTGTGGTTCGTGCTTCTGACCCCGCTTGTGACAGCTTGGCTCAACTTTCTCTGGCAACTGTTGCCCCAGCCTTACGTGCTTCTGATAGGCGGTGGCTGGTACAACTTGATGCACCTCCTGATGTTCATAGTGGCTATGGTGCTGATGAAGAACAAGGTTCCGGAGACGGTACGGGAATAACGAGGAGGAGCTTGAGCAGACTGCCGCCCTTCGTGCTATGTCTATCAAAGCGTCGAGTTCTACATCGGTAGTCGGATTCTCCCCGCTGATGCAAGCTTTTCGCTATCTTCGTTTCCGGAAGCGTCTTGATTTTGTCGGGTAGCTGTGTCGTCCGACTTGCCGCTAAGGTTACTGACAACGTCTGTCCTACTGTTAGTTGGTCGAGACGTTTCTTTCAAAATATTCCCGACAAAGGATTTGTAAAGGGTGATACCTCCGTGAGGCTGAAACGCTGCGCTTTGAAGGGTGTCGCCTGCCTGTTAATTGCAGAAAGTAGGGAGAAACTGCAGGAAAGTGGGGAGAAAAAGTCAAAAAGTAGGGAGAAGGTAATCGTTAAGTAGGGAGAAAATATATATTTGCGAAAAAGTGAAGATAATATGCAAACGGAACTTGAAAAATTGATTTCCCTTTATCGGGAGTTGGAAATAGACAAGCAGATAAATTATGACAAGTTCTATTTGTATTCCCTCGTTACTCATTCCACGGCTATCGAGGGTTCGACCATAACAGAGCTTGAAAATCAAATCATGTTCGACCAGGGAATCAGCCTGAAAGGCAAAAGTATAACGGAGCAGAACATGAATCTTGATCTTAGAAATGCTTATGAAACAGCCATACAATTAGCTCATACACATACTGACTTCTCCGTCAATTTATTGAAAGACCTCTCTGCCATTGTCATGAAAAATACCGGGCAGGAGTATAAAACTGCATTGGGAGATTTTTCATCTGCACAGGGAGACCTGCGTCTGTTGAATGTTACTGCCGGAATCGGAGGCAAATCCTATATGAATTACAGTAAGGTTCCGGTAAAACTCGAGGAATTTTGTAATTGGCTGAATCAAGAACGGAAAAATTATGCAGGCAAAGGCGTTGCTCAATTATACGAACTTAGTTTTGATGCTCATTATCATTTGGTTACTATACATCCGTGGGCTGACGGTAACGGCAGAATGGCACGTCTTGTAATGAATATGCTTCAATTTGAATTTGGCTTGATTCCGACCAAAATTCTTAAGGAAGATAAGGAAGAGTATATCAAAGCATTGGTAGAAACCCGGGAAAATGAAGATTTAAATATATTCCGGGATTTTATGACTGCCACTATGGTCAAGAACCTTACTCATGAAATTGAAATTTACCGTAAATCCATTGAAGATATTCCGGAAAGTGGGGAGAAAAAGTCAAAAAGTAGGGAGAAAATCATCGCGCTGCTTTCTCAGGATAATTCACTAAGTGCCGCTGCCCTTGCCAAACGGATAGGTATAAGCCCAAAAGCAGTGGAAAAGCATATTGCCAAGCTGAAGGCAGAAGGAATACTCAGGCGCATCGGGCCGGACAAAGGCGGGCATTGGGAAGTAGTAGAAAATTTCTCACTATATTTGCCGCAGAAGTAAACTCTCGATAGTCTGAGGCTGCCGCGCTGAGTGCGGCGAGGTGCGGGCAGTTGAGAGTTTTTTTTAAGACAATACCTTTACTTCAAATCTGGCGGAAAGTCTTTTTATAAACTCGCTGCTATATTCCCTGTCGAAGTCGTGATAATTGGTCAAAAGTATGGTGTTGTCTGAAACAGGCTTGACTATTCCGTCGGAGTGACCGTACTTTTCACGTCTATCCCAGGGTATGAAAATAACTTCACACTCCAGTTGCTCCTCCAGCTGTTTTATCAATGCTTCTTTTCCGACCGCCGGATTCTCCTCAAACACCTTCTCTGTCATTATAGCAGTATTCCCTACCTTTACGACATTGCCCCCGTCTATAACCAAAGAGGATTCCTTTATCCTTAATCCCATATTCCGGCTCACATTCAATGAATCCGTAATATATTTCCGGTCACCGGCCTTCTTCATCAAATAATCCGGCTCATATTTATAGCATAGAAATCTCTCATTATCAAGCTGTAACGGCATATAGTCCCTGCACCAGACATCCTTGGTACCCGGTATAATGTCGTATGCTACATTATGTCTGTCCAATATTTTTGTCAATCCCTTATATATCTCAGGATAGTCACTTTTCAGCCATTCCGAAAAATAGACTGCATTGCATTTATAATCCGGGATCACAGGTTTATTGCTTGTTTTTATCTTCGTTTATTGAATAACTCCACATTCTAAGGCACTGCTTGTACTTATTATTTCGGGTGCGCGGCTCTCCTTCTGTCTGTTTCTCCGGTTTGTTTTTCTCGTTTAGACGATACTCCGCCACATTCAATCTTTCTTTTACCTTACGTATCTTTTCCAGGTTTTCTTCATCGTCAACCCACTGAACACTAAAGCCGTCGAATACAGAATATTGGGAGTATAATGCCTCATACAGATAAGTGGATCTTGTTTCAGGTTCTGCTTCTGTACATGGTTTTATGGGGTCTCCATAATTATCATTCTCCACTTCCTTCTTATTGCTTTTATCTACCCAGAACTCTCTTATCAAAGCGGAAAACCTTACAGGCAAACCTTCTGTTAATTTTTCAAAAGTTATATCTATACCGGAAACATGGTTATGTAATAATCCCAAAGGAAAAACTGACTTTTTCTTCGTTCCGTCAACACTGTCTCTATGATATACTATGTAATCCTTTACTTTATCGTTCCCCGGACCTTCTTCATGATAATATATCTCTACACATGTCGGGTGTACTTTTACATAAGAACTACTGTCTCTGTTATTTGTGACTTTAAAATAACCGGATAGTATTTGCTCTGCTACCGGTTTGAAGGCATCAGACAATACCTTGTCAAACCGTTTACCCGCTCCAAAGATTTTCTCTCCTACCTGTTCTAAAACTTCAGACGATTCTTCGGCACTAATTCTGGTCTTAATGACATTCCGTTCATTATAGAATGTTTCTATTGCAGTTTTTAATCCCATGAATTATTTATTTAATATATTATAAATCAACTATTTACCGGCATAAAAGTACATAGTTTTTCTTTCATCCCCAAACTTTTGATACGTTTTAATCTTTGTTCGGCCTTTTTGTCTGTACGTTTCCTCATTGATTATATGAGGCTGTCGCGATTGGTGTGGTGAGGTACAGGGGGTTGATAGTTTTTCGTATCTTCGCTTTCGGAAAGTTCTGGCGAATTGATACCGAGCGGGACTGAGTTATTATCGGCTTTGGTTGCAGTCCACGAATCGTTAAGGGGAACTGATTTCCCGTTCTGCGTTTCGGATGCAGACTGGACTTTCTCATATATCCGGCTTATCGCATTTCTTTGCAAAGGGCTGGATGTCCTTTTGGGGGACTTTTCCTGATTGGAACAAGCGCTTTCATGTTGTCCCGACGGACTGTGACAGACGTGAAATAGGAATTATTTCCTCTGAGTGTCCGGCTAAGCGCCATTCAGAAAACACCCGACCTTACATTGCTGTAAAATCGGGTGTTGGTTGCGGTGCGGAAGGGACTCGAACCCTCGACCTCCGGCGTGACAGGCCGGCATTCTAACCAGCTGAACTACCGCACCAAGTTTTCTGTTGTCAAAGTTCTTTCGCTATACGTTTGCTGCGAAAGCGGATGCAAATATAGGCATTATTTCTGAAATAGCAATACCTGCGGAAAATTTTTTTGATTTTGTGCTCAAATCATATTTAACTATCTTTGTGCTTTCGTAATTGTAATCAGATGAATAAGACATTCGTCCTGTTATCCGTGGTTGCAGCACTGCTCTGCATACCAATCGTCGCTTCTGCACAGATGAGCGATGCCCAAGTTATAGAATATGTGAAAAACGCCGCCTCTTCCGGAAAGTCCGAACAGCAGATAGCTGCAGAACTGCTCGCGAGCGGCGTGACCCAAAGTCAGATGCAGCGTATCAAGGAAGAATACGAGGCAACTGCTTCCAAAACGTCCATGGCCCTGGACGGCAGTCTTTCAAGTAGAGCCGAGTCAGGCCGCGACATGTCGGATCCTTTGGCAGCGGATGCCGTTATGGTTTCGGATTCAATTCCGGGTAACGGTCCCGATGCTCCGCAAATTTTCGGACACGACGTCTTCCGTGGGACAAACCTGACTTTCGAACCCAACGAGAACATCGCCACGCCTGAGAATTACCGTCTCGGGCCTGGAGACGAGGTACTGATAGAGATTTGGGGCGACAACGAGGCAATGATAAGCGAGACCATCTCCCCGGAAGGCCGGATAAGCGTAAGCCAGATCGGCCCTGTGCAGTTGAGCGGACTTACCATTGAGGAGGCTTCCGACAAAATCCGCAGGCTGTTCAGCAGCAAATATTCAGGTCTCGGAGGCGACAATTCCCAGATCAGCGTGTCCCTCGGACAGATACGTACCATCCAGGTAAACATCATGGGTGAAGTGTATATGCCCGGAACATACAGGCTCTCTTCATTTTCTACGGTTTTCAATGCGCTTTACCGTGCAAACGGCGTGAGGCCGGGCGGCTCGCTCAGAGGAATCGAGATTTACCGTGAAGGCAAGAAAGTCGCGGTAGCCGATATATACGAATATATGCTCGAGGGCAAGATCTCGGAAGACATACGCTTGCAGGAGGGTGACATAATAATCGTTCCGAGCTACAGGAATCTGGTTGAGCTCCGTGGCAGCGTGAAGCGTCCCATGCTGTATGAAATGAAGGACGGCGAGACGCTCCAGACTCTGATAGATTATGCCGGAGGATTCGCCAGCAATGCCTACAAGAATGAAATCAACGTGCTGCGCAACAGCGGTGACGAGCGTGAGATATTCACGGTGGGCAAGGACAGGTTCGGGTCCTATAAGCTCGATGACGGCGATGTGGTGATGGTCGGACGTGCTCTCGACCGCTTTTCCAATCGCGTAGAAGTGCGCGGTTATGTCTTCCGTCCCGGATTATATGAACTTGGAGAAAAGGTCGCCAGCGTGAAACAGTTGGTGGAGATTGCCGGCGGACTTACCGAAGACGCTTTCCTTGACAGGGCAATCCTGCTTAGGGAACAGGATGACCTCAGCGTGTACAACGTTTCCCTGAACATAGGCGGAATCGTGCGCGGCGAGGCTGCAGACGTTCCCCTGAAGAAGAACGACATACTGGTTGTAAGCGGCAAGTATGAACTGGATGAACGCGGAACACTTTCCATAAACGGATTGGTGGCCAATCCCGGCTCATTCGTGTTCACCGACAACACCACAATCGAGGACCTGATACTCAGGGCAGGAGGCTTGCTTCCCGGAGCGTCTGTGGCAAGGGTAGATGTGGCCCGCAGGGTAGTGGACAGGGATAGTCTGGAACCCAGCGACACCATAGGTGTTACATATACTTTCTCACTTCAGGAAGGTTTTGCCGTGGATGGAGCGGACAAGTTTATTCTGGAACCCTACGATGTGGTTTCCGTAAGGCAGTCTCCCGGATATCGCGCGCAGTCTTTCGTGACTCTGGGCGGAGCCGTGGCCTTCCCGGGCAACTATCAGCTTGTCAACAGGGAGGAACGCATCTCCCAAATTATCGAACGCGCAGGCGGACTTACCAATCAGGCCTATCCCAAGGGAGCTAAAATCATCAGGACTGAATCTTCCGATGATTCCTCGGATGAGGCACTGCAAAGGCTTGTGGCGTCCGGAACTGACAGTTTGAACGTGGACATGAGCAATACTTATGACATAGCCTTGAATCTGGAGGAAGCTTTGAGAAATCCGGGCTCGAACAGCGATGTCGTGCTCAAGAGCGGAGACAGGATAGTCGTTCCTGAATATACCGGTACGGTAAGGATAATAGGTGAAGTCATGTTCCCCTCTGCTGTTGTTTATGAGGAAGGCAAGTCCCTCAAGCAGTATATAGATGCAGCCGGCGGATACGGACTGAGGGCCAAGAAATCCCGTGCTTTCATAGTCTACATGAACGGTTCTGCCGCCAAGTGCGGAAGTTCTGCCACCAAGAAAATAGAACCGGGATGTACTATCATAGTCCCGTCCAAGCCGGAAAGAGACCGAATGAGCGTGGCTGAGGTGTCTTCATTGGCATCAGCTTCAAGTTCATTCGCCTCAATGCTGGCAGTCATTGCAAACTTGATATTGTAGAGTCATGAAAGAAAACATACGGATTGAAGAACAGTATGAGGAAATAGACCTCATGGAGTTGCTGGGCAAGTTGTTCCGTAACTGGAAGTTCATACTCAAGTGGTGTGCTGTGGCAGCGGTCATTGCATTGGTCGTAGGCTTCAGCATACCCAAGGAATATGAGGCTGGTGCAAAGCTGGCTCCGGAGGTGGTGTCGAGGACAAACAACAACATTTCCTCCGTTGCTGCCCTCGCCGGAATCAACCTTAACAACACCTCGACCTCCGATGCCGTGTATCCTGAACTGTACCCCGAAATCGTGGGCTCGTATCCCTTCATAATCGAACTGTTTTCGGAACCGGTAACGTTCATGTACAAAAAGGAAGTCGTGGAGACTGATCTCTACACATACTTTAAGGAATACACGCGCAGTCCCTGGTGGTCGTATGTGTTCTCGGCACCGTTCAAGGCCTTGGGATGGTTCATGTCACTTTTCTCCGACAAGGACGAAGAACCGGTCGAGGGCTATGCCGACATCAATCCGGCATCGCTTACGAGGGAACAGCAGGCCGTGGCTATGGCAATAACTGATGCAATCAACCTGACGGTTGACAACAAGACTTCGGTAATATCCGCTTCTATAAGCACGCAGGATCCTGCCGTGTCCGTTATCCTGGCGAATGCCGTAGTCCAGAGGTTGCAGGAATATGTTTCTGCGTACCGCACCGAGAAGTCCCGCCAGGATGTGGTGTACTACCAGCAACTCTATGATGAGTCCAAGGCCAGTTACTACACTGCACAGAAGAACTATGCGCGTTATGTGGATGCCAATCAGGGAGTAGTCCGCCGGAGCGTGCTCATCGAACAGGATCGACTGCAGAACGAGATGCAACTGACTTACAACCTTTACAGCACCTGCGCACAGCAGCTCCAGGCAGCCAAGGCCAAGGTTCAGCAGGAAACTCCGGTGTTCACGGTAATCGCTCCTCCTACCACGCCTCTGCATGCGAGCAAACCGTCCAAGATGATGATACTCGTGGCTTTCGTGTTCCTCGGTGCTGTGATTTCGGCTGTATGGGTGCTTTGGGGACGTGGTTGGCGCGACAATATAGGCAAGAGCAAGGAGAAGGACACGCCGGCCCCGGTTTCCACAGAAGTGAAGGAGGCCACTGAAAAGAAGAGTTGAGAGCGGACGAGAACATAGAGATTCGTGGAGCGAGGGTAAACAACCTCAAAAACCTTTCTATAGACATCCCCAGGGGGAAATTTGTCGTGGTGACGGGCATTTCCGGCTCCGGCAAGTCTTCCCTCGTTTTCGATACGCTCTATGCGGAGGGGCAGAGACGCTTTTCCGAGAGCCTCTCCTCCTACGCACGCCAGTTCCTTGGACGGATGACCAAGCCGGACGTCGATTCCATAGACGGTATACCTCCGGCTATCGCCATAGAGCAGAAAGTCACCACGAAGAATCCTCGTTCTACCGTTGCCACTACCACAGAGATTTACGATTTCCTGCGGCTGATTTTTGCCCGCATCGGCAAGACCTATTCTCCCGTGTCGGGGCGCGAGGTCGTCAAGGACAGTCCCGACAGCGTAATGGCATATATCGACAGCCTTTCCGGGACTGTGTATGTGCTCTCCGAACTCAAATGGGCGGAAAGGGACGACAAGGTCGAGCTAATGCTTTCCCTGAAGGAGGACGGCTACAACCGCCTATATGCCGACGGACAGCCTGTGCGCATTGACGATGTGCTGAGGATGGACGGGAACTATCCTGCCCAGGCCTGGCTGTTGGTGGACAGGGTACGTCTGCAGGCTCCGGGCAGCATGGATGCCGATACCCGTACACGCCTGCTTTCCTCGGTGGCGGATGCCTTTTCAAAAGGCAATGGAGACATGGCCGTTGCGGTCGATGGCGGAGAATTCCGGCATTTCTGCAGCCGTTTCGAGGCCGATGGCATAGTGTTCCGCCAACCGGACGAATATCTGTTCAGCTTCAATTCGCCGCTCGGGGCATGTCCCACCTGCGGCGGATTGGGAAAAATCATAGGCATAAGCGAAGATTTGGTGGTTCCGGACAAGTCCAAGAGCATATACGACGGGGCCATAGCCTGCTGGCGCGGCGAGAAAATGGGCTGGTTCAAGGACAGGCTGGTGGAGAATGGTTCCCGCTACGGCATACCCGTGTTCGAGCCTTACTGCAACCTGAGCGAAAAGGCGCGCAGAACCATCTGGGAAGCACATTCAGAGGAGGGCGACGACCATTCCATAGTGGGACTCGGAGAGTTCTTCGCCTGGGTCGAGACACAGAGGTACAAGATACAGTATAAATACATGCTGAGCCGTTTCAGCGGCCGCACCGAGTGCAAGGACTGCGGAGGCAGCAGGCTCAGGAAAGAGGCCCTGTGGGTCAAGGTCGGGGGAAAGAACATACACGAGGTCCTGTGCATGAACGTGGACGAGGCTCTGGACTTTTTCCGTACGCTGGAACTCAGCGATACCGAAAGGACTATAGTTGAAGAGCCGATGGCGGAAGTAGTCTCGCGTCTGGAGTGCATAAGGAATGTCGGGCTGGCCTATCTTACGCTGAACCGTGCCTGCAACACGCTTTCGGGCGGAGAGAGCCAGAGAATCAATCTCGTCACCGCATTGGGTTCGAGCCTCGTGGGCTCCATGTACATACTTGACGAGCCGAGCATAGGCCTGCATCCACGCGATACGGAACGGCTGATTTCGGTGCTGAAAAACCTGCGTGACATAGGCAATACCTTGATAGTCGTGGAACATGACGAGGAAATCATGCGGGCAGCGGACGAACTGATAGACATGGGCCCTTTAGCCGGGGAAAATGGCGGCGAAGTGGTGTTCCAAGGCAATATCACAGGAGGGTTGCCGCAACCTGCGCCCGAAAAGTCACTGACCCTGAAGTACCTGAACGGAGACCTGCGGAGATATTCGAGAAAAAGGCTCAACTGGCTGTATTCCATAACTGTAGAAGGCGCTATGGAGCACAACCTCAAAGACATAAACGTAAGTTTTCCCTTGGGAGTGCTGACAGTCGTGACCGGGGTCTCCGGCTCAGGAAAGTCCTCGCTTGTCGGGGATATACTCTACCCTGCGCTGTACCGGTACATACATGAGTCCGGGGACAATCCGGGAGTTTTCCGCAAATTGAGCGGCAATCTCGACCGTATCGACAGGGTGGAATATGTGGACCAGAATCCCATAGGGCGCAGTTCCCGTTCCAATGCCCTCACTTATCTGAAAGCCTACGATGATGTGCGCGAACTGCTTGCAGCCCAGCAATATGCCAAGATAAACGGCTATGGAGCCAATTATTTCTCGTTCAATTCCGACGGTGGACGCTGCCCGGAGTGTCAGGGCGAGGGCATGGTGAAGATTCCCATGCAGTTCATGGCTGATGTGCAGATGGTCTGCGAGGAATGCGGCGGCAAGCGTTTCAAGCCCGATGTTCTCGAAGTGCGTTACCGGGGAAAGAACGTGGACGACATCCTGAACATGAGCGTGGATGAGGCTGTGGAGTTCTTCTCGGCAGGAGAGGAAGCGGAGTCCAAGTCCGTGGCGGAGAAGCTGCGTCCCTTGCAGGAAGTGGGCCTGGGCTACATAAAACTCGGACAGAGCAGCGCGACACTTTCCGGCGGCGAGAGTCAGAGAATAAAACTGGCCTATTTCCTTTCCCTCAGCCGCAACAGCCGCAAGCATGAACGCATAATGTTCATCTTCGATGAGCCGACCACGGGTCTGCATTTCTTCGATGTCGAGAAATTGCTGCAGGCCTTCGATGTCCTGCTCGCTGCCGGACATTCCCTCGTTGTGGTGGAGCACAATCCTGAGGTTATAGCCTCCGCCGATTGGGTGATAGACCTCGGTCCCGATGCCGGGGATGCCGGCGGGGAGCTGGTATTTGCCGGAACTCCGGAGGAACTCAGGAAGGCCGACTGCTTCACTGCGAAGTATATTTAGCGGCGTTTACCACGTCCACAGACCAGCTGAAATCCCTTTGTCCGTTTATAGTGAGTTCCACTCTCACGGTGTCGCCGCGTCCGAACGCCGGCAAGCTGACTTCGTAGCTGCACAGCTTGCCGAGTACCGTGGTCTCCAGTTCCAGCGCGGTGTGCGCGCTGCCGAGCGTGGTTTCCGGGGTTCCGTTGGGGTAACAGTAAAGTGCTGTGCCCGGATATTGGGTGTACATGCCTATGTCGTAAGGCAGGGAAACCCATTCTCCGGCATCAAGGGTTTCTGAAGGGTATACCGGGTCTTCCTCGAACAATCCGATTGAGGCGTTAAGGTCTACGAGTCTGATGCGCGGCTCTTCCAACAGTTCATAGTCATCGAGGGTGTTGCTTATCGCAGCCAGTTCGACACGGCACATGATAGGGGAGAGGGTCAGTTCGCAGAAGTTTCCGGAAGTTATGTCACGGGCCCCCATTAACGGAGTATCGGGCGAGTCATCTTCAAAGTCGAAACGAAGTTGGTCAAGATAATCATATCTGGACAGGGCCGCCGTGCTCAGGGCAACCGGACTGTTTATTATTGCGGCCACGTATTTTTCTCCTTCGGCCAGTTTTACGACCAATTCTTCCGGCAGGTAGTCCAGCCTGATCATGGTGTCGAGTGCGCACAGGGACTCGGTGCTGTACACGAGTATCAGAGCCTGTTCTATATCGAGGCCGTCGCCGGCCCTGAAACGCAGGCGGTTCAGGGCCGAATCCACGGGCACGGAGGGCTCGGGGATTACGACGATGTCGTCGTGACGGCACGATACAGGAACAAAAGCCGACAGGGTAACAAGCAAGTAAGTAGTAAGCAATAATGTGATAGAAGTACAGTTGGAGACATAGGTCCGGTGTCCGGGCAGAGTGCCCGTACGTAGAAACCGATCTTTTAGGTTCTGCCGGCTTTTTATTGGGTCATTTGTTTTCATGGCGCAAAGGTATGGGCAGGCAGAACTCTCTGCAAGGTTTTCTCGAAAACGTAAATCGGATATTTACGTTTTTTACCAGATTAAAAAAAGGCTACACGATTAAATCGCATAGCCTTTATATCAGTCGGAGTAGATTTTAAGCTCCGAAGTTGTCGTAAAGTACGTTCTCCACAGGAACTCCGAGACTGTCCAGCAAGTTGTTCACTGAAGCCACCATCATAGGAGGGCCGCACATGAAGTACTTGACATCCTCGGGGGTCTCGTGATCCTTGAGGTAGGTTTCGTACATGACATTGTGAACGAAACCGGCAGTGTACTTGACACCGGCCTTGTCGGCTGCGGGATCGGGACGGTCGAGAGCGAGGTAGAACTTGAAGTTCGGGAACTCTTTCTCGATTTCAGCGAAGTCCTCAAGGTAGAAGGCCTCCACCAGGGCACGTGCTCCGTAGAAGAAGCTGACCTTGCGGCCGGTCTTCAGAGTCTTGAACAAGTGCATGAGGTGGCTGCGCAGAGGAGCCATACCGGCACCGCCGCCGACGAAGATGTACTCGATGTTCTCGGGATCGTTCTCCGGAAGGAGGAACTCACCGTAAGGACCGCTGATGGTCACCTTGTCGCCCGGCTTGCGGGTGAAGACATAGGTTGAAGCGATACCGGGGCTTACGGGCAGGAGTTTCGGACCCTGCTCTCTGGGCACGCTGCGGTCGAACGGAGGAGTCGCGATACGGACGTTGAGCTTGATTACGTTCTTCTCAGCCGGGTAAGAAGCCATTGAATAAGCCCTTATGGTTGCCTCGGGGTTGACGCACTCAAGGTTGAAGAAACCGTACTTCTCCCACTCGGCCTTGTATTCGGGATCTACGTCGATGTCCTTGAAATACAGGTGATATGCAGGGATGTCAATCTGGATGTACTCACCGCTCTTGAAGTCAATGTGCTCACCCTCAGGCAGACGTACAGTGAACTCCTTGATGTAGGTTGCCACATTCTTGTTGGAAATGACCTCGCACTCAAGTTTCTTGACTGAGAGTGAAGACTCGGCAACCTGGATCTTGAGGTTGTCCTTGACTTTCACCTGGCAACCCAGACGCCATCCGTCCTTGATTTGCTTGCGGTTGAAGAAACCGGTTTCGGTGGGGAGGATGTCTCCGCCGCCCTCGAATACCTGTACCTTGCACTGGCCGCAGTTGGCCTTTCCGCCGCAGGCTGAAGGCAGGAGGATGTCATGCTCGGCGAGGGTTCCCATGAGGGTTCCGCCTGGCTTCACGTCAAGCTCCTTCTTGCCGCCGTTGATGCTGATTTTCACGGTTCCCTTGGGGGTGATGCCGTTCTTGACTACAAGAAGCACCACCACGAGGATCAGCGTGATTATGAATATTACTGCTGATGCAGAAATTACCAATGTACCTATCATAGCTGAACTCTCCTTTAAAGTTGGATACCCATGAAGATCATGAATGCCATACCCATCATGCCCACGGTGATGAAGGTGATACCTGCACCCTTGAGGGCCTTGGGAACGTTGTTATATGCCATTTTCTCGCGTATTGCAGCCAGGGCAACGATGGCGAGGTACCAGCCGACACCTGAACCGAGGGCGTAAACCGTAGCTTCACCGGTGTTGACGAAATCCCTCTGCTCCATGAACAGGGAACCACCGAGGATTGCGCAGTTCACGGCGATGAGGGGCAGATAGATACCGAGCGATGAATACAGGGTGGGGAGGAACTTCTCCACAACCATTTCCACCAACTGGGTAAACGCTGCCACCACGGCTATGAAGATAATCAGGCTCAGGAAGCTCAGGTCTACATCGGCAAGACTCGGGCTGATCCAGCTGAGTGCGCCGGGCAGCAGGAGGTACTTGTCAATCAGGTAGTTGATAGGAAGCGTGCACACGAGCACGAAAATCACAGCGAGGCCGAGGCCATTGGCTGTTTTGACATTCTTCGATACTGCCAGGTATGAACACATACCGAGGAAGTATGAGAATATCATGTTGTCTACGAAAATAGACTTGACGAATAAACTCAAATATTCCATATGGCGTCGCTGTTAGTCTTTTTCCTGAAGTTCCTTGTCAAACGCCCTGTGAGCCCAGATGATGCAGCCGAGCAGGATCAGTGCGAAAGGAGGAAGGATTACGAGGTTGTTTGCAATATAGCTTTCGGGCAGGACACGCAGTCCGAACAGGGTGCCGCTTCCGAGCAGTTCGCGGAAGAAGGCCACGATGATAAGAATCAGGCCGTAACCTACGCCGTTGGCGAGACCGTCAAGCAGCGAGGGGATGGGCTTGTTTCCGAGTGCGTATGCCTCGATGCGTCCCATTACGATACAGTTGGTGATAATCAGTCCGATGTACACTGACAGCTGTTTCTCGATGGGATAGGAGAAAGCCTTCAGGAATTCGTCCACAAGGATAACCATGAGCGCCACTACCACCAACTGTACGATGATTCGCACGCGGTTGGGGATGGTCTTGCGCAGCAGGGAAACCACTAAGCTGGACATACCCGTGACCACGATCACGGAAAGTGCCATTACGAAGGCGCCCTTGAGCTGTACGGTCACTGCCAAAGATGAGCAGATACCCAGAATCAGCACTGTGATGGGGTTGCCTTTCAGTATGGGGTTGAGGATTGTTTCTTTCCAATTTGCCATAGACTATTCCTCCGTTATTTCCGGTGTCTCCGGTGTTCTTGCTTTGTTAAGATAATTGGCATAGGCTTCTACCCAGACGTCGATTGCATCGTCAAGACCGTTGCAGGTCATGGTTGAACCGGTGATTGCATCCACCATGCTCAGTGCTCCCTCGGGAGCTCCGCGCTTCACGATGTCGAAAGGATTGGAAGGATCGTCAAGGTTGAGCACCTTGCCTTGGAACTGGGCCTGGAATGCGGGGTCGTCCTTGATCTTGGCACCGAGACCGGGGGTCTCGCTGGAATGGTCAAAATATACTCCGATTATGGTCTGCATGTCCTCGGCCAGTGCCACGTAGCCCCAGATAGGGCCCCAGAGTCCTGCGCCGTATATGGCGATGACAGTGGCTCCTGACTTGAACTTGTACACAGGAATCTCGACATCTCCTGCAGCCGCCTTGATCTTGATGTCCTGGGGCTTGAAGTTGTCGATGAGCTCGATATCGTATTTTTCTGTCTTGAGCGTGCGTACCTGGTCTCCGGCAAGATTGACTGCGAAGGCCTCCTCGATGTTCTCGGAGTAGATTCCGAGAATCTCGTCGTTGGTTCCGAATTCGCCTACCTTTCCGAGTCCTGCGGCGGTCATCATCTGCGACAGGGTCTCTGCCTTGATGTTGGCATCCTGCCTTGACTTGAGTGCCTGGGATGCGAAAGCCAGCACTGCGGCCACCACTACTACTACAATAGAGGTGTAGACGACGGTATATACATTATTGTTTGTATTCATACGGCTACGCTGTTTTGAGTTGTTTCTTGGCCTTGCGGGAATTGTGCACGCTGATGACACAGTGGTCGATCAGGGGAGCGAAAGTGTTGCCCAGCAGGATTGCGAGCATCATTCCCTCGACGTAGCCGGGGTTGAACAGACGGACTACCAGGCAAAGCGCTCCGATGAAGAAACCGTAAATCCACTTGCCGCATTCGGTCTGGGCTGAGGTGACGGGGTCGGTGGCCATGAACACGGCGCCGAATATGAAGCCGCCGTACAGCAACTGCATGTAGCAGGGGATGCTGGTGATTCCTGCCAGGTCGCCGATGCCGCCCACGAACAATGCTCCGAGCACTGTTCCGGCCATTATCTTCCAACTTGCCACACCGGTCCAGATGAGGATGACGGCACCAATGAGTATGGCGATGACAGAGGTCTCACCTACGGAGCCGGGAACGGTTCCTATGAACAGATCCCAGAATCCGGTGCCGTACTGGGCCACTTCGCCGTCGAGGGCGAGAGGGGTTGCACCGGTGAAGCCGTCAACGGGAGTCTCGCCGGGCCTGAAGTTGATCCAGCAACTTGAACCGGACATGTAGTTCGGGTATGAGAAGAACAGGAATGCACGGGTAAGCAGTGCGGGATTCCATATGTTGTAGCCTGTACCTCCGAATACTTCCTTGCCGAAAATCACGGCGAAGGCAACGGCCACTGCAAGCATCCACAGGGGAATGTCGACAGGGACTACCAGAGGAATGAAGAAACCTGACACGAGATAGCCCTCGCTCACTTCCTCGCCCCTGATCTGGCAGGAGGCGAACTCGATCGCCAGTCCGACTATGTAGGCTACGAGGTACAGGGGAAGTACGCGGAGGAAACCGTACCAGAAGTTTCCGAGTATGTTGATGCGGGGATCGCCTATGGCCAGACCGTGCTGGTAGCCCACGTTCCACATTCCGAACAGGGCAGCAGGAGCCGCAGCGAGGATTACAATTATGAGTATGCGCTTGAGGTCGATGGCGTCACGGACATGGGAACCCTTGCGGGTAACGGTTCCGGGAACGTGCAGGAATGACTCAAAAGCGTCTACGGTTGAATGCAGCCAGTAAAGTTTGCCGCCTTTTTCAAAAATCTTGTTCATACTTTTAAGCCATTTCCTTTATCATGAGGTCGATACCTCCCTCGATTATACTCTGAATGTCGTTCTTGCTCGGGTCAACGAATTCGCAGGTGGCGAGGTCTTCCGGCAATACTTCGTATATGCCGAACTTCTCCATCTTGTCGATGTCTCCGGCAAGGCAGGCCTTGGTGAGGTATATAGGATAGATATCCATGGGAAGCACCTTGGCGTAATAGCCGTCGTTCATCATGAACGCGCGCGGGCCGCCGTGCAGGTTGGTGTCCATTGCGTATTTTCTCCGGGGCATGAGCCATGAGAAGTAGCAGTGGTCGTTGCTGTACTGCTTGCAGCGGATGGGACGTATCCAACCGAGCAGCTCCTTGTCGGTACCTTCCTTCAGGAGAGTAACCTGGTTGTCGAAGAAGCCGAGATAGCCGTGTTCGCCCTCGTTCTTGCCGCTGAGTGCATTGCCGCTGATGAAGCGCAGTCCGGAAGCGTTGCCGCCGTAGAAAGATGCCAGTTCGGTGAGAGGCATTCCGGGAACGGTCTCGATGTAGGAAGGCTCGATGGCCATGGGTCCGCAGACTGCAACCTTGCGGCGCACGTCATAGTGTCCGGTGGTGAAGAGCTTGCCGATTGCGGCGAGTCCTGCGAGGGAAACAGTCCATACGATATCTCCCTTGCAGATGGGACGGATGTGGCTTATCTGCACTCCGACGTTGCCTGCAGGGTGTTTGCCCTTGAATACGTGCTTCTGTACTCCATTGAGCTTGCGGAGTTCGGAATGCTCATCGGAATCGGCGCTGTATGAAACATGCACCTCTCCGTCCGTAAGCTTGCTCAGGGCGTTGATTCCGGCCTGGATGGCCTTTACTTCGGCGGAGAAGCAGAAATCGCTGTCGGCAGCAAGAGGTGCGCTGTCGAATGCGGAGACGAAGATTGCAGCGGGCCTGACGGTGGGATCCGCCAGGACACCGTAGGGGCGCTGGATAATCCAGGGCCAGAGTCCGCTCTCGCACAGAGCGGAGGTGATCTGTGAAGCGTCCAAGGTTGCGGGATCCTTGACTCCGAAGTCGACATGCTTCTGTTCGGTGTCGGCTTCAATGAGGACTGCGAGGAGCTTGCGCTTCTCACCCCTGACGAGTGCCTTCACCGTACCGCTGACGGGCGAGGTGAGGACGATTTCGGGGTTCACCTTGTCTGCAATAACAGGTGAACCGCACAGAACGGAATCACCCTCCCTGACCATAAGTCTGGGAAGGAGGCCCTTGAAGTCGGTAGGGCGGACCGCTACTGTGTCAGGTGCAATCGCCTTGGAGATACGAAGGTCTGCGGCTCCCGACAGGGGGACGTTCAGGCCCTTTTTCAAAACGATGTTCTGTGACATTTAGTATGACTTATTTAGGATATGCAAAAAGCACGCGAAGATAGCCATTTTTTTCGTAATTTCGCGCCGCTATGGACGAGAAAATTACTACGGTTTTGGAGGGTCTGAATGAAGAACAGAAAAAGGCCGTGTGTTGCACGGACGGACCTGTGCTTATAGTGGCGGGAGCCGGATCGGGAAAAACCCGTGTCCTGACAAGCCGTATAGCCTATATTTTGGAAAAAGGTGTACCTGCAAACAGGATACTCGCCCTGACTTTCACCAAGAAAGCTGCGGCGGAGATGAAGGAGAGGATAGCCGCGATGGTGGGCGACCAGGTGGCGCTGAGGCTGGTCATGGGTACGTTCCACTCGGTGTTCATACGCTTCCTGCGCCGCTATGCCGAATTGCTGGGCTATCCCGCAAACTTCACGATATACGACACTTCTGACTCTCAGAGCGCAATCAAGGCCTGCGTCAAACAACTCGGACTGGACGACAAGATTTACAAGCCCCGTGACGTCCTGTCGCGCATATCCATGGCCAAGAACAACCTGATAACTCCCGGTGCCTATCGCAATGACTCGAGGATAATGCTGGAGGACAGCCGTTCCAAGAAGCCCCGCATGGCCGACATCTACACGCGCTACCAGGAAAATATGAAGAAATCCGGAGTGATGGATTTCGACGATATACTCGTGAACATGAACATCCTCCTGCGCGATTCCGCCGAAGCCTGTGAGGAACTGGCCTCCCGTTTTTCCTACATCATGGTGGACGAGTACCAGGATACCAACTTCGCTCAGTACCTGATAATGAAGAAATTGGCCGCGCCTCACCACAATATCTGCGTGGTGGGGGACGACTGCCAGTCGATATATGCCTTCCGGGGTGCCAAAATCGAGAATATACTGAATTTCAACAAGGACTATCCCGACCGCAAGATTTTCAGGCTTGAACGCAACTACCGCTCTACTTCCGTCATCGTGGACGCGGCAAATTCCATTATAGCCCACAACGAGGGCCGCATCCCGAAGAACTGCTATGCCGTCGGTGAGGAGGGCGAGAAGATAAAGTTGCTGCAGAGCTACACCGAGCAACTGGAGGGGGCCGGACTGGCAGAGGAAATCGTGAGCCGTATACGCAAGGACAGCGCCCAGTATCAGGACTTTGCCATACTGTACCGCACCAATTCCCAGTCGAGGGCCATAGAGGAGCAGTTGAGAAAGCGCAACATACCCTACATGATATATTCCGGAAATTCGTTTTTCGAGAGGGCTGAGGTCAAGGATTTGATGGCCTATTTCAAGCTCTGCGTCAATCCCTCGGACAACGAATCTTTCCGCCGCATAGTGAACAAGCCTGCAAGGGGCATAGGCGGGACAACCTTCTCGCTTGTCGAGGAAATGGCCGAAAGAGAGGGTATCAGCCTGTTCCAGGCGGGAGCGCGCGTGCCCAAGGTAAAGCCTTTCACGGACATGATAGCCTCACTGTCGGCTATGGTGGAAACCACTGATGCCCACGAACTTGCGGTGAAGATAGCCAACGACAGCGGTCTGTATGCCTATTACAGGGCCGACAATTCGGTCGAAGGACTTTCGCGCATGTCGAACATAGAGGAATTGCTGAATTCGGTCGCCGTCTATGTAGAAGGCTCCGAAACGCAGGACGGGATGGAAGAGGCCATAGACGGGGCCGTATATGACGGTACTCAGGCGGATTCGGGCCGCACTTTGGCCGACTATCTCGAAAACATTTCGCTGCTGAGCAACGTGGATGCCGCTGATGACGAGGAGAGCACCAACAAGGTGGCTCTTATGACCATACATTCGGCAAAGGGCCTCGAATTTCCCTATGTGTTCGTTGCCGGAATGGAAGAAAACATTTTCCCGAGCGTGAGCATGATGTCCTCGGAAAGGGATTTGGAGGAAGAACGCAGACTGTTCTATGTTGCGGTCACCCGTGCGCAGAAGTTCGTCATGCTGTCCTTTGCCCAGACCCGTATGCACAACGGCAAGCACGAGTCCAATGCGCCTTCGCGCTTCATCCGGGAAATTGACAGCCGGTACATAGCGAATCCTCTCCCTCCCCGGCGGGCTTTTGCCGACATGGAGGACGAGGATGACGGATTCAACAGGAATACTTCCCGTTACGGCAGGACGGGCGCCAATTCTTCGATGTCCTATGGGCGTTCCGGCCCTGTGCAGTATGTCCGCGGCAATGCTGCGTCCCGCTCCGCAATGTCAAAGCCTGCGCAAACCCGGCGTCCTGCGGCTGCTGCTCCGGCCCGGCCCAGGCCCCGTCCCGTGGACCCGAATTTCAAGCCCTCGGACATGGCCGCGTTGCGTGCAGGGCAGAGGGTCGAGCACCAGAGTTTCGGCTTTGGCCGCATAGACAGCATCAGCGGCCGTTATCCCGACATGAGGGCAACCGTCACTTTCGATGCCATAGGCGAGAAGGTGCTTTTGCTTAAATATGCCAAATTGCGCATAATCGACGGGTAGCACTTGCCCACGAGAAAGGAATATATATGAATTTCGGAGTCAAGATATTGTGTGTCATAGCGAAGGCGTTCCTGCGTTTGAAGGTTTCCGGCAAGGAGCACCTGCGTCCGGGAGACTATCCCTCCGTGTTCGTCAGCAACCACAATTTTATCTACGGTCCTATTGCGGCGGTGTTATATATGCCTGCACATTTCCGTCCGTGGATACACGATGTCATGTTGCAGGTGGACAGTGCGCGCAGGGAAATCGGCCGCTCGTGCGCGGTGGTCGTGAAGATATTCGGGAAACGCATCGGCAACGCGCTCTTGAATTTCGCCACGCGCGTAACCTGCTCTGTTCTCAATTCGTTCAATCCCATTCCGGTGGTGCGCGGAGCGTCGCGGGACGTGATGTCCACCTTCGACAAGACTTTAGCTGCGCTCGAGGAGGGCGACAACATCCTGATATTTCCGGAGAAGCCCAAAAATGCTGTCGGTATGTCCGAAGAGGTAGGAGATGACGTATTGAGGCCTCTCTACACCGGTTTTGCGCATGTCGCGAAGATGTATTACGACAGGACAGGCAAGTCGCTGATGTTCTATCCGATGTATTCCGACCTCAAGGCGAGGTCTTTCCGCATCGGTGAACCGGTGAAGTACGATGCCTCGCTCGATTCCCGCGAGGGCAAGAGATGTCTGGCGGAGGAACTTCAGAGACGTATTGCAGCCTTGTCGGAAATTTCCGCCTAAAATATCTGGAGATATAAGGCTGTCCAGACTGCGAAACGCAGGGCCTTGCCTATGAGCAGGAGTACGGAGGTGCAGATTGGACGGGTCTTGTAGAAGCCGAGCGCGAGCACGAGCACGTCACCGATTACCGGTACCCACGCTATGAGGGCGAGCCATACACCGTATTTTGAAACGTATTTCTTCTGCTTTTCGAGGGTTTCGCGCTTTACCTTGAACCACTTTTCTATCCACTCCCAGCGACCAATGTACCCGGTTCCGTAGGTTATCAGGCTGCCTAACCAGTTGCCAAGGCTCGCAACGATGAAGCACTGCATGACATCGCCGCTTGCCGCAATGGCTGCGATGTACAGTGCGTCCGAACTGAACGGGACGATGGTCGCGGCGAGCACATTGCCCAAAAAGAGGCCCAACAGGCCCAGGTCTCCAAAATTCATAATCCCGCAAAGATACGCAGAAGCCCCGGCAAAACAAACAGGACCTTTCATTTCAGAAACTTAGCGAGTATATTTGCGTTCGTATGGATACTTTTCTTGCGATACTCGCCGTCCTTTGCGCGATTATAGGAATAGTCGGCAGCATAGTTCCTGCGCTGCCCGGTCCGCCACTCGCGTGGGCGGGCATGTTGATAATGTATTTCCGTGGCGGGCTGAACGGTGACGGAGAACCCATGAGCCTTACCCTGTTGCTTGTGATGCTCGGAGTGGTTGTCCTGGTGACGGTGCTTGACTACATTGTCCCGGCCTGGTTCACGAAAATCACGGGCGGCAGCCGTTACGCGGCAAGGGGCGCGACCATCGGTCTGCTGCTCGGCGTCTTCCTGCCCATGCCTGTCGGCATGATAGGCTGTTCGCTGATATTGGCTTTTCTGGCCGAACTCATATTTGCGCGAAAGTCGGCCGCAGGCTCGATAAAGGCTTCGCTCGGGGCGTTTCTCGGCTTCCTCTGCGGCACAGGCTTCAAGCTGATTGCCTGCGGAATCATGACTTATTATATAATAGTGTACATTTGATATAATAATCCCCGCCCGGAGCATTCCAGACGGGGATTATCGTGTAAAAAAGAAGATATTAATGCTTCCTTGAAATCGCTTTCTTTGCTGCCTCCACGAGGTGGGCTGCATCGAGTCCGTATGCCTTCATCAACTCGGCAGGAGTTCCGGACTGGCCGAAACGATCCTCGCCGTTGACGAGTTCCAGGGGTGCGGGTGCGGATACGGCCAGAGCTGCTGCAACAGCCTCTCCGAGACCTCCGGCAAGGTTGTGCTCCTCGGCGACAACTGCGCAACCGGTCTTGCTTACTGAAGCGATGATAGCGTCGGTGTCAAGAGGCTTCACCGTGGGGACATTCAGCACTTCTGCGCTGATGCCCTCGGCTTCAAGAGTCTCGGCAGCCAGCAGGGCTTCCCATACCAGATGTCCGCAGGTGATGAGAGTTACATCGGTGCCTTCATTGAGATTGTAGACCTTGCCGATTTCGAAAGGCTCGTCTGCTCCGGTGAAATTCGGAACGGAAGGGCGGCCGAAACGGATGTAAACCGGTCCCTCGAAGCGGGCTGCAGCTATGGTTGCGTTCTTTGTCTGGTTGTAGTCGCAGGGTACGAGTACCGTCATGCCGGGAAGTGCCCTCATCAAGGCGACGTCCTCCATGGTCTGGTGGGTGGCTCCGTCCTCACCGAGGGTAATTCCGGCGTGGGATGAAGCGATTTTTACATTCGTATGGCCGTAAGCCACTTCCTGGCGGAGCTGGTCATATACGCGACCAGTGACGAATTCAGCGAAAGAACCGATGAAAGGAACCTTTCCGGTGATTGCCAGACCGGCAGCCACGCCAACCATGTTGGACTCGGCAATACCGCACTGAACGAACCTCTCGGGGAATTCCTTGGCGAATGCGTCCATCTTGAGCGAACCCTTGAGGTCTGCCGTGAGGGCCATTACTTTCTCGTTCTCGCGTCCTGCAAGTAAGAGTCCTTCACCGAAACCGCTGCGGGTGTCCTTCTTGCCTGTGTCGATATATTTCTTCATACTAATAATCTCCTAATGTTTCGGGTAACTGCTTCATTGCTGCCTCGCACTGTTCGGGCGAAGGTGCCTTGCCGTGCCATTGATGTGTTCCCGCCATGAAGTCCACTCCGTGACCCATTTCGGTCTTGAACAGAATCATTTTGGGCTTCTCGTCGCGCTTGCGTGCAACTTCAAAAGCATTGAGGATGCTGTCGAAGTCGTGTCCGTCGGCAACTATCACATCCCAACCGAATGCGCTCCATTTTTCGCTGAGGTCCTCGATTCCGGTGATGGTGTTGGTGGGACCGTCAATCTGCTGGCCGTTCCAGTCGGTGAAAGCCACGAGATTGTCCAACTTCTTGTGAACGGCCCACATTCCGGCCTCCCAAATCTGTCCTTCCTCGCTCTCGCCGTCGCCGCAAAGGCAGAACACGCGGGTGTCGTTGCCGCTGAGCTTCTTTCCGAGCGCGATACCTGCGGCAACGGAAAGTCCCTGGCCGAGAGAGCCTGAAGGTTTGGTCACTCCGGGAAGATGATCGGTCACGCAGGGATGTCCCTGGAGACGTGAACCGAATTTACGCAGTGTTCCGAGTTCGGCAGTGGGGAAGTAACCGGCGCGTGCCAGAACAGAGTAGTAAACGGGGGCAAGGTGTCCGGCTGAGAGGATGAATACGTCCTGATCCTCGGCACTGCGGGTCCAAGTGGCCGGATCCTGCTTCATCTCGCTGAAATAGAGAGCGGTGAGAACATCCGTGATGCCGAGCGATCCGCCCGGATGTCCGGACTTCGCGGCGGTGACCATCCTGACGATGTCCCTGCGCACCTGCGAGGAAATTTTCTTAAGTTCTTCTACTGTAGCCATTGTATTGAAAATAGATTCGTTGTCTTAGTGTCCACAAATCGCACAAATATAGTGAATATTCTTTGAAGTCCCTTGCGTATTCTCTCCTAATTAACCAAATTGTCCGCAAAATGAAGAATTGTTTTAAGGCAGTTTCCGCCGCCCTTCTTGCATTGTGTTGTGGGGAGGTGGCATTCGTGGATGCAAGCAAAAGGGTATGTCCGCAGCCGGCTCCTCAGGGAGCATGACGGCGGGCCCTGCAAACGGGGAATTTGCCGAAAAAGCATTAACTTTGCGCCCCGAATATGGAAATGAAGCACATACGCAACTTCTGCATAATTGCACACATAGACCACGGCAAGAGCACTCTTGCCGACCGCCTGCTTGAGCTTACCCAGACGCTCAGCGCGAGGGACATGGAGAATCAGGTTCTCGATGACATGGACCTCGAGAAAGAGAAAGGCATCACCATCAAGAGCCACGCCATCCAGATGCAGCATGTCTACAAGGGCGAGACCTACAGGCTCAATCTGATCGATACTCCGGGCCACGTGGACTTCTCCTACGAGGTGTCCCGGTCCATCGCTTCCTGCGAGGGCGCACTGTTAGTGGTTGATGCGTCCCAGGGCGTTCAGGCACAGACGATTTCGAACCTGTACATGGCTATAGACCACAATCTCGAAATCATCCCCGTACTGAACAAGATAGATATGGACTCGGCGCAGGTGGACGTGGTTACGGACGAGGTGTGCGAACTGCTCGGCTGCTCGCCGGACGAGGTTTTCAAGGTCTCGGCGAGGACGGGTGAGGGCGTTGCGCCCATACTCGACGCCATAGTCGAGCGTATTCCAGCACCTGCCGGCAATCCCGAAGCCCCGCTGCAGGCACTGATTTTCGACTCTGTCTTCAATCCTTTCCGAGGAGTGATTGCCTACTGCAAGGTGGAGAACGGCAGCATACACAAGGGCGACAAGGTCAAGTTCTTCGCCACGGGCATGGAATACGAGGTCGAGGAACTCGGTTCGCTGAAAATGAAACTTGTCCCCGGGACCGGAATCGAGTGCGGTGACGTAGGCTACATCATCACCGGCATCAAGAGCGCGACAGAAGTCAAGGTCGGCGATACCATAACCCATGTCGCCAATCCCTGCGTTGAGGCCATCGCCGGTTTCGAGGAGGTCAAGCCCATGGTGTTCGCCGGAATGTACCCCGTTCAGGCCGACAAGTTCGAGGAACTGCGCTCCGTCCTCGAGAAATTCCAGCTCAATGACGCCTCCTTTGTCTATGAGCCGGAAAGTTCGCTGGCGCTCGGCAGCGGTTTCCGCTGCGGTTTCCTTGGTCTGCTGCACCTCGAAATAGTGCAGGAACGCCTGTTCCGCGAGTTCGACATGGACGTGATAACCACAGTCCCCAACGTTTCATATAAGGTATACACTACCCAGGGCGATATAATCGAGGTTCACAACCCTTCCGGAATGCCCGCACCCACCCTGATAGACCATATCGAGGAGCCGTTCATCCGTGCGCAGATTATCTCCAAATCGGAATTCTTCGGCCCCATCATGAAACTCTGCCTCGACCGCAGGGGAACCCTCCGCGGGCAGAACTACATCACTGCCGACCGCGTTGAACTCACCTACGACATGCCGCTGGCGGAGATAGTCTTCGACTTTTACGACAAGCTCAAGACCATATCCAAAGGCTACGCCTCCTTCGACTATCATATTACGGACTACCGTACTTCCAAGCTCGTGCGCATGGACATCCTTCTCAACGGTGAGCCTGCGGATGCCCTGTCCACGCTCATCCATGAGGACAACGCTTACGACCTCGGCCGCAAGATGTGCCTGAAACTCAAGGAACTTATCCCGCGCCAGCAGTTCGACATTCCCGTGCAGGCTGCGATAGGCGCCAAGATTATCGCGCGTGAGACGGTCAAGCAGCTGCGTAAGGACGTGACTGCGAAATGCTACGGCGGTGACGTGACGCGAAAGCGCAAATTGCTCGAAAAACAGAAGGAGGGAAAGAAGCGCATGCGCCAGATAGGTACCGTACAGGTTCCCCAGAGCGCGTTCATGGCCGTACTCAAACTTGACAGTTAATCCGTCATGGCTGAGGGGATATTCATAAATCCTGGAGAACTGCACATGTCCGCAGAACCGCTTGCGACAGCCGCAGGCGATTTCGTGTGGAGCGAAGGGCTGCTGAACAGGATATTGGTTGTCCTCTGCATCGTGATAGTGCTGCTCGAGTTGAAGGACATGATCAAGCTGACTCCCCAGTTGCTCTATTGCATCGGCCGGCCGCGCTCCAACCGTTCTTTCGAGTACAATACCAGCCTTGCCCGTATGCGTAATGTCGTGGCGCTTTCCTGCGTGCTGCCGTTCTGCCTGGCGATAGACCGCTATGCCCTGCTGCGTCCGTATTTTGGAGATTCTGCATGGAGCATCCCGCTTACGGTGGCTGTGGTGTTCGTATATTTCTTGCTCCGACGTGGCGCTGCGGGGATTTTTCACCCGAGACGCCTTGATTCCATGGGCCGTGCAGCATTGGCCCGCAGTCCGTACAATTATTTTATCCTGCTGACATTCAGCGTTTTAGCCCTTGTATGGCTGTTGCCGCTCTTTGGAGTGGGGGAGGCAGCAATGAGGGTGACGCTTTTGCTCGCAACCGGACTTTTCTTTGTTCTCTCGTTCATCCGTTCAGGACAGATTTTGGCGGGTTCTTGTGCTCCTTTGCCAACAATTTTGTATCTTTGCGGTCTTGAAATTTTGCCCGGTGCCGCAGTGCTTGCACCGGCATTGCTGTTATAGAAGACAATATGAGGATACTGTTATCACAACAAGCTCCGACCAATTTCGCCCCCTTTGAGGCTCTGCAAAATAAGTATGATGCTACTGTGGACTTCCATCCGTTCTTTGTGATGGAACCATTGAGCAGTAAAGAGTTCCGTGCCAAGAAAATCAACCTCCCGGACTATACGGCCGTGGTGTTTTCTTCCCGTCTTGCCATCGACGCATATTTCAAGCTTTGCGACGAGATGCGCTTCAAGGTGCCGGAGACCATGCAATACTTCTGCTCCACTGAGGCGGTTGCCATGTACCTCCAGAAGCATATCGTGTACAGGAAACGCAAGATTTTCTTCGGCAGCGGCACGCCCGAGTCCATCGTAGCGCTGATCGGCCCCAAGCATAAGGGCAAGAAGTTCCTGATTGCGGCTGCGGACGGCTCCAATCAAGCTCCGATAACGACCCTGTTCGACAAGGCCGGACTGGACTATACGCTCGGTACCATAGTCAAGGCCGTTCCTCAGGACCTCAGTGACGTAGACATGCATTCCTATGACATCGTGGTCCTGTACAGTCCCTTTGACCTTGTGTCCCTGAAAGAAAGCTATCCTGATTTCGAGCAGGGCAACATCAAGTTCATCTCCTTTGGCCGTACAGTGGTTCCGGCAATGGAGGAGGCAGGGCTGAACATCTCCCTGAAAGGTCCCACTCCGGAGGCTCCGTCCGCCGGAAAGGCCATCGAGCTGGTTATCGAATCCCAGAAGTAAATGGACAAGCCCGCCACAGGCCGTTCCCTGCCCAAGTCGGAAAGGCTGTGCGGCAGGAACAATATCGCTTCCCTTTTTGAGAAGGGGAAGTGGGGGAGTTGCGGGCATTTGCGTTATCGTTGGGTCAGGAATGAGGGCGGCGGACAGAATCGCCTGCTCGTCAGCGTGCCCAAGAAATTCTTCAAGAGGGCGGTAAAGCGCAATCTTCTCAAACGCCGCATCCGCGAAAGCTACAGGCTGCAGAAAGAACTGCTTACAGTGGGCGGAGTGGACTTCGCCGTGTCCTACGCTTCCCCGGAAATCGCCGATTTTGATGTGATTCGTGCGGAAGTTGCCGAATTGCTCAGGAAAATTGACAGCGCAGCTTCAAAATGAGTGGAGAGCGACGGATTCTGGCGATTGTGCGCAAGGTGCTGATTTTCCTGCCGGTGCTGATGATACGTTTCTATCAGAGTTGCATCTCGCCCTTCACGCCTGCGGCATGCCGCTATACGCCGACCTGTTCCCAGTATGCCTTGGAGGCCCTGCGGAAATACGGACTTTTCAAGGGTTCGTGGCTGGCCGTCAAGCGCATCCTGAGATGCAATCCCTGGGGTGGCAGCGGCTACGACCCCGTCCCCTGAATTTTTCAGTTGCCCCGTTTGGCCTTGTAGCCGAGACGGGTCAGCAGTTCCACGACCTTGTCGCGCAGGTCTCCCTGAATGGTGATTTCCCCGTCCTTGGCGCTTCCGCCTACACCGCATTTGGTCTTCAAGGTCTTGGCCAGGGCTGCCAGGTCTTCTTGGGTACCCACGAAACCCTCTATCAGAGTTACCTGTTTACCTGCACGCTGCCTGCGGTCTATGCGCACTATAAGACGCTGTTTCTCGGGAGGAAGCGTCTCCTGCTCCGGCTCCTCATCGGTCTGGTACTGAAAATTCGGGTCGGTAGAGTACACGACTCCGAGTCTGTGTTTCCAATCTTGCTGGGACATAAAATAGATTTGGGTACAAAAATACGGAAAATAATTCCTACCTTAACCCGGCATCCGCCGAAAGCCTGCGGCTGTGGGCGGAACAGCCTCCTGAACTTTTGTGGATATGTATGTAGAAAGGGACATCACCGGCCGACTGCTCAACTGGAAGGATTACACTGCCCGGCGACCGCTGCTGATACGGGGTCCGAGAGGGGTGGGAAAGACTCGGCTCATGGAAGAATTCGGGCTGCGTCATTTCAAGTATACTGTGAAGTTCGACTTCATGAGGGACAGCGGAACGGGCCGCATTTTCCGGGATGCCGGCAGTCCCGATGAACTGCTTGCGGCACTGCGCAGCAAGAGTTCTGCGCCCATAGCCCCGGGTGAAACCCTGATTATCCTCGATGAAATCCAGGAAGACGGGCTGGCCCTCGCAAAACTCTCGGAATTCGCTTGTGCCTTCGAAAATCTGCATATCCTCGCTGCCGGGACCAGTTCCGGGCTGTCAGGAAAGATACCGCCCACGGGTCTGCGCAATTGTGAGTTGCATCCCATCTCGTTCAAAGAATATCTGCGCAGTACCGACCCCGGACTTTTCGCCA
This sequence comes from uncultured Muribaculaceae bacterium, assembly GCA_964582235.1. Taxonomy (GTDB): domain Bacteria; phylum Bacteroidota; class Bacteroidia; order Bacteroidales; family UBA932; genus Cryptobacteroides. The sequence continues at coordinate 6,225 of CAZOQW010000002.1, read as the reverse complement.
TTGCTGACGAAGTTGCCGACATCAGACCTCTTCCCATCGGTGCGTTGAACAGGATAAACCTGCTTCACAAGAATTACTGTTTCAGCGGCGGCTATCCCAAACCCTTGCTGTTCATGGCGGAAGGCGGAGACAATGCGGCCGTGGACAAACTGCTCGGGGAAATCCTTGCATCGAACATAGATGAAATGATGCGCAATTCGCCGGATTTTGACGGGAAAATACTTGAGTCCTTGTGTGTGGCCCTGCCCGTGCTGTCCATGAAGGAACAGCGCAGGATGCCGCTCAGACACGTCGGTCGCGGGGTTTCCCGTGAAGATTGCATACAGGCACTGCGCTGCATGGTGCAGAGCGGATTCGTGTACGTGCTGAAAGCCCATGGTTCCGATGCTGCGCAAGACGAAAATTACGGGAGTTTCAGGCTGTTCTGTTCAGATTGCGGGCTGCTCAGGGCTCTGACGGAGTCCAACCGGACCGCTCCTGCATCGAAGGCCGTCATGTCCCGCAGCGCGACTGCCGATGTTTTGGTGCGAACTTCGGTCTTTCAGGCCGTGGCAGATATTGAAGGTTTCGAGCTGAGCCGCTATTGGCGTTCGGATGCGTCCGCCGCCCTCGATTTCCTGATAGGGACGGCTTCCGGTGACGTGCCCGTGGAAATCAAGCCGATGTATCGTGCTGAGGGCAAGAGCCTCAGGGAATATGCCGACAAATTCGCCCCGCGCCTGCAGTTGAGGTACTCTTTCCTGAACCTGGGATACACTGACGGAGTGCTGAACTGTCCGGTGCCGCTTGCCGGCTGGACAGATAAATATCTGAAAATGCTGGATTAGCCGACTATTTCCGTCAGTTTCGCGAAATCGTCTATTATGTGCTCCGGGGAGGCCTCGGCAAGTTGTTCGCGGCTGTGGTTTCCATAGGTCACGGCGCAGGTATGGCAGCCCGCTCCGGATCCCATCATGATGTCGAAAGCCGTGTCACCGACCACGAGGGTGCTTTCCGGGTCGAGTTTCATCCTGTCCAAAAGCGCGAGGACGAGGTCCGGGGCCGGTTTCGGGGCAATGTTGTCGCTTGCAGTAACGCGACCGCTGAAATATTTTTCGATTCCGAAAGGCGCCATCAGCATTTCAAGGGATTCACTGCCCCTCGAAGTCGCGATGGCCATTGTGATGCCTTTGTCTGCAAAGTGTTGCAAAGTTTCCCTGACTCCCGGAAACAGCGTGACTTCTTTGGTGCCGTATTCATTGAAAATCGAGCGGTACACCACGGCGGCCCTGTCGGCAGTCTCATCGTCGAGGTCGCCGGCTACCTTCATCGAACCGTGGAGAACCAGGCCTATGCCCTTGCGTATCTTGGTCTCATCGGGTATCGGGAATCCGAGCCTGCGGAAAGTTTCCTTAGTGGTTGCTATGATGCCGGATGCGGTGTCGGCCAAAGTGCCGTCAAAATCGAATATAATGCTTCGTATCATGTCTTTTGCTAAAACTTTTTTCAAGAAAGCGAGGGCGAAGATAATAATTTCTATTATATTCGCAGGCTATGAACCAGAAGCAGTATACTTTATGGCATAGGTTAGGTGCCATTCTGGCGTTGATTGTTTCCGCTGTTACATATTTACTGACTATAGAACCGTCGGCTTCCTATTGGGATTGCGGCGAGTTCATCACCTCATCGTACAAACTCGAAGTGGGACATCCTCCCGGAAATCCCGCATACCAGCTCTTCGCACGCATTGCGAGCCTTTTCGGCGACAACATGCACGCGGCCATGCTTATCAACTCGCTGAGCGCAATCTGCTCGGCACTGACCATATTCTTCCTCTATCTGGCGATAGCATGGTTCCTCCGCAGAATCTACAAACCGGCTCCTGACGGAACATATTCCACAAGCAAGGTCGTGCTGCTCGTCGGCTCGTCCCTCGTCGGCTCCCTCGTGTACTGCTTCTCGGACACCTTCTGGTTCTCCGCAGTCGAGGCCGAGGTATATGCCATGTCCTCGCTGTTCAGCGCAATGGTCTTCTGGGCCATGACGATGTGGTACGACAGGGCTGAAACCCCGCATTCGACCAAGTGGATAGTTCTGATAGCCTTGATGACGGGCGTCAGCATAGGCATACATCTGCTCAACCTGCTGATGGTGCCCGTGCTCGTGTTCATGTACTATTACCGTATGCGTGAGGACGGACGCTACAAGTTCGGCGAGCTCCTGAAAATATTCGTCATTGGAGTGGTGTTGCTCGCGCTCGTGCTCTTCCTCATCATTCCTTACCTCCCGAAAGTCGCCGCCTACGCCGACCTGCTTTTCGTAAACGTTTTCGGACTTCCGTACAACAGCGGAGCGGTCGTGTTCATCATACTGCTGCTTGCAGGCTGCCTTGCCGGCATATTCTTCACCATGAAGAAGCGTCAGGCTATCCTGAATACCGTGCTGATGTGCTTCACTTCAATAGTCATCGGCTTCTCGATATTCAGCATCGACGTTATACGCGCAAGCGCAAAGACCCCTACGAACGAATACCAGCCCGACAACTGCTTCACCCTCGTGCGCTATCTCTCGCGTGAGCAATACGGTTCTAACCCTTTGATATACGGAGAATACTACGGTGCTCCTTACGACCTCAAGACTCCCAAGTACTGGGCTCCCGTCGACGGGAAATACAAGAGGGTGAACGGTCCCGTTCAGCCCGTTTACGCTTCCGAGGGCAAGATGCTCTTCCCCAGAATGTGGAGCACCAGCTCGGATGGACGCTATGAGGAATTCTATCAGGCGTACACCCATGGCGAGGGCAAGAAGGTCGCAGGCTCCCGTTACCTCAAGCCTACGATGGGCGCAAATCTGGACTATTTCTTCGACTACCAGCTCAACTGGATGTACTGGCGCTACTTCATGTGGAACTTCGTCGGTCGCCAGAATCAGGTACAAGGCTCCCTGCCGGGTGACATCTTCCATGGAAACTGGGAGAGCGGTATAACTTTCATAGACAATTTCCGTCTCGGTGACCAGAGCAACGCCCCGACGGCGCTTGCGGATGACCCGGGCAAGAACCACTACTTCTTCCTGCCGCTGTTGCTCGGCCTGCTCGGTCTGTTCTTCCAGTTCGAGAAGGACAAGCGGGGATGCTGGCTGAACTTCCTGCTGTTCTTCATGACGGGTATAGCCATAGTGGTCTACCTCAACCAGCCGCCCTATCAGGTGCGTGAGCGCGACTATGCCTACGCCGGATCGTTCTACTTCTTCAGCGTATGGTGCGGTCTGGGTGTAGCCGGTCTGTGGTCGCTCGTGAACCGCCTGCTCAAGCGGCGTGCGCAGATTGTCAGTGCCGCTGTCGTCAGCCTCCTGTGCCTTTTCGTGCCCATACAGATGGCCGCACAGAACTGGGACGACCATGACCGCAGCAACCGCAGGACGGCTGTCGAGATGGCGACCAACTATCTCAATTCCGTAGGACCCAACGGCATACTGATAACCCACGGCGACAACGACACCTTCCCTCTGTGGTACGCCCAGGAAGTGGAGGAAGTGCGTCCCGACGTGCGCATCTGCAATACCTCCCTGCTCGGCACCGACTGGCACATTGACCAGATGAAGTGGGCCTGCAACGAGTCGGCGCCGCTGCCGCTTTCCGTACCTTACGAGCAATATCTTTACGGTACAAACGAGTATATCCCCATCCTTGACATACGCGAGGGAGTGATGGATATCAGGGACGTGATGACGCTGTTCAAGCATCCTCAGGTCAAGGCGCCTTTGACCAGCGGCGAGAAAGTGGACTACATCGCATCGCGCAAGATTTCAATGCCTGTCAACAAGGAAAATGTAATAAAGTACGGCATTCTGGACGCCAAGTTCGCCGACCAGATTCCCGATTCCATAATCCTGAACATTTCCAAGGACAAGGACTTCCTGTCCAAGCCGGAACTTTTCATGCTCGACCTGCTTTCGGGCTACGAATGGGACAGGCCTATCAATGTGCTGTCCATGGGCGGCGATATAAATGTCGGCATCAAGGAATACATGATGTTCGACGGCTACAGCTACCGTTTCGTGCCGATAAAGAACAAGACCACACTCTCGTCTCCCGGTTTCGTTGATCCCGAGGACCTCTACCACAAGATGAGCGAGGTGTTCAAGTTCGATGCTGTGGCAGCAGACAACTACTTCATAGACTACCAGAACCACTATACGCATATGGGCACCATGTCCATACGCAAACTGTTCGTCTCCAGTGCAGACGTGTTCAAGCGTACCGGCCATAACGACTGGGCCCTGGAAATGCTTGACAGGAGCTGCGAGATCATGAAACATTATCCCCTCGATGCCATACCTCTCGGCTTTTCGGTAAACAATCTCGCCATATTGCAGACCATACGCATGTATTACGAGCTTGGCGCAGCTGAAAAGGCCGGCGCACTGGCCGAGACATTCGGCGAGGACCTCTTGCGCTCAGTCGCGTTCTACTTTGACTTCTATGAGTACGGCAAGTCTGAGTACGAGGCCGTAGCCAACTACATCTATGTCCTGTGCGATGAACTGCAGATAGGTGGCAACAAGGAACTGGCCGTATCGATTAACGACCGGTTCATGAGGATTCTGGGTTACGAAGGGGACGAAGATTAACGCTCGGCCCGTATAACTATCGACAGCGGCAGATTCTTGCCGAAACTGTCTTTGAGCGCAAGCTCCCCGCTTTGTATGGCGAGGGGCTTGCCGCTTTTAAAGGCCTCCCGCACGAGGGTCTCTCCGAGCAGGGCCGAATAGCCGTTGGAATAGAGGTTCAGCACCACGAACGAATGTTCGGGGCGCAGTATGGAGTCGACGGTGCGCAGGAGTTCGAACAGGCATTCGTCGAGTTTCCATTTCTCGCCGTCCGGTCCGTGCCCGTATGCCGGCGGGTCGAGGATTATGCCGTCATAGAGCCTGCCGCGCCTGGCCTCGCGTTTGGCAAATTTCATTGCATCCTCGATGACCCAGTGTATGCCGTCCATCCCGGAGTTTTCCATGTTGCCTCTGGCCCAGGTGACCACCTGACGCACCGAATCCAGATGGGTGACATCCGCTCCGGCGGCTCTTGCGGCCAGCGATGCCGCTCCGGTGTAGGCAAACAGGTTCAGCACCCTTGGCGTGACGGTATTTCCGTCCGTTCCCTGCCGCATTTGTGTACACTTGCGGTAGATGTAGTCCCAGTTCGGTGCCTGTTCGGGAAAGATGCCCACATGCTTGAATGAAGTCAGTCCGAGCCGCAGTCTCATGTCCAGGCCCTCATCGTTGAGGTAGCTCAGATACCACTGCTCGTTCATCTTCTTGTTCATTTTCCAGTTTCCGCTGTCCTCCTTGCCGGCCTTGCCGAAGCCTGCGCCGGGGACAAAGACCGTGTGTGCGAGCTGTCTCCAGCGGCTGTCCGGAAGACTTTTGCCCCAAAGGGCCTTGGGTTCGGGCCTTGCAAGCACGTATGAGCCGAAGCGTTCGAGCTTCTCTCCGTCACCGCTGTCCAGCAACTCGTAATCTTTCCAATATGTTCCGGGATACTCAACCATAACGGCTGCAAAGATATAGCAAATTTCAGAAACCCCACTTTTCTTGTTTAACCGTATTTTTTTCGCTATACTTGCAGAATATAAATATACGTGTACACAAGATGACCCGGCGGCAGACAACCTCCGCCGCTTAAACGCTAAACATAAAAGAGATTATTTCCACATGGCAAAACTCTCGGAACTCCTTATGCGTGATATTCGCTTTCACGAAGGATTGACGGCCTGCATGAACTGCGGTGTATGTACCGCTATCTGTCCGGCAGCCGAATTCTATAAATACGACCCCCGACAAATATGCTCCCTTGTGCAGTCGAAAGACGAAGACAAGATAGAAGAGTTACTTCGGAGCGAAACTATCTGGTACTGCGGACAATGCATGTCCTGCAAGACGCGCTGTCCCCGCGGCAACACCCCCGGTCTGGTCATCCAGGTACTCAGGCGCTTGTCGCAGGAATTGGGATACTTTACCGACAGTGAAAAGGGCAGGCAGCAATACGCCATAAAACGTGTGATAGGGCACGGCATATTGAATACGGGCTACTGCGTGCATCCGGACGTGGTAGTGCCCGAAAATCACCCGGAGCAGGGACCGGTCTGGAAGTGGTATTTTGACAACCTGCAGGACGTAACTGATCGCCTGGGTGCCAACTACCACCGCAAAGGACCGGGTGCGCTGCGCATCATAGCCGAGGATAAT
>CAZOQW010000001.1:0-178581 GCA_964582235.1 uncultured Muribaculaceae bacterium | reverse complement strand
CGAATTTGGTGGTCAAGTTTACCCTGTCGCGAAACTCGCCAAGAGCTTCTCCGGCCAAGATTTCATTGTTCAGAGGGCCATAGATTATGGCAGTGTCGAAAAGAGTCACACCGCGCTCCATAGCCTCGTGCAAAAGGCGTATGCATTGCGCTTTGTCCGGATGATAACTTCTATGGTAAGTCATGCCCATAACTCCGAAGCCCAATGCTGACACCTCGAAAGCCGCCTGACCCGTGCCTAAGGTACGACGTGCCTTGATGCTTGCTGCTTTGGCTTTTCCTCCTGCTACTTTGCCCTCGCTTCCTGCAGTTTTAGAGTCTGATACGGTAGCTGTAGCTGCGTGAAGCTTGTCCAATGCCGGGGATATGGTCAATGTTGCACCTACGGCAGCGGCCGTCTTTAGAAATCCCCGCCTGCTAAGTTCTTTTTTGTTGTTTTTCATCTTATTCCTTGATTTAATGAATTGAAAATGCACCGTCCACCAAGAGCGCATGACCGTCTACAAAACTTGCCTGCGGACTGCAGAGCCACAACACGGCGTTTGCGATTTCCTCCGGCTTGCCAAGGCGTCCGGCGGGAATGTCGCGTACCAATTCCTTTTCCAGCGCAGGATTGCGCCGCATCAGTTCTTCCGCCATAGGCGTGCGGATGGCACCAGGACATACGGCATTGATGCGGATTCCTTTGGCCGCATAATCGATGGCTGCCGTACGGGTCAGGCCTATCACGGCATGTTTGCAAGCGATATAAGCTGCCTGCCCGGGAAAACCGGTCACACCACCTTGCGATGAGGTATTTACGATGGCTCCGCCTCCCTGCTTCAGCATCTGCAGGATTTCGTAACGCATACAATTCCAAACGCCCTTAAAATCTACTGCTACCGTGCGGTCGAATTCTTCGTCGGTAATCTCCGCCATCGGACGTTGCGGTGTCTGTATACCGGCATTGTTATGGGCTGCATCTAAGCGTCCATACGTGGAGACAATCCAGTCAATCATTTCTTTTACGGCCTGCGTGTCGGATACATCGCAGCGGTATGCCACTGCCTTGTAACCCTCAGAAACCAATTTGGCGGCCTGCTCTGCCGGCTCTTTGATGTCGGCAAGTACAGTCGTGTAGCCTGCTTTGGCAAATGCTTCGGCGCAGGCAAGGCCGATACCCATTGCAGCCCCTGTTACAAGAGCCACTTTTCCATTTGTTGAACTTGTTTCCATATCCGATGAATTTTCCAATATCAAAAGTAACGGGTATCGGATAGACAGGTTTTGCCTGTCGGCTCAAAGTACTTTGCTCTGAGGGTCAATTACTGCATCTCCACATCAAACGAGAAAACTCTGGAATTTTCGTCCGTGATTGTGTTGGTAAGCTAGGGATATACTGAAGCACTTGTGAACCATGCAATGTCGTTGAGCAGGCTTCCTGCAGGGTGAGTTGCATCCCAATCATCATTGGATATGACTTCTATTTCCCTGATATCTGCATTGGGCCAACTATATCCATTTGGAGTTCCCAAATTAGCACCAGTGCTTAAACTTTGTTTTCTATACGATACATCACCGTATTTTTTGCACAGCTCCTTGTATGAGCCATTTTCCGACACACGATCCCCGATACTTAGATACTTTCCTATGGCCTCCATGCTTTGGATATCATAAAAAGCGAGTATATATGAGTTAGGATAGACCACTTTGTGGCAGCCTGCACAAAGAAGGAGCACAACCAAGATTATTAAGTTGCGTTTCATGATTGTTGCTTTCATAAGGTTCATTTTATATGCTTCTTGAGGAACTCATCCACACAGTCAAACGTTTGGGGTGTCCAAAATTCCCATGAGCCATGGTCGGCACCTTCCAACACATAATAGACGTATTCTTTATGGGCTTCTTCCAGTTTTCTTGCCATGAGTTCCGTCTGGCTGAACGGCACGACATGGTCGCATGTCCCGACAGCCAACAGGATAGGCGGAATGTCCTGTGCTTCGTTTACATAATGGATGGGACTGGCTGCATCCGCTTCTTTGACATGTTTGCTCACGTCTATTCCTCCCAGCAGCATTCCTTCAGGAGAATCGGCTTTTCCGGAACTGACAGAACAGGGATCTGTATGGATGGTCTTTATATCTGATATGCCATAATACGACACGCAAGCATTAATGTCCGTAGAATATTCCTTGTAAAGTTCAGTGTCGAATTCGCTTATGCCGTCCGTAACGGCTGTCATCAGAGCCAGATGCCCGCCGGATGAGTCTCCCCAAATAAAAATATTGTCGGTATCTACATTATATTTTTCAGCGTCTTTGCGCATGAATCGAATGGCAGTCTTTACATTTTGCAGTTGTGCGGGAAACGGGGCTATGCCAGAATGAACATATTCCACCACAGCGATGACATATCCCCGTTTTGCGAATTCCGCCAACGCCGGTAAATTGGCATATACATTCTGCTTCATCCATGCAGAGCCTTGTACATAAACGATGCAGGGATATTTTTCGCCGTTCCAACTGTCCGGTTGCAATATCTGTAAAGTAAGGTTTTCTCCGTGTGATGTCATATAATCCACGTCGTGTATGTACCGCACATTATGCAGTTTCTGCGGGAAGGTCAGCGTTTGGGCAGTCTCAATTTCCGAGTGGCTTTCATGCCACTGCGGATTGTTGTAATAGTCCTGGGTGTTCATTTGCGCTTTTACGGAAAAAGGAAGGCTCCATAAGAAGATGCACGAGATGACAACTTTCTTGATTACTGTTTTAGTGTTCATATTGTGTTTATAATAAGTAGTTAATGGGTTCATGCTCCCCGGGGAGCTGTCTGCGCAGCAGACTGAGGGGTATTAGGCGAATATCCATACATCTCCTTATATACCTTCGAGAAATGCGACAGGTTCTTGAAGCCGACATCGAAGCAGACTTCCGTCACTTTTCGCTTGCCGGACAGGATAAGCTCATGGGCGGCTTCCAATCTGCGCCGGATAATCCATTTCTGGGGTGTCAGGCTGCTTATTTTCTTGAAATCACGCTTGAATGTCGCAAGGCTGCGTCCCGTGTAATTGGCTATTTCCTCTATCGAGAGTTCATTCATGTAATTCTTTTCCAGAAACTCCAGAATGTCCGGCTTCCACGGGTCCGCAAAGTCAAAGAGCGAGGCGTACAGGTTCTTGTCCGTGTTCAGCAGTACATACACGCCCTCTGTCATTTTCAGCTTCAACAATTCTTCCGTAGGCTGGATGCCGGAATCGAAATAGGGAGTCATGGATTCAAACAGGCTCACAATGTCGGGACGCTTGGAGGGCAACTTGCACAAGCTGATTTTGCTTCTCCGGGCGGCTTCCGGCAGCGTGTTTTTATCCAGTTTTCCGTAAAATTCCCGCAGGAATTTAGGGGTGAACATCAGGAAAATGCCCTTGAATTGCTCCTTCCCATGGGGCTTCTTTGTCAGTTTTACGCACAAGTCCTTGCGTATAAATGCGCAATCCCCTTTATGCAGGCGGGTTATTTTCTCCCGTTCATTGATTTCCAGTTCACCCGAATACATATACACCAAAACATGGGAATGGTTGCGGTGCGTACAACTCATGCTGTCATTGGAGTACATCGCCAGAAAGATGTCCGAATAACGCAGCGTATTGATTCCGTCCAAATTGTTTGCTTCCATGATTTTTGCAATTTCATACAAAAATAGCGGATATTCCGATACAATGTTTGTTGTACGGCTCAATCCGCTTTATTGTGAGTCTTTCGTATGCCGGATTCTACCCCAGGCGTTCGCGGGCATAGGCAAGCCTTCTGCAGGCTTCGTCCTTGCCTATGAAACGTATGATGTCGGCTATACCAAGTCCGCTCGCCGCTCCGGTCAGCGCAAGCCGCAGGCAGTTCATAACCTTGCCCAATGGCAGCCCCCTTTCACGTATGTAGTTTTCCATTTCCTCCGGCCCGGCGTGTTCGAGAGCATCGGCTGCGGCCTCATGGTTCTCGGCCTTCCAGAACTTCTCCACGTCCTTTGCGAGGAAAGGCGCGGTGGCGGCATCGTCATAGACCTTCGCCCTCGGGTCTACAGGACGGTTCGCATCGGCTGGCTTCGCGGCTGCGGCCCCGGCCTTTACTCCGTAGGCTTCAAACTGGTCCGGAGCGATGAACAGGTATGGCGCTATGGTCCAGAAATCGGCAACGAAAGTCGCCCTTTCCTTAATCAATTCCACCACGTCCCGAACATAGTCCTCATCGGGCTGCAGGCCTTTGGCTTCAAGCAGTTTCATGAACTCTGCTGCAAGGCTGACATTGTCTCTCTTGCGCAGATACTCGCGGTTGAACCACTTGGCCTTCTCAGGATTGAACTTGGCTCCGGCCTTGCCCACCTTGTCGAGGGAAAAAGCCTGCACGAGTTCGTCGAGCGAGAAAAGTTCCTGCTCGGTTCCGGGATTCCAGCCAAGCATTGCGAGCATGTTTACGAAGGCCTCGGGAAAATATCCGTCCTCGCGGTAGCCGTGAGAGCGTTCCCCGCTGGGATTTGTCCATTCGAGCGGGAATACCGGGAATCCCATCTTGTCTCCGTCGCGCTTGCTTAGCTTGCCGTTTCCCACAGGTTTGAGCAGCAGGGGCAGGTGAGCGAAGCGCGGCATGCTGTCGGTCCAGCCGAAAGCCTCGTAAAGCAGGAAATGCAGGGGAAGCGACGGCAGCCATTCTTCTCCGCGTATTACCTCGGTAATCTCCATCAGGTGATCGTCCACGATGTTGGCGAGGTGGTAGGTAGGCAGCTCGTCGGCGCGTTTCCACAGCACCTTGTCGTCGAGGGTGGCACTGTTAACCTCTATATGCCCGCGTATCAGGTCGTCCATCTTGACCGTCCTGTCCTCGGGCATAAGGAAACGTATGGTCCAGTCATTGCGCTCTTCAAGCAGTTTTGCCGTTTCGTCCTTGCTGAGGGTGAGGGAGTTGCGCAGGCGGCCACGGGTCGCGTGGTTATAAATGAAAGTCTGGCCGGAAGCCTCGGCAGCGGCACGTTCCTTCTCCAGTTCCTCCGCAGTGTCGAAGGCGTAGTAGGCGTTGCCGGATGCGACCAACTGCTCGGCGTATTTCCTGTATATGCTCCTGCGCTGGCTCTGGCGGTAAGGCGCATGTGGATGCCTTTCGCTTGGACTCTCGACTATGTGTCCCTGCTCGTCCACACCCTCATCGGGCCGTATGCCGCACCAGTTCAGGGCCTCGATTATGTATTCCTCGGCTCCCGGAACGAAGCGTGTGGAGTCTGTATCCTCGATGCGGAGTATGAAATCGCCTCCGTGCTGCTTGGCGTAAAGATAATTGTATAATGCCGTCCGGACTCCACCCATGTGGAGAGGTCCGGTGGGTGACGGGGCAAATCGTACTCTGGTCTTCATGTCGTCAAATTTTTTGCAAATATCGTATTTTTTATTGCTGCGCGGGCTTCTGGATACGGCGTATTGCCGGTGTATTCTCCAAATCCGCAAGGCTCTGTCCCGGCTTCGGAACGAGCACGGGCGGCACGTCGGGGTCGTAGCTGAAATAACGCTGGTTGTTCTTCGAGTTGAAGCCAATCTGGTTGGACGCACTGTCCTCATGGAGTTGTATGCCCTCCTTGGCGGCCTCAGACTTGCTGTATTTGTAGTCCTTGTTTATTATTATGTAGTTCCCCATGTCCTGAGTCGGACCTATGGCCTCGGAAAAGCGCAGTCCCGTCACTATGGAAGTGATTCTCACGGTGTCGGCAGGGTCGAGGTCATCGTCCCACCTCAATCCGCGCTTGAAATTGTTGGCCCTGCCCGTGTACTCGTCTATCATGCGGTTGATCTCCTGATATTCGTCCATGGACAAGCCCTGATCGGTGTTGGTGCAAGAAATGTTGGTCAGCACCTTTTTCGCGCTCTTGAGGTCGAAGTCGTTCAGCAGGGGAGACTCGAAAGTCGCCTTGACCGCATCCTGCAGCCTGTTTTCCCCCGTGCCGATGCCGCTGCCCATAAGGGCCATGCCGCTGTTCTTCATCAGGTTCTCCACATCCTTGAAGTCCACATTGATATATCCGGGCTTCTTGATGAGGTCCACGATACCCTGGACTGCGGTGGCAAGCACCTCGTCGGCTTCTGGGAAAGCGTCCTGGATGAGGAGGTTGCCGTAATGCTCGTGCAGTTTCTCGTTGTTGATAATGAGCATGCTGTCTACATTCTTCTCCAGTTCATGCACGCCGTCTATTGCCCTTGAAAGGGCCTCGTTGCCCTCGTTGCGGAAAGGCAAAGTGACTACGGCCACGGTGAGTATGTCCTTCTCCTTGGCCATCTTGGCTATTACGGGGGCCGCTCCGGTGCCGGTGCCTCCGCCCATGCCGGCGGTAATGAAAAGCATCCGGGTTCCGGAAGCGAGAACGGTGCGCTCGATTTCGTCCTGGCTCTCGAGTGCCGCATTGCGGCCGTTGATAGGATTGGTACCTGCTCCGAGTCCGCGTCCCATCTGTATCTGCACGGGTACGGGACTGCTGCTCAAGGCCTGGGAATCAGTGTTGCAGACCACGAAGTTGCAGCCCTGAATGCCCTTGCGGAACATGTAGTTCACGGCATTGCAGCCTCCGCCGCCCACTCCGAGCACCGTTATCATCGCGTTTGAACTTACCCAACTTGAAGGGGTAATCGCGTCCACTATCCTCTTGTCTTCTTCCATGTCCTTATTGTTGATTTGTTATTTCATTGAATCGTATGAGTCCCCAAAAAGGCTGTCAAACGCAGCTTGTCCCATATCCTCGATTTTAGACTTGGCTTTTTTAAAGGGGTTCGGCCATTTAATCGGCGGCTTTTTGTTGCCTTCCCGCCCTTCCGGCTTTTTCGGCGACTGAGGCACGACCTCCACTTCCCCTTCATTGAAAAGTTCGGTTTCGGTTACTGTCGGCTCTTCCTTATCGGGGCTCTCGTTCCCGGGAAGCACCGCAGACTCTATGCAGTTGATGTTCCCCCGCCTCTTGGCCTCGAGTACCATGCCCACACAGGCGGCGGCCGAAGTCTCAGTTACCCCGGCACAGCCTCCGGAACTGAACACCTGGTTGCGGGGAAAGCCTATGCGCACATTGTAGCCTGACATCTCTTTCAGCAGACGCGCAGTGTTCACGAGGTTCGCCCCACCGCCGCTGAGCACCACTCCGTTGCGCAGTCCGTCGGCATAACCGCTCTCCTGAATCAGGTACAGTATGGCATCGAAAATCTCCTTCATGCGGTAAGTGACGATTTCGGAAAGGTACTTGACCGGCAGACGCTCGTAGGTGCCGTTCTCATCGTCGTTTATCTGGATGACTTTCTCGGACAGGGACTGCAGTTTGTCGGGCAGGCACACGCCGTAGGCCAATTTGATGTTCTCCGCCAGACCCTCGGTGAAGCCGCATTCGTATTTGATGTCACCGGTGATGCTCTTTCCGCCGAAGGGGATGGACGAATAGTGCCTGAGTCTGCCGTTCTTGTATATGGTCACGGAAGTTACCCCGGCCCCGACCTCCACGAGGGCTACGCCGTTCTCTTTCTCCGCCTCGGTGAGTATGGCCCTGCTTATGGCTGTCGGCGTGAAACTCTTGTATGCCGGAGCTACACCGATGGTATTGAGCATCAGGTCGATGTTGGATGCGCTTCTCTTGTCCCCGAAGAAAATCTTGAAATTTGCCGCTACGGTTGTGGCAGGCATTCCGACAATTTCGTCCTCGTCCGCGCCCACGAGGTCATTGTCAGCCGAAAACGACTGCACCACAGCCCCGTAGATTTGGTACTTGGAATCTTCTCCGATCGGATAATCGTCAATCGCCATGCTTGTGAGGTAGTCGATTTCCTCCTTGCTTATGGCAGTGTCCGGCTCGGTGCGATGAATTTCCGCAGGTGCGCTTTCCTGCGACACGTTGTACCTCGGGAGGCCTATCACCAACTGCAGAATCTTGATGTTCAGCTCTTCCTGCGCCGCATCTATCAGTCTTTTCAGCGGGCCGGAGGCCTTTACCGGATTGAAAATTCCGCTGTAACGGACACCGTCTGAGGGCTCCTCGCGGTAGAAGATGACCTGCACGTCATCGCCTTCCACCTTGGCAACGCACAAGGCCGTTTTGGCCGAGCCTATGTCCGCAGCCGCTATATATCTTTCTGCCTGCATATTATTTGATTTTTATATTTTAGATTCACTGACTTGTAGTAACCCTCGGATTTTGAGGGCGCAATGTAGTCATAATATTTCTTTATCTTCTCGAATTTTCCGTCGATTTCCTGCGGCTCGCCAATGATGAACACCTCCGGTCCTCGGCTCAGCACCATGGCCAGGTCCTTGCGGTTACGCACGTAAATTTTCTCGACCATGCTCCTCCAATTTCTCGATGCCTGCAGCTTGTTGTTGAATATTATCATGCCCTGTATCCATTCTGCGGCCCTTTTATCCTCCAAATAGCCGCTGAATCCCTGCGGCACTTCCACAGGCAACTCGCCCTCGACTACCGGAACATCGGCCACGTAGCTGCGGTGCAGGGGGAATACATAGCCTCCTGCGTCCACATAGAAGCCTTTCTCCCCGTTCATGAACCTAAGCACCGGCTCGCGTTGCCATATGTCCACCTGCATCATTCCCTCTCCGTCCATCCACGCGACGCACTCCACTATCAGCCCGCTGCGCATGAGCATTTCCTCCACCTTGCCCAACTTCACGCTGTCCAGCTGCTTTCCGACGTACACGCCGTAATTCCTCCCCACAAAACTCTTTATCTCTCCGGCAGTCACGAATTTCAGGCTGTCCATGAAATTCACGTTCATGCCGGTGCAGGTCAGCTGTGAGCGTTCGCTGCGGGTCAGCACGAGCAGGGACGTGCTCAACACCGCAAGAAGCAGCATCAGCAGGCATCCCGATATGATTCTCCACTTACGCATCCGTGTTCTCCAGCCATTCGCTTATGGGTTCCACAAAACGGTCTATGTCACCGGCTCCCATGGTCATCAGCACGTCGGGTTTCTCGGACTTCAGTGTTTCCATGAGCTGCTCCTTGCGTATGAGCAGCTTTTCGGGACAGTGTACATCCTTGAAAATAAGTTCCGAACTTACACCTTCGATAGGCTCTTCACGAGCCGGATATATGTCGAGCAATATCAGTTTGTCCAGTCCGCTCAGGGCCTCGGCGAAACCGTCCGCGAAATCCCTTGTGCGCGTGTATAGATGAGGCTGGAAAATGCCGGTAATCCTGCGTCCCGGGAAGATGCCGCGCACCGAGGCTATTGCACTCGCCAGTTCGGCAGGATGGTGGGCATAATCGTCGATGTAGCACAGACCGGGGCGGTTCACATGGACTTCGAGCCTGCGCTTCACGCCGAGGAAACTCGCTATCGCGGAACGCATCAGCTGGGCATCTGTCCCATAGCACAGGCACACTGCCGCTGCGGCTATGCTGTTCTCCACGTTTACGAGTCCGGGAGCACCCACCTTTATGTTATTGATTACTCCTCCGGGATACACCAGGTCGTAGCTGTAATAGCCGTCGTCGCCCAGGCGGAGGTTGCTGCCGTGGAAATCGGCTCCCGGCTCATCGAGATGGTAGGTAAATATCTTTGCGCTTACCGCAACGGCCGGTATGGGCAGCCCTTGCTTGATTATAAGTACTTCGCTGACCTGGGATGCAAACTGCACGAAAGCCTCGCGCACGTGTTCCATGTCGCCGTAGATGTCAAGATGGTCGGCATCCATCGAGGTTATTGCCGCGATTGCGGGGTGCAGTTGCAGGAACGAGCGGTCGAACTCATCGGCTTCCACCACCACGCAGGGCTTGTCGCTGACGAGCATGTTGGTGCCGTAGTTCTTTGAAATGCCGCCAAGGAAGGCCGAGCAACCGCGTCCGCTCTCGGTCAGGATGTGCGCTATCATGGTCGAGGTCGTGGTCTTGCCGTGGGTTCCTGCAACGGCCAGACAACTTTCACCGTGCGTGAGTTCCCCGAGCATCTGGGACCGCTTGATGACCTTGTAGCCGTGACTGCGTGCATAACTCAACTCTCCGAGGCTCTCGGGTACAGCCGGAGTGTACACCACAAGGGTGTCCCTCGTGTCGGCGGGAATGCGTGACGGGTCATCCTCATAATGCACCTCCATGCCCTCTGCTTCCAACTTCATGGTAAGTTCGGACGGGGTGCGGTCATATCCCGAAACGCTCCAGCCCTTGAACTTGCAGTATCGGGCTATCGCGCTCATGCCTATGCCGCCTATTCCTATAAAGTAAACGTGGTTATATCTCATTTCAAATGTCTTATTCTGTAAACTTCACTGCATATCAACTTTGTCGCGGCAGGGCGGGCCAGCCCGGCGGCATTGGCGGCTATCCTTTTCATCCTCTCCGCATCGTGAATCAGTTCCATGGCCGTGGGCAGCAGCTTTTCGGGTGCCTCTGCGTCGCTTACCATGAGTGCGGCCCCCTGCTTGACGAGAGCCATGGCGTTGTGGGTCTGGTGATCCTCGGAAACATTGGGGGAGGGGACGAATATGGTTGCCTTGCCGGCCACACAGATTTCTGAAATCGAGGACGCTCCGCTGCGGCTGATTATAAGGTCAGCAGCCGCATAGGCATGGTCCATCCTCGCTATGAAGTCGGTATGTATTATCTTTTCCGGAGTGCTGCGGCTCTCCATGAAAGTATCGTTGTCGGTCTTGTAATACTTGCCGCACTGCCAGAGTACTTCCACGTCCTTGCCGCCGGGGCATCCGGCCTCAATCCATCCGCGCATGGCCTTGTTGAGGGTGCCGCTGCCGAGGCTGCCTCCAAGCACCAGCAGATGCAGTTTCTGCGTGTCGAAGTTGAAATAGCGCAGTGCGTCTATGCGGAAATTGTCGGCATAGGGATGAATCTCGGGCCTGACAGGGTTGCCGGTGACAATTATGCGCCCCGCCGGGAAAAAGCGGTCCATGCCCTCGTAGGCCACGCAGATGCTCTTGGCTCGCCTGGCGAGTATGCGGTTGGTCACTCCGGCGTAGCTGTTCTGCTCCTGTATCATGTAAGGTATGCCCCTCAGAGAGGCCTGGAACAGCAGCGGTCCGCTGGCATAGCCTCCTACTCCGACTACTGCATCCGGACGGAACTCCTTCAATATCCTGTTGGCCTTCCTGAGACACTTGAATATCTTGAAGGGCAGTTTCAGGTTGTGCAGCAGACCCTCCATGTTCTTCTTGCGGCTCATGCCCTCTATGG
Source organism: uncultured Muribaculaceae bacterium (assembly GCA_964582235.1). Taxonomy (GTDB): domain Bacteria; phylum Bacteroidota; class Bacteroidia; order Bacteroidales; family UBA932; genus Cryptobacteroides. The sequence continues at coordinate 167,398 of CAZOQW010000001.1, read as the reverse complement.
GCAGCCCGACTATTTCGTAGCCCGCAGCGGGGACTTTTTCCATCTCCATCCTCCCCTCGGCTCCCACGAAAAGTATTTTCGTGTCCGGGTTGAGGCTGCGAAGCCGGTCAGCTATTGCGAGGGCCGGGAAGATGTGTCCTCCCGTGCCTCCTCCGCTTATAATTACTCTCAATGCCTGGTGAGTCATGATTCTGGCAGTTTACAGGTTGTCCTCATACATTACGCCCGATTCGAAGTCGTCAAGCTCGTTCAGGCTGGCCTGTATGTCTTCCTTGACATCCACGAGCGGTGCGGCTTCCCGGGTTTCCTTGTCTATCTTCCGCTGGGCCAGGCGGCTGATGGAGAGTATCACGCCGAATGCTACGCTGAAGAACAGCAGGGCGGATATTCCGTGGCTCACTATGGGCAGGGTCTGTCCGGTCATCGGCCCTATGCCCACGTTCACGAACATGTGCAGGAACGCCTGTCCGCTGATGAGCAGGCACAGCCCGGCCACCGTGAGTTTGGCATAGTCATCGTTCCCGCAGTTCCTTGCTATGATTGAACCACGGGCGAGCAGCGACACGTACAAGGCTATCACGAACAAGGCTCCGAACAGCCCGTATTCCTCGATTATGAAGCTGAACATGTAGTCCTCAGAAACCGAAGGTACCTTGTATTTTTGAGTGCTCTGTCCCGGCCCCTTGCCGAACAACCCGCCCTCCTTGATGGCTATTTTCGCACTGTATTTCTGGCGTATGTCGTCCAGTGCATCGTTATATGCCCGGCTGCCCCTGGGCGATTCCAGAAACACATTAAGCATGTCGTCATTCTCGCTCAGGCGGCTCACACCAGTCCCTATTCGTGCCATGACCTTGCCGTCGGTGGCCTTGTACAGGCCGTAGGAGCCGCTGACTATCAGTAAGCCTGCCAACAGGAGTATTCCCATATCCTTGAAAGAGCGTCCGCCGAGCAGTATCACCAGGAACATTATGGCTCCGATCATCAGCGCGCTGGAGTTGCTGCCCGGAATCACCATGACGAAGATAATCAGAAACGGGGCGTAGATGTAGATAATCTTCTTCCAGGTCTCGCTGAACTTGCCCGGAAGCACTCCACGTTTCAGCGCATCGAGAGCCCAGGCGATATACATCACCATCAGTACCTTGACCACCTCGAACACGTGTACCTGTACCCCGCCTACGGAAAGTATTCGCCATGCGTCGTTCACGGATGCCGCCCTGACAAAGCCGAGGTCCAGATGGAGGTCCAGAATGAGCAGCAGCACGAAGGAGACCGGGAAGCCGGATATGCTTGCCCAGCGCAGCCATTTGATGTCCTTTATAAAAAAGCAAAGGACCAGGACACATATCAGACCCAACAGCACGAAACAGCACTGTTCCCGCACCACGTCCACGCGGGTCAATCCGTTTTTCAGCAGTCGCGAGGTGGACGAGAACATGCACACTATGGACAGCAGGTACAGCATAAGCAGTATTATCCATACCACCTTGTCTCCCTCTATCCTGTCAATGATGTTCCAGGGCGATTTATTTCCGCCTTTTTTCGCCATCTCAGATTCTCCTTACGGCTTCCTTGAAACGTCGTCCCCTGTCCTCGTAGTTATCGAAGAGGTCGAAGCTCGCGCAGCAGGGGCTGAGCAGAACCACGTCACCGGACGAAGCGAAAGCGGCAGCGGCTTTTACAGCCTCCTCAGCCGATTTGCAGTCCACCATATTGTCCTCTCCGACTATGTTCCCGAAGGCCTCGTGCAACTTGGCATTGTCCACTCCGAGACAGACTATGGCCTTCACCTTGTCTGAAACGAGCTTTTCCAAAACGGAATAGTCATTGCCCTTGTCCGTGCCTCCGGCTATCCACACCACCGGGCGGGTCTGGCACTCGAGCGCGTACCATGCCGCATCTACGTTGGTGGCCTTGGAATCGTTGATATACAGCACATTGCCCACGGTAAGCACCGGTTCCAGCCTGTGCTCTATAGGGGCGAAACTTTTCAGACTGTTGCGTATGGACTCGTTGCTGATGCCCGTGGCCTTGGCCGCAAGGGCTGCCGCCATGGAATTGTACAGGTTGTGCCTGCCTCCGAGGGCCAGCTCCTGCAGGTAGATTTCGCTCTCTTCCTCGCCATAGCGTACCACCATTTTGTCGCCCCGCAGGAATGCTCCCTGTGCCGGCTCTTCCTTTTGGGTGAAGGGCAACATCTTGGCTTTCAGGACTATGTTGCTCAGCATCCTTATGGTGATTGCATCATCGGAATTGAAGATGAAGCAATCCTCCGGACGCAGGTTCCTCGTGATGCGGAACTTGGCGCGGACATAGTTGTCCATCTTGCCGCCGTAACGGTCGAGATGATCCGGGGTGATGTTGGTGATTATGGCTATGTCGGGACGGAATTCATAGCAGTCGTCAAGCTGGAAACTGCTGATTTCCAGTACGTAATAGTCATGGTGTTCGGTTGCGACCTGCAGTGCGTAGCTTTTGCCTATGTTTCCGCCCAGACCGACGTTCAGTCCGGCTTCCTGCAAGAGGTAATGAATCAGCGTGGTTGTCGTGGTCTTGCCGTTTGAGCCGGTGATGCAGATTTTCTTCGCGCTGTCATAGCGGGCCGCGAACTCGATTTCCGAGATTATGTGTATGCCCTTGTCCCTGAGCGCGCACACTATCGGTGCCGTGGACGGTATGCCCGGGCTCTTGATTACCTCATCGGCATCAAGCAGCTTTTCACGGCTGTGGCTGCCCTCCTCATAGGCTATGCCCCAACTGCGCAGCATGTCGGCATATTCCTTCTTCATGCTTCCGCTGTCGGACAGGAATACGTCGTGTCCCTTGACTTTAGCGAGCACGGCGGCTCCGACACCGCTCTCTCCGCCTCCCAAAACTACTATCCTTGACATATCGTGTTATCTTTTTTATCGTATTTTCAGCAGGGCAAGCGAAGCCATGCCGAGTATCAGTCCTATAATCCAGAAGCGGGTCACTATCCTGGCTTCGGGTATGCCCTTTTTCTGGTAATGGTGGTGCAGCGGGGCCATCAGGAATACCCTGCGCCCCTGGCCGTAGCGACGTTTGGTGTACTTGAACCAGCCGCGCTGTATGAGCACGGACAGGCTTTCCATCATGAAAATGCCGCAGAGTATGGGCAGAATCAGTTCCTTGCGTATCAGCACTGCGCTCACGCCTATGATGCCTCCGAGCGTCAGGCTGCCGGTATCGCCCATGAACACCATCGCGGGATAGGTGTTGTACCACAGGAAGCCCACGAGCGCACCCACAAAGGCCGCAAGGAACACGGCAATCTCGCCTGTACCGGGTATGTACATGATGTTGAGGTATTTGGCATCGAGTACGTCACCTCCGAGCCAGGCCATCACTCCGAGAACCACTCCCACTATCGCCGAGGTGCCGGAGGAAAGTCCGTCCATGCCGTCGGTGAGATTGGTTCCGTTGGAGCAGGCCACTATCACAACTATTATCATTATCATGTAAATGGCCCAGGAGAAATATACTCCCGTCTGTCCCTTGAAAGGGGAGAGCCATGAGTAGTCGAACTCGTGCGCCTTGACGAAGGGTATGGTGGTGAGCAGGTTGTCGGAAGGAATCGCGGGGCTTATGCACACATTGAGCGCGATAAGCAGTCCGAGGGAGAACTGGAGAATAAGTTTTTTCTTCTCGCTCAGGCCGTCCTTGTTGTGCTTGAACACCTTGATGTAGTCATCGGCGAATCCGATTGCACCGCACCAGAGCGTTGTGAGTATGAGCAACCTGATGTATATGCTGTCCAGGCGGCAGACGAGCAGCACGGAGACAAGCAGGGCAAGGATGATTATAATTCCTCCCATCGTGGGCGTGCCCTTTTTCTGCATCTGCCCCTCCAGACCGAGATCACGTATGGTCTCTCCTATCTGCTTGCGCTGGAGAAAGGCTATTATGCGTTTTCCGACCAGCAGAGCCACAAGCATGCTTATGACTGCGGCCAGCAGAGCCCTGAACGAAAGGTACTGCATCAGTCCCGCTCCGGGGATGTCCCAGCCGATTTTATCAAGCCAATTCGCCAAATGATACAACATAGTCCTCTAACTGTTTTCCTTGAAAATTTCCTGCACTATTTCCCTTTCGTCAAAGTGCGCCTTGTTTCCTCCGATTATCTGATAGTCCTCGTGACCCTTGCCGGCGAGAAGTATCGTACTGTTGTCCGGCGCAAGTTTTATGGCCAGCCTTATGGCCTCCTTGCGGTCGTTTATGCTGTAGCTCCTGCACAGGCCTTCGCTGTCCATGCCGGAGCGTATGTCCTCTATTATCTTGTCCGTGTCCTCGCTGCGGCTGTTGTCCGAAGTCAGGAAAATCCTGTTGGCATATTTCGCAGCCACGGCCCCCATTTCCGGGCGCTTGCTCCTGTCGCGGTCGCCTCCGCAGCCGAATACGCAGTACAGGGTGCGGTTCCGCTCTATTTCCCTGAGGGTTTTAAGTACGTTCTCGAGAGCGTCAGGGGTATGGGCGTAGTCTATCACCACGCTGAGTCCCCTCGGGCCGGTCAGATTTTCCAGGCGGCCTTTCACCGGTCTCAGGGCAGAGATTGCGGTCAGAGTACGGTCTCTGTCCATACCGAGACTGAGGGCCGTGCAGTAGACCGCCAGCAGGTTGTATGCGTTGTGCGTGCCCACGAGCATGGTCCATACCTCTTGTCCGTCGATTCTGAGCATCATGCCTTCCATGCTTTCCTCCACTACCTCGCAGTTGTGGTCGGCCAGTTTGCGGCAGGAGTATTCTATGACTTTAGCCTTGGTGTTCTGCACCATGATGTGCCCGTTGCGGTCGTCGGCGTTGGTGATTGCGACAGAACTTTTGGGCAGTCCGTCGAAGAAGGCCTGTTTGCAACGGAGGTATTCGGCGAAGGTGCCGTGGTAGTCCAGATGGTCGTGGGTGAGGTTCGTGAAGATGCCGCAGCGGAATTCCAGGGCATCGGTCCTGTGCTGGGCGACCCCGATGGAGCTTACCTCCATGAAGCAGTGCGTGCAGCCTGCTTCGACCATCGACGCCAGCAGGGCGTTGATGGTCACGGGGTCGCTCGTGGTATTGGCCGTTTCTATGCGCCTGTCCCCGATATAGTTGGCTATGGTGGAGAGCAAGCCGCTTTCATGACCCAGAGATCTGAAAAGTTGATAGAGCAGGGTGGCTACGGTGGTCTTGCCGTTTGTTCCCGTCACCCCGACCAGCGACAACTTGCCGCTGGGATGGCCGTAAAATCTGTCGGCTGCGAGGGCCACCGCACGCGGGCTGGAAGCCACCGTCACGACGCACACGCTCTCCGGAATCTCCGCCGCCGCGCGCCGGATTTCCTCCGGCTCGCCCTCCCCGCAGGCTTCCAGCATCACCGCGGCGGCCCCGGCGCGCAGCGCCGAAGGGATGTGCTCCCGCCCATCCCTTCCGCAGCCGTTCACGGCCACGAAAAGTCCGCCCGGCCCGACCTTGCGCGAGTCGTTGCTCAGTGCCGTAATTTCGATGTCGGCATTTCCCCGCACCGAAACGGGCTTGCAAGCGGCTATGATTTCAGTCAATCTCATTTTCCTTTCTCTATTTCTTCCCTGAAACAGGGGTCGATGTCATAAAGTCCGTTCACTAAGTTCAGCACCACCTGTGCCGGATAGTTTCCGCCCTGAAACATCTTGTGCGAGGGCTTGGTGAAAATCGTGCATATCACGCTGTACTTCGGCTCGTCCGCAGGAAAGAAGCCTGCGAAAGTGGCCTGTCGCTGCCTGCGGCCGTATTCGTCTGTCTGCTTTCCGTTCTCGAACTGCACGAAGGCCGTTCCCGTCTTGCCTGCGACCGGCACCTTGGCCCTCCTCAGCCTGCGTCCCGTTCCGTCCTCCGTCACTCCGCTCAGTGCGCGGGTTACGGTGTCGGCCACGGCTCTCGAGCACATTGCAGAATTCAGCACAGAAGGCCCGTACTTCGCAGTTGTCTTGCCGTCCCTCCTTACCACGCGCTCTGCCAGGTAGGGCTTCATCATCTTGCCCTTGTTGGCTATGGCGTTGTAGAACGTGATAATGTGCAGCGGAGTGAGGTCCGTGCTGTAGCCGTAGGCCATGTTCGCGAGGTCGGTGTCAGTCCAATAGCGCGTCTCCGGGCTGGGTATGACAGGGCTTGCCATACCTTTCAGGTCGAAGTCGAAAACCTCTCCCAGCTTGTAGGTGTGCAGGTTGGACAGGAACTGGTCCGGGCTTTTGTGCCCGAATTCGCGCCCGTAATTGCGCACCGCAAGTTCCCCGAAAACGTAGTTCGACGAAATCTTGAAGCCCTCGTATATGCTGATTTCCCTCGTGCCGTGCTTGGCGGCGTACTCGGGAATATGCGTGTCGGTGATGCTTGTCCCGCTTATCCTGCCGTTTGTGGCCGGAAGCGTTTCTTCGAGGCTGTGTACGTAGCCGTCGTTCAGCAATGACACTAATGTCACGGTCTTGAACACCGAACCCGGAGGGCCCTTGCGGCCTATCGCATAATTGAAGTTTTCCCGGAATTTGCCGTCATCTTCCTGTTTGAGGTTCACCATTGCCCTTATGGCTCCGGTACTGACTTCCATCAGTATCACGCAGGCCCCGTCTATGTCCTCCTCGCCCTCGATTTCTCTCCTCAGCGCGGCATCGGCCAGGGCCTGGTAGTCCATGTCTATCGTACAATAGAGATCCTTGCCGTCTATTGCCGCAACATACGCGCTGTCAGTGTCGAGGATACTGCGCCCGTAGTCCGTGCTGCGTGTATATTGATAGCCGTCGGTACCGTGCAGGTCATGGTCGAACTTGCCTTCGAGTCCGAGGTGGGTGTTGTCCACGCTGGTGCTCTCGTCCTTGACGTAGCCTATTACGCGTCTCGCCAGTCCATCGTAGGGATATTCGCGCTTGTATTTCTGCTCTGTTTTCAGACCTGTGACATAGCTGCTCAGCCCTCCCACCGGGTCGGCCTTTATGCGTCTCAAGGTCTGGTGGTCTATCAGGGTGTTGCAGATTTTCATGTTCCTCTCCCCGTTCTTGCGTCCCTGTACGGCCGCCTTGTACATCTTGTCGGCATCCTCCCCGGGAATCAGTGAGGCAAGGGTCCGGCACAGGGCCTTGGTGCGTTTCTGCCAGACTGTGTCCACTTCCGGTACGCGCCCGTTTGCATCGGTTGCAACCCTGCAGTCCAGACGCAGCTCGTAATACGGGTTCGATGTGGCCATGAGCCTGCCCTTGGTGTCGTAAATCCTGCCTCTCCTCGGCTCCAATACGGTTTTCGACGACCTCGGGGTAAGGGCCGCCTCAAGCTTGGGCTCGGGCTGGTAGAATACCTGTATGAACAGGATTCTCAGGACTATCAGCAGCGAGGCAGCCAGCAACGCGATATACGCAAGATAGAGTACAACCCCTATCCTGTCGCGCTTCTTGCGTTTATTTCCATCCGGCAATGCTTGCATGATACCCTATTTTTTGATTGTGGCCGCAGGTTTTGCGGCTTCGGTCACATCTGAGCCCAACGCTTTCAGCCTGTCCGCCATGTCGGTGCTCCTCTCTATTCTGGACAGTTGGTAATCGAGAAGGTTATTCTCGATTTGCAGTTCGTATATGGTGCGCTTGTTCTTTTCCACCTTGACCATGGAGTTTTCCACCATCAGGCTCGCCCATATCACCAGCACGAACAGCAGGAAGGTATAGACGATGTGGATGAAGTATTTCCCCACGTTCAGCCTCAGCAGGAACTCGCCTTTGAGTATGGCCATGAAGCTGTTTTTCAGGAAACTGCGTATTTCCGAAAACTTCAGTTTCATGCCTCGGTTCCTCCACGTTTGCGGGCAACGCGAAGTTTTGCGCTCCGTGCCCTCGTATTCCCGGCAATCTCGTCCTCTCCGGGGACTACAGGCTTGCGCTCCACGCTTTCCAGCGGCGCGAGCGAGCGTCCGAATACGTCCTTGTTCTCCTTGCCCTCCACATTGCCCCAGCGGATGAAGTTCTTGACCATCCTGTCCTCGAGCGAGTGATAGGTGATTACTGCGAGCCTGCCTCCGGGTTTCAGCGAGGCCGAGGCTCCGTCGAGGAACTTTTCCAGCGAACGCATTTCGTCGTTTACCTCTATGCGGAAGGCCTGATAAACCTTGGCGAGCAGTTTGTGCTCAGCGAATGAGGGCAGGGCGGGGGAGATTGCCTTTTTGAGGTCTCCGGTAGTGAGGATGGGGGACTTGGCACGGCTTTCCGCAATCATGCGGGCCATATTCCTCGCCCCGTTTATCTCGCCGTAGAGCCGGAGGACTTTTTCCAATTCCTCTTGCGTATAAGAATTAATGATGTCAGCGGCCGTCTTGCCGCCCTGCGAGTTCATTCGCATATCCAAAGGGGCATCGTAGCGGAACGAAAATCCGCGCCCGGCAGTGTCAAATTGGTGGGAGCTGACTCCCAGGTCCGCGAGTATCCCGTCCAGACCTTCAGGGGCATGGATGAGGACATAATTGTGTATGAAGCGGAAGTTGTTGTGTATCAACGTGAGCCTCGGGTCTTCCGGGGCATTGGCCAGAGCCTCGTCATCGCGGTCGAAAGCCAGCAGACGACCCTCGGGACCAAGCCTTTCAAGTATGGCCCTGCTGTGTCCGCCTCCGCCGAAAGTGGCATCGGCGTAGTGTCCGTCACTGCTTATCGCAAGTGCGGAAATGCTCTGTTCGAGAAGTACGGGAGTGTGGTATGAACTCATGGCAGCAAGTCTCTACTTTACGGAGAGGCTTTCTGCAATGGCAATGAATTCGTCGTGCGAGAGTCTGGATTCCTCGAACTTTTCCCTGGCCCAAATCTCTATTTTGAAATCATTGCCGGAGAAAACCACTTCTTTGTTCACACCTATCGAATCAAGGAGTCGGCGACTGATGCTGATACGGCCGAGCTTGGCGTCAGGCTCGACTATGTCGCGGTCGCGCATGTATTCTCTCCAGAAGATTGCGTGCTTTTTGTTGAAAGTCAGGTCGAGGGCACTTTTTACTGCGCCGGACTGCTTCTCCCACTCCTCGTAAGTGTACATTTCGAGGCAGGGGGCAAAGAGATCCTTCTTGATGACGAACCGCATGTCGCTTCCGGCGGGCATGGCGCTTTTGAGGCCTGCCGGGAAAACCAGGCGGCCCTTGTCGTCAACCTTTGAAGTATATTCGCCGATAAAAGTGACCATCAGACAACTATTCCTATACGCGAGTTCAAAGTTAGGTATAATTTTCCACTTTCTTACAATTTATTCCAAAATTTTCCACCAGCTTGCCGCAGACTTCCATTTGCTGCCTCCGACATCCCGCCCGACACAAAAAGAGACCGGCCAAATCTGACCGATCTCCTTATGGAACTGTCTGCGCAACAGACCCGCCGTCATGCTCCCTCGGGAGCTGGCTGGGTATTCCCCTTAATCAAACAGCAGCCGGCAGATGAAGGCCTGATGGTCGCCAACCCTGCCCTCAATGATGTGCGCACCGTCTTTCTCGGCGTGGAGAAGCTCCACGGTCTCTCCCGGCAACACTTCCTTGTTGAAATTGATGGTATGCTCCAGCAGACGGTGATTGTACACGAGTTCTTCCGGCAGCGCATCCATCGCCCAGACGGTGTACTTCACGTTGTTGGCGTGCGAATTGATGTCCACGTCGGACCAGTTCACCCTGTGGGAACCTATCTGCGTAATGGCGGCGTCGCGGGGCAGTACTATCTTGGGTGCAGGCTCCTCAATGGCGTGCTGAGCGTTCTGGGCCCCGTTGGGGACGATGTTGTAGACTTCCCTGTTACGCGTGATGGAGCGCGAAGTCTTGTCCATAATCAGCCACGAACTGGTGGAGTTTACGGCAGGAACCCCGTCTTCGCCCACCATCTGGTAGTCGCGCAGGAAGTTCACTCCCACCAGACCTTTGTGCCAGGTGTACATCTTGACGTTCTCGCCGAACTTGACGGGACGCAGGAACTTGGTGTGCATCCTTGCCACCACCCATACGCAACCGTAGGGCGCTATCCGGGGATCGCTGAAATCGAGTTCTTCAGCCGCCCTTGTGGCCATGTCCTGTGAAAGGTCGAGAAAAGCGTTGGGACGCAGTTCATGATGAGAATCCGTGTAATAGCAGGCTATATATACGTCCCTGCAATATTTGTAATCCATTTTTCTGTTCTTAAATTTTGTGCTTGTATCGTATCGGGTTGGTATTCAGACCCGTGTGTATTATCTCGATTTGCGGGAACGCTTCTTTCAGCAGTTCGGCCAGCAAGTCCTGGGTGTACTGTTCGCTCTGGTAATGTCCCAGTTCTGCAAGCAGGATATTGTCGTTCTCGAAGTAGTCATGATAGTGAAACTCCCCGCACACGAAAACGTCGGCCCCTGCGGCCATGGCCTGTGGCAGCAGGAAGGCTCCGGCACCTCCGCAAAGGGCAACGCGCCTCACTGTCCGTCCGTCGGCTTCGGAATGGCGCAGGCCCTCCACCTCAAAACGTTCTGCAAGCATGGCAAAGAACTCTTCGTCCTTCATGGGCTCGCGCAGGCTTCCGACCAGACCGCTGCCGGCATCCATACCCTCCTTGGGCAGCAACCAGCGGCAATCCTCCATGCCTATGATCTCGGCTATCCTGTGGTTCACCCCGCCGGGAGCATTGTCGAGACTCGTGTGGGCGGAATATATGGCTATGTTGTGGCGCAGCGCGGAGATTGCGCAACGCTGCTGATAAGTGAATCCGCTGACCTGTTTGAGGGCGCGGAAAATCAGGGGATGGTGAGAGACTATCATCCCGCAACCGAGCCTGATTGCCTCGTCCACCACGGCTTCCGTGACGTCGAGACATACTAAAATCTTTTCCACCGGAGCATCCGGTTCTCCGACCTGAAGGCCGGAATTGTCGAAATCGTCCTGAAACCTCAGAGGTGCGGCGAGTTCGATTCTTTCGATGATATTTTTGACTGTTGTCATTGCGATTGAATTCAAGCGTATTCCTGTCGCAGAAAATTAAAGTTCCTTGCGCCAGCGGGCGAGGGGAATGCCGAGCTGGCCACGATACTTGGCTATGGTACGCCGTGCGACCTTGTAGCCGTGCTTTTCCATTTCCGCCACCAACTGCTCGTCGGTGAGAGGCTTTTTCTTGTCCTCGGCGTCTATGCATTCCTGCAGGACCTTTTTCAGTTCCCTCGTGGACACTTCCTCGCCCTCGCTGTTTTCCATACCTTCGGAGAAGAAATATTTCAGCGGGAAAATGCCGAAGTGCGTCTCTATGTACTTGCTGTTCACGACTCTCGAAATCGTGGATATGTCGAAACCGGTCACCTGGGCTATGTCCTTGAGTACCATAGGCTTCAGATTGGTTTCGTCCCCGGTCTCGAAATATTCGTACTGGTAGTCGAGTATGGCCTGCATGGTGCGGCTCAGCGTGTTCTGCCGCTGTTTCAGGGCCTCGACGAACCACTTGGCCGAGTCGAGTTTCTGGCGCACGAAGGTCGCAGCCTCCTTCTGGGCCCTTTCGGACGAACTTTTGGAGGACATCAGCAGGTCGGCATACTTGCGGTTTACCCTGAGTTCAGGCACCGAGATTCGCGGCATGGTGAACGAGAGCTTGCCGTCGTTGTTTTCCAGAATGAAGTCCGGAACCACCTGCTGGGCCTTGTCGCCGTAGGAATAGTCGGCATCTCCGCCGGGTGAGGGATTCAATTTGACTATGCGGTTCATGGCCTTTTTCAGTTCGCCCTCGCTTATGCCCATACGGGACATTATTTTCTGGAAATGCTTGTTGGAAAACTCGTTGAAGTGGTCGCGGAGTATGGTTTCGGCATTGATTACTTCAGGACATCTCTTGCAGTGGCGCAGTTGCAGCAACAGGCATTCCCTGAGGTCTCTTGCCGCTATTCCGGCCGGCTCGAACTCCTGAACGAGGGCTATCATCTTCTCGACTTCCTCGGAAGTGGCGTTGATGCCGGCCCTGAATGCCAGGTCATCCACCAGCGACTCGGTATCGCGGCGCAGATAGCCGTCCTCGTCGAGCGAACCTATTACGAATGTGGCTATGTCGTGTTCTTTTTGGGTCAGGCTGCGGCAGCCGAGCTGTTCCATCAGGCTCTGGGTGAAAGTCGTGGCGACGGAGAAGGTGTTGTATTCCGGGCGCGGGTCCTTGCCCCAGTTGTTCACGTGCAGATTGTATGACGGGATGTAGTCGTCCTCCTTGATTTCGTCTATGGAGACCTCCTTCTGGGGTTCATCGTTCTCCTTTTCCGGATCGGGGGTGTCGTCAAGCACCGGATTCTCCTCGATTTCGGAACGCACGCGCTGCTCCAGTTCCTGGCACGGAAGTTCTATGAGCTTGATGGTCAGTATTTGGAGCGGCGAAAGTTTCTGCTGCTGCTTGAGTTCTAATCCCTGTTTTATCATAAGCCGGGGAATAATGATTCTTCTGATTCCTCGCCGCTGAAATCCGGCACGCCTATGGACGGATACTTGAACCGTTCCCTGACTATGAAAGCCTCGGGGAATTCATCCTTTATCTCCCTGAGCACCAATTCCGCGTCCACTCTCGTGCGGAAATTTCCAACGGAAACCTTGAAGTTGGGCGCGGTGTAGCTGCGGAACACCTGGATGTGGGGGTACATCGAATTGAATTTCTTGAGCGTCGCGAGCGAAGTTTCCCTTGCGTCCGGACTGCTGCCTATGTACAGTCGAATGCGGAAGCCGTTGAAAGTCGTGCCCTCGTTCTCTCTTGCCTGGGCATCTATGACGTCTCTCACCGCCGTCGGCTGGACGATGATTACATCGTTGGAAAGAAGGGAAAAAATGTTCTTTCCCAGCAGCGTGGAATCGACTTCCACCTCCGTTCCGGCATGCTGTGTCTCATCGACCACGAAAGTCTGGTTCTGGGCTTTCGCTGCGCATAACGGAATGAATATCAGTAAGATGGATATTAAACAAATCTGGTTTCTCATGTGCGGTCGGGGCGGCCCTTCAATTTTCTTGCCACTCCACAAGGCGCAAAGATAAGAAAAATCCATATATTTGCCCCCGCGATGAAAAAGGTTTATATCGAGACATACGGTTGCCAGATGAATGTGGCTGACAGTGAGGTGGTGTTTTCAATACTCGGCAATGCGGGATACGGACGTACTGACTCCATAGCCGAGGCTGATGTCATAATGGCCAACACCTGTTCCGTGAGGGACAATGCCGAACAGAGAATACTCGGCAGGATAGAACAGTTCAATGTGTGGCGCAAGGCCCGTCCGGGCGTACTCGTGTGCATACTCGGCTGCATGGCGGAGCGAAGTAAGGAAGAATTGCTGAAAAGCGGCAAGGTGGACGTGGTCGCAGGTCCCGACAGCTACCGCAGCCTTCCGGCACTCCTGGCAGAGGCCGCATCCGGACAGCCCCAAATCAATGTAATCCTTTCGCGCGAGGAAACCTACGCCGACATTGAACCCATAAGGGTAGACAAAAACGGCGTATCCGCATACATATCCATAATGAGGGGATGCAACAACGTCTGCTCATATTGTGTGGTGCCCTATACCCGTGGAACTGAGCGCAGCCGCGATCCCGAAACCATAGTCCGAGAGGCTCTCAAATGCCGCGAGGACGGCTACAAGGAAATTACCCTGCTCGGCCAGAACGTGGATTCCTACCGGCATGGCGGACTCGATTTTGCCGGACTGCTTACCACCGTGGCCGAAGCCGTGCCCGAATTGCGCATACGTTTCTCGACTTCTAACCCCCAGGACATTTCCGATGCCGTGCTGCTTACAATGGCAGCTCACCCCAATATTTGCCGGCACATACATCTGCCCGTGCAGTCCGGCTCAAACCGCATACTCGAAAAGATGCGCCGCCGCTATACGCGGGAGTGGTATCTGGACAGGGTGCGCAAGATACGCGAAATCATGCCCGACTGCGCCCTGAGCACCGACGTGATAGCCGGATTCTGCTCGGAAACCGAGGAAGATCACGCCGACACCCTGAGTCTGTTCGAGGAAGTGGGCTTCGATGCGGCCTACATGTTCTATTATTCGGAGCGCCCCGGAACGCTTGCCGCACGCAAGTATCCGGACGATGTGGACATAGCCACCAAGACCCGCCGGCTCGAGGAAATAATCGCCCTCCAGAACCGCCTTTCGCTGGAAAGCAACAGGCGTGACCTCGGCAAGGAATTTACCGTGCTCGTGGAGGGACCGTCCAAAAAAAGCCCGGCAGAACTCTGCGGGCGAAATTCTCAAAACAAGATGTGCGTGTGGCCGGACACTGCCCATAAGGCGGGCGACTTTGTCCGTGTCCGTGTCCGCGACTGCACCCAGGCCACTCTGCTCTGCGAACTGGTCTGAGCGCTGCGGAACCTATCTTCCTGCCATTGCGTGACGATGCTGCGTGCCACCCTTGCCTGACTGGTGAGGGTGCGTGAGTTTGCGGTAGATGTAGCTCATCGCAGGTACCAGGAATACGCAGGCGGCCATCCATGCACAGGGATCACCGAGGCATACGCCCTTGAATCCGGCTGCAGGCACGAGGAACAGGCTGACTGCCACGCGGGCAACCATCTCGAACACGCCTGACATCATCGAAAGCTTCGTGTAGCCAAGACCCTGTATGGAGTACCTGAGCACGCACAACAGTCCGAGGAAGAACCAGAACGGAGCGGAAATGTGCATGAACTGGACGGCGCGGGCGACAATCTCAACTTCTGAAGCATCGACGAAGAGCAACGCGAACTTCTCTGCGAAGGCCCACATGACGGCATTGGCGGCAATCACATAGATGACCATCATTCCGATTGCTGAGTACAGGCCCTTGCGGATGCGCAGCAGCTCACCGGCACCCATGTTCTGTCCGCAGTAGGTCGCCATGGCTATGCCGAGGTTCTCGCAGGGGCTGATGAAGAACATCTTCACTCGCATTGCCACCGTGAAAGCCGTTACGCAGCTTGTTCCGAGTGCATTGTTTGCGCTCTGGAGCATCATGCTGCCTATCGCGGTAATCGAGAACTGCAGTCCCATGGGCACTCCTATGGAAAGCAGGCGCAATTCCCTCTGATGGTCTACCTTGCGCTCGTCCTCGGAGCGGTAGCGGAGGATGTCGAAGTGCCTGAACATATAGAAGTAGCACAGCAGGGCGGAAATTCCCTGGGCTATCAGGGTAGCCACTGCTGCACCGGCTGCACCCCAGCCGAAGACTGCGATGAACAGCAGATCCAGACCCACATTAAGCAGGGCCGCGAGAATCAGGAAATAGAAAGGGGTCTTGCTGTCACCGAGTGCGCGTATGATGCCTGCCAGCAGGTTATAGGCCATGGTGAAAGGTATGCCTATGAAAGTGATGAGCAGATACAGGTATGCATCGTGGAAAATGTCCGCCGGAGTGTTCATCAGACGGAGTATCGTGGGGCAGAGCAGGGCCGTTGCCAATGCCAGCACCACCGAAATTGCCGAACTTACCCTGAAGCTCGCGGCCACATAACGGCGCAGACCGCTGTGGTCGCCTGCACCGAAACATTGGGAAATGGGAATGCCGAAGCCTCCCGTACAGCCGTTGCAGAAACCGAGTATCAAGAAAATCACTGACGAGCCGGCACCTACGGCTGCGAGGGCGTTCACGCCTACGAAATGCCCTACTACGGCAGCGTCAATAAGATTGTACGCCTGCTGCAGTATGCTTCCGAGAATCAGAGGCCATGCGAACCCAAGAATAAGGCGGGAAGGATTTCCCGCCGTCATATTCTTAATCATTACAAAAAAGACTAACTGTTCAAAATCAGCGGCAAAGATAGTATTTCTAAAATATTTTACAAAATTTTTAAAATTTTTTACCTTGTGTCTTTGCCGCTGATTCTGACAATGTCTATTCCATAATTTCGGCTGCAGTCCCGGGGATGCTGTCGCCTATAAGTTCAAACATGATGATGGCTACCAGATTCCACTGCGAGGTGTCGTTGGTGCCCACGCGGGGACTTTCGTAGAAAGGAACCAGGGTGTCCGCTCCGCTGATGTATGTCAGGGGTACTTTGGGCAGTCGCTGCCAAAGGCAGCAATATTTCCTGAAAGGGCCGAATAGGGTTCAGCAGTCGGTAATCCCTTCGTCCGCAAACGAGAAATAGCAGTCATTGCAGAATATCAGGTGGTCCATCAGGGAGATTCCGAATTGCTCTGCGGCCTTTTTCAGCATCATGGTCTGCTTCCTGTCCGTCTCGCTGGGTACCGGATTCCCGCTCGGGTGGTTGTGGACGAGGATTATTCCGCTTGCATGGGTCTCAAGAGCGAGCCTTATGATCTGCCGGTGGTCTATCACCGTGGCACTGTAGCCTCCCCTGGAAATCTGTTGCTTCTTCAAGAGGTATCCGCTCGTGTTCAGCATGATTATCCAGCACTCCTCGTGCATCAGCCCCTTCATCTCGGGCAGCATTATTTCGTAGACCGCCCTCGGGGTCGCAATCGCCTTCTTGATGGCTCCGCTTTCCTCGTGCATGAACCGCCGTCCGAGTTCCATTGCCGCAAGTATGGTCGCGGCCTTGCCCTCACCTATGCCCGGGACGGATGCCAATCGCTCCACGGACATATTGGAGAGCTTGCATAACTGTCCCTCGGCTTCTTTCAGCAGAAGCTGGGCAAGTTCTATCGCGCTGTGTTCACGGTTTCCGCTCCTGAGGATTATGGCCAGAAGCTCGCCATTGCTCAGACTGCCGCATCCTGCGGCCAACATTTTTTCGCGAGGCCTTTCGCTCTCGCACAGATCCTTGATTTTCATAGTCAGTCCAGTTTTCCGCCAATATAGCGAAATTCTTCCGGATTCAAGCTTTCTTCCTTCTCATTCCCGAAGGACGGCAGACTATCTGTATATCCACGTTCTCTACCGTATATCCACGGAATTTCCTGCCTTTCAATTTGCTCTCCACCATGGACAGCAACTCGTCGTCCAACACGTCCTTATACTCGTTGCTTGTGCGGTCGTACAGGTGTATGTGCTTGAAATTGTTCACGTCGAAATACATCTTGTTGTTCGAGCTAAGGCGGCGCGAATACAGTTTCATGTCAGCGAGCATGGTGAGTATATTATATACGGAGGCTATAGTCACCTTGGTTATGCCGGCTTTGGCCATTTCCTCCGCCACCATGTCCGCGCTGGCGTGCCCGAGTTTCAGCATGGCTTCATGTACTGCCAGCCGCTGGGGTGTGGCCTTAAAGCCCTTGTCTTTAAGTATTTTCTTGAAAGATTCTATATCCGGTGCTGACGGGACTTTCATAACTGCTTGAAATTACGCGCAAAAATAAAGATTAATTTTGAATAATTCAAAATTTTCCACTCACCCCGGGCTTCCTTGTCCATTGTCTGCCGGCAGCTTTTGTGCTCTCTTCTGTTAAAGGACGAAGAATTTTGATTATTTTTGCAGACTATGGACAACGAAAGGACAAAATGCTTGATAATAGGCGGAGGCCCTGCAGGCTATACAGCCGCGATATATGCCTCACGCGCAGCTCTCGAACCCGTTCTTTATGAGGGCAAAGAGCCTGGAGGACAGTTGATTACCACAACGGTGGTGGAGAATTTTCCCGGATTTCCCTCCGGTGTCGAGGCGTTCAAGCTCATGGACGACATGCGTGCCCAGGCCGTTGCATTGGGCGCTGACATCCGACAGGGAACGGTAACTTCAGTGGATTTCGACCAGCGCCCGTTCAAGATTACCATAGATGAAGCCAGGACCATTGAGGCGGACTCCGTCATCATCGCTACCGGAGCCACGGCCCGTTATCTCGGCCTGCCGTCGGAACAGAAATACCGTGGCGTGGGCGTGTCGGCCTGTGCAACCTGCGACGGCTTCTTCTACCGCAAAAAGGATGTTGCCGTAGTCGGAGGAGGGGACACGGCCTGCGAGGAGGCCACCTACCTTGCCGGACTTTGCAACAAAGTGTACATGATAGTCCGCAGGGACGTGCTCAGGGCCTCTGAAGCCATGCAGAAGCGCGTCAAATCCACTCCAAATATCGAAATCCTCTGGAACTGCAACACACAGGAAGTGCTCGGCGACGGGCAGAAAGTCACGGGCGCGCGGCTGCTCCGCAAGGATGGCGAGGTTTTTGATATCACAGTCGACGGCTTTTTCGTGGCCATTGGCCATCATCCCGTATCGGAACTGTTCAGCAAGTGGATAGCCACCGATGAAAACGGCTACATCATTACAGACGGAAACAGCGGCCGGACCAATGTTCCGGGCGTTTTTGCTGCCGGTGACGTGCAGGATCCGAACTATCGTCAGGCCATTACGGCTGCAGCTTCGGGATGCAGGGCCGCACTTGACGCGGAAAAATATTTGAAAGGATGAAATTCAATAAGGTAATTCTCTCGCTGGCCCTAATCCTGCCGGCACTCGTCGGCTGCAAGACGCAGTACGACCTTCTGCTTGAAAGCAACGACGTCGATGCCAAGTATGAGGCGGCATTCAAGTATTTCAATGACGGCAAATATAACCGTGCGGCTTCGATGTTCGAGTCCCTGGCCCTGCTGACCAACGGCACCGAACGCGACGATACCGTGCAGTATTATTGGGGGCTGAGCAATTATGCCGGCAGGGACTATTATACTGCAGAAGCAAACTTCAACACTTTTATCGCACGCTTTCCCCGCAGTCCGTTTGCACCATCTGCAGAGTTCCTGCGCGTGGACTGCCTCTATCGTGCGACCTTGAGGTACGAACTTGACCAGAAGCCCACTTATACCGCGATGCAGTCCATCAGCGAGTATATCATGGAGCATCCCGAGGGAGCGAATACGGACATCTGCCGCCACATGCTCGAAGACCTTGAGATACGTCTCGACAAGAAGGCTTACGAGAATGCTTACCTGTATTACAGGATAGAAGACTACAAGGCAGCGAGAATCGCTTTCAGGAATGTGCTTAAGGACGATGCCGACAATGTTTACCGCGAGGATATATTGTATTACACTGCAATGGCTTCCTACCGCTATGCCAAGAACAGCGTAAAGGACAAGCAGAAAGAACGTTACCTGACTTTCGTGGACGATTACCTGAACTTCATAGGAGAGTATCCCGAATCCTCTTACCGCAGGACCCTGGACCCTTTGTACGAGAGAGTCAGGAAAAATAATGAAACTTTGTAAAACCTTCATGCCGTACAATCAGTATGGAAAAGAAAATACCTACCAACACAGTTACGCGGGACATCAAGGATCTCGCAGCGCCTACGGGCAATATCTATGAGACCGTAGTCATACTTTCCAAGAGGGCAAACCAGATATCCCTGGCAGAGAAGAAGGAACTGGCCAAGAAGCTCGAAGAATTCAGGGGCGACCGCGACACCATGGACGAGGTGTTCGAGAACAAGGAACAGATAGAAATCTCAAAATACTACGAGCGTCAGCCCAAGCCCGATCTTGTGGCTATTTCAGAGTTTGAGAACGGCGAACTGACTTATCGTTTCGCACGCGAAGACAATCCTTCATCAGGGCGCTGATTTTCTTGGCACCCGGCAATGCTCCGTTCCCTTCACATAAGGAACTACATCCTGATCGAGTCCGTGGACATAGAGTTTCCGGACGGGCTCGTCATAATTACCGGACAGACCGGGGCAGGAAAATCCATATTGCTCGGGGCCCTGTCCCTGCTTTCTGGAGCCCGTGCCGATGCCTCAATGATAGGCTCCGGCGCGGATTCCTGCGTGGTGGAGGCCGAATTTGAATGTTCCGATGCGGCCTTGAAGGAACTCCTTTCAGAGGCTGACATCCCCGACGAGGGGAATACCCTGCTTGTCCGTCGTGTAATATCCTCTTCCGGCCGGTCACGTGGCTTTGTGAACGACTGCCCGGTGCAGCAAGGCCTGCTGCAGCGCATTTCCCGGCACTTGGTTGACATACATTCCCAGCACAAGAGCCTTTTGCTCATTGACAAGGCATTCCAGCTTTCCGTGCTCGACGCCTATGCCGGCAACGGAGAGTCTCTCGAAAGATGCAAACGGGCATGGAAGGAACTTTGTTCGGCGCGAAGCGCACTTGCAGACGCAAAGGAGCGGGCAGCATTGCTCGAAAGGGAACACAGCTACAATGAGGAACAGTTCAGGCGCCTCGATGCGGCTGCGCTGAAAAGCGGCGAACTTGAAAGCCTGGAGGAGGAACAGACCGCACTTGCCAACGCGGAACAGATAAAGGAAGCCCTTGGTGCGGCGATATCGCTCGTGGACACTGATGAGGGGCATGCGCCCGGCGTGTCATCTGCGCTGAAGGAGGCCGTGCGCCAGCTTTCGGGCATCAGCCGCTATCTTGGAGGACTGGATGAATTGCAGACCCGTCTTGACAGCGCGAGGATAGAAATCGAGGACATCTGCGAAGAACTCCGGGACATGGACGAGAAGATTTCCGTGTCTCCGTCGCGGCTTGAGGCCGTGGAGGAAAGGATGTCGCTGCTGTATGGTCTGATGCGCCGTTACGAATGTTCCGATGTGGATGCGCTGATTGCACTGCGCGAGGATTACGCGGCAAAACTGGCAGGTTCTGAGACTGCAGGTGAACAGATTGCCCGTTTGCAGGCCGAGGAAAAGGCCGCCGAGGAAGCATGGCGCAAGGAAGCTGCACTGTTGAGCGAAGCCCGCAAGGCTGCGGCTCCGGCAATGGCAGGGGAGATAAGCGAATCCCTTGCTTTTCTTGAACTGGAGAACGCCGGCTTTGAAATCAGCGTCGTGCCCGGGCAAGGAGGTCCGGACGGTTCGGACGAGGTCCGTTTCCTGTTTTCTTCCGTGGGCAGCGAGCCGATGGAACTTGCGAAAGTGGCTTCCGGAGGCGAAATCTCCCGCATAATGCTGAGCCTGAAGACCATGATGGCAAGGCTTACTTCCATGCCCACAATGATTTTCGATGAAATAGACACCGGTGTAAGCGGCAGCGTCGCCGATAAGATAGGCCGCAAAATCTGCGATATGGGCAGTCGCATGCAGGTGTTCTCAATCACCCATCTGCCCCAGGTGGCAGCCAAGGGCGAGGCGCACTATGTAGTGAGCAAGGAAAAAGCCGCCGACGGACGTACCGTGTCTACTGTGCGCAGGGTCGAGGGCGAAGAAAGGGTGCTTGAAATTGCCCGCCTGCTCAGCGGAGAGACCGTTACCGAGGCCGCAGTCGCCAATGCCCGTGCGCTACTGGACTAAGGTGGTCGTCAGGTCCCTGTTGTAGATTACGCGTCGCACTCCCACATTTATTTTTCCGTCACCTTCCCACCTGTCGTACTTGAAGTCCGACTGAAGACCTTTCTCGCTGTATCTCGGCAGATTGTGATACCAGTTGCGGCCTTCAAGGTGGCATGAGTTCACGAAATAATGCACTATGTCATAGCCCTGGAATGCGAAAGAACCGGGCTCGCTGTTGAAAAGCGCACGATAGGCAAACACGAAATCCTTGACTTTCCGGGAGTCGTAGTCGATGTGGTATGCTGCGACGAGGCGGGTGCGGCAGTCATACAGGTCGGTCACGTTTGTACCTATGCTGCTGCGTATCTTGGAAGTGCAATACAGATGTATGCCGCTGTTCCTGGCTGTTGCCAGGGCAGTGCTGCGTACCGCTCCGGTCAGGAAAGAATCGCTGTCCGATGCCACCACGATGCGGTAATTGAAGTTTTTGTCGAAATCAATTTCCTCGATTGAAGAGTAGCTGTCATATTTGATACCCTTGCTGTCAAGCCTCTCGATGAGATAGCGGCTCTGCTCTCCGAAACCTTTGGAACTCTTGTCCCTTATGACCAATATCTTGTCGCCTGGCAGGGTGTCCTCCTTCAGCCAGTCCACGAGTTCGTCTATTTGGGAACTCCATGGCGTGGGGGCCTGTATGACATTGTGCGAAGTCGCGAGTTCGGCTGTCCTGGGGTCAAGGGGCGAAACCACGTACTTTCCGTCCGGACACAGGGACGATACCGTCGTTACGTCATCGTAGCTTACAGGACCTATTATTACATCACTATCGGAAATGGTATAGGGGTCGGGCATTCCGGCTGCACAGTCCACGAAGTTCAATTTGACTTTGACCCCGTCCGAAGCGAGGTCCCTGAGCGCAAGCAAGGCCCCGCAATACATTTCCACATAGTTGGAGTTGGCCTTTTCGGAGGCCGCGCCCATGGGGAGTATCAGGCTGAGGTTGATTGTCCCGCGCCTCATGGACGGGAACAGCCATGAACTTCTCTGCTCTTCCTCACTTGTCTGCGCTACGGGCTCGTCCGACTCATGCGTGCTTTCCTGTACGGCGGAACTGACGGGGGCAGTTTCCTCCGTGCGTACTTCCTGTTCTGTTTTGTTCTGGCTGCCGGGGAAAAGATACCACTGGGCGCAGGAAGAGAGCGGCAGGGCCAGAAGTATGATGAAAGAGCTTAGATACTTTCTCATTATTGTCGTTTTTTTAGTGTCTCGGCGAAATGTACGAATGCGGAGCCGAAATTTTCCCAACTCAGCCGGCGGTTCTCCTTGCGTATGGACTCCACGCAGTTCTCCGCAATCTTTGGATCGGCGAAATATTTCTCTATGCCGTCAGCCACGCATTCCGGTGTGGGGTACTCGCACAGTATTCCCGTGCCCTTTTCGGCTATCGTTTCCCTCAGACCGCCTACGTCCGTCGTTATCATAGGGATTTCGAAGCAGTTGGAGACAGCACTGATGCCGCTCTGGGTCGCGCTGCGGTAGGGGAGTACGGTAACGTCGGCCGCACTGAAATAGTTCTTTACCTCTGAATCCGGAATGTAGTCCGGGAACAGATGCACCCTCCCCGGATCCGGAAGGGCAGCTATCAGTGCCTGGTACTTGTCGAACGAACCGTAGGGCTCTCCCGCTATTATCAGGCGGTAGTCTCCTTTGAGCATTGCGAAAGCCTGCAGGAGTATGTCAAGTCCCTTGTATTCGCGTATAAGCCCGAAAAACAGCAGGTTGCGGCTGCCGTGGGGTATGCCCAGACGGCGCTCTGCCTCCTCCTTGTCTATCCTTTCTCCGAAATGAGTGTAGACGGGGTGGGGAATGACGGTGTGGACAGCATCGGGCCTCAATTTGAGCAAATCCTCGCCTACCTCGCGGCAAAGGGTTATGCAACCATCTGCGGAATCGATAAAATATCCGGTGAAGGCCTTGTCGAAGAATCTCGGCTCGTGGGGAATCACGTTGTCAAACAGGGCTATGACCTTGCATTCAGGAGCCATCCTGCGGGCCACATAGCCCAATGACGGACCGAAATATGACATCCAGTACCGTACAACGAGCACGTCAGGTCCCCATTTGCGTATTTCCGAAGCAGCCGACATCCAGTTGAACGGGTTGGCCGTGTCGAGCACAGCCGTAGATTCAACCTTGTCGGCTACATCGTCCGGGGCGACATACTGGGTCTTGCCCGGAAAAAGTAAGGAAGGATACTGTCGCTTGAAATTGAAGGCGCGTACTTCATGCCCCTCCCGGCCCAGTTCCCGCAGAAGATTGGCATTGAACTGGGCTATCCCTCCCCTGAAGGGGTAGAAACAGGACAGTATCGCTATCTTCAATTACTTCTGTGAGCTTTTTGATTTGACGTATTTCGCATTGAGACCCTCGAGGAACTCATCGGTAATGTCGAGCATGGGGTCTGCGTTGACTACGGGAAGCGCGAGCTCGCCCTGATATTGGGTGGTGAGTATCATCGAGTATTGCTTCTCGGCGTTGTATTCTATTACGTAAGTATTGATTGCATCGAGTATCTGGTTCATCATCACCGTCTGCTCCTCGATGATTTCCTGCTGCTTCTGTGCGGCGTAGTTCTGGAATTCCTGCTGGCGCTGCTGGAGTGAAATGCTCTGGTTCTGGGCCGTGGTCTGGGTCATGAGTCCCTTGTTGACTTTTTCCTGGAATGAGCGTATGTCCTGATCCAGTTTGTTGCCACGGCGGTTAACTTCCTGATTGATGCTGTTTACCTTGGTCTCGACCACGCTGCGGAGATCATTGGCCATGTCGTATTCGTTGAGGACCCTGTCGAGATTGAAATATACGACTGCTCCGGTGGCCGGGCTGACGCTTTCAGAGGGCTCGTTTACGTTGCTTACGGTTTTTCCAGATTTGCACGTGAAGGTGACAATAGCAAGAACAATCACTCCCACGAGGGAAATGATACTAAGGATAAGGGGTAACTTTTTCATTACAGTCGTTTATCTGTTTAAAATTTTCTGCTGTTCACAAAACACAAAAGTAGTCAAAAATCTCGACTTACAGTATGCACTCGAGGTATTTCTCTATTGTGGTTTCCAATCCGAGGTACAGGGCATCGCAGATTATGGCGTGGCCTATGCTCACCTCGTCGGTCCATGGAATGGTCTTGATGAAATAGGAGAGATTGACCAAGGAAAGGTCATGGCCGGCGTTCAGTCCCAGCCCGAGTTCGCGTGCGCGCTCCGCAGTCTTGAGGTACGGCTCTATGGCCCTCTCCGGGTCGGTGGGGTAGAGCGCCGCATAATCGGCGGTATATAGCTCAACGCGGTCGGCTCCGCAAAGGGCTGCACCCTCCGCCATCTGCGGGTCGGGATTGATGAAGATTGAAGTACGTATGCCCTTGGACTTGAAGGTGCGGCATATTCCGCTCAGAAAGCCCCTGTTCACTATCGTGTCCCAGCCGGCATTCGAAGTCAGCGCATCCGGGGCATCGGGCACGAGAGTGACCTGATCGGGCACCACCTCGCATACGAGAGCGGTGAAACTTCCGGTAGGATTGCCTTCTATGTTGAATTCAGTAGTGAGGGCGGGGCGCAGGCTGCGCACGTCGCTGTACCTGATGTGCCTCTCGTCGGGGCGGGGATGTACGGTGATGCCTTCTGCACCGAAACGCTCGCAATCACGGGCGGTCTGGAGCAAATCCGGCATATTGCCTCCCCGTGAATTGCGCAGGAGGGCTATCTTGTTGATATTGACGCTTAATCTGGTCATGACATTTTCTATGAGGGCTGCAAAGTTACATTTAAAAAAAGCATTATTGCAATAAATTCTTAAATTTGGGGCTGGAAATGACTTTTGCCTACTATATAAAGAAGGATGAACTTCGTGCCGATGCCCGGGTGGATGAGTTGTTTGGGCGTCTGCGTGCAGAAGGTATACAGTTGTATCCCGTCGTGGACGCATCCTCTGTCAGAGCAGGCACAGACGCGCTTCTCAGTCTTGGAGGCGACGGAACTTTCCTTCTTGCATCCAATATCGCAGTCAGAGCCGGGCTGCCGATAATAGGTGTGAATTTCGGCCGGCTTGGCTTCCTTTCGGAAAACGATCCCGCAGGATTTCCCGAGGCCCTGAGCAAGCGCTCTTTCACCATCGAGGAACGCGCCCTGCTGCAACTTTCCGTCGAGGGCGCGGAAATTCCGGATTTCTGGCCCTACGCTCTGAATGAGGCGAGCATTTCCAGACAGGGAGCATCCATGCTCGGAATAGATGTCAAGGTCGACGGCCATGCCCTGCCTACCTATTGGGCTGACGGCTTGATAGTGGCCACAAGTTCCGGCTCCACTGCATATTCACTCAGCGTGGGAGGGCCTATCTGTATGCCTGACACGCAACTCTTCATTGTAGCCCCGATTTCCCCGCACAACCTGAACGTGCGCCCGCTGGTCGTTCCGCTCGGGACCCGCCTGGAAATCACCTTCCGCTCCCGTGAAGATTCGGTGATGCTCTCCATGGACAACCGCAGGTACACTATTCCGGCTGATGCTGTCATACGCACCAGGGTGGCTCCGCAGCCGCTGCGCCGCTTGTGTGCCGGCAAGCCGAATTTTATAAACGCGCTGCGCACCAGACTTCTATGGGGCGGGGATGTAAGGAACGGCGATGTCGCCACAAAACAATAATATCCAATGGACGAAGGTTTTACAAGATTGCCCAGGCACGTATCATTTATAATGGACGGAAACGGCCGCTGGGCTGAGAAACAGGGAAAAGAAAGGCTTTGTGGGCATCAGGAGGGCGCGGAGAGCGTCAGGGCCGTGATGATGGCATCGGTGAAGTGGGGCATAGAATACGCTTCTTTCTATGCTTTCTCGGAAGAGAACTGGGGCCGGCCGGAAAGCGAGGTGAACGGACTCATGGATCTCATGGGCCGCCTTATGCTTGCCGAGGAAAAGACATTCATGGACAACGGGATACGCTTCCGCGTGCTGGGCAACAGGTCCAGACTCAGCGCGGGGCTCCAGGCCGGAATAGAGAAGCTGGAAGCGGCCACTGCGGACAATTCCGGGATGACCATGATACTGTTCATGAGCTACAGCGGCAGGTGGGACATCTTCCAGGCCGCGCAGGCAATGGCACACGATTTGATTGAGTCGCCCGGCTTCAGTCCCCGGATGGAAGATTTCGACAAGTATCTCGTTACTGCGGATATTCCTGATCCTGACCTGATAGTGAGGACATCGGGGGAACAGAGAATAAGCAATTACCTGCTTTGGCAGGCGGCATACACTGAATTCGTGTTTACGGATGTCTATTGGCCGGATTTCAGGGAGCCGCAGTACAAGGCTGCACTTGAAGAGTTCGCCCGCAGGGACAGACGCTTCGGAAAAGTCAAAAAATAAGTATATTTGCAAGCTATATTGTATTCAACAGAAGAATGAAAACTCGGTTATTCACTACACTGGCGCTGCTCATGGTGCCGCTGTTTGTTTCGGCCCAGCAGAGTGGCGTTGAAGTGGATTATACCCGCCCTGTCAAATACAAGGTCGGTGGTGTCAGCGTCGAAGGCAACACCTATTATTCCGATCAGCAGATCATTTCTTTGACCGGCATACGCGAGGGAATGGAAGTGACGGTTCCAGGCGAGGATATGTCCAATGTGGTAGACAGGCTTTGGCGCCAGAATTACTTTGACGATGTAGCCCTGACCATAGACAGCCTGAACGTGACGAAGGATTCCGCGTGGTTTACCATAAGAATTAAGGAAAGGCCGAGGGTGTCACGCTGGAGTTTTTCAGGAATCAAACAGGGCGAACGTAAGGACATCCAGGAGAGGGTGAATCTCCGTCCGGGACGCGAATTTACGGAATACGTGGATAAAACCACTTCTGACATCATCAAGCGATATTTTGCCGAGAAGGGCTTTCTGCTCTGCGACGTGACGGCTGAGGTTACCAAGGATACCATTATCAAGAACGCCATAAGAGTGAATTTCGCCATAGACAAGGGCGAGAAAATCAAGGTCAAGGACATCAACTTCATAGGCAACGAGAGCGTTTCGGACTTCAAGTTGGCCCGTTCGATGAAGAAGACCAAATCCAGAAAGATATACAACTTCTTCAGCAGCAAGAAATTCAACCCCGAAGAATACGAAAACGACAAGAAGAACGCAGTCAGCGCATTCAATGAGTACGGCTACAGGGACGCGCGCATAGTGCGCGACTCTGTATACTACATAGAGTCGAACCGTCTGGCCATCGACCTCGTGTTTGAAGAGGGCAACCAGTACTTCTTCAGGGACATAACCTGGACCGGCAACTCGGTATATTCTTCCGATGTGCTCAATTCGGTGCTTGCGGTAGGCAAGGGTGACGTATATGATGTCGTTACAATGGAGCACAGGCTATACGGAGGCGGCAAGCAGAACGAATATGACGTTACCAGGCTCTACCGCGACAACGGTTACCTCTTCTTCAACGTAACCCCGGTCGAGACCAACATCCAGAATGACTCCGTAGACGTGGAATTCCGTATTTCGGAAGGCAAGCAGGCTACGCTCAACAACATAGTCATCAACGGCAACGACGTGACCAACGAGAAGGTCATCCGCCGCCAGCTCTTCACCCGTCCGGGCTACCTGTTCAGCCAGACTGACTTCGAGCGCTCCATCCGTGAAATCGCCTCCATGGGGCTTTTCGACGCGGAGGCCATCATGGACAATACGGGATATTCCATAATCCCCAACCAGCTCAACAATACGGTGGATCTCGTGTACAACGTAACCGAGAAGCCTTCGAGCCAGCTTGAGGTTTCCGGAGGTTGGGGAGGAAACACATTCGTAGCGACGGTGGGTGTCAGCTTCAACAACTTCTCCACCCACAGGCTCTTGGACAAGGGCGCGTGGAGGCCCGTACCGTTGGGAGACGCACAGACCCTTTCTTTCCGTTTCCAGACGAACGGTACCTACTATACCGCACTTTCAGCCAGTTTTACGGAGCCCTGGCTCTTCGGAAAGAAGCCTACTTCGCTCAATGTTTCGGCATACTATTCCCGCCAGACCAACTCCTATCTCGCGCTCAGCATACTCAGGAACGACAGGCAGTATGAGGTGTTCGGCGTTTCGGCATCGATCGGTACACGTCTGAAATGGCCCGACAGCTACTTCATACTGTACAACGGACTCAGCTGGCAGACCTACAAGCTGACCAACTGGTACTCAGGCTATTTCATCTTCGACGACGGTATGGCGCACAACCTGAGCTATTCGCTCAACCTCGTGCGAAATTCCACGGACCAGCAGATTTATCCCCGTCAGGGTTCGGAATTCTCTTTCCTGATGCAGCTGACTCCTCCTTACTCGCTTTTCCGCAAGTTTGACTATGATTCGGACGGCAACAAGGTGGCTGTGGACAGCTGGAGGGACGTAACCTACGACAACTGGACTTCGCAGAACCGTTACAGGTGGATTGAGTATAACAAGTGGAAAATTTCGGGAACCGTTTACACCAAGCTGGTGGGCGACCTCGTGCTGATGACCCGTGCACAGTTCGGTTATCTCGGCTACTACAACAGAAATTGGGGATACTCTCCTTTCGAGGGCTTCCTGGTCGGTGGTGACGGTATGTCCGGTTACAGTACCTATGGAACGGAAGTGATAGCCCTGCGCGGTTACGAGAACTACTCGCTGACTCCTTACGTAGAGTCTGCATACAATTCCAGCGGTTACTCATACGCAGGAAACGTTTACGACAAGTTTACCATAGAATTGCGCTATCCTGTGATTCTGCAGACCTCGTCGACCATTTACGTGCTGGCCTTCCTCGAAGGGGGTAATTGCTGGTCGGACATCAGGGAGTTCAATCCTTTCCAGATTAAACGCAGCGCCGGAGTCGGTGTGCGCATCTATCTACCGATGATTGGTCTGCTCGGTGTAGACTGGGGTTACGGTTTCGACAATGCTACAACGAGCGAGCGCAGCCAGTTCCACTTCGTGATAGGCCAACAGTTCTAAAATTCAGAAATTTTATAAAGACAATGTATATGAAAAAGATTCTATTGAGTGCCGTAATGGCAACAGTTATCGGAGTTGCGGCTTTTGCTCAGCCGAAATTCGCCCATGTAAATTATGCTGAACTCGTCCAGCTTTGCCCCGAGGCAGATGAAGCACGTGCAACCATCAATGCAGCAAGCCGCGAGGCTCAGGAAACCTATCAGGCAATGGCACAGGAATTCCAGACAAAATACACTGAATATCAGGAGAAGGCTTCTACCTGGACCAATGCAATACGCCAGAGCAAGGAGCAGGAACTCACCGATATCCAGACCCGTATCCAGCAGTTTGACCAGAATGTCAGCGCAGAACTGCAGCAGCAACAGCAGGCCCTCATGGCTCCCATCTATCAGAAGGCTGTCGATACAGTTCAGGAGCTCGCAAAGGCCGCCGGATACATCTATGTCTTTGACATCAATTCTCTGCTGTATGTGGACGAGTCACAGAGTACCGACCTTACCGCAGACGCTCGCAAGGTCATGAACATCCCTGAGGATCGTACCTTGGAGAGCCTTCAGGCAGAACTTCAGGCTCAGCTGAACGGAGCACAGCAGTAGAGCAAATTTACATACCTATGCAACATAGAATCATAGACGTTAAGGATGTCGTGATTAGATTTGCGGGAGATTCGGGCGACGGAATGCAGTTGACCGGATCTCTTTTTGCTGATATCTCGGCGCATCTCGGCAATGACCTTTCAACCTTTCCCGATTATCCGGCCGAAATCCGGGCCCCTCAAGGCACTGTTTCCGGTGTTTCGGGATTTCAGGTCCACATAGGCTCGGAGGAAGTTTCCACGCCCGGTGACTATTGTGACCTGCTGATAGCCATGAATCCTGCCGCCCTTAAAGCCAACGCAGTCTGGTGCAAGAGGCATGCGACCATTATCGTGGATATCGACAGTTTCGATGAGATCGGGCTCAAGAAGGCCGGTTTCACCACTGAAGACCCGTTTCTTGAACTTGGGATTGAGGACAGGATAATAATCCCCGCTCCAATCACTACAATGACGGTTGAGAGCCTCAAAAACAGCGAGCTTGACCGCAAGACGGTAACGCGCTGCAAGAACATGTTCACGCTCGGAATGGCGTGCTACATTTTCCACCGGCCCATAGAATATATCTGCGAGAACATCGAGAAGCGTTTCTCAAAGAAACACCCCGAACTCGTGGAGCCGAACAAGAAAGTCCTCTGCGACGGCTACAACTATGCGGCCAACATCCAGGTGATGCCTGATACCTACGTCGTGGAGCCGAACAAGGACCTCGAAAAGGGTACTTACAGGAGCATATCCGGCAATCAGGCTCTGGCCTGGGGCCTGCTCGCAGCTGCCGAGAAAGCCGGAATCCCGCTTTTCTGCGGCTCATATCCCATCACTCCCGCAACGTCCATACTTGAAGAACTGGCCCTGCACAAGAGCCTTGGGGCAAAGACCCTGCAGGCTGAGGACGAGATAGCCAGCATCTGCATGGCCATTGGAGCGTCTTTCGCGGGCAACCTTGCCGTAACGACCACTTCCGGTCCGGGACTGTCCCTGAAGAGCGAGGCCCTCGGACTGGCGGTTATGACTGAACTGCCCCTTGTTGTAGTGGACGTGCAGCGCAGCGGTCCTTCTACAGGACTTCCCACCAAAACTGAGCAGTCTGACCTCAATCAGGCCCTGTACGGCCGTAACGGTGAATGTCCCCTCGTGGTAATGGCGGCACATTCGCCTTCACACTGCTTCGACGCTGCTTTCCAGGCTGCAAAGATTGCCCTTGAGCACATGACCCCCGTCATCCTGCTCTCCGAGGGCTTCATCGGCAACGGTTCCGAGCCTTGGAAGATACCTTCCATGAAAGATTATCCGGAAATCAAGCCGCCTTTCGTGCAGGGCATACTGAAGCCGGACAGCAAATACTATCCTTTCCAGCGTGACCCTGAAACCCTCGTCCGCCGCTGGGTTCTGCCCGGCCAGAAAGGTTTCGAGCACAGGGTGGGAGGACTGGAAAAGACCCATGAAGGCGTGCTTTCCAACGACCCCGTAAACCATGAGACCATGGTGCGGGAGCGGGCCGAGAAGGTGGAGCGCGTGAACCGCAAGCTTCCGCCCCTCGAAATACTGAACGGCCCTGCCAAGGGCAAGCTGCTCGTGGTAGGCTGGGGCGGCACTTACGGCCACCTCATAGCTGCCATGCACAAGCTCGGCGACAGCGTGTCCTACGCGCATTTCGATTATATCAACCCGCTTCCCGCCAACACCGGGGATGTTCTGGCAGGCTTTGAGAAGATACTTGTCTGCGAGTTGAACTGCGGGCAGTTCGCCGATTATCTCAGGACAAAGTTCCCTCATAGCAACATACATAAGTACAACAAGATACAGGGTCAGCCGTTCCTTGTGAGCGAACTGGTCGAGGCAATCAAAAAGGAGATGTAAATCATGTCGACACTTACATTCAAGGATTTCAAGAGCGACCAGGAAGTTCGCTGGTGTCCCGGTTGCGGTGACCGTGCGGTACTTGCCGCCCTCCAGCGTGCCTTGCCCAAGGTCAGCCAGGCTCTCAACTACGCCAAGGAACGCTATGTGGTAGTGTCCGGCATAGGTTGCTCGTCACGTTTGCCCTATTACATGAACACCTACGGTTTCCACAGCATACACGGACGCGCTACGGCAGTGGCTACCGGTATCAAGGTGGCCAATCCCTGGCTTACCGTATGGCAGGCCTGCGGCGACGGAGACGCGCTCGCGATAGGCGGTAACCACTTCATCCATGCGATACGACGCAACATAGACATCAACATCATCCTGTTCAACAACCAGATTTACGGACTGACCAAGGGACAGTATTCTCCTACATCCAAGTTCGGCGCAATCACCAAGACCTCGCCCTATGGCACGGTGGAGCATCCCTTCAATCCCGGTGCGCTGGTGCTCGGAGCGAAGGGCACTTTCTTCGCACGCTCGTTGGACGTGGAACTGGCGCTGAACGAGGAAATAATGACCGCTGCCGCCCTGCATGACGGCTGCTCGGTGATGGAGATGCTGACCAACTGTATAATCTTCAATGACGGGGCACACAGGAATCTCACCGACCCGGCAGTGAAGGCCGACCGTACTATAGTCCTGCGTCAGGGACAGAAGATGCTTTTCGGCAAGAACAAGGAGAAAGGCCTCATCTACGACGGACGCAAGATTTGCGTTGTGCGCTTGGGAGAGGGCGGTTTTACGGAGGACGACATACTCGTACACGATGCCCATACCGACAACATCGGCATACACATGGCCCTTGTGGACATGAAGGGACCTGACATGCCGGTGGCCCTGGGCGTCATAAGGGACGTGAAGGACATCACATACGATGACGGAGTCCGCAACCAGACCAAGGAGGTCATGGCCCGTTCCCGGATACATTCGGTAGACGACCTGCTGCACAGCGGTACGACCTGGGAAGTAAAATGACATACATACACCAACTACTCACATAATTAATAAAATGAAAACACAAGACATAATGGCCCGCCTCAGTGCCAAGTACCCTCTCGAGAGCGAGTATCTTGAGGCCGTACAAGAGGTTTTGGAATCAATCGAGGATGTTTACAACCAGCATCCTGAGTTCGAGAAGGCCAAGATAGTGGAAAGGATGGTCGAGCCTGACCGCATTTTCACTTTCCGTGTCACCTGGGTGGACGATAGGGGAGAGGTCCAGACTAATACCGGCTATCGCGTCCAGTTCAACAGTGCCATAGGTCCATACAAGGGAGGCTTGCGCTTCCATAAGGCAGTTTCTCCCTCGATGCTGAAATTCCTCGGCTTCGAGCAGACTTTCAAGAATGCCCTCACGACCCTGCCCATGGGCGGTGCGAAGGGAGGTTCGGATTTCGATCCTACCGGCAAGTCAAACGAGGAAATCATGCGTTTCTGCCAGGCTTTCATGCTGGAGTTGTGGAACTGCATAGGACCCGACCAGGACATACCGGCAGGTGATGTGGGCGTGGGCAGCCGTGAGGTAGGCTACCTGTACGGAATGTACACCAAACTTGCAAGGCAGTACAACACCGGAGTCATCACCGGCAAGGGCCTCAACTGGGGTGGCTCGATTTTGCGTCCCGAGGCTACCGGTTACGGCGCTTTATACTTCCTGCAGAACATGCTCAAGCGTGCGGGCCGCAAGCTCGAATCCAGCACGATTGCTGTTTCAGGTTTCGGCAATGTGGCCTGGGGTGCCTCCAAGAAGGCCAAGCAGCTCGGTGCAAAGGTGGTTGCGATTTCCGGCCCTGACGGAGTTTGCGCCATCCCCGACGGAATCACCGACGAGATGATAGACTATATGCTCGTGATGCGTGCCGCCAACCGGGACAAGGTCGAAGACATGGCAACGCGTTTCCCTGACAAGGCGTTCTTCACTCCCGGAAAGAAGGCCTGGAGCGTGAAGTGCGATATCGCCCTGCCTTGCGCTTTCCAGAACGAACTGAGCGAGGACGATGCGAAAGAACTTGTCGCCAACGGCACCTGGTGCTGCTGCGAGGTTTCCAATATGGGCTGCCAGCCCGGCGCCATACACTATTTCCAGAGCAACGGAATCCTTTTCGCTCCCGGCAAGGCCGTGAATGCAGGCGGTGTGGCTACCTCCGGACTCGAAATGACGCAGAACGCTTCTCATATCAGCTGGAGCGGTCAGGAAGTCGATGACAGGCTGCACTTCATCATGGAGTCCATCCACGAGCAGTGCGTCAAGTACGGAATGCAGCCTGACGGCACGGTGAACTATGTGAAGGGTGCGAATATCGCAGGTTTCATGAAGGTCGCCACGGCGATGCTGGAAGAAGGGATAGTTTAACCCCTCAGTCTGCGTTGGTCACGCCTACGGCTACGCTTGCGCTATCGCACAGGCCTGCCGTGGGCGTTTTCCGTCAGGTATTTACAAATTTCACCATGCCGGCGATGTCGCTGCTGTCGAAGCTGCGCTGTTCTCCGCTATCGAGGTTCTTGATGTTCACGCTGTGACCCTCCATTTCCGTGCTGCCGTTGATTGACAGGAAGGGTATGCCCTTGTGGTCGGCATAGTCGAACTGCTTTTTCAGCTTGGATGAATCGGGGTATATTTCCACGGACAGCCCGGCGGCACGTAGGGCTGATGCAATCGGGAGTACGTAGCCCAGTTCCTCGCTGCCCATGTTTGCGAAAAGCAGCTTGCAACCGCTGCCGAGTTTCTCGGGGAATATGCCCAAGCCGGTCATTACATCGTAGATGCGGTCGGCTCCGAAACTGATGCCGACACCGGACATGTCAGGAAGTCCGAAAATGCCGGTAAGGTTGTCGTAGCGTCCGCCGCCGCAGATGCTGCCTATCTGCCAGTCCAGAGCCTTGACCTCGAAAATCGCCCCCGTGTAGTAGCTCAGGCCGCGGGCGAGCGAAAGGTCGAGTTCCACGCCGCAGCGCAGGGGAACGGACGAGATGTAGCCGAACAGTTCCTTGAGTTCGCCAATGCCCTTTGAACCGTCCTCGGAGGCCTGCATCAGGGGCTCCAGCGCATTGACCTTCTCCTCGAACGAGCCGGACAGGGCTATGATTTCCAGCACCTTGCCCACTGCGCCCTCATCAAGACCTTTTGACACGAGTTCCTCGCGGACTGCATCCAAACCTATCTTGTCAATCTTGTCTATGGCCACGGTTATGTCGGTGAGCTTGTCCGGATGCCCGCAGATTTCAGCAAGACCGCTGAGCAACTTGCGGTTGTTTATCTTGATGCAGACCCTGATGCCGAGCCTTGCGAACACCTCATCGATAATCTGTACGAGTTCAAGTTCGCAAAGCTGGCTGCGGCTGCCTATGGCATCGGCATCGCACTGATAAAATTCGCGGTAACGTCCCTTCTGGGGCCTGTCGGCACGCCAAACCGTCTGGATTTGGAAACGCTTGAAGGGAAAGGTCAGTTCCGAGCGGTGCTGCACCACGTAACGGGCGAAAGGCACGGTGAGGTCGTAGCGCAGTCCCTTTTCGCACACCTGGGGCGTGAGCGGCTTGCTGAAATCCGCCGATGCGAAGGCATCTCCCGAATTCAGGATGCGGTACAGGAGTTTGTCGCCCTCTTCCCCGTATTTGCCGAGCAGGGTGGACAGGTTCTCCATCGCGGGGGTCTCTATCTGGGCGTAGCCGTAACTGCGGTAGACGGAGCGTATGGTGTCGAAAATGTAATTCCTTGCGGCCATTTCCTTGGGGCCGAAGTCGCGTGTTCCTTTCGGGATTGATGCTTTCTGTGCTGCCATAGTCGTATGTATTGGGGTGCAAATTTAGGAAATTTCAAGTTTATAAGTATCGTGCAGTTACGCTTTCCGCGACCTTGCGCAATTCCTCCGTAAGTTGCTGTACTCATCAGGAAAGCCTGAGGGTCCGCGAAACAGTTACTTGGAAGACAAGCCGCCGAACTGTTGCATTTGATACTAAAATAACTTAAATTCGCAGGCTCACAAGAGAACGGGAATGGCTCGATAATTATATTACTTTATTAATATTAAACAGTATGATCAAAAAAACTTATTCCAAAATTGTGGCTTTGGCCGCCATCTGTGTGCTGGGACTACTGGCAGGATGTAAGGAAGATGTCCTGGTACCGGAGGTTGAGCCGGTCATGGATTTCAGTATTGTTGAGACAGGTTCTACCTATGTGGACGTTGTTCTCGTCACGACCAACATTACAACCTATGCGTACAGCGTTCAGCTTACCGATGAGGCTGTTGAGCCTGCATTGGATGTTCTCTTCGCTTCGGACAATGTAGGAAGCTGCGTTGACGGCGAGAATACTTTCACGGTAAAAGGACTTGAAGCCCTTACCGACTACACCATCTACATCGCCGGTATCACTTCTTCCAACGAGTACTACGAAGAGGTGCTTACTACTTCTTTCACTACCAGCGACTACACCGACTATCTCACGCTTCTCGAGACATATAACGACGGCTTCAGGATGCACATCCGCGTTCCTGAGAGTGTGGAGGCAGCAGGAAACGCACTGAGGTTTACCCACGCTTGTCTTCCCATGCACAACTCAAACAAGCAGTGGGGGCAGACCGATGCTGATATGCTTATCTACAACAGCGGAATGTACACGGTGAAAGACACCACTCTTGTCGCCACCGATGAAACCAATTACTACGATGATGAATGGGGTGGGGCATATATCATTATCCCTACGTGCCCGGTGAGCCCATAGTCTTTACCATAGGCGAGTTTGCCTGGACGGATGATTCCTGGTACGGGTCAGGCTACATCGATGCTCTGTTCGACTATGATGGCTATGAGAATGCGGTTTGGAATGCCGGATGGGATTATACAGCCGTGGATGAGGCAAGTTACTGGACCGGCTATTATGACCAGATGGTGTTCACCATTTCCCAACCCCTTCCGCTCTCAGCTGAGTTGGAAGTGAGCGTGGAAACAGCCGCCACTGATGCGACCATTTATTTCACTCCTGAAGATGGCGTAGCCCAATACACCGTTCTCATCGTGGAAGATGAAAGCTACGAGTCGGTTCTGTCACTGCTTGACGGCAATACCGATTACCTGCAGTGGTTCGTAACAAGCTACTATGCTTACCTTATGTTCGGTACTGAGACCTTCTCCGGAAATTATCAGCTTTCACTCAAGGATTACTTCTGGACTGTGACATCCGAGACGCATTACCATGTCCTCGTGACGGCCATGGGCGATGAGGCCGGAACAACCCAGTCATTCCAGCACATCGAATTCGATACCACCGCCAAGACACTTGAGGCTCCGGAGGTTACAGTTACCGCAATCGACAATCCCTACGGAGACAACAGTCCTTTCGAGGTATGGTTCAATGTCAAGAATACAGGAAATGTCGAGATTGTTTCAGCATTGTATGCCTGCAACTACGACAGAGATTGGGCAAGCGAGCTGATGTATTCTACCTATGCCGATATTGTCTACTACGGTTACGAATTCGATGCCTCTGACGTGGCGCAGATAAACAGTGCTGACGGTCTGAATGTCAGCTTCAGCTCCCTCGAGGGCATGACCACAAGACTGGCGGTACTCGGTTATAACGAGGAGGATACTCCCAACGAAATCGTAGACGAGAACAGTCTTGCTGTGGCCGATGCGACTACGGGTTATCTCCCCGATGCTGACAGGGTTGAGTCGACACTGTTTGACGAACTTCCCGGAACCTGGACCTTGACTGCTGAGGCTTCCAGCTACTCGTATTATGCCGGCGGCTATGAGTCCCTTGGTGAAATGAGTACCGGCGTGACCATATACAGCGCTCTCAATGACTACCCCGATGTCCTTCCTGATGCGGTTTATGGCTATTACACCGGAATGACCACGGATGAGGTCGACAAGCTCTATGAAGAGTTCAAGGCTGAAGCAGAGGCTTACAACGCCAGACTTCGCGGTCAGAACAGGCTGCTCTGCGTAGGTTTCGGTTTCGACTCAAGCACTTATTATCCTGCATTCACCGCAGCCACTCCTTACGAACTGTTCTGCAGTACATCCTACAGTGCATACAACGTGGCAGCCCTCTTCTATGACTTCGGTCCCAAGTGGTATCTCGAGATTTCGGAAGGTGATGTCGTGAATGTACCTGTAAACACTTCCCGTCTCTATCCTCTCTCAAGCTGGACTACGAGCTACACCTACCATTTGGTTGGACTCAACAGCTCCTCATACTATATGCCCTATGGTGCCGACGGAGAGACCATATACTTCCCTGTAGACCTTACTGACAGCGATACTTTCAGTGTGGAGCCTTTCACGTATGATGGCGAGGACTATTATCCCAATGCCATGTACAGCTATTACTCCACCTATTACTACCTTGCAGGATACAGAATCGATACTGCCCTCAGCATGAGCAGGTCTTCAAGTTCATCCGCCGCTGTTACATCCGCCGCTACTTCACAGGAGACAGGAGAGCAGCCCAAGTACAGCCCGGTATTCAGCATTTCTTCTGAAACTCCTGTCGTTCCCAAGTCAAGGACTTCGTTCCATGGAATGAAACACTATCAGAAGGCAGAATATACTCCTGTAAGTGTGGAGCAGGCAAAAGAGAATTTTAAGAAATATCTTGAGGGAACAAAGAAATAGTTTGTTTCACAGCTAATTGCAAAAAAGCCGACCCATCGAGGTCGGCTTTTTTGTCAATTATACCATTATACCCCTACCCCGAACACTAGGGTATACAACGAAAAAGGGCAACCCGTGTGGGTCACCCTTCTGTGCTCCCTCAGGGGCTCGAACCCTGGACACCCTGATTAAGAGTCAGGTGCTCTACCAACTGAGCTAAGGAAGCGTATATGTCCTCGTGACTCGTTCGGGGCTCGAACCCGAGACCCCCACATTAAAAGTGTGATGCTCTACCAACTGAGCTAACGAGTCCTCCGTTTTGGGAGTGCAAAGGTAAACCATTAGTCTGAATTCTCCAAATTTTCCGGCAAAAAATTTTAAAAATTCGAGCCTGTCGACTTGACAACCTTTCTTGAGCTACAGAATGGCGTTTTGCAGTGCGAAGATGGGACAAAATTGCATTCTTTATTGTATCTTTATCGAACACAGTGTACAGAATCAGAAGACCTCAAACCTTAAAATCAAGAAATGGCAACATATTACGGATGGAAATATAAGTTGTTAGAACTGCGTCATACGCTGAAAGAGTTTTTTCTTGTTGCAAGGATAGCGCTGAAATCAAAAGAACTGGGCAAACCACAGACCGACGAACCCGTCTATGTCGCCATGGTTGACGGCCAGGGGTATCATGGTGGCTTGTGCGACAGGTTCAAAGGCATTGTTTCATTGTACGCATACTGCAAATACCGCAGACTTCCTTTCAGAATCAGATATACGTACCCGTTCAGGCTGGAAGATTACCTCTTGCCTGCCGATTACGACTGGACACTCAAAGAACACGAATACACGGACAATCCGGTATATTGCAAAGTCCTTTACATGAAAGGCGAACATCTCGCAACAAGACTTCTGAGAGTAAAGACAAAAAGACAAGTCCACTATTACTGCAACAGGGACTGCCTGAACATTATCAATGAAACGTATGCGACAGGGCAACGGCCTTTTGAATGGGGAGAGCTATTTCGCGAATTGTTCAAACCCGGACCTGTCCTGCAGGAACGCATTGAAGGAATGAAGAAAGAATTGGGAGGCAGGTATTATGCAGCAGTATTCAGATTCCAGAATTTGCTCGGTGATTTTCAGGAGTACCGCTTTAAACCCATCGAAGACAAAAGCGAGGCGGAAAAATTAATAGTAAAATGTCTCGATGCGATAAGAGACTTACAAGCGGTCCACGCAGGCCAGCCGTTATTGGTGACATCCGACAGCGTGACATTCCTGCAAAGGGCGTCACAAATAGATGGTGTACATATAATACCGGGGACTTTGACGCACATAGACAGGGTAAAAGACAAAGTAAGGGGAGACATGTACGAAACCTACCTGAAATCGTTTATTGACTTCTTTGTGCTTAGTGAAGCCGAGAAGATTTACCGGATAGGAACTTCGTATATGTACCCAAGTCAATTTCCTGTGTATGCAGCCAAAGTACACAACATCCCGTTTGAAAGCATCACCATCTGATTGTCACTTTTCAAAAGACGACTTCACCGGGAAACGTTTTTCCAGATAAGCTCTGGCAAGTTTCCTGTCATTGTCGTTAACATACTCCGAGTCGTTCAGACAGAAGAACATGGGACTGTGTTTCTCAA
Source organism: uncultured Muribaculaceae bacterium (assembly GCA_964582235.1). Taxonomy (GTDB): domain Bacteria; phylum Bacteroidota; class Bacteroidia; order Bacteroidales; family UBA932; genus Cryptobacteroides. Next base: position 127,503 of record CAZOQW010000001.1, on the reverse strand, counting down.
GTTTTTCGTAGTGCCTTCTCTTGTGTATATTGATATAAGCGGAACTTTTTTCAGTGACATATCGCAGTTTTCCATGATGTTCTGCAAGTGAAATATAGGAGAAAGCCACTCTTTGGACATTATTATCGCTCCGCATGTGGCTTTCGTTGTCAGCCAGAAATTCATCGTGCAACACCACTTCTGCTATCCGCTGCAAATCACTTTTCAAGTAAGCATCCATATTATGGTGGGGCATGCCTGTATAATAGGTACCATATACTTTCTCTACAAGCCGCGATGCACGGGATATTTGTTTACTGTAATTCTTCAAAGGCTTCCTGCGTACACGCTCACGCCAAAACCAACGCAATTTCCTGAAAGGCTTACGAGTAAGCCGCACGATGGGATAACCGTCTGCCGTAAAGAAATCCCCGGCTGTAACCTCTTTATTGATAAACATGTCATCACATGCGTATAAGAAACGTTCGGCAAGTCCGGGTATCCGATACAGATAATGTTCTATCAGGGCAGAATTGAAACACGGCAAACTTTCCTCCGGCAGTATCTCTGTAAGGTCGACTATCCTGACTCTGGGGTTGCCCGTGTCCAGCCAGTCCGGAGTCTGGTTATCTGTAACAATAAAGACCTTACGCACCCACGGGGCATACTTCTCTACAGACCGCAAACTGAATTTCAGCTCGTCGTTATCGGCATACCTGCCCTTGCAGTTTGCAGGTGAACTTCCCTCGGCCTTTCCTATGAAAGCGTCGTGCTTGGCCCGCCATACGGGGTCGCTTCCATCCACCCAAAGATAGACAAGGTCTATATGATTGGCGTCATTCCTCATTTTTAATGCGTTGTTTTATTTTACTTCATAACCAATACGTTCGCCGATTTCGGGGAATCTCTCGATAATGGCTTTCAGCGCGGCCGCATTCTGATCCTTGCCTGTCTTGAAGTTTACCGTTTTCAGCGACAAATCGCGCGGTTTCCCCAATTCGCGAGGCTTGTTATGGCCAAACGGAACAGGCACAATCTGAGTCCCGTTTGCTACAGCCGCCGCCCAGAACCATATATCGTCAGTTGTAGGGGCTATCTTTGTGAACAGTTCAACGTCGAGCATTTCGGTTTTGAGCGAATGCGGAGGGTACAACACGCCGCCGACACCGGTTTGTATGTTCAGGTAGCCGGCATGTATTCTTTTCAGCAAGAAGTGATACCACCTGTACTTGCTCCATTCTCTATATGGTTTGCCGGGTTTCATCAGTTTGGCCCGATGCGCCAAAACCACGCCGGGCATTTGTTCATGCAAACGCAATAAATCACGCAGCATGTGTTTATGGTAATGTACATCATCGTCTACCGTCACGATTACAGCGTCCGGAAAGTCGGACAAAGCCGGTATGAGCTTTCTGTACGAGCGGATGTCCCTGTCGTAGTCGCGTACCTCGAATACAGGATTCTCTGTCAATTTCAGTATGTCTTGCGGAATGCCGCTTTCTCCGAATTGCGAGAATGTAAGGTAAAGCACAACCTTATCAGGAAGCACAGAGCCGTCCAACACAGACTGAATGGCCCGGGCGGCATAATGTATAGCCGCAGGGAACGATGTCAGCGATACGATAACCTTTTGTCCAGGCATTTTTGTATACAATGATTCAGAGTTAAAGTTCAAAACCCGATTTTTCAGGAAGTATGTGCTCGAAAGCGTTTTTGATGTTCTCCATCACTTGATCGTAATTGCGTATATGTACGTTGTCGTTGAGGCATACAAGCGAATACGACTGTTCGTAAATGGCATTGAAGGCCTGTTTCGGCTTTACCATCAGCGGAAACATCTTTGTGTCCCGGTATGTGTTGTATGGCTCGAAGTTGCCTCGGCAAATTTGCCATGTGCGGAAAAGTTCGGGCGTGTAATCGTTTAAAGCGCGGAATTTGTTGACCGATGTTTCGGTCAGTTCTTTTCCGGCTACAGCCCAGACCTCTTCAAATGTGGTTTTAAGGTAGGGTTGTGCGTTGTGTGGCGTGCGCAGGGTGATGAATTTTCCGTAAGGCTTCAGCAGGTAGTTCCAGCGCGCTTTGGAGCCGTAGCTCTTGTCAAACCATTTGTCGTGGAATTGCGCCATCACTTCTTTCTTGTCGAAATGGCGGTTGATTATATTGAGGTTGTTCTTTATTCTCCTGTACCACTGCGACCAGGAGGGATTGTACAGGAATGTGGCTATGTCGCACGGCAGTCCGTTCTTGAAGAACCGTTCTGTCCCGACAGGTCTTATGATATAGAAGTCGTCATTGAAATAGACAAAGTGTTCGGCCAATCCCGGTATCTTATGGATGTAACGTTCTATCACCACAGAATTATATGTGGGCAGGAACTGCCCGGGGATGTAATCCTTATGGTTGACCAAGTTGATTTTCTTGTTGCTTGTATCAAGCCATTCGGGCTTTTGTCCGGAGGTGACGAAATGTATCTTACGCACCCATGGGGCGAACTTCTCTACACCACGAAACCAGTATTTCAAGAAACCGTAATCGCGGAAACGGGCTTCTGACACTCCGTTTTTTGTGGTATTATTACTTCCGGAATGTTTTGAGAACTCCGCCTGCCACTTCGGGTCGTTCATGTCAACCCAAGTGATTACAAAATCAATATCCATAATTGAGTGCTGTATTTTTCCACAACCATGCCCGACAAAGATACGATAAAGAATGAAATATCACCCATCATTCCACTGCAAAACGCGGGCGAACCACCTGGCCGCCCGCCTGTCAGAAGTCTTTCTCCAGTCGTAAAGGTTATAAAGAAATGCACATAGTAATGCAAAGTTATCCCACCTTTGCCGTGGGACGAACAAACTGTTACCAAAACATTGAAAAAGGGATGAAAAATCTTGTTTTGCCGGAAGAATTGCGTATTTTGGGGACGAATTTTAGATGAAATTAATTTCGTCCCACATATTTTAGGGACAAAAATTGCCATGAAACTGTCAAACAATTTTGCGTATCACGTCATTTATATCCTGCTTTTGCCGGCATTCTTCATGTTGTTCTGCTTCCTGTACAATCCCTTCGACATACAGGATTACTACCAGGTGGGCGGCAAGAATTTTCCCTTCCATTTCGTCATGATCTTCTGTATCATGCTTGTTTGCCTGCTGATTACGAGGGTTATACTGTATTTCACGGCCAAAACCTATAAATTTCTGCCGGTTTACTATTATCTGTGGTGCTTTTTCGAGATAGTGTTCATGTCGTTTTTCGTTGCCTTGTACACCAATCTTTTCTACAGGGGAGAGATACAGTATTTCACGGCACTTCACCAGGCCTTCCGCTCGATAGGTACGATACTCGTGTATCCGTACTTCATTCTGATACTTTTCAAGCACTTGAACGAGACGCAGGAGGAACTGAAAAACCAGCGTGAGTCCTGGGACAACTCGCTTATAAAGTTCTATGACGAGCACAAGCGCCTTAAACTGACCATTTCCCCCTCCGCAGTCCTGTACATCAGCGCGGAGGCAAATTATGTAAAGATACACTATTTAGAGAACGACAAGGTCAAGGACTATTTGCTGCGCGCCTCGATGAAAAGTCTCGAAAGCGTTGCCGAAAGGCATTCGCTCGTCCGTTGCCACAGGTCATATTTCGTGAATCCAAGGCATATCAACGTATTGAGCCGTGGCTCGGACGGAATCATAACGGCGGAAATATCAGAGGACGGCAGGATAAAGATTCCCGTAAGCAAGCAGTATTTCGAGAAGCTTTCGGATATGCTCTGAGGACAAACAAAGCAAAATCCCCCTGCGGAGGGCAGGGGAATAGAAGGGTTTGGCTTTGGACACATCGGGCAATTTGCGGGGTGTTCCGTTGGGGCGGGTGATGTCCCAGAGAATTTCGCCGTCATTTCACGATACCTTTTTCGAGATACTCGGCTAAGTTGGTGCGCACGCGCTCACTGGCCCTCTCCACTGCAACCTTTTCCATATCTGCATCTACCATCAGTTTCACGAGCTGTTCGAAGGTCGTCTTTTGTGGATTCCAGCCGAGTTCACGCTTGGCCTTTTCGGGATTGCCCAGGAGATTGACCACGTCGGTGGGACGGTAGAAATCGGGGGATACCTCCACGAGTACCCTGCCGGTTTTCACATCTATGCCCTTCTCGTTTTCGCCCTCTCCTTCGAAGCGCAGTTCGATGCCGACGTGGCGGAAGGCTAATTGGCAGAACTCACGCACGGAATGCTGTTCGCCTGTGGCGATGACGTAATCTTCGGGCTTGTCGTTCTGCAGGATGAGCCACATACATTCCACGTAGTCTTTGGCATAACCCCAGTCACGTAGCGAAGAAAGGTTGCCTAAGAGGAGCTTGTCCTGCTTGCCCTGGGCTATTCGGGCGGCGGCCAAGGTAATTTTCCGGGTGACGAAGGTCTCTCCCCGGCGCTCGCTCTCGTGGTTGAACAGTATGCCCGAGCAGCAGAACATATTGTAGGCTTCGCGGTATTCCTTCACTATCCAGTAGCCGTAGAGTTTGGCTACGGCGTAAGGGCTGTAGGGATGGAAGGGAGTGGTTTCGCTTTGCGGCACTTCCTCAACCTTTCCGTAAAGCTCGGAAGTGGATGCCTGATAGATGCGGCAGGTCCCGGTCAGATCGCACAGACGCACGGCCTCAAGGATGCGGAGCACGCCTGTAGCGTCCACATCGGCAGTAAACTCCGGAGAGTCGAAGGAAACCTGGACATGGCTCTGAGCTGCGAGGTTGTATATTTCATCGGGGCAGACCTTCTTCACTACCTGGATAATACTCATGGAGTCACCCAAATCAGCGTAATGCAGATGAAAATTGGGGTGTCCCTCTATATGGGCTATGCGTTCGCGGTAATCGACTGACGAGCGGCGTATGGTGCCGTGTACGTCATAACCCTTTTCCAACAGGAATTCGGCCAAATAGGAGCCGTCCTGGCCGGTGATGCCGGTGATTAATGCTGTTTTCATTTGAATATGTTGTTGAGTTTTGTCATAAGAATCTCGGATATATTGTACGGGTAGCGCATGCCCAAAACAACGGGTTGGAGAATACTCCGTTTGGCCAAGGCCTGCGGGCTGATTTTCTTGCAGCTGTCCGCATCTGTCGAGAGCCGGTCAGGCCAATTCGATATCAAGCAAATCGGCGGATGTGCAACTCATCGTTATAGGTGAGGATGATGACTGAAAGATCGGCAATATCATGACTATCTATGAAAATGCACATTCTATAGTGCGTTTTTGCGAAAAAATGCACATTTTACAGTGCATTTTTATACCTTTGCCTCAAACATCACGATTATGGAACAACTAATAATGAAATACAGGGAACTGCTGCGCAATACAGACACACGGTTTGTCAGATACCTTGAACCAAAAATAGAATGGGATGCACGTCTTATCGCCATTCTTGGCGCACGGGGTGTGGGCAAAACCACGATGTTGCTCCAGCACATCAAGCGGCATGGCAACCTGTCCGCATCTCTTTATGTAACGGCCGATGACCTCTACTTCAGCAGGCATACTTTGGTGGAACTTGCAGAGACATTTTATCATAACGGCGGCACATGTCTTTACATCGATGAGATACATCGGTATGGCAATTGGTCGGCAGAAATAAAGAATATTTACGATAGTCTTCCCAATCTCAACGTGGTCTACACAGGCTCATCCATTCTTGAACTCGAAAAAGGCGGTGCGGATCTTTCACGGCGCCAGTTGCAATACACCATGTATGGGCTGTCATTTCGCGAATACCTTGATTTTGGTTTCGGCATCCGTGTACCGGTTGCAAGTTTTGAAGATGTTCTTCGCGGCGAAGTCAATCTTCCCAAGGAACATCGTCCACTACCGTATTTTCATCAATACTTGCGTGAGGGTTATTATCCATTTTTCAAGGAAAAAGGTTATTTGTCAAGACTGAACGCCGTAATCAACACCACATTGGAAACCGATATCCCGACTTTTGCAAATTTCGGCATTGCCACGGCTCGAAAACTTAAGCAATTGATGTATATTATAGCTCAAAGTGTGCCGTTCAAGCCCAACATGGCCAAAATAGCCCAAGACATCAATATCAGCCGTAACCAGTTGAACGACATTTTCGCTTACCTTGAGAAGGCGGGTATGATTGGCCGCTTGCGTAGCGATGTGCAGGGTATCAGCGGACTCGGTAAGATTGACAAGGTTTATCTTGACAACACCAATATGGCTTACGCTCTTTCCGACACCACGCCCAACATTGGCAACCTGCGCGAAACATTCTTCTATGCATTGACCCGTGTCACCCACGTTCCGTTGTCATCACGCCTGTCGGATTTCACAATTGGTGAGTACACATTCGAGGTAGGCGGCAAAAACAAAGGAACGAAACAGGTCAGGGGCGGGCAAAACGCTTACATTGTGAAAGACGATATCGAAACCGCCGGACTGGCCACGCTTCCCCTTTGGACTTTCGGCATGATGTATTAACTGTTTTCCGCCTCCTTTATTTGTCGTTTCCTGATAAATTTCGCAGGATTGCCGCCACCCATACTTAGTCTTCGATTGTGACAGGAGCGGTAATCGACTGACGAGCGGCGTATGGTGCCGTGTACGTCATAACCCTTTTCCAACAGGAATTCGGCCAAATAGGAGCCGTCCTGATCGGTTACGCCCGTAATAAGAACTGTTTTCATATTCATTTTTGTGAATTTTATAAGGTTAAACTGGCCGGTGTTTATCTCGGTGTACCTGCGGATTTGCTTCTTAGGTTCGCTTAGAATTCTTTTTATGTATTATCCAGTATTTCATATTTTGAATGCTGGCTTTTAAATTCGGGAACAATCGCTTTCATTTGTCCAACAATGTGCATATCGTCATCATGTATACTACTCTGAATCAAATCGTCAATTTTTAAGCGGATGGAGTCATAATCATATTCACGTACCTTGGCAATTTTTATCTTAGGATGGAAAGTTGGCAAGGTAGTTTCTTCCTCATTCAAGACCTCTTCATATAGTTTTTCCCCATCCCGAAGTCCTGTGATTTTTATTTCAATGTTTTTGGCATGGCTTAACTGAATCATCCGTTTGGCCAAATCTATGATTTTTACGGGTTTTCCCATGTCAAAAACAAAAATCTCTCCTCCATACCCCATAGTTCCCGCCTCCAGAACAAGCTTACAGGCTTCTGGAATGAGCATGAAATAGCGTACAATGTCCGGATGGGTTACTGTGACCGGGCCTCCGTTCTTGATTTGTTCCTTAAACAATGGTATTACCGAACCATTAGATCCTAATACATTACCAAATCGCGTAGTGACAAATTGTGTTACTCCTTTAATTTTCCCCTCCTTAATAGCCTTATCCAAACTTTGGACATAAATTTCACAAATTCTTTTAGAACAACCCATCACATTAGTTGGATTTACAGCTTTGTCAGTTGAAATCAGTACAAATTTCTTGATACCATATCTGACCGACAAGTCTGCTATATTTTGAGTACCAAGAACGTTGTTTATAATGCTTTCACTTGGATTGTCTTCCATCATGGGAACATGTTTGTAGGCCGCCGCATGAAACACATAGTCAGGCTTATGAGCCTGAAATATTTCTTCCATTCTCTCTTGATTGGCAATATCCCCGACCAAGGTGTATGACTTAATGAAAGGAAAATCTTGCACCATCATTAGTCGTATGTCATGTAGTGGTGTTTCGGCCTGATCAACTAGAACCAATTCAGTCGGATTATAAAGAGCTACTTGACGGACGATCTCACTTCCAATGCTTCCCGCAGCTCCTGTAATCAGAATCTTTTTGTTACTAAGCAGCTTCCCGACAACTTCCATATTGATTTCAATCTTCTCGCGTGCCAATAAGTCTTCTATATTTATTTCTCGTAGCTGCAAAAGATTAATCTCTCCTTTTTCATTCAATTCTTGTGCGTCAGGAACAACCAAAATGTGAATGCCGTTTTCTATCAGATTATTAACCATTTGAACATTTTCTTTCAATCTTTGGCTTTTCAGTGGAGGCACTAATAATGTATCCGCTCGTTCTTTCTTCATCATTGAAATCAATGTGTCATTGTTCAGATAAATTTTCACCCCCATAAGAATGTGATGTCGCAATTCTTTTTCGTCAGAAACAAAACCGGCTAAAATGTATTTAGCGGGATTATCATTTCGGATACTTTTAGCCAAGGCTACCCCACCATGTTTTACCCCATATATGAATACTCGTTTGGCTTGTAAGGTATGATAAGTAGCATCATATACATTCTTTATGAGAATCTTGATTCCCCACATAATCAATAAACTCAGAATAGAGGTGGCCAAGATGTCTCGCACAAATAGATCGACAGGGAGAAAATTTAAACCATCCCATTGGTTATATAATATGGACAATAGGCATCCAACAAGGATAGCTGAAGCAGTCCTCTGCAGGTCGTTGAAAGAAGAATAGCGTATGATTCCTGCATATGTGTGGAATAGTCTGAAACCGACTATGTAAAACAGCAGATAAAATGAAAGGGTTGCCAATACTGCCCAAAATGCTTGCAATGTAAGCAGCGTTCCATGATTGAATGCATACACAAACAATCCGGATAGGACGAAAATGATACAGTCACCAATGAAAATAAACCAATACGGCAAAGCTCCCTTGGTGAAATACCAATAGGCAAATTTTGAAAATACTTTCATTATTTTATTTGCTGTTTAATTACCGTAACAATACGAATGGCATCCTCTACGGAAACGTAAGGTCCGCTCGGCAGACATAATCCAATTTTGAACAAAGATTCTGAAACTCCGTTCACGTAACTTGGGCATTCTTTGTGAACAGGTTGCAAGTGCATGGGTTTCCACAGCGGGCGACTTTCAATGCCTTCGGCATCAAGAGCCATTCGCATAGCTTCCACGTTGTTGTTTGGCTCGCAGTCAGTATGGGTGGATGTTGTGCTGTGCATTACACCTGCTGCGCCACCCACTGCGCCTTGCACTTTCTCTGCGTATGCTTTTTCTTCACCTTTCACCTGTAGTTCGGGGTCGAGGGTAATAGTGTTTAACCAATAATTGGAATCTATTGCTTCTGATGGATTCCGGTGAAAAGTAATCCCCGAAATATTCGCAAACATTTCCTCATATAATGAAGCAAGTTGCTTATGATGAAGAATATGTTCATTCAACACAGTCATCTGCCCTCGCCCGATTCCGGCGCAGATATTACTCATGCGGTAATTGTAGCCAATTTGTTCGTGTTGGTAATAAGTGTAGCTTTCACGAGCTTGTGTAGCATAGAACATGACTTCCTGTTTGGCTTCCTTGTTGGGGCATATCAACGCTCCACCGCCTGAAGTTGTTATCATCTTGTTGCCATTGAACGACAGTACGCCATATTCGCCAAATGTGCCACATACCCGTCCTTTGTATCTGCTTCCAAGTCCTTCTGCTGCGTCTTCAACAAGAGGTATGTCATATTTTTGAGCTATGGCCAGTATTTCGTCGATCTTGGCGGGCATACCATAAAGATAGACCACCACAATGGCTTTGGGCTTGCGTCCAACTTTCTTAATACGATCCTTGATAGCTTCTTCTAATAACGATGGATCCATGTTCCATGTTTCGGGTTCTGAATCTACAAATACAGGAGTTGCCCCCAAATACTTGATGGGGTTGCACGATGCGCAGAATGTGAACGACTGGCATATAACCTCATCGCCTGCTTGTACACCGAGTGCAACCAACGACAAATGGACAGCCGCTGTGCCGGAAGAGAGTGCAACCACTTCTTTACCATGAGTCTGTGTCCAATTCATCTTTTCGCCATTCGGATCACTTTCCACAAATTGTTTCAAATCTTCTTCAAATCCGTTCACGTTGGGCCCTAATGGAACTACCCAGTTCGTATCAAACGCCTCTTTGATATACTTCTGTTCCTGCCCGCTCATGTGGGCGAGACATAAATAAATCCTATTCACAAATTAGTTGTTTTATATGGTTTTTCTTTTGAAAAGAGTATTTGACATCAGCTCACTCAAAAAATGAACACAGCCTTTGTCATCGCAAAGCATCTCCACAAGACAACTGAAAACAACGGAACTTGACATGTTTAATCGCAGCCCATTCTTTTTGCACACTAATGCCACGAGGACACTACTCCCACTCGGACTCAGACCGCCCGGAATGCCATCGACACCAAGGCGTTTTGACACAGAAATAGCTGTGACAACTCTTCTATACACACCATCCTTTGAAGCTCTTGCCAATACCTCTTGCCAGACTTCTTCCGTGCATTTACGCTGCAAATTGGCAATATCGACATACAACCGTATGCCCGGTTTCCGACAGAAAGAATGGAGAGAGGTGTGCAACAAGCATACATATAGCAAAGATGTTAAATCCGGTATTTTGATACTTCCACCAAGACATTCCAGCTTTTCGTAATCTACAGCTTGGGAGGTCGTAATAATCGGGGGTAAATATTTTCGCGGGAATAGGGTCCAGTTGATATTTAATACAAATCCAAATGGCAACTGTCTATCATTCCTGCAATGAGTAATCAAGAGACTGCCGTTTGCTGATATGTCAGTATACTCATATCCTAAATCGTCAAGCACTCCTTTTATCAAAGTCATCTCTTTTGTGTCTGCCACCAAATCAACATCTCCAGAAGCAAACAACCCTATGTTATTACCTGATTTGAGAAGGGCAGCGAAATTTTCTGATACAAACAAGTGCTTCACCCCTTGGCTGTTTGTTTTTTCAAACAATGCCTCAAGAGCAGCCTTTATCAGTGAATTGCGGATTTGGTATGATTTAATAATTGGAAGCCAAAAGCCGGTATTGCTGTTGTTTTCCACCATTAATTTGGCGACAAATGGCAAGGTCTTATTGGCATAAGCGAATCGAGAGATTTTAAATATTCCAAGTCTTTCTATTTTCTGTAAATCTTTATGGCTTAGCGATTTACTCCCCCCCCCTCTGAAATTATTTTATTTTCCATGGAGGCGTATTGCTTTTTATCTGTCTTCGCTTTCCTTATCCCAACCATGTCTAAAGCATATACCAGCCAAAAATACGGAGTGAGGACATTGCTGCGATAATTATATTTTGCCTTTAGCGCGCTGCCGGGAGGGAATAATACAGCAAGTAAATCCCTATAAGAATCATACAGAGACGTCTGAAAAGCGATAAACCCTACTTTTGAGAATTTGCGTCCATGTGGATGCATCAGGTTTGCTTTCAGAAGCATTCTCATAATACGCTTTTCCTTGCGCTTTGCTGGCCTTAGTGCGTTCAATACGTTTTCTGGTATATCTGTCCCCAGAATCTCATGTGCCAGATACAATGAAAAATACACCGCAGTCTTAGAATTTACAGCATCCACCTTTTGCAGGAACAAATCCCAGTCTATTTCTTTATTCGATACTATGCGATCTACATCCAAATGCAGACGATAGCCAGGAGCCCTCACGTAGGAATGTTTGGCCGTATGAATGGAGACCTGCAATAGGTTGTCCTCGTTGGAAAGGACGTGACAACATGAACGCTTCGCCGCGTGGGAGTCCGCGACAAGCCTCTCTGCATCCGGCTCTTTATCTTTGCGTATCCAGCGACCGGCAACAGGCCGCCATGCCAACTCTATCCACAGCGTTTCGCCGTTCTCATCCTCGTAGCTGTATTCTGTACTTCCATCAGCAAAGGCTTCATCTAAATCCTCAAATTCATGAATACTTCGAAATTTGAACTGGAATCCATGATTCAAGATAATTTCGTGTACAGCATAAAAATCAGTTTTGCGACACAACATATCTATGTCACCCATAGGACATTCAGCCAAATCATCCATGATGTCTATGGCAATGCCACCATTCTTTAAAAGTATTAAGGGAATACCGTGTGCTTTCAGGTCTTCTCCTATTTTTTCTACTGCATTGAAGAGAAATGACAGTCGTTTCCGGGTGTCCTCCACCTCTCTCATCCAAGCATTCCCCAGCTCAATGCCGGTTTTCTTTTTTAGTTTTACGGCAATGGTGCTTACCAGCTCATGCTCTTTGGCTATCTCGTAAAACTCTTCGGACTGCAATATGGAGACAGATTGCTTGATATAAGCAATCTCTTCATCGGTGTTCTTCTCTCTGATGATGTATGACATCAGTTTGAAATACTCATTCCCAAATATCTGCTCAATCATAAGTTCAGATGTATGTATTGCTCTATGATTTGTCTGTACTCTTTCACTCCGATATTCCCGGGAAAGCTACTCAACTCTTCAGTCTGATAAGCCAGTTCTTCTGCCAGTACGACTGTGCCGATACACTTGGCAGAATTACCGTATTCTCTCATCGTTGCACATTTACCTGACAAGATATTATCGTAAAGTCGTTGAACGTTTTTGTCTCTTCGCATATTCAGAAAGAGTGCTGCCAGGTCGTAGAAAGGACTTCGGTTTTTTACGGTTTCCCAGTCTATGATGACCAACTTACCATTATTTGCATCATCTAACCAAATATTACCCGACTGGAAATCCCCATGACTAAGCACAATCGGAATTTCCTCAGCGGGGGAGTTATTGATTAGTAGATCAAATATCGCTTGAGCCTGTTTGCATTCAATGGTTAACTGCTTCGTTTGCAATCGTTTCTCACATTCTGCGGCAAGATATTTCAGGTATTCTTTCGTATTGACAGTTTCTGCCTTTGGGGTCAACGATAGTATCAGTTGGTAGGCTTCGCTTTTTTTATTCTTTACAAAGTTCCCATCGTTAATGCGAGCCAATGGTCTGCCTTTAATGATTTGTTCCGAATAGAAGCCATTGTCGGCCTCTATAATGTCCGGAATAAAATCATTGGCTTCTCTTTGGCGAAATTGAATTTCCCGTTGAAGATAATTGTCCGGGAAACCTTGTTTTAGTACAGTATAAACGATGTTTTTTCCAAAGTCGAATATGCGTATCTTTTTGTTACATGGATAGATAAGCAGATTGCTTATGTCGTGCTTATATTTTATTTGAATTCCTCGTTGCGAGCATTGTTTAACAAAATGGGTGGCCAAGCACAAATACCCTTTCACAGCCATACGCCTTGGCCAACTGCCCCCGACATGATATTCTGTCTGAAGATATGCTATGATTGCCTGACTCGGACGCTTAGGCAATATGGCATTCAATCGGGGATTTATATATAAGTCGCAACTGTTTTCGCTACGTTCCGTCACAACGAGATCGGGGTTGAAGCCCAATGGCGTGCTGTAAGTCCGTAGTGTTTCTTGCAGGATAGAGTAGAAATCCTCCCGTTCAAGCATTTCCGAGATTTTCATCTATCTTCGATTTTAGTTCTTGATGAATGTCATTGATGGGTCTCATGCAGTCCACCACATATTGCCATCGGCCATTTTTAATTTCCTTCAAATACATTTCAAGCCGCTTCTCCCGCTTCTCCTGCGATTCAGGGAACGGCTCAAATTTCAGGCTTGATCTCCTCATACTCTCTTCAGGTGTAATAGTCAGTACAAAAGAGTAAGTTGGCTTTCTGTAAACATTTACCAGAATTTTCCAAACCTGCCATTTTTGAAATGATACAGTCGGATATTTCAGTTTGAAATCTATGTATGTGTCCGATAAATATCTGTCGCACAATAATACCTTCCTTCCTCTACTCCATATTCTGAATACAATACCCCAGTATGCAATGAGGTCAAGGATAGACAACCACAACAGTAACTTCCCGCCTTGTGGTTTTGCATTCGCTTTGGCCTCCCGTTCGGCTTGAGACATTTGCTCCGGTGATTTCCCCTTCCCTCCTCGTACCAAATTCTTCAGCCAGGTGATCCCCGGCGTATAACCACCTCGACTCCAAACGGTTTTAACCTTATACCCTCGCTTGTGCAGGTATTCCACAAGCAAATCAATTTGGGTGGACTTGCCGGCGCAATCCAAGCCACTAAATTCTATCAACATCTGTTAAGCAGTTCAACAGTTTCCATAATGTCTTTGATAAAGAAATTTGGCTGATACTCCTTGGATAAGGATAAATCTTGCTGATGTATGTTTTCTCCATTGTCCAAAAGGCAAATGGTTTTCCAACCCAATGAGTTGGGAGCAATAAAATCTTTGGCAAGGTTATCCCCTACATACGTAAATGCAGCATGAGGGTATTTCTCCATGAAGTATAAGTAGTTTTGTACGGAAGGTTTCTCTGAACCAAATTCCTCTGAAACAATTATGTCATTTTCTGCTATATAAGTATGCAAACCTAACGCTTCTATCTTGTTTCGTTGGGTTATGCTCCTGCCGTCTGTAATAAGCCCGATAGTACAACCATTCTTTCGCAAGGCTTTCAGGGTATTTTGTGTTCCTTCATCCAAATGGATATACGGTTTGTGCTCCCGATAGATACGTAGGCACTCCTTAATGGGAACATCTATATGGAGCAATGTGTTTATTTCTTGAAAAGGCGATTTACCCTCGCCCCACAATGTTATCATAGCTTCATATATAGCAGCTGAATCAGATTCACCGGATTGAGCGATAAAGTTCGCAACCTCCTTGAATGCCGATTTAAGATACCATACCTCTTTATAGAGTGTATCATCGAGGTCAAAACAAACTAATTGTTTACACGAAAATGGCATCATCGTACCGAAGCATTAACAGCTTGTCTTTCCAATCATCGGTATACGCCAAAACTTCGTTCCGAAAGTATTCTTGAATAAGAAACTTCGGGAAATTTCCACCGGCTGCATAGGATAAAGGGTAACCACCACCGAAACGGGGATTGATTTCAATACCAATCACATCGTTCGTTTCGGCATGATAAAACAGCTGCAGGCATATACATCCCACACAGCCTTCGACATATTCCAATCGTTCTTTTAAAAAGGCAACCAAACCATTCTTTGCCGTTCTGCCTTTGTTTATCTCTCCTGCACGTATCTCAATACGCTCACGAGGCACAAGACATTTCAAACGGTTATCCTTACCATAATACATATCAACGGTGTATTCCTTATATATGGCCTTGTCGATATACTCCATAAACATCAATTTGGGGTCACTCAGAATGTCGGGAGTAAGTTCAGCTTCATTCTTGATATAGTGCAGGTTTGTGCTCAGCGACCCGTCGTAGGGCTTGGCAAACAGAGGGAAGGAGGGATGATGTTTGTCTATGGCTGTAGGGATGCGTATGTGATGTTGCTCGAAAAATCTTTCTGTATTTCGTTTGTCCCGACATGTCGTTATGAATGATGGGCTGGAAATTATCACATGGACACCTCTTGAGGCAAACATTTCTTTCACGTGTGCCAGCACCATTAATTCTGTGTCAATGGTCGGCACTACCATGCCAATTTCATTATCCACGCAGAGTTTCAGCAGGAATTCCGGATAAGCATCATCGGTTACTCGCGGAACTTCAAAGCACTTGTCGCTGACGTATGCCGCAGGAGCCATACTCGGATTCATGTCTGTGGTAAACACCTTGGCGTGAGAGTCAAATCGTACCGTAGTCTCTTTGAATGCTTTTGTCAACGCTACCCGCTTACCTGCAGAAGTTATCAATATATTTTTCATTTTTCCAAGCTGTCTAATTTGTGCCGTCAAAATAGTCCATCGTGGCTCGCCCTTCCTGGGAGATATCGGCACGCTTGATTACTTTCAGTAGAGTAATCCATATAATTTTCATATCCACTTTGAAAGAGCAATGGTCAACATACCACACATCAAGTTTGAACTTTTCTGTCCAACTAATAGCATTGCGTCCATGACATTGCGCCCACCCGCTTATGCCGGGACGTACTTCGTGCCGTCGTGCTTGCTCTTTGCTATATAGCGGCAGATATTGCACCAATAAAGGACGAGGGCCAATAAGCGACATATCACCCTTCAGTACATTAATAAGCTGTGGTAGTTCGTCAATGCTGATAGAACGAATCAGTTTCCCTATTTTCGTAATCCGTTTTTCGTCGGGCAACAAATTACCATCTGCATCCCGTTCATCAGTCATAGTCTTGAATTTGATGACCTTGAATATCTTCCCATCCTTACCCGGTCGCTCTTGTAAAAAAAAAGCCCCTGCACCTTTGTTGGCGAAATGAAGCAAAATAGCTATTATAACAAGCACAGGCCAAATAACAGCCAAGGCACAAAGAACGAGAATGAAATCTATTACCCGCTTTAAATAATGCTTATACATTATTGTTATTTTCCTTTGGAAGCCTCAAGTCACGAATAAACCGGGCGGGAACGCCTCCAACTCTGTGGTATGGAGGCACATCGTGAGTTACTACAGCCCCAGCCACGCAGTGAGCCATTGTTCCTACAGTTATGCCTGGTAAAACAATAGTTGCAGTACCGACAGAAGCCCCCTTGCAAACCCTTACAGTACTTGTTGTGCTTTTATGACTGGTTATCCGTGGCCCCTCTGGCGTAATCGGATGGAAGCCAGTAACAATTATGGCACGAGTTCCTACAGAAGCGTGTTCTTCAAGAATAACTTTGCTGCCTCTGTTAACATAAATCATTGCCTCTGTGCCAATAAAGACATTATCCCCTATTTCCAGTTCACCATTGCCTATTATTTTAAGGCCGGAAAATAGTTCTACATTGTTGCCAATTTTTACTCCCCCCCATTTATATAGTCTTGACTTCAGCGAGTTACACTTCGACATAGGGAGCAAACCAACTAACTTGTTTATAATAAAAAGGCGCTTGGGATACATCATAATAATTATGCCGATTAATTTAAGTTACGAATTTTTATTTACACTTTTTGAACAAAGAGTGTTGTTTGGACAGCAAAAGAAATAAATATATAATCTGAAATATAAGCGAAGCTAAAGCGTACATAAGAGAACCTTTGCCCAATTTTAAAATCAGTAAAGCCGCAAAACCTAATATTAACAAATCACGAATTATGCGAGTTGTGAAAAGATACCAATTCTGATTCATTGCAATTAAGTTTTGAGTTAACACATTGGAAAGGCTGTTGAAAACTGTTGTAAACATGCATACGTTCAGCACACTCTGCATGCCAACATAGCTTTCTCCGTACCATGAACAAATCCAGCCGGAAAGCAGCGCAATAACTATAAATGGAATGAGTGTCGTTACAAGGTTGATTTGTAGCATACGCTTCAACACTTGTTTATTTGTATTCATGTCATCGTTGCTTTTTGATAGATGGGACAGTGCCACATTGCGTAATGCTGCCGGGATAAACAGCATTACACCCATCCATTGCGCTACTGCAGAGTATAATCCGAGTTCTCCATATCCGGCGAGCTTGATTAGCAATATTGTGCTTAGCCAGTGTGTTATGGAGTAAGAACTTTCTTGCAACGCCACTGGAAAAGTAAATGAGAGTATTTCTCGGAAATTGGTATTACCATTGACAACTTTTTGTCGTGGCAAATATTTTTTGAGTGAACGCAAATTTAGCAAACAGTTGGTAGCAAATGAAATGATTAATGCGATAACTGCTCCCTCAATACCGTAAAAGAAAGTAAGACCTACACTTACTACGAAAGTGACAATGCCGGCCCAAGTATTGTTAAATGCAATCTCCTTATATGCATTAAACCCTGACAGTTCACCTATTTGCGTAGTGTTCACGGCATTAAATACAACTGCAACAGATGCAAGCATCAACAAGCGACCAAGATGTGGAGCATCGAGCCAAGTGGCAAGTGGATTGGCAAGCACTATCACAAGCACCATGATAACTCCACTTGTAACCCATGTGATACGTGAAACTACTTTGTGTATCGAGTATGCTTGTTCTTTATTGCCTTTGCATTCTGCAATAAACTTTGTAGCTGTGTATCCCAATCCTAATGAAGAGAATATAGCTATCATTGTCAAGTTATTGCGTATCATCCCATATTCACCATATGCTTCGCTTCCAAGAAAGCGCGCTACGGCAATTCCGGCAACCAATGCCAGTCCTTTTCCCAAGACATTGCCCAGCAACGCCCAAAAGGAGTCTCTCATCAAGGAACTTTTCCGAAGGCGGTAAATTAATTGTTTCATCAGTTAAGCTTTACTACAGATTCCGCTATCATACAATCTTTTATGCTGCTTATCCTGTTGTATGAAAGAGATTAATCCTAATAGACGTCGTGCGGCAATATCTGCACTCCAACTCTCACGGATAAATGTCTGTGCATTTTTGCTTATTTCTATACGATTTCTTTCGAATGCCTTGGCTAATGCCTGAAACAAAGCCTTTGCTCCTCCCGAATAACTATATCCGGTCACTCCATCCGTTATAAGATAGGGTGTGGCCCCCATCTGCTTGCTGGCAATTACGACGCAGCCCGCATCCATCCCTTCGTTGATTACTGCTCCCCATCCTTCGAGTCGGTTACTTGTACAAATCAAGAAATCGGAATGTTGCATCAGCTCTTTTACTTCATCGTTCTTTTTCAAGCCGTGATAAGTGATTTCGGAAAGATTAGTTTTTTCAATATAAGCTTTAATCTTCTTCTCTAATTTCCCTCCGCCCACAATATCAAGTGTAAAATCATATCCCCTTTCATGCAGCATCTTTGCAGCCTTTATTACTTGAAATGGCTGTTTCCACCATATCATACGCCCCACCCATAGCAATTTAAGAGTTTTGTTCTCACTTTTTCGTATATTGGAATTGTTTTCGCCATATCCCGATGTAATGTATCCAAACTTCCACATCCGATCGCGATTGAAACCACACAGCGCAAAATCCTGTGCTACGTATGCGCCCATACATAGCAAATGAAACTGTTTATACCTGATTCTTGAAAAGAATAATAGGTTTTTCCAGAAGCGAGGATCTGCGAATTTAAAAATCGCTTTTTTGAACATTCGCTCTGCTAACAAAAAAGTCAGCTTATCATTCCTTATCCTATCCATAAGGAGCTTATTGTTAATGGAGCCAAAACTGGCCATAACCACAGCAGCCTTGTTTATTTCTTCTTGATAACCTGATTTATCCTTAGAATACTTTTCGTATGTGACAACAAACTTTCTGTTCCGTAGTTGTTTATATCCTAAGTTTTGTCGTTCAAGTGACATTTGCCTCGTTTCGATGAACTTAAATTGCTCCTCAGATTGCCGATAAAGCTCATCGCACAGTGGGAGGACATGAGGGCTAACAAAATTACTGATAAAAATTATCATATTCGCGTTTTCTTGTTTCTTCGGCAATTAAGCAAAAATATAGACCGATACTGGCAAAATTGAAAGCGCCTGTACCTATAAACAGTAAGCCATAAGTGAGGCAAAGCATCTTCCCAAAATTTCGTGCTTTGACAAAGTAAATGATAAGAAGAAGTACAAATAGCGCAAGACCTAAATATCCATCCCCATATAAAATTGCGTACATACTTGGAAAGTACACATCGGCAGGTCTATTTCCAAATCCACAGCCAATAAATTGTAAAACTGAAGGCAACTCTTTGAATAATTCGTATGCTCCGCTTTGTAATCGTCCGGTAAATGCACCTCCGAGTGTTCCATCATCATTAAAAAAACGTCCCAAAGCTGAACTTCCTATATATGACGTTAAGAAGATTCTTATAAGCACGGCTACCACGAGAAATAACAAGATATATTTCCATGCATTATGAAAGGCTATTGTCCCTTCGCGTATTTTGAAAGCTATTGAAA
The DNA here is from genome assembly GCA_964582235.1 of uncultured Muribaculaceae bacterium. Taxonomy (GTDB): domain Bacteria; phylum Bacteroidota; class Bacteroidia; order Bacteroidales; family UBA932; genus Cryptobacteroides. The sequence goes on along the minus strand of CAZOQW010000001.1, from coordinate 107,881 downwards.
GTAAGAAAATGACAGGTATTATAGATAAAGCTGTCCCGGATGTTGAGAGCAGCAGGCCTGTTATCATAATTACTATTTGCCAAATGCGATATTTCTCTCCATCATGAGTAAATAACCGGCACAGATATACCATTGAGTAAGAGGCAAAATGAGCAGGCTCAAAAAAGAACGCACTTGGTCTATATAGCACATCCTGAGTGGCGTTAGCTCCAAATTCCACATACTCCTCAACAGAAGCTAAAGGTGAGTAAACACCCAAAATTCTAATCCCAAATAAATAATACCCAATATTTTGTACAATGATATAAAATGCACATAGTAAAGAGAATATCTTTAGTGCTTTTATTGCCAGTTCATAATTGAACCGATCTTTTCCGATAATAAATATGGAAATTACAATAATTACGATTTTGAAAAATCTAAAGTACACTTTACTATACTCCGCTGAGTCATAGTCAAGTATAATGGACGATATAGCTGTACACACAAAAAACACGAGCAACAAATATATCCATAGAGAGCCAAGTCCCGGTTTATATATACCGGGCTTACTGCAGAAAAAGAACACAGTGCAGAAAAGAATGATCAGCGTACCTAATTCTACAGAAGGTATAGGGCTTCTATATACATTTAATGCCGGTAATAGGACTAAAGTGATTGTATAAAGTTTTGAAATAATTTCCAGCATTGGTTGAAGAAGGATTCAATTATAAAATGCAAGCCTTATACAGATTGAAATACTGCAAATAGTTGCAACTCTCATTGTACAATTTTATAGCTTTTGACCTACAAGTATTTACCCAATACTCTTTTTCGGTATTGCATAAATCTATTATAGCCGATTTGACACCTTCTATATCGTGAATATTTACAACTCTACCTATGTCATTAGTCACCAATTCCGGAGGTGATGTAATATTATACACAACTACTGGTGTTCCGCAAGCTAAACTTTCAGCAACTGTAAGTCCGAAAGTCTCGTAAGTTGATAAACTTAGGACAACATCGGCATTTGAATAATATCTTGCTAATTCTAATTGAGAGTCTGTCCGAGGAATGCCTGTTATGCCCGGAGGCAAATTTTGTATTTGTTTCTTGGATAATCCAATTAAGATGATCTGATACTCAAATGGGAGATGTTCTCTTAATGCAATAATATCCTTTAAGCCCTTTCTCTCAGACCAAATATTTGCAACACTTAATAAAGTTTTAACATTTTGCTTCAAATAAGGCAAGGGTCTATAAATTTGAGTATCTATTCCATTATAGATTGTTTTGATAGGGTACTTGTTTAGAAATGTTTTTTTTACACAACTTTCCAACCACTTTGAAACTGTCACTATGGTCATTCTGTTTACAGAAGTAAAAACCTTTTTTTTGTTTTCTTTGTTTTTCTTACTTCTTGATAGGAATAAAGACTTTGGATAGCTGTGTATATAGTGGCAACTCTTACAATCTGCATCGAAGTCTGCACATTCATAACAAGCACAATGGCCAGTCAATGCCCAAGAATCATGCAGCGTCCATATTATTGGGGTATCTATGTGTGCAAAATATTGAAATAATATTTCATAATTCAGGTAGTAACCATGAATATTATGCAAGTGTATTACATCGGGCTTTATTCTTTCAATCTGCTTGATAAACTTTTCTGTAGCATTCTTGGATGCCAATCCATGATTATCAAACAACCGGGATTGAAGGATGTGGCTGTACATATCCCAATCATTTCCTATTCTAATCAGCTGTGATTCACTTTGCGGCTTTCCTCTTCCATAGGCAATATAACTTTTCCATCCGCGTGAAATTGCAATTTTGCCTATCTCTTCAGCAATCCGTCCTGTAGAACCGGTATTGACAACAGTATTAATTTGAAGCAATGTGGGCATAACGCCTTCTTATTTGGACAAACTATTAAACAATGTAGAATAACGACTTTGCATTACGCTTATAGAATAGTCCAATTCTGCTGTTCTTCGAGCATTTACCTTGAAGAAATTTAGCAACTTTAAATTGTCATATAACTTAAAAATGCAATTCGCTAAATATTTTGCATCATTCCTTGATATGTTGAATCCTATATTCGCACGTTCTATAAGGCATTTCAAATCGTCATACTCTGAGCCAATTCCAATTATAGCTTCCCCGCACGCCATCATGCTATATACCTTGCTGGGCATGAATAAATGTGCCATGCTTGCCTCTTGCGATACTATTCCTATATCTCCACAAGCCATTGAGTAGGGAAACATATCTTCGGCTTGTAAAGGGAGAAGCAGTATGTTTTTGGAATTATTTTCTGCTATAAAGCGTTTTACTACCTCATACTTGGGACCATTGCCAATAAAGACAAAATAGATATCGGTATGCTTCTCCAATAATCGGGAAGCTGCCAATATAAGTTCAATATTGTGTCCGACTCCCATTTTGCCTGAATAGAGTACAACAAATTTATCAGTCAGGTGATGCTCCACAGCAAAGGGATTATTCGCCTTTTCTATTGGGTGCAGACGAACGGTATCTACGGCAACAGGCAATACATCAATTTTGATTTTCCTCTCTATGCTGCTATTGATAGTTTCTGCCATTATATTGCCAATGGTCAGCATTCGGTCTATCTTTTGGTAATTACGCTTGTTCCAGCTATGCCACAAGAGACTGACTGTTTTGCCAACCACATTTCTCACACCATATTCGATGACTTGGGGATATAAATCCCAGTTCATATAAACAAATGGTGCATTGAACAGTTTCTTTAGCTTCAGCCCAATCGCAGCATTAATGGGAGGATTTGATACGGCAAAAATCAGATCGTAATGTCTATGCCGATTCTTCTTTGTCCACTGTTTGACAAAACGATAATGTCTTATCCAACAGACTATACGTGACCTGAAATTGCGGGCATCATGGGGAGGTGAGGGTATCACATTGCAGTCTGTCACCTCACTTCCCGTAATAATATCTATGCAAGTATCTTTTCCCAATGCATTCCTCAATGTCTCAACATACCATTGAGGAATAACCTGAGAAACAATAAGCACGTTCTTCATCCTTTAATCTGCAGCATCTTTTTCAAAACCTCTAAGCTATGCAAGTCCGTCCCTGAACAGTCATACATTTCATGTTTCTGCAGGTATTCCGACTTTTTCTTGGCTTCTTCGCCGTAAAAGCCTGATGGAGAGAAACAGTTCAACTGGAATTTGACGCCCATGTCTTTAAGCCGGCGGTAATAGTCTGCATCCATGTAGGCATATCTCTCCGGATGGGCCAGTACCGGAAAATAACCTTTAGACTTTATGCATTGCAGGATGTCCGGCAAGCCCATCGGCGGATTGTAACAGGAGGTTTCCACCAACAACTGGTTCCTCTCCTTTCCCAAGGGTAAAAGGTCATTTCCCCGCAACCGTTCCTCGAATAGCTTATCCAGCATATTCTCGGCAGCCAAATGCAGTTCCATGTTCCCCTTGTACTCAGCCTGCAGGTCAGAGAATCGTTCCCTCAAGCCCTCAGTAGTATTTGGAATATCCTCCATGATGTGAGGGGTAAGCCAGACTTCCTTTACACCGAGTCGCTCGTATTCGGCCAATATTCGTAAGGCTTCCTCCATTGTCTGAACACCGTCATCTACTCCAGGGAGTATATGACTATGCCAGTCAGTGAAGCCGTTTAAAAAACCGCTTTCCTCAAGGGTTATCTTTTTGCGAAATGGCCACATGCTGCTTCTGGCTATTTGCTGCCATAATATCCATTATTACCATATCCATAATGGTAACCATATTTATATCCGTAGCGTTTTCCGTCACTGTCCGTGCCATTGAGAATGACTGCCAGGTTTTTATACCGCTTCTCGTCGTAAGCCTGCTGCAGTTCGGGCAACATATCACGTTCCAGCAACCCTACCCTTACAACAAACAGGGTGCAGTCTGCAAACTTTTCAATGATTTGGGTGTCAGCTACAATGTCCACCGGCGGACAGTCGATGAATATGTAGTCATACCTGTCGCGCACCTTATCAAGCATCTCCTTAAACCGGGATTTGGCAAGAAGTTCTGTAGGATTGGGAGGAACGGTTCCGACAGGTAATAGACTGATGCCCGGATAATTCTCCGGATCAACGATAAGATCATCAATGCCATCGACACGCCCGCCCAAATAATCGCTCAATCCTGATTTGGGTGAGTTGGCAAAAGTGGCGGAAATTGAAGCGCGGCGTAAGTCTCCGTCAATCACCAAGACACGCTTTCCCCTTAGAGACAAACAAGCCGCCGTATTTATGGTCAAGAATGTTTTACCACTGCCTGGATTAAACGAAGTAAAGAGACAAACTGTAGCAGTATCTTTATTATTTGTGTCAAGCATGAACTCGATGTTTGTCCGCAATACACGGAATGCTTCATTAATAACATCACGCTTACCATGCTGGATGACTATCTCCGACACTTCATGACTGCCTTTCTTCCCGTTGCTGCCATGCAAAGGGATTTCCCCCAGGAATGGAACAGAAAGATTCTCCAAATCTTTACGGCCTCTAAGCTTCGTGTTCATATTCTCGCGCAGGAATATTATCACAAGGGGGATAAGCATACCGATAACAAAGGCAACTAACAATACATTTCTCTTTACGGGAGAAGAGGGGAAGGGGCTGCCTGTCGGAGGTGTAATAACCCTTGTATTATAAGCGGTAAAGGCCTGTGAGAGTTCATTCTCCTCACGCTTTTGCAACAGGAACAAATACAACGACTCCTTTACTTTCTGCTGGCGCTCTACTGATAACAGATATTGTCCTTGTGCGGGATTGGCGGCAATTCTCGCCGTAGTCTGTTGCTCACTTATTTGAAGCGATTGAAGTTGCGTATCCAAAGTTGTAATGAGGTTGTCAATCGAGGACATGATAGCATTGCGCATGTTCTGCAGCGAGTGATCCATGTCTATAACCAACGGGTTACTCTCACTGCTGTTGGCTGCCAAGTTATTTCTCCTTAGCAGCATAGTGTTGTAATCAGTAATCTGCTTCTCTATGCTTGGGCTTTCAATTCCAGAGTTGGCAGGCAACAGTTGATTCTGACTCGTGACATTTCCCAGATAACTCTTGATATAGCGGGCCATCGAAAGCTGCGTATTTACAGCCATAATCCGGGAATGGGTCTCGCTGGTTTGAGCCATATACATACTTGCTGCCGCCTGCACATCGGGAAGAAGATTTTCGCTCTTATAGGACGATATGTTTTCATCGACATTGCCGAGTTCACGCTCGATTACGCTGAGACGCTCGTTGATAAACAATGATGTGCTTACGGCAATCTGATTCTTGTCCCTAATCCAATTCTCGTTGTAAACGGCGATTATGGTATTCAACACTTCTTCTGCACGCTGGATGCAGACATCCTTGAAGACAAGATTGATTACAGTGGATTTCTCATCGCTGAGGGAGACCGTTAAATTTGACGCGTAATCAGCAACGGTTGCTTGTAGCCCGGTACGTGAAACATAAATACGCTTGTACTCCACGCTATCCTGATTCTCTACAGCCCGAACGGAGATTCTGCCAACGGGAGTGTCCACTATGTCATTGAAATATACTGTATTCTCTCCATCAACATCCTCTCCATTCAAGACATAATCAGACAATAACACACCATTATCGTCAACTTTTTCCATTACCAGGGAAAGATTGTCATTATCAGCCAAGTCAAGGAATTCTATCTTGTAGGGAATAGACTCCCCATATAGCACCTGCTTGCGGAATCGGCCGTCTGTCAGATAGTTGATGTTCAGATTAAGTCGCTTAACCACATCAAGCATTACCACAGGAGATTGCAGAGACTGAATCTCGTTATTCACATTGGTGTTGGTTTGGAAGATGTTTAAAGACCCCAGCACTCCGGCCACATCATTCATTGAATTGCCTTTGCTTTCTTCCTTGATAAGCAGGGAGGCTGAGCGTGTATATACGGGTGGGGTCGTCAGCAGGTACACCACCGCGACAGTAAGGCAGATACCCAAGGAAATGGCAAACCAGTACCACTTACCTAAACATATGCGAAGCAAGTCCTGCAAACGGATATAATTGTCCGTTTGCACAATCCCTAATGTGTTGTTCTGAACAGCCATTGATCTATTATCTGGGTTTAGTTAAATATGAGGATAGCGATAGATGTCAACAGAGATCCCAATGAAATCCAAAATGACGTTGAGCGTACATTGTTGCCATTTACGGTGGATTGCCTTGACCTTACATCATTGGGCTCAACATAAATCACGTCATTTTGCTGCAAGTAATAAGCTGGGGACGTGTATATATGCCTGCCGGACGTCAAGTCAATACCATAGACTCGCTGCACTTCTCCTTCCTGACGGAGTACCATGACTTTGGAGCGGTTACCGTAGATGGTCAGGTCGCCCGCCATACTGAGGGCATCAAGCACAGTCACCTTATCGCGGTCGATGTCAAATCTTCCCGGATTATTCACTTCACCTAATACTGATATGCACAGGTTCATAAACTCTACGGTCACCACGGGGTCTTTTACCAGATTGTCGGCGACCAGTCTGTCCTTGATGTAGGCGGCCACCTCCTCCCTTTTCATGCCGGCCACGTGTATTTTGCCTAGTACAGGGAAGTCGATGTCTCCGCTGGCATCCACTGTATATCCCGAAATGCCTGCACTGTATGTAGTTGAATAATTCGTCGAAGATTGGCCAAGCTGCCTTGTCACATACGGCAAATTGAACAAGTCCGTCAGCTGCGGGTCGCGGCTGTTGACGATGATTGAGATTTTGTCTTCCGGCTGCACGGTGATGGCTTTCACATCCGGCAGTGTTATCTCACTTTTCCCCGGTTGCAGGTCCTGGAAATAGATTACATTCTTGGATGTACCGCAGGAACTCAGGAACGCCGTTCCCGCCAATAGCAGGGAAAAGGCGAATAATGTTGTTTTCATTCGATGGTCGGTTGTTTTCAGTTTGATGTCTGTCCGGTCATGCGTTCATGCCGCCTGATAATCCGATTGATGCCCAACCGCATCAGGGCGGCGGTAATCTGCACAAGGAACTTGCGGCGGTATGGGACACCTATCAGATCGTCCGTCATCCCCGTCAGGTAAAGCATCATACATCCGACCGTGATGAACGGAAACTCGTAAAACATGGCATTGGCCGGCAGGTTCTTGATGGGGAAGCCTGCATAATAACTGATTCCCAGCACGAGGCACGTGGTGATGAGTATCACCGGGAAGAAAGATAGTCCTCCGAGGCGCGGGATGGGCGTGGTATGCACCTTGCGGCTGTCGGGCATATCGAACAGGCGTTTCTTGTGGGAAATCAGCAGTATTTCGGGGATAATCATCATCCCAAGCAATACAGATAGCAGGAAACTACTTATCAAAAGCAGATAAGTCATATCAAGTACTCACTTTAGTATTTATACAATGAGTCACACCAATTGGATATATTCCGGCTCGACCTCCACCGAAGCTACCAATAGAGCAGGCAATTCCACCAGCAATCTTTTGGTCTTTGAGCCGCGTGTGGTCACCAAGGTGCCCGTCTGTCCGTCCAGCAGCCCGCCGATGATGCGGACCTGCCGTTTCCTCATGTCGGCTGTCACCTCATCGGGGGAGTAGAATTTGGGATGCTCGCTGGCCTCCACCGCATTTATGAAGCGTTCCATTTCGGCGGTCGGTATGACAATGGGCGTGTTCCGCATTCCTAACCTATAGCGGTATTGCAACTTGGGTGTGCTTTCCACGATGGAATCGAGATGTTCCCTCGTGTCCTTCACGAAAAGCAAATCTTGAATGAAAGGCACTTCCTGATCCACTCGTTTGCCGTTCACAACGACCAACCTGTGTTCCATGGGAGTGAAGAACCGCATATTCAAGCCCTCGAACATTTTGTAAGCGGGTAACTTGGCGTGCCTGCGCTTAAGGTCGCGCAGGGCAAACCATTGTCGGCTGTCTTGTTCCGCTTGCATTCCGTTGCTCATAGGATAAAGAAATGTCTTTGAGACGTTAATGGTCATGTGGGCACTTTCCTGATTCCTCCATGTGTGTCAATCTGATTGATACACATGGAGTTACCGCATTTCTGCAAAAAAGTTCGGGGGGGGGATAATTCGTCCCGACCGGTACATCTCTTGGTAAGAGATGGAACTTTATGCTTCCTGCCTGAAAGCGAAGCATTTGCATAAATTGTAATTCGGGTTTGTGAAACAAATCCTTGAATTTTGTGAAACACAGCAATACCAATAGACTCAAGCCGGATGTTTTGTGCTGTTTTTATGTGGCAGTTAGTGGATTTTTTATATCTTTGCGAGGTTTAAAGACATCTCTTACCAAGAGATGTTTCCCAACACTTCCGGCATTCCCGTGTTCCCCGCTACGCTTCTTCAGACGGAATAGATGACCTTGCTGTTCGCATTATCCACTACGGATGAATCCAATGATGCCAAGTAGATACGCGTGGTACTTTCAGACTCATGTCCCAGGGCTTCACTGATAACGGCAATCGGCACGTTCCGACTCTTGGCTATGCTGGCCCACCCGTGCCTCGAAACATACGAAGTCAATGTTATTGTGGCGTTTACACGATTCCCGATTTCTTTCAAACGGGTATTTATGCGGTGTATGGCACTCAGGTACTGTCGCCGTTCGTCCTCTCCGGGACGGGTGATAATGGGCAACAGGTAGGGCGATTCCGGGTCGGCATACCGGCTGACGATTTCCTGCATGGGCTGCTCCCACTTGATGAACAGTTGCTGTCCGGTTTTCTGCCGACGGTAGACAAGCAAGCCGTTTTGCAAGTCTTTCTTTTTCAGATGGGCCATATCGATGAATGACATGCCGCGTGTGTAGAAGCTGAACATGAACAGGTCGCGTGCCAGTTCCAACAGGCTGCCCGACGGAACGTCAAGTTGTTTGATGCGGCTCATAATCTCAGGCGTGACTGCTCGTTTCACGGTTTTCCCGATGCCGGTATAAACGTGCCTGAACGGCTGTCGGTCATCCACCAATTTCTTTTCTACCGCGCGGTTATAGATTGCACGCAGGTTGCGCATGTAAAACGAGGTGGTGTTGGGTACCAGACCTTGTCCCTGCAGATAAGCTTCATACTCCGACATTAGGTCGGCATCGACATCCTCCAATGGAACGTCGCCCTCCACGCCGCGGAAGCGCAGGAAACTGTTCACTGAGCTGTGATATGTTTCCGAAAGGCGTTCCTTGCCAATGCGTTTCATCTGATCCGCCACGCTGCGGGCAAAGGCGCAGAACATGCCCGTGTCTCTCTCCGGCGCGAGGTACGCATTAATCACCTCTTCAGACGTGAATGTCCCGCCTTGCCGTTCCAAGCTTTGGATGATGGACTGCAAGCGGGCAGTGTCCTGTCGCAGGCAGTTAAGCAGTCCGTTCAAATAGCAGCTTCGATCTGTGTGGTCCGTCCCGTCGGGCAGCACAATGTTCTTGCCGTCCCATTCATTCGCGAACAATCTGTAACCGGTGCTGATCTGCCGCACCATGCGGTTGTGTATCACTTGATAATACAACGTTCCCTCTTTTGCGGTCACAGTAGAGGGGCGGAATTTTACTTTCAATGATGTCATGGTTTTCTTGTATTTTCGCGTTTCTCACAGCCAAGTTGGGAATGGACCGGGTGGGGTAGGACACAAAAAAAGACGGCTGAAATTGCTTTCAACCGTCTTTGTGACGCCTGCAGGACTCAAACCTGCAACCTTTTGATCCGTAGTCAAATGCTCTATTCAATTGAGCTAAGGCGCCGAATCAGACCGTTTAACCGGTCTTTAACTTTATTCGCTTGCAGCCTCTTTGGTCACATTGCGCTTCGCTTCCTTGATGCGGGCCTTCTTGCCAGAGAGCTTGCGGAGGTAGAATATGCGTGCGCGACGCACTTTACCAACCTTGTTAAGTTCAATCTTTTCAATTGCGGGTGACTCGTAAGGGAAAATCCTCTCAACGCCCACTCCGTTCGATACCTTGCGTATCGTGAAAGTCCTTACCTGAGGAGTCGCTCCGCAAATCTGAATAACCACTCCGCGGAAACTCTGGAGCCTGAACTTGTCACCTTCTTTAATCTTGTAGGTAACGGTGATGGTGTCACCGGCCTTAAACTCGGGATAGTTCGCTGCCTTGTGCTCAGAGAACATCTCCTCAACCAACTTGATGTAATCCATAAATCAATTTGTACTTTTCCTGCAGCATCATCAAACCGTCTGAAGAGCGGCTGCTCGTTTTTGGGACTGCAAATATAGTAACAAAATCAATTCTGACAAATTTTTTTAAAAGAAATTCATTTCTTTTTCAATTACCTGCCTGTCGTCCCGTGTAGGATTCGGCTTGAAGGTCTCGCTCGAACGCATTTTTTCGATGGCCTCCTTCTCGTCGCGCTTCATCTTGTGGGGTATCCACACGAGAATCTTGACGTAGAGGTCGCCTTTGCCGTAGCCGTTTACTGAAGGCAGACCCTTGCCGCGCAATTTCTCCACCGTTCCCGGCTGGGTTCCGGCATCGAGCTTGAGCTTCTGCGGTCCGTCGAGGCAGGGCACGCTGATCTCGGTTCCGAGCATGGCATCCGTCACACTGATGACTCTGGTGTAGAAGAGGTTGTTGCCGTCCCTGCGGAAATGTGAATGCGGCTGCTCCTCGATGTTGATGTAAAGGTCGCCGTTGGCTCCTCCGCGCACTCCGCTGTCGCCCTCGCCGCGCATGGTTATCTGCATTCCGCCGCTCACGCCTGCGGGTATCCTTACCTTTATCTTCTCACGCACGCGCTCTACTCCGGTACCACGGCAACTGCCGCAGGGGTTGTTCACCACCTGGCCGCTGCCGTTGCAGTTGGGGCAGACGGAATAGGAAACCTGTGAGAACAGCCATCCACCGCTGGTCCTCTGAATTTGTCCGGCGCCATTACAGGTGGGACAGGTGCGTATGTCGGAAGTGTTCTTGGTGCCGCGTCCGTTGCAGGTCCTGCAGGGACGTGCGCGTTCTACGGTGATTTCCTTCTCGCAGCCGCTTGCGATTTCCTCAAGGGTCAGTCGGACGCTGACCTGAAGGTCACGGCCACGGGTGTTGGCCGTGCGGGTGCTGCCGCCGTAAGCTCCGCCGGGCCTGAATCCGAAGCCGCCGAAGATATTGTTCAACAGGTCGTTGAGGTCTCCGAAGCCCTGACTCCAGTCGGGTTGTCCGCTGTCTCCCACTCCGGCGAAGCCGAACTGGTCATACTTGGCCTTCTTGTTCGGGTCACTGAGCACGGAATAGGCCTCTGAAGCTTCCTTGAACTTCTCCTCGGCCGTCTTTTTCTCTTCCTCCGTGCCGTTTACCCAGCGGTCGGGATGCCATTTCAGAGCCGCTTTGCGGTATGCTCCCTTTATGTCATCAGCGCTGGCACCTTTGGAAAGGCCCAGCACCTCATAATAATCTCTTTTTTCTGCCATAATTTATGCTCCTACCACTACCTTGGCGTAGCGGAGTATCTTGCCGTTGAAAGTGTAGCCGGTCTGGATTACATCCAGTACCTTGCCCTTCATGTCCTCGCTTCCGGCAGGCATCTGGGTCAGAGCCTCATGGAAGTCGGTGTCGAACACTTCGCCTTTCGCCTCTATTTTTTCAAGTCCAAGCGACTTGAGATAATCCATCAACTTGTTGTAAATCAGACTGGTACCCTCTTTTGCCGCCTCGTCGGACGATTCGGAGAGCAGGGCCATCGCCCTTTCGCAGTCATCCAGCACCGGAAGCAACCCCTTTACGGTATCGGCCGCAGCGGAGGACACGAGATTGAGCCTGTCTTCTGCGCTGCGCCTGCGGAAAGTCTCGAATTCGGCCATGAGGCGGAGATAGTCGTTACTGGCTGCCGTCAATTTGTCAGATAGTTCCTCCACCTGCTTTTTCAGCAGTTCCTCTTTCTTTACCTCCTTTTCTACCTTTTTCTGCTTCTTTTCCTGCTTGTTTTCGGCCTTTTCCGCCTTTTTGCTTTCTTTGGTTTCAGCTTCCTGCTGCATTACAGTATCTTTTTCGTCTGCCATAATTGTCGCTTTTATATGTCGCGCGGCATTGAATCAAAACATTTGCCACTGACACATTGTCAGAACCTACTTTTGAACAGCTCGTCGATTTCCTTCAGACTTTCCGGCAGAGTGAACACCGCCACCCTGTCTCCGGGTTCTATACGGCTGTCGCCCACGGCTATGAATGCGTCGTCTCCACGCACCACTCCGCCTATGATAGCGTCCTTGGGGAAGTTTATGTCCTTGATTGCAGCCTTGGTGATGGCCGAGCCTTTGGGCACCGTGTATTCCATCACCTCCGTGTCCGTTCCCGCCATGTAGCGCACTATCCTCGGTCCGTTGGAGAGGGTCAGGCGGAAAATCCTTCCCGCGCTGAGCAGTTTCTTGTTGATTACGTTGTCCACGCCCATCTCCTCGGCGAGCCTGACATATTCGATGTTCTCGACTTCCGCCACCGTGCGTGCCACCCCGAATTTGTGTGCCACCACGCAGGACAGCACGTTGCTCTCATCGTTGTTGCTCAAGGCCACGAAAGCATCATACCTCTGTATGTTCTCCTCCAGCAGGAAATCGGAATTGCGTCCGTCGCCACAGACTATGTCCACGCTGTCCGGCAGTTTTTCCGAGAGTTCGATACACCTGTCCTTGTCCTTCTCCACCAGTTTGACTTCCAGGCCGTTGCGGTCGAGCAGCGCAGCCAGTATCTCGGCTATCGGGCTTCCCCCTATGATGAACACCCTGCGTATTGCGATGTTGTTCTTCCCGAACAGCCTGTCTATGTCCGCCGCATCCTCCTGCTTATACATGGTGAACACGAGATCAGCGAATTTGAAATGGGTGTTGAGTTTCGGGATTATGGCCTTTCCGTTGCGCGACACGGCTATGAGCCTGAATTTCCGCAGATCGTCCGCAGTCAATGACTTGATGTATTCCGAGAAGCGCATGTCCACCATCGGGGATTCCTCGTTGAGCCTGTACACGGCAATCTGCAGCTTTCCTTTCGCAAATTCGAGCACGTCCGATGAGGAATTGTGCCTGAGATAGTTCAGTATTGCGTTGGCGGCCGACTTTTCCGGGTAGAAAATCAGGTCTATGCCCAATTCGCGGAACAGCTGTCTGTTCTCCTTTGTGAGATAGTCCTCGTCCTTGATGCGGGCTATCACCTTGCCTGCACCTAATCTTTTGGCGATGATGCAGCACACGAGATTGATTTCCTGGGTCGCTCCGGGGCACACTCCTATGAACAGGTCGGCCTTGGCCGTCCCTGCCTCCCTCAGTACCTTGATGGACGTGAGATTCCCGCAGACGGTGTTTACGTCTGTCCACGAGGTCAGTTCGGCAATACGGTGCGGGTCGTTGTCGATTACCGTCACGTTGTTGTTCTCCGAGCGGAGCATTTTCGCCAGGTGGGAACCGACCTCACCGGCACCTACGATGACTATTCTCATAAGAACTAAGGTATTTGAATATTCCTTTTCCGCGCAGGAACGCCTGCAGGATGATGCTCAGGGGCATATATCCCTCTATGCTGCATTTGCCGTCTGAGGCGACTTTGCCTGACTCTTGAAGCAGTGCGTCCGCCTCCCTGTGTGCCTGCTTCACGGCATCGCGGTATTCGCGTTTTCCCATGAGCAGATATGCGACTGAAGCACAGTTGTCGATGAATCTGCGCGTCCTGATAGTCCTTTCCGCCCGCTTCGCGCCTACAGTGAGCGGGAGATTCTTCCCGAGCATCAACAGGCTGTTGCGGTAATTGAGCATCAGCTTGCGCGGCGATTCCTGGGGTAGCGAGCCGCCTCCGAGGTGCCATACGACGGTTCCCGTTGCGCAGGCGATTTTCCATCCTGCCAGTTGCGCCCTCCAACAAAAGTCGATTTCCTCCATGTGGGCAAAAAAGCGTTCATCCAGACCGCCGAGTTGCGTCCACAATTCCATGCGCGTCATCAGGCAGGCACCGCTCACCCAGAACAGCCCGCTGCCCTCATCGTACTGGCCCTCATCGGTTTCCGTCCTTGACAGCACCCTGCCACGGCAGAAAGGGAAACCGAAACGGTCTATCAGACCGCCGGCCGCACCCGCATACTCGAATTCGCAGCTGCTCTCAACGTCCGCCCCGTTCCTCAGCAGTTTGTGCAACTTCGGGCCGCACACCCCGCATTCCGGATGAGTGTCCATATATTCCGTCAGGACCTCTATCCAGCCGGGACGCACCAGTACGTCGGAATTCAGCAACACCACATATTCGGGCGCATCTTCCGATTCCGCAAGTTTCTCAAGTGCGCGGTTGTAGCCTCCCGTGAAACCGTAGTTCCTGTCAAGAAGTATACTGTGTATACCGGGAAATTCCTCCGCAAGCACTTCGCGGGAACCGTCATCACTGCCGTTGTCGGCCACCACGGCGAAAGCATCGGTGCCGTCCAGACTCTCCATCAGCGGAGGCAGGAAACGGCGCAGATATTCCCGTGTGTTCCAGTTGAGTACGACAACGGCGGTGCGCATACGGCCCTATTCGGGCTGGCCGCAGGAGCAATCTCCTTCGCAGCCGCCTTCACAGCCACCCTCGCAACCTTCGCCGCAGTTGCAGCCGCAGCCCTTGGGCAGGTATTCTCCGTGCAGGCCTTCGGTCAGTTCCTTTTCGGTCGCTGCGCGCACGCTTTCGACCTTGCCGCTGAAATTCAGGGTCTTGCCGGCCATGGGATGGTTGAAGTCCATGGTGACTGAATCCTCGCCTACACTTTCTATGCGGCCCTGGACTACCTGTCCGTCTGCACTGTACATGGGAAGTACATTGCCGACCTGAAGTATGTCACGGCGGATTTCGCCCTTGTATTCGAATGCGCTGAGGGGAACGGCCACCTTGTAGTTCTCGTCATATTCGCCGTAGCCCTCTCCGGGTGTCAGAGTGAATGCGAAGTCGTCGCCGGGCTCCTTTCCCTCGAGTTCGGACTCGAATTTGGGCAGCAACATGCCCGTTCCGTGGATATATTCCAAAGGTTTGTCCGAAGCGGCCTTGTCGGCCAGTTGTCCCTCCACCATGAGTTCGTAGCTCACGGCTACGACTTTGTTCTTCTCAATTTTCATATAATTAATTTTACATTGATTTCACGCTACGTGTCCCGGGTCACTAACCGCTGAAGTCCACGTTTGAGAACGCTAAGGTAGGAATAAGTTTCGACATACATTCCCTTGCGTCCTCTCCGGCTGCAATGAGCCTGTTCCAGAGGCTGATGAAATTGCCGGTCACGACCATGCCTCCCACGGGCCGGACAATATTGCCGTTCTCGAACAGCAGCCCCTCGACCCCATAGGAGAAATCTCCCGTTACCGGGTTGCAGTTGCCGCCGTTGAAGTCCGTGACGAGGATTCCGCTGCCGCAAAGCCCGAGAATGTCGTCAAGTTTCAGTCCGGCACGTGGGTAGGGAAGCAGCACAGGACGCACAGGCGCTTCGATAGTCGGCTCCATTTTCAGCTTGTGCGACATATAGGTATTCACGAAATAGCGGCATACCTGTCCGTCCATGATAATGTCGGAGTCATGGGCAGCCACGCCTTCGCCGTCGAAATATTTGGAGCAGGCGTTGCCCTTGATGCGGGGCCGGTCTATCAGCCGCACGCCCTCGCCGAATATCTTCTTGCCGAGGCTGTCCGTCAGGAAAGAGCTGTTTTGCTGGATTGCACCGGCATTCAGCGCGCGGAGCAGGGGAGTGACCAGCCGGGATGCTACCTCGCTCTCCACTACCATATTGTATTTTCCGCTTTCGGCAGGTTCTGCTCCCACCCGTCTCAAAGCCCTTTCCAAGGCAGTGCGTCCGCAGGCTGCGGGGTCTGTCTTCGAGCGGCGTGAGGCCGAATCCCACCAGTAACCGCTGTATTTGTTGCCTTCAGTCTCTATGGTCAGTTCCACACCGTAGTCAAATGAACATTCGCTGTGCAGGCAGCACAGGCCGTTGCTGTCCATGATGGCGGTGTCGTAACTGCTTGTGGAATATTCGCCCTCCTCGGATATCAACTTGAATCCCTTGCCTTCGCCTTGGGCAAATACCGAGGCTTCGAGGGCGGACTGGACCCGCATTTCGGGTGTGACGGAGTCGTATTCCGGGTCCACGATGTCCAGTTCATTGCCGGTCAGGGCATCGTGACAACATCTGTCGAAGTCCGGCAGGTCGCGGTCAGGGTCGGGAGCGATGGTCTTGACGGTCTCCACGGCCTTGTTTATGAAGCCTGCAAGGGATTTGCTGTCGAGCGCGTTGGTGGAAAACGTACCGAAACGCCCGTCCGCAAACAGGGCGAAACTCAGGGAGCGGTCGTTGCAGTTTGTGACCTTGTCCACCTCGCCGTTGAGGGTGGCCACGAGTTCTTCCCGGCTCTTGCAGAAAGTTACGCGGGCCTTGTCTGCACCGGCATCTATGGCGGCCTGCAATGCCCCTTGCAAGAGTGCTTTTTCTGAATCGAGTATCATGTCATTCTCCTCCTACAGTCAGACTTTTTACCAATACCGACGGGATTCCGCAGGACACTGCCACGCTCTGTTCCTTGCCGCAGGTCCATGTACCCTTGTCGATTTTCATGTCAGCGGCAACAGCCTCTATATCGGCCAGTGCCTGGGGACCGTTGCCTATGATGTTTATGTCCTTGACGGGCATGGTGAGCCGTCCGTCTTCGATGAGGAAGCCCCTTTTCACGTAGAAAGTGAAGTCTCCCTCGCCGATTTTTACCTGTCCGTTGGCGAACTGGTCCACGTAAATTCCCTTGCGGACGGAGGCTATAAGATCTTCCACCGTGCCGTCGCTGCCGCTTTCCATATAGGTCGAGCGCATTCGGGGTATGGGATTGTAGCGGAAAGATTCCCTGCGTCCGTTGCCTGTCGGCGCCACTCCGTAGGCGGCCGCGCTGATTCTGTCGTGCAGGTAGGAATTGAGCACACCGTCTGCCACCATGTAGGTTTTCTGTCCGGGCACACCCTCGTCATCATAATTGCACGAGCCGCGCATGGCGTTCAGGGTGCCGTCGTCCACTATGTTTATGCCCTTGCGGCATACGCGCTTGCCGAGCATGTCGGCGAAAATGGACTGTCCTTTGCGGTTGAAGTCGGCCTCGAATGCGTGGCCCATTGCTTCGTGCAGCAGTATTCCAGACGCTCCTGCGCCCATCACTACCGGCATCTTGCCGCCTTTCGGTCTTTTTGCCTCGAACAGCGCATCCACGCCGGAAACGGACTTCGCTATCAGTTCCTCGGCTGTCCCGTCGCTGATGAGTTCGGCTCCGCAGCGCAGGCTGATTGATGCCGAAGTATTCTCCGTCTTGCCGTTGCTGACGAAGACCGTCTTAACGGAGATGCTTCCGAGGGGACGGCTGTCGCAGGTCAGTTCTCCGAGCGAATTGTACATTGCGACTTCGCTCATTGACCAGGACAGCATGGCGGTAATCTTGTCAGCCCTGTTGTCCCGTGCCCTGATGCCGTCCTCGATGCGATGCAGGAAACTTATAAGGGTCTCGCTGCCTGCGTCGGCCCAGGGCTTGACAATCGGATAGTGGTTCTCTGCGGGCAATCCTGCCGTGCCTGTGCCCACATGATAGGCTGCCGGATTCCCGGAAGCGGCGCAAATTGCCGATGCGTTCCTTGCGGCCCGCATGAGTTCGCTGAATTCCAGGTTTTCCGAATAGGCGTAGCCCGTCTTTTCCCCTTTAAGCACACGGATGCCGCAACCGCAGTCTACATGGTAGCCGGCGCTGCTCACCTCGGAGTCTCGCAGGAGGAAGTCGTTGTATACGGTATTCTCAAAATAGAGGTCGCACCAGTCCCCGCCGCCTTTCATGGCCTCTGCCACGATGGCGCGGAGTTGCTGTTCGCCGACCCCGAAACTGTCAATATTCCTCATTGGGGTGAACTATGTTCCAGATAAGCTTGAATTTTTCGTTGTCCTTGATGTAAGTGTAACGCTTGTTGCCCTTGGCCACTACCGAGAATGGCGATTTGGAATTGTCTACGAGCATCCAGTTGTCGCAGAGTGGCTTGTAGGTGTCGAAGAAGTATTTCAATCCCATTACGTAGCGGCGTCGGACTACGTTGTCGGGTATGTTGTGCCCGCCGGATGCAACCCTGTCACGCACGCGCTTGATTGCGAGTTCCGGGGAATTGAGCCAGAAATAGAGTATGGTGACCTCGTAACCCATCGACTGTGCTTCCTCGATAATCTTCACGAGGTAGCGGGTCGCAAGCGTGGTCTCGACACCGAAGCTCTGATAACTTCCGAGCAGATAGTTGATTTTCATCAACATGTATCGGCTCGCCGTCACTGAGGCGGCCGAGGGGTCAAAAGGCGAGAGGCTCTTTGCGAACTCGTCGGAATTGACGAATTCGCTGCATTCGAGCAAATCCGGCAGCAGGGTGTAGGATGCCGTGGTCTTGCCGGCGCCGTTGCAGCCTGATATGATGTAAAGATTAGGCATTTTCTATTCCGTATCCGAAAAGTGCGAAATCGCCGAGCACGGGGTCATCGGGAAAAATCTCCCTGAAAGCATCGGTGATTTCGATGGCGGTCTTGATATCTTTCTGTTTTCTTGCCGTCAGGCCGAGTTCGCTCGCCTGGGCGTATACATGCACGTCCAAAGGGATGATGAGTTCTTTCGGATCGCTGTCCTTCCATATTCCGAGGTCAACTTTCCCGTCACGGCGCACCATCCAGCGGCGCATCATGTTGATTTTCTTGTTTGCGGCCCTTGGGTCTTCCTTCTGTCCGAATATGCGGCTGCGCATTCCTGTCGCGTCCAACTCCTCTAAGGACTCGTGCCCGGAGTAATATTCTCTGAGCCTGCGGCAGATTTCGGCAGTTTCGCTCCACTTTATCGTGCGGTGTACGCTTACAGGGTCGTTTCGCCAGTCTCCTGACATTACATAGTCGCAGGGTTTCCACTCCATCTGGTCGAAGAGTCTGCCGCAGTCCCGGACTATCATTTCCCGTCGTCCCCAGGCAAAGTGGGCGGCGAACACGGCGGCTATCTCGATATCCCTGCGCGAGGCTCCCCGTTCATGGAAGTGGCGCGGAAAGGCTATAGGGTCGTTTTGGAAATAAACAGGGTCGTTATATTTAACGGCCCTGTCTATCAGCATTTCTTTCAGTTGCCCGGTCATCCTATTTTACAGGGATGTCAGCCAGGACGGCTTTGAGCAGTTCCCACACGTGTGCGACTGAAGGGATGTTCACCCTCTCGTCGGGGGAGTGGGGATAGAGGATGGTCGGTCCTATGGACACCATTTCCCAGTGGGGATACTTGGCTCCGAGCAGGGCGCACTCCAATCCGCCGTGGGTGGCCATTATGTTCATCGGTTTTCCGAACAGCCTCTTGTGGGTCTCGTTGAGCATGGCTATCATCGGCGTGTCGGGCTTGGGAACCCAGCCGCAGTAGCCGCCTGAGAATTTCACCTGTGCTCCGGCGAACTCGAAGATGTACTTCACGCGGTTGGCGAGTTCCTGCTTTGACTCATCGACTGCGCTCCTGAGCAGGGAGGATACCTTGATATGTCCGCGTCCGGTCCTGACTACTGCGAGGTTGATAGAGGTCTCGGTAAGTCCGGGCATACTCTGGCTCATGCGCACCACGTTGGAAGGGCAGGCGGAAATTGCCTTCATGGCATTGACGGCCACGCCTTCCTCGATGTACTCGGCTGCGGTCTTCTTGAGGCGCTCGACGCTGTACTCCATTGCGGGGTCGCTTTCCTTGTAGCGCTCTTTAAGTTCGGCGAAGGTCTTTTTCACTGACCTCACTGCCGGTACAGCCCTCTCTGCGGGAACTACGATTTCAGCCTCGGCCTCGAAAGGTATGGCATTGCGCAGGCTGCCTCCGGTGAAGCTGACGAGCTTGACTTCGTATTTCTCCATCACGGGAATCAAGGCATTGGCAATCACTTTGTTGGCATTGGCGCGGTACAGCGAGATGTCCATTCCGGAATGTCCTCCGGCTAGTCCCTTTACGGCGAGCTTGTAGCCTACATATCCTGCCTGGGTCTTGAGGGTGCGGTACTTGAAGTCAGCCACGGCGTCAAGTCCTCCGGCGCAGCCGATGCAGAGCTCTTCCTCGTCCTCGGAGTCAAGGTTGAGGAGGATGTCGCCTTTGAGTACTCCCGGCTTCAGGGCCTTTGCGCCGCTCATTCCGGTCTCCTCGTCGTAGGTGACGAGCACTTCAAGCGGTCCGTGAGGAACGTCCTTGGACTCTGCCACTGCCATTGCCAGGGCCACGCCCATGCCGTTATCGGCTCCGAGGGTAGTGCGGTCTGCAGTCACCCAGTCGCCCTCGATGATGGTCTCTATGGGATCCGTAAGGAAGTCGTGCTCCTTGTCTGCGGTTTTCTGGGGAACCATGTCCATGTGTACCTGCAGGATAACTCCCTTGCGGTTTTCGTATCCGGGAGTTGCGGGTACGCGGATTATTACGTTGCCGGTCTCGTCGGCCTCGGCATCAATGCCTCGCTCGGCAGCCCACTCGAGAATGAATTTGCGGGCGGCTTCTTCGTGCTTGGAGGGACGGGGGCAACGTGTAAGCCCGTAGAAATTGTTCCAAACAATGTTTGGCTGGAGATCTTTGATGGTCATGTCTTATTGTTTTAAAGAATTTTCGTTCAAACTCTGAAAGGTAGCAAAAAATATCCACATTCCTGCTTTTTATTTCCACCTTTTGTGGGTCCAGAGATAATTCCACGGCTGTTCTTCAAGGTCTTTCTGCAACAGCGTGAAATATTTCTGCAGCAACTCCTGCGGGTCATCCTTGGATGCGTCCTCGCTCAGCGGTGTCAGGTGCATCACATAATTGCCATCCGGGGTCTCCTTCATGCTGAGGTAGGCGAAGGCCATGCCCATTGTATGTGCAAGTTGGGCTATCCCGTCCATCACCCAGGTGGGCTGGTGCATGAATTCGACCTGTGTCCGTGAACTCTTGCGATAGGGATACTGGTCGGCGATGAAGAAGTACAGGCGGTTCTTGTGCCGGTTGCGGAATGCGAATTTCATTATGTCGAGGGATTCCACAAGCCCGTCGTGGTTCTTGTCGGCAAGTATGCTCTTGCGGTTGTGGAGAAGGAAGCGGTCCCAGGTCGGGCTGTGCTGCCGGCGGTATGGCATGCAGAGGTCCGCTTCGGTGTATTTCAGCGGCTCGGAGTAGGTGTAATGCTCAAATCCGCCGTAAATTTCCCAGTTGCCGCAGTGGGAGCTGGCAATCATGATGCTGTGCCCGAGTTCGTGGATGCGGTTGAGTACTTCCGGATTGTCGAGGGTGACTATGTGTGACTTGTGCAGCCTTTCGGGCCTGCCGCTGCAGCCTCCGAACCATATTGCCTCGGTGAAGATTTTTCCGAGGTGTTCGTAGGCTTTCTTCGCTATTTCTTTGATTTCAGAATATTTCTTGTCAGGGAACGCCCTCGCGAGATTTGTTATCATTACGTCCCTCCTGTAATGGAAGACGCTTCCTATCAGCCTTCCCGTCAGCCGGCCGCAGGTTCTGTGAAATGAGAGAGGAAGCAGGGATAGTGGCTTGATCAGTACGCGCAGTACAAAGCTTCCGAATTTTCCGCGATTGTCCATATCAGACAAAGATACGCAGAAGTTGAGAGCAATCCAAACGAGTTTGCTTGATTCGGATTCGGATTGCGGTCGAGCGTAGATTGCACTTGTCGTTTGACTCTGCCAGCTGCCGCCGTGCAGTGGCCGTTAGGCTAAATTGCGGAATTTTTCTATCTTTGCGGAGTTGCCGACGTGGTAAAAATCTATAACTCTTTAATAATTATGTTCAAAGGACAACCAAAAGGTCTGTATGCCCTTGCGCTGGCCAACACCGGCGAGCGATTCGGCTACTACACCATGCTTGCCATCTTCATGCTTTTCCTTCAGGCCAAGTTCGGCTGGGAACAGGCTACGGCAAGTCAAGTTTACTCTATTTTCCTTGCTGCGGTTTATTTCATGCCCGTGCTCGGCGGCTGGCTCGCCGACCGCATAGGTTACGGCAAATGCGTGGTTGTGGGAATTTCAGTGATGTTCATGGGGTATCTGGTTTTGGCCATACCTACCGCTGCCAACGCCTTTGGAGTGGTGCTGATGATAGGCGCCCTGCTCCTTATATCCGTGGGAACGGGACTCTTCAAAGGTAATCTCCAGGTGCTCGTGGGCAATCTCTACGATGATCCCAAGTATGCCCCCAAGCGAGATTCCGCATTCAGCCTCTTCTACATGGCAATCAACATCGGTGCGATGTTCGCTCCTTCTGCAGCCACCGCCATCACCAACAGTTTCCTCGGCAAGGCCGGACTGGTTTACAAGGCTGATATACCCGCCCTCGCTCACCAGTACATGAACGGCACCATCACTTCCGACAACCTTTCCCGTCTGGAGGGACTGAAAGACATGATGCCCGGTTCCGATGTTGCCGGAATGGGTCTCGACAGCTTCTGCCCGTACTACATCGAACATCTTTCATCTTCATATAACATGGGCTTTGCAGTAGCCTGCATATCCCTGATAGTTTCTGTCGGCATCTATTTCGCCTGCCGTTCATGGTTCAGGCATGCCGATGTCAATGCCAAGCAGGCTGCCGCTTCCGGTGCCGCAAAGGTCGAGGAACTTACCCCGAAGCAGACCAAGGACAGGATTGTCGCCCTCTGCCTCGTGTTCGCAGTCGTAATTTTCTTCTGGATGGCATTCCACCAGAACGGCCAGTCGCTTACCTGGTTCGCACGTGACTATACCCAGAGCTTCGCTACAGGCTGGACCCGTATGGGCTTCAATATCTGGATACTCGCGCTGATAGCCATAAGCATATACACGCTCTTCCAGGTATTTCAAGCCGAGAAGCGCAGTAGCAAATTTATCTGCGCAGTCGTGACGCTCGTCCTCTGGGGTGGCGCATACGCCATATATGCCGGACTTGAGGATCCCCTCACCATCCAGCCCCAGCTCTTCCAGCAGTTCAATCCCTTCTTTGTGGTGTTCCTTACACCTATTTCCATTGCCCTGTTCTCTTGGCTGGCTTCCAAGAAGACAAAGAAACACCCGAATGGACTTGAACCTTCAGCCCCGAAGAAAATCGGAATAGGAATGTTCGTGGCCGCCCTCGGCTATCTCGTGATGATTTTCGCATCCATGGGACAGCCCGCTCCTGCCGAGATTCAGGGTACGGTGGCTCCTGACCCCGTAGTGCCCGCCTACCTCATGGGAACTTATCTCGTGCTGACTTTCGCGGAACTCCTGCTCAGCCCTATGGGAATCTCTTTCGTGACCAAGGTGGCACCTCCCAAGTACAAAGGTCTCATGATGGGTCTTTGGTTCGCTGCGACCGCTGTCGGCAACTACCTCAGCTCGATTCCCGGTCTGTTGTGGATGAATGTGTCCCTGGAGGCCAACTGGGCAGTGCTCATGGCTCTCTGCGTGCTTGCCGGTCTGATAATGTTCGCGATGTTGAAGAAAATCGAAGCAGCAACCGAATCTTAAAATATTATGGGCAAGTCATCTCATACATACAGCATACGCGGGAACACTCTCCGCTGGATTAGGAGTCTCATAGCCCTGCTCTTGGCGGCTGCCCTTGCAGGAGTGCTGTCGGCTTGACGCAAAAATTGGGAGCTCCGGCTCCCAATTTTTTTACCCCTCAGTCTGCTACGCCGCCCGCCTGACGGCGAGCCTGCTTCGCAGGGAAATACCCCTCAGTCTGCTGTCGCAGCCAGCTCCCCAGGGAGCACTACGGCTCAAGGCGGCACATATAAATAAAAAGACGGCTGAACTCATGTTCAACCGTCTGAGGAGGTGCGTACAGGAATCGAACCGGTGTACCAGGTTTTGCAGACCTGTGCCTAACCACTCGGCCAACGCACCGTCATTGGGATTGCAAATATAGGGAAAATTTCTTAGTTTTGAAAAAACCACGTCATCATGAACAAACTTATCTTGATTTTTGCACTTTTTTCTGTGCTGAGTTCGTGCAGATCGGCCGGAAAAGCCGTGTCTGGCAGGGGAGCGGACGACGAAGAGTACGTGAATATCGGATACGGCAAGGTGAACGTTCCATACTTGGAAGCAACGAGCCGCTCACACTCGTGGATGGCATGGAGGTCTCGGATATAAGTTACCTCAGCCCTAACCAAGTGGAGTCGGTGGAAGTGCTCAAAGATGCGTACACCACTTCAATTTACGGCGCGAGGGGTGCAAACGGTGTGATAATAATAACCACAAGAAAGAGGGTGGACAAATGATAAGAAACATTATTTTCGATTTTGGCGGAGTTCTCGTGGACTGGAACCCCCGATACCTTTATGATCCCTATTTCGGCGACCCTGCCAAGACTGACCATTTTCTTGAGCAGATCTGCCCGTATTCATGGAATGCCACGGTGGATGCCGGGAAAAGCACGGCTGAGGCCACGGCGGAGCGCATAGCCCTGTATCCCGAGTGGAAAAAGGAAATAAGGATGTACTACGGGGAGTGGGTAAAAATGATGAACGGGGAACTTCCCGGGATGCGGGAACTGGTTGCGGAACTCAAGGACAGGGGCTATGGCATCTATGGACTTACGAACTGGTCGGCTGAGACCTTTCCTCTGATAAGGGACACTTACCCGATATTCAGGCTCATGGACGGGATAGTGGTGTCGGGCGAAGAGCATACCATGAAACCGAGACCGGAAATCTACCGCATCCTGCTTGACAGGTATGCCTTGAATCCTTCAGAAAGCGTGTTCATCGATGATAACCCCGACAACATTGCCGCAGCGGAAACCTTCGGGATAAAGGGGATAGTGTTCAGTTCTGTCGGGGACTTGCGGACTAAACTGGAGGAAGTACTGCAAGGATAGTTTCGCAGGCCCGGACCTCGTCGCCTAATTTTACCTTTATTTCCGTGTCGAGGGGAAGGAAGATGTCTATGCGGGATCCGAACTTTATGATTCCGCACTGCTCTCCGGAGCGGACTTCGCTCACTTCTCCGGCGTAATTGACTATTCTCCGGGCAAAGCCGCCTGCTATCTGCTTGAATACCACTTCATGACCTTCTGGGGTCATTATGCTGACGCAGGTATGCTCGTTTTCCAGCGAAGCCTTGTGCTTGAATGCGAGGAAATGCTTGCCGGGATAGTAGCAGTAGTGCTTTACCTGTCCGTCCACCGGCCAGAAATTGGCGTGTACGTCAAAGAAGTTCATGTATACGGACACTTGTATGCACTCCTTCTGGAGATATTCGCTTTCTACGGCTTGCTTGATTATGATGACCTTGCCGTCGGCGACTGAACTCACCTGGCGTGAATCTCCGCAACGCTTGCGCGTGGGGACCCTGAAAAAGCAGGTCTGCCAGGCGCATGTCCAAAGCATCGCTGCGATAACACAGAATGAAACCCACTTTACCTGGACGAAGATGATGGTCAGCAAGACCACAATCAGGCATATTGCGTAAACCAGCGCGAGAGATCCGTATGAGTTCTTGTCTATTTTCATAAGTCCGTAAAGTTAGCAAAAATTAACTAATAATTGCCGCAAAACCTTCTGCGGAATGCAGCATTCATTGCAGACTGCGAGGTATTCCCCTGCAAAGCAGGGCCCGCCGTCGGGCGGGCGGCGTAGCGATGCGCAGGGGCCGTGGACAAAGGCTGCTTACTGGAAAGCACTCGTGGCTGGGGACGAAGTTTCCTCATCGTAAAACGCCCGCGGCTGGCCAGTGCGATAGCGCAAGCGGAGCCGTAGGCGTGGCTTTTGACACGCCGTCATGCTCTTTGTTGAGCTGTCTACAAGCAGACTGAGGGGTATTTCCCTGCTTGCAGGCCCGCCATCAGGCGGGCGGCGTAGCGAAGCGCAGGGGCCGGGGCGAAAGGCTGCTTACTGAAAAACGCCCGCGGATGGCCTGTGCGATAGCGCAAGCGAAGCCGTAGGCGTGACTTCTGACACGCCGTCATGCTCCCCGGGGAGCTGGCCGCGCAGCGGACTGAGGGGTTAAAAGCGTAGCAGGGCCCGCCGTCAGGCGGGCGGCGAAGCGCAGCGCCGGGTAAAAACAAAACAGGGAGCCAGCCAGCCCCCTGTTTTTGCTTATATCCGGACGAATTACTCGGCAGCCGTAACAGTTACCTTGATGTTTGCGAAAACACCCTTGTAGCACTTTACGGTTCCCTCGAACTCGCCGAGCTCCTTGATGTCAGGGAGGTTGATGTTCTTCTTCTCCACCTCAACTCCGGCAGCTGCAAGAGCCTCTGCAACCTGTGCTGAGGTAACAGCACCGTAGAGCTTGCCGTTCTCGCCGACCTTGGCGCTGACGCTGAGTGCTACAGCCTCGATCTTGGCTGCGAGAGCCTGGGCATCAGCCACGAGCTTGGCTTCCTTGTGAGCCCTCTGGCGGAGGGTCTCCTCGTGCTGCTTGAGGGCGGAAGGAGTACCTACCGTTGCATATCCCTGAGGCACAAGATAATTGAGAGCGTAACCGGTCTTTACTTCTACCACATCTCCGGCCTCGCCGAGATTGGCAACTTCTTTCTTAAGTATGATTTTCATAACGCTTCAATTATTATTTAAGGAGGTCAGTTACGTAAGGAAGGAGCGCGAGTGAGCGGGCACGCTTAACGGCCTGAGCCACTTTACGCTGGAACTTGAGTGAGGTGCCGGTGATGCGGCGGGGCAGGATCTTTCCCTGCTCGTTGAGGAACTTCTTGAGGAACTCGGGGTCCTTGTAGTCCACGTACTTGATGCCGGCTTTCTTGAAGCGGCAATATTTCTTCTTGCGAACCTCTACGGTAGGAGGGTTCAGATAACGTATTTCGTTATTGGCCATGGTGATTATGCTTCTTCTTGGGTTTCAGTCTCTGCGTTAACATCTTCGACAGCTGCGGGAACTTCCTCCTTTACGATAACGGGAGTCTCTTCAGCCTTGGGAGTTGCGGCCTTTGCGGCGCGGTTCTGGCGACGGTGCTCAGCGTAAGCCACAGCGTGCTTGTCCATGGCAACGGTGATGTAGCGCAGGATGCGCTCGTCGCGGTGATACTGGGTCTCGAGGATGTCGACGAACTGGGGGTCGGCCTTGAACTCGATGAGATAGTAGAACCCTGAGGTCTTGTGCTGGATGGGGTAAGCGAGCTGCTTGAGTCCCCAGTCTTCTTCGTACACAATCTCGCCGCCGTTGTCGGTGATGAGCTTGGTGTACTTGGCAACCGCTTCCTTCATCTGAGCTTCAGACAAAACGGGAGTTGCAATGAAAACGGTTTCGTACTGCTTGATCATTTTAAAATTAAATTAGTTAAAAAATAGCCCCTTTTCATAAGGGGCTGCAAAGATATAAATAATTTTTATTGTGTGCAACGCTAATGAGTGCGATAATTTTCAGGGTGCCTGGCAGTAAGCTGCAGTTGCTCATAGTGTGCCTGAATGCGGTCGGTGTCCGCGCGGGGATCATCCGTCAGCTCTATCTTCTCGCCTATGCTCACGCGCTTGCGTCCCCAGTCGAAGTAACCCATGTACACGGGGCAGTCGAGGGCCTTGGCAATGGTGTGATAGCCCATTTTCCAGCGACGCGCAGCCTTGCGCGTGCCTTCCGGGGCTATGCAGAGGTGGAATTCGCCCTTGCATTTCTCCATCTCGCTGATTACGCTGCGCACCACTGTCGCGCCGTTCGTGCGGTCCACCGGGATGCAGCCGAATTTGCGGAGCAGCCAGCCCAACGGGCCGATGAAGAACTCCTTCTTTATCATTACGTGGGCTATGTGTCCCAGACTCCTGTAATAGAAGTATGCAACGAAGAAGTCGCCTATGCAGGTGTGTGGAACGCCCAGAATTATGCACTTTTCCTCGGGAGCAGGGCCGCTGTCGGCTTTCCAGCCCCAAATGCGCATGACTAAACCGTAAAAATTCATGATTGTCCTTTAAATGTCGATGTCTTCAAGTTCCTCCTCGCTGCGGAGGTTCCTGCGTATGAAATTCTGGCGGTCGAGGGTGTTGTCGCCCATGTAGAACTGCATGAGTTCGGCAATGTCCTCGTCGTCGGCGAGATTCACGAGGTCAAGTCTCATGTCCTCGTTGATGAAGTGTACAAACTCGGTGGCGGAGATTTCTCCGAGACCTTTGAATCGAGTGATTTCCACTCCTGTCTTCAGCTCGGCTGCCGCGCGGTCCTTCTCCTCGATAGTGTAGCAGTAGCGGTTCACCTTCTTGTTCCTTACCCTGAACAGCGGGGTCTGCAATATGTGTACGTGTCCCTGACGTATCAGCTCGGGGTAGTATTTCATAAAGAAAGTCAGCACCAGCATGCGTATGTGCATACCGTCGTCATCGGCATCGGTCGCCACTATTATATTGTTGTAGCGGAGGTTGTCCAGATCGTCCTCAACGCCGAGTGCGGATATGAGCAGGTTAAGCTCGTCGTTCTCGGCCACGCGCTTGCGGCTCTCCTTGTAGCAGTTTATGGGCTTGCCTCTCAGCGAGAACACCGCCTGGTAATTGGCGTTGCGGGCCGTGGTTATGGTACCGCTCGCGGAATCGCCCTCGGTGATGAAGATGGACGAACTCTCGATGAACTGCCTGGTCTTGTCGTTGGGCTTGTCGCAGTAGTGGTAGCGGCAGTCGCGCAGTTTGGGGTTGAATACGTTGCTGCGCTTGTTGCGTTCACGGGTCTTTTTCTGTATGCCGCTGATTTCCAGCCTTTCCTGCTGTGAAGCCTTGATTTTCTCTTCGAGTGTCGGCACTATCTCCATGTGCATGCGGAGGTAGTTGTCGAGGTTCTTGGAGATGAAATCGTTGACGAACGCGCGTATCGACGGGCCTATGTCCACTTTCATGGTGCCGTCCTCGTCGGGATACTGCTTTTCCCACATGTAGGTGGAGCCGAGCTTGGTCTTGGTCTGGCCCTCGAAATTCGGCTCCTGAATCTGTATGCTTATGGCTCCGACTATGCCCTGGCGGCAGTCGGAAGGCTCATAGTTCTTCTTGAAGAATTCTTTCAGCGTCTTTGCCACGGCCTCGCGGTAGGCGGCGAGGTGCGTGCCTCCGTCCCTCGTGTTCTGTCCGTTCACGAATGAGGCCACGTTTTCGCCATAGGCGTTGGTGTGGGTGAGCACTATTTCTATGTCCTCGCCCTCAAGGTGTATGGGCGGGTAGAGCGGGGTTGCGCTCATGTTCTCCTGCACGAGGTCCAGCAGACCGTTCTCCGACTTGTATGTCTGCCCGTTGTAGGTGAGCGCCAGCCCTTTCTTCAGAAAAGAGTAGTTCTTTACGAGGGAAGTGACATATTCGTGGATATACGAGAAGTCTCCGAACATCAGGGTGTCGGGAACGAAATGTATCATGGTCCCGTTCTTCTCCCTGGTTTCGTGCTTGCCGCTGTCGCGCAGTTCCCCGCGCTCGAATTCGGCCCATGCGCACACTCCGTCCCTGTAGGATTCGGCCCTGAAATACGATGACAGGGCATTTACCGCCTTGGAACCCACGCCGTTCAGTCCGACGGATTTTTTGAACACCTTGTCGTCGAACTTGCTTCCGGTGTTGAGCACGCTGACGGCCTTGACCAGCGAGTCGAGAGGTATGCCGCGGCCGAAGTCCCTTACCGAAACGTCACGGTTGTCCTTTATGTCTATCAGGATTTCCTTTCCGTAGCCCATGGAGAATTCATCGATGGAATTGTCGACTATCTCCTTGAGCATCACGTAGATGCCGTCACCCGAATCGGAACCGTCACCCAGTCGGCCTATGTACATGCCCGGACGCCGCCGGATGTGGTCGGCGTTTTCCAGGGTGCGTATATTCTCGTCTGTGTAATTGTTTATCTCTGCCATTACTTCTTCTTCACGACTCCCTTCACGTGGAGAGCTACAGGTTTCTGTTGCGCCGAGGTATATACCCGGAACAGTTTGTCGAAGGGATAGGGGCCCTCGTTGTTCTCGTAAGTGATTTCTATCTTTCCGCTTTCTCCTGGTGCGATGCTCTCCTTGGTCCACTTTGCGCTCGCGCAGTCGCAGGTAGTGACGACTGCATGGATTTCCAGCGGCTTGTCCCCGGTGTTGGTGAGGACGAAAGTGCAGTGGAGCGCACCGTCCTTCACACTGACCTCGCCGAAGTCATGCACCGTCTTGTCGAACTGGAACGGGGCCTGAAGCAGCATGGCGAGTATGACGGACAAAATGAAACGCATAACGCGCAAAGTTAAGAAAAATTATGTACTTTTGCCGCGGTTTAACCTTTCAATGATTTATCAAAATGGCTTACAAAATTGACTCTAATGTATGCGTAGCATGCGGAACATGCCTCGGTGAGTGCCCTACGGGAGCAATCCAAGAAGGCGATGTGTATTCCATTGACCCTGAAGTTTGCATCAGCTGCGGCACCTGCGTAGATGCCTGCCCTACCGGTGCAATCTCCGAAGAGTAGTTCCAGCGCTTACCATATAAAAGGTATCGCCTCATGCGCAAGTTCATTCTCGGTCTGATAGTGTCCGTTCTGCCTCTTTTCGCTGCCTCAGCCTACGAACTGGTCGGGCCTTCTTTCAGGGTGCTGCTTTATCCCGAAGGTCAGGACTCGGACAAGGGCATAGTCGAAAACGGCAAGGCTCTGACCCTCGGCCCCGGCGAGTCCAACGGGCTTGTCGGAGACAATGTGGTCAATCCCGACAACGGCAACATCTCCAACATCGGGGACGGTGCCTATATGGATATCTACCTCCCCGAGAATTGCAACGGTCATCCTTCCGTTCCCCTTACCGATGTCCAGAACGCTTTCCGCTATTGTCGTGCACATGCCGGCGAGTGGGGTATTTCCCAAATAGGCGTGATGGGCTTCTCTGCCGGAGGCCATCTTGCGGCTTCGGCATCCACCCTTTTTGTCGACGAACTTACGCGCCCGGACTTTTCCGTCCTCGTGTACCCCGTCATCAGTTTCGATGAATTCGTTACCCATGCAGGAACCCGGCTGAACCTTGTCGGTCCCCGCGCGGGCAAAGATATGGTGGAATATTATTCCCTCGACAGGCGGGTAGGACCTGATACTCCTCCCACCTTGCTGCTGCTCAGTGCAGACAAGCTCGGAACCCAGAGGGAAGATTTCTTCCGCATTCTCGAACGCTGGCTTGAAAGCCGCAGGTAGAAAAGAGCACGTATGTTCGAAGATTTCAGATTGAAAGTTTTTGCAACTGCCGCCCGGTGCGGCAGTTTTAATATGGCGGCGTCTTCATTGGGCATCACCCAGCCCGCCGTCAGCCGTCACATCTCCGAACTGGAGAAAGAATTGAACGTCAGGTTGTTCTCGCGCGGGCGTGCACGCAAGGTGGAACTTACGCCCGAGGGTCGCGAATTTCTGAAGCATTGCGAGGAAATACTCGGGAAGTACAAGTATGTCCGCGAGAACATAGGCGTGCCCA
Organism: uncultured Muribaculaceae bacterium; assembly: GCA_964582235.1. GTDB lineage: Bacteria > Bacteroidota > Bacteroidia > Bacteroidales > UBA932 > Cryptobacteroides. The sequence goes on along the minus strand of CAZOQW010000001.1, from coordinate 76,513 downwards.
AGAGCCTGCTTTTCAAGGGGGTGATGCTGCCCGACGGAAAGCGCGGCAATGTGCTCGTGAAGGACGGGCGCTACGCGGCTCTCGATGCTCCGGAAGATACGATGGCGGACAAGATAATCGACGCTTCGTCGCTCGGTCTGCTGCCTGCGTTCTACAATACGCACAATCATGCTGCAATGACTCTGCTTCGCGGATACGCGGACGATCTGCCGCTCGAAGAGTGGCTGAATGACTATATCTGGCCGTTCGAGGACAAGTTGAAACCGGCGGACATAAGGAGGGGCAGCGAGCTGGCGGTCAGGGAGATGCTGGCATCGGGCAGCGTGTTCTTCTCCGACATGTATTTCGACATAGAGCAGACCATAAAGGCGGTCGAGGAATCCGGTATGAGGGCCGCTATAGGCGTTACGGTGATGGAAAATCACAGCAAGTCGGTCGAAGAGGAGAAGATGAATTTCGTGCGTTCGTGGAATGACCCCACGGGCGGACGCATCCAGCTTGTGATGGCTCCCCATGCGGTGTACACCGTGGGTACGAAGAAACTGAAAAAATGCGCCGATTTCGCCCGCAGCATGGGCCTGAAACTGCATATCCATGTGAGCGAAACGCGAGTGGAGGTGGAAAACTGCCTGAAAGATTATGGTATGACCCCGGTGCGTTATCTGGATTCCATAGGTCTGCTCGGTCCGGACGTGATTGCGGCCCACTGCGTCCATGTGGACGAGGAAGAATGGGACATACTTGCAAAGAGGGGAGTGACGGTGGCGCATTGTCCCTGCTCGAACATGAAACTCGGAAGCGGGCGTTTCCCGTATGAACTTGCAATCAAGTCGGGCTGCCGCATAACTGTGGGTACTGACGGGGCATCGTCCAACAACAATCTTGATATGCTGGAGGAGGTGAAGTTTGCGGCCCTGCTGGCAAAACTGAACGGAGACCCGTCGCTCTTGCCTGCCGGAGAAATTTTCCGCTGGGCCACCAAGAACGGAGCCGAGGCTTTCGGGCTCGACGCAGGCGAGATTGCGGTCGGAAAACTGGCTGACGGTGTGCTTGTAGACCTGAACGCACCGCGCATGCAGCCGTGCCACAACCTCGTCTCGAATTACATCTATTCGGCTGATTCTTCGGTGATACGCTATGTGCTCTGTGACGGCAGGATAGTGTTCAGGAATTTGCCGCACATCGAGGACTATTCCTCCTCATCGTAGATTATTTCCTCGTCATCATCTTCGTCCCCGTCGTCCTCGTCTTCTTCATCATCATCGTCGGGGTCTTCGTCATCGTCCGGAACGGCTCCACCGCGCACATTGCGCTTTTCCTGGGGCATGTCTTCGAAAGCGACGTAACCGTTCTCGAATTCAATCGGATCAGGACCCTTGCTTTCGGTGAGTACGGGGAGGACCACCTTGTCGTCCGTGATTTCCTCGAGAGTCACAATCAGGCTTTTCTTTCCCGGAACATCATAGAAATAGACGAAACTCCTGACTCCGGCCTTGACCGTGGATTCCACGCTTATATTGTCCACGGTTCCGAACCCTATGTCTATCAGGGCATAACGGGCAACGACCCCGCCGTCGCCGTCCAATGCCTTGAACAGTATCGGCTGGTCCATGGGAAGTCCCATGTCGGAACGCATCTGTTTGTGGAACGTGTAAAGCGAGTTGCCTCCATCCACGAGGTATACTCGGAAAAAGCCTTTCAATCCGGCCAAGGTTATTCGATATTTGTAAGCCATAGTGCGAAGATAGCAATAATTTCACTAAATTTGGATAATGTCCTGCAATGACACATACCTCAGCATAGCCTCTCCTTCGGACGGTCTATATAAGGAACTCGGCAGCCGTTTCATCTCCCTTGCGTTCCCGGTGGAGTCGGAGGAAGAGGTTCGCGAAAAGGTCGCCGCCCTGCGCAAGGAGTACCATGATGCCCGTCACCACTGCTATGCATTCAGGCTCGGTCTTAACGGGGAACCTTTCCGGGCTTCGGACGACGGTGAACCGGCAGGCTCGGCCGGACGGCCCATACTCGGGCAGATAGATTCCGCCGGGCTGAGCGATGTGCTGGTGGTCGTGGTCCGCTATTTCGGCGGCATAAAACTCGGCGTGCCGGGACTGATACGGGCTTACAAGACAGCGACGGCCGATGCACTGGCGGCAGCGGAGCGGGTGGAAAAGACAGCCGGCAGCTGGTATCGCGTGGATTTCGGCTACGAGGCCATGCCCGAGCTTATGAAACTCGTGAAATCCATGGATTTGCCGCAGCGTGCAAGGGAATTTGCGGAAAACTGCAGCATGGAACTCAGAATCCGCCGGAGTTTGGAGCAGGATTTTTTGGAGAGGATAGAAAAAATCACTAACTTTAAAAGTTGTTTGAAAGTTTGACAAACGGTAACTTAATAACCAATAAACATGAGCAAGCACGTTTTCAATGCAGGTCCCTGCCTGCTTCCCGAGGTCGCCATCAACAACTCAATCGAGGCCTTGAAGGATTTCAAGGGCACGGGCGTATCTCTCATATCCATCTCACACCGCAGTCCCGGCTGGCAGGACGTAATGGACGAATGCCGGGCGCTATGGAAAGAGCTTCTCCACATTCCCGACACTCACGAGGTCGTTTTTCTCGGCGGAGGAGCCAGTCTGCAATTCCTCTTTGTCCCCATGAACTATCTTGAGCACAAGGCCGGCTATCTTGACACCGGAGTCTGGGCTTCCAAAGCCATAAAGGAAGCCAGGGGACTGGGCGAGACCGTCGTTGTCGCAAGCTCAAAGGACAAGAACTACAGTTACATCCCCAAAGATTACGTAATTCCGGAGGATCTCGACTACTTCCATATAACAACAAACAACACCATCTACGGCACCGAAATCCGTCATGACATCGACTGCCCCGTGCCTCTCGTGGCCGACATGAGTTCCGATATACTCAGCCGCCCGGTGGACGTGAGCAAATATACCCTGATTTACGGCGGTGCTCAGAAGAATGCAGGTCCTGCCGGTGTTGCCTTCGCCATAGTACGCAAGGATACGCTCGGCAAGGTCAGCCGCTACATCCCCACGATGCTCGACTACAAGGTACACGTAGACAAGGGCTCCATGTTCAATACGCCTCCCGTGTTCCCGATTTTCGTGATGAACGAGACCCTGAAATGGCTCAAGAGCATGGGCGGAGTCGAGGCTATGCACGAACTTGACGTGCGCAAGGCCGAGACGCTGTACGCCGAAATCGACAGGAACCCGCTGTTTGTCGGTACCGCAGCCCCCGAGGACCGCTCGATCATGAACGTATGCTTCGTGATGGCTCCCGGTCGTGAGGACCTGCAGGCTGAATTCCTCAATTTCGCTTCAGAGCACGACATAGTCGGAATCAAGGGCCACCGCTCAGTCGGAGGTTTCCGTGCATCCATCTACAACGCCTGCACCCAGGCCGACGTGGAAGCACTCGTTTCCTGCATGCAAGAATTCGAAAAAATCCATAAGTAATGAAAGTTCTTCTTGCCACCCAAAAGCCTTTCGCGGCCGCTGCAGTAGCCGGCATACGCGAAATAGTGGAGGCCGCCGGACATGAATTTGCGGCTTTCGAGAAATACGGATCCCAGGAGGAACTGGTGGCGGCCGTTGCGGATGCCGATGCTCTGATAGTCCGCTCCGACAAGGTTACGGCCGAGGTCATTGCGGCCGCTCCCAAACTGAAAATCGTAGTCCGTGCAGGTGCCGGCTACGACAATCTCGACCTTCCGGCCTGCACCGCCAGGGGAATCGTGGCCATGAACACTCCGGGGCAGAATTCAAATGCCGTTGCCGAACTCGTGGTGGCCATGATGATTTTCATGGCAAGGGGCCAGTTCACTCCTGCGACGGGCAGTGAGATAGCCGGCAAGACCCTCGGTATCCAGGCCTTCGGCAATGTGGGTCGTCTGGTGGCGAAAAAGGCCACGGGGCTTGGAATGCGAGTGCTCGCCGTTGACCCCTTCGTTCCTGCCGAGAAAATAGTAGAGGGAGGTGCGGAGGTCTGCCCTTCAGTCGAGGAACTTTACCGTTCGAGCGATTTCCTGAGCATACATATACCCGCTACGCCCGAGACCAAAGGCAGCATAGGCTATGAACTGATAAGCAGTATGCCCAAGGGTGCCGTACTCGTGAACACGGCACGCAAGGAGGTGATGGACGAAGCCGGTCTTGAACGTGCGCTCGAGGAAAGGAGCGACCTGAAATACGTCACCGACGTGGCTCCGGACAATTACGAGGCCATGCGTGAGAAATTCGGTCTCAGGATATTCGCGACTCCCAAGAAGATGGGTGCCCAGACCGCAGAGGCCAACATCAACGCCGGTCTCGCTGCTGCCCGCCAGATAGTCGCATATTTCGCTACAGGAGAAAACCGTTTCCAACTCAACAAGTAATTATGGTACGAGTAAAACCTTTCGCGGCTCTCAGGCCGCCCAAAGAAATAGTCACCGAAGTTGCGGCACCTCCATACGACGTGTTGAATTCGGCAGAGGCGGCTGCAATGGCAGGGGAGAAGTCCCTGCTGCACATAACCAAGCCGGAGATAGATTTCGATCCGATGCTCCCGGACCACGACCCGAAGGTCTACGAGAAGGCCGTGCAGAATTTTGCGGAATGGCAGAGCAAGGCCTGGCTTGTGCGTGACCCGAAACCCTGCTATTACGTTTATGCCCAGACCATGGACGGACGTACCCAGTACGGAATCGTGCTGTGCGCACATACCGACGACTACGCCAGCGGGGCGATAAAGAAGCATGAGCTTACCCGTCCGGATAAGGAGGACGACCGCATGGTGCATGTGCGCAACCAGAACGCCAACATCGAGCCGGTGTTCTTCTCCTTCAAGGACAACCCTACCCTTATGGGCATAGTGGAAAAGACCATCGCCCGTCCTTCGGAATACAAGTTCACGGACGAGAACGGCTTCGGACACGAGTTCTGGGTAATTGACGATGACGGGGACATAGCCACGGTGAGCCGCACTTTCGAGACTGAGGTTGATGCCTTCTATGTGGCTGACGGACATCATCGTACCGCTGCCGCTGCGAGAGTCGGGGCCGAGAAACGGGCAGGAAATCCCGACCACACCGGCAATGAGGAGTACAATTATTTCATGGCCGTATGTTTCCCCGAAAGCCAGCTGAAAATTATCGACTACAACCGCGTGGTAAAGGATCTGGCAGGCATGGATGCCTCTACTTTCATCGCCCGGCTGCGCGAGGATTTCGAGGTGGAGGACAAGGGAACGGAACCTTACCGTCCCACGGGCCTGCACAATTTCTCGATGTACCTGGAGGGACATTGGTACTCGCTTACCGCCCTCCCCGGCAGATATGACGACAGCGACCCCATAGGAGTGCTGGACGTGACCGTGCTTTCCAACAAGGTGCTCGAACCCCTGCTCGGAATCAAGGACCTGCGCAACGACAAGCGCATTGATTTCGTCGGAGGAATCCGGGGTCTGGAAGAACTTGCACGCAGGGTGGACGACGGCGGCATGAAGGTGGCCTTCGCCCTGTACCCCGTATCCATGCGACAACTCATAGACATAGCCGACAGCGGCAATATAATGCCTCCCAAAACTACGTGGTTCGAACCGAAGCTCCGTTCCGGTCTGGCCATTCACACTTTAGATTGACATCATGAAACCTGATTCCGCACAAATACGCAAAACACTCAAGGACTTTTTCGGCTACGATTCCTTTAAGGGTGAGCAGGAAAAGATTATAAGCCACCTCCTCGGCGGCGGAAATTGCTTCGTGCTCATGCCCACGGGCGGCGGCAAGTCGCTGTGCTACCAGCTGCCGGCACTTATGATGGAGGGAACGGCGATAGTCATATCACCGCTCATCGCGTTGATGAAGAATCAGGTAGACCTGCTGAGAGGATTCGTGTCGGGCGATCCCGGGATCGCCCACCTCCTCAATTCTTCGCTGAACAAGCAGCAGTTGGAGGAAGTGCGTTCGGATCTGCTGGCAGGCAAGACAAAATTGCTGTATGTGGCACCCGAGTCGCTCAACAAGGAGGAAAATGCCGAGTTCCTGAAAGGCATCAAGATTTCCTTCTACGCCGTGGACGAGGCTCACTGCATCTCGGAATGGGGTCATGACTTCCGTCCGGAATACAGGAGAATCTGGGACATGGTGGAATACATAGGCAGGGCGCCGATAATCGCTCTGACCGCAACAGCGACCCCCAAGGTGCAGTCCGACATACTCAAGACCCTCGCCATCACGGATGCCGCCGTGTTCAAGGCCTCGTTCAACAGGCCGAATCTCTATTATGAAATCAGGGAAAAGAACGAGCCGGAGAAGGACATCATACGTTTCATCCGCCAGAATCCCGGCAAGTCAGGCATAATATATTGTCTGAGCCGCAAGAAGGTGGAGGACCTGGCTGACCTTCTGGCAGTGAACGGCATCAAGGCCCTGCCATACCATGCAGGCATGGATGCAAAGACGCGGGCCGAGAACCAGGACAAGTTCCTCATGGAGGAAGCCGACGTGATAGTGGCGACTATAGCGTTCGGAATGGGTATTGACAAGCCCGATGTCCGCTTCGTGATACATTATGACATGCCCAAGAGCATAGAGAGCTACTATCAGGAGACGGGCCGGGCCGGTCGTGACGGACAAGAGGGAAGGTGCATAGCCTATTACAGTTACAAGGATCTGAGGAAGATAGAACGTTACCTGCAGGGCAAGCCCATATCAGAGCAGGAGATAGGCAACCATCTGCTTTCTGAGGTCATGGCCTACGCCGAAAGCAGCCAGTGCCGCAGGAAACTTCTGCTGAACTACTTCGGGGAGGATTATGAGCAGGAAAACTGCAACTGTTGCGACAACTGTCTGCATCCCCGCCGCAAATTTGACGGCAGCAAGGAGATGTGCATGGTGATAGAGCTGGTGACCACATTGCCGGAACACTTCAAGATCGAACACCTCGCCAACATACTCGCAGGAGAGGAGAATGCCATGATAAAGTCTTACAGGCACGATGAGCTGGAACTTTTCGGAGCCGGCAAGGAACGCGGCCGCAAGTTCTGGCAGGCCGTAATCCATCAGGGGCTGACCGCACACTTCCTCGAAAAGGAAATCGAAAGCTATGGTCTCATACACGTCACTCCCGCAGGAAAGGAATTCTTCGAGCATCCGCATGAACTGATGCTTGTCGAGGACAGGGAATTCTCGTCATCGAACGAGGCGGACGATGACATGGACGACGAGGAGGGCGTAGCAAACACGGCCATGATGAAGGGTGGCGGAGCCGGAGATCCCGTGCTGCTTGCCATGCTGAAGGACCTGCGAAAGGATGTTTCCCGAAAACTCAGGCTGCAACCCTGGATAATCTTCGGTGACCCGGCCCTGGAGGATATGGCCATACTCTATCCCTTGACTGTCGCGGAACTGAAAAAATGTCAGGGAGTGGGCGAGGGCAAGGCCAGGAAATTCGGCAAGGAGTTCCTGGAACTCATAGCCAAGTATGTGGAGGAGAACGAGATAGTGCGTCCGGACGACTTCATGATGCGCTCGCTGCCCAAGTCGGATGACAAGTCCTTCATAATAAAGAGCATAGACAGGCACATGTCGCTCGAGGACATAGCCTCCGCCAATAACATGGATATGGACGGGCTTCTGACCGAAATAGAGTCCATAGTTGCGAGAGGACTGAAACTGAACCTCGACTACTACATAGAGGAGAACCTCGACCCCGACATAGTGGAAGACATATTCAACTATTTCCGCAACGATGCCGCTTCGGACAGTGTGCAGGAGGCAATGGAGGCGATGGGCCCCGATTATTATGAAAATGAAATCCGTCTGGTGAGGATAAAATTCCTGTGTGAGATAGCTTCGTGATACCGAGGGAGACAGTAGAACAGATACTTGACAGCGCTCAGATTGTGGATGTGGTGAGCGATTACGTGACGCTGAAGCGTCGCGGGGCTAATTATGTCGCCTGCTGCCCGTTCCACAATGAGAAAACCCCCTCTTTCTACGTGTCTCCGGCCAAAGGCCTGTACAAGTGCTTCGGCTGCGGAAAGTCCGGTACGGCCGTGGGCTTTGTGATGGAGCAGGAACATTGCAGTTATGTTGAGGCCCTGCGCTATCTTGCCCGCAAGTATCATATACAGATAGTTGAGGAGGAGGAAAGTGCGGAGGAACTGGCGCAGAGGCAGAGACGGGAGAGCCTGTTGCTGGTGAGCGAATTTGCCTGCAAGTTCTTTTGCGAACGCCTGAAAAGCGGCGAGGGCTTGGCTGTCGGCCATGAATATTTCCGCTCCCGCGGGCTGGAAGAGGACACGATAGAGCGTTTCTCGCTCGGTTGGGCTCCCCGCGGTGGCCGCGAACTCGTGGATGCTGCGACTGCAGCCGGCTACAAGCTGGAATATCTGATAGATGCCGGACTTGCGGTGCGGCACGAGGACGGAAGCGTGAGCGACAAGTTCAGGGAGCGCGTGATGTTCCCTATTCATTCGGTGAGCGGCAGGGTGCTGGCATTCAGCGGACGCACTCTCCGTTCCGACAATCCTGCGAAATACGTGAATTCGCCGGAGACGGAAATATACGTGAAGAGCCGGAACCTGCTCGGAATCTGGTTCGCCAAGGGCGAAATTTCGCGTCTGGACAAGTGCATACTTGTGGAGGGCAATATGGATATGGTGATGATGCACCAGCTCGGAATACGCAATGTCGTGGCAAGTTGCGGAACTTCGCTGACTGCCGAGCAGATACGCCTGATACACAAGTTCACGGAGAACATCACGATAATGTACGATGGCGACTCGGCAGGCATACACGCTGCCGTGAGGGGCATCAACATGATATTGGCAGAGGGCATGAACGTGAAGACGGTGTTGCTGCCGGATGGCGAGGACCCCGATTCCTTCTCGAAAAAGCACAGCCTCGAGGAGGTGCTGCAGTACATCGAGAGTTCCGAAAAGGATTTTGTGGCCTTCAAGACCCAGTTGCTGATAGACGAGGCGGCAGGTGACCCGCTGAAAAAGGCCAACCTGATAAACGACATAGCGGACACCATAGCGGAGATTCCGGATGCCGTGAAGCGTTCGACCTACGTGGAATATACATCGGCGCAGTTCAATATCGAGCCTTCGATTTTGTTCTCCCGCATCTCCCGGCGCCGCACCAAGATACTGGAGGACAGGCGCAAGGAACAGGAGAGACAGGCCCGCAGGGCGGCGGACGATATGAGGGAAGCCTCGTATGACGGGGTGAACGACAGGACCTATGGCGGAATGTATAGCCAATCCGGCGGCCCCGTGCCGGAAGAACCGGCCTCTGTGGCACGCAACACATCGCCCGAAAACCGCATACTCGACCCGATCGAACGAGATCTGCTGTTTTTCCTGCTGACCCATGGTACGGACAGACTGGAGTTCGAGAGCGATTCGGAATATTATCCGGGGGAAGGGGAGGAGGCTCCGACCGTTGCGGAGTTCATTCGCGACGCTTTGGAAAGCGATGGCACGGAAATGGCTGATCCGGTCCACGCTTCGGTCTACGCTTCGTACATGGAACGTTATGACCTGGGGCTGGATCAGCAGGAGATAGTGAAGTCCCTGCTCGATTCGCCGGACCGCTTGCTTGCGGAAGTAGTGGCATCACTGTCCTCGGAGAAATATCAGCTGACCGTCGATTCGTTCGAGAGGTCTATGACGACCACTTCCTCGTGGTTAGTGAACTATGTGCCCAAGGCCATAATGATTTATGGAGAATATCGCCTGCAATGCCGTGTCGAGTCCCTGATACGCTCGCTGAAAGGAATGCCGGCGGAGGAGCAGTTGCCTGCCATGCAGGAGATAATGCGACTGCAGAACATACGGCGGAAAATCCGCCAGAAAACAGGAAGAGAGAAAATTCAGAATTGATCAGAGATATGGAAAAAGAATTCAAGAGAACCCTGGTGACCTGCGCATTGCCTTATGCCAACGGCCCTGTACACATCGGACATCTTGCCGGAGTGTACGTGCCGGCAGACATATATGTGAGATATCTGCGTATGCGCGGCCAGGACGTGCTTTTTGTATGTGGCTCCGACGAACACGGAGTGCCCATCACAATCAAGGCGAGGGAGCAGGGCTGTTCGCCCCAGGACATAGTGGACAAGTATGACGCGATAATCCGCGACTCTTTCAGCGGACTTGGAATCAATTTCGACGTCTACGGGCGCACGAGCTCGAAAATCCACCACGAGACGGCCTCCGAATTTTTCACCCGCCTGAACGAAGCCGGCAAATTCATGGTAAAGGAAAGCGAGCAGTATTATGACCCCGAAGCAAAGACTTTCCTTGCAGACCGCTATATAGTCGGTACCTGCCCCCGTTGCGGAAACGAGAACGCTTACGGCGACCAGTGCGAAAAGTGCGGAAGCACGCTTAGCCCCGAGGAACTTCTGAATCCAAAAAGCAAGTTGAGCGGAGCCGCGCCCGTGAAGAAAAAGACCAAGCACTGGTATCTTCCCCTGCAGGATTACGAGCAGTGGTTGAAGGAATGGATACTCGAAGGACACAAGGAATGGAAGACCAATGTCTACGGTCAGGTCAAGAGCTGGCTTGACGGAGGGTTGCAGCCGAGGGCGGTGACCCGGGACCTCGACTGGGGCGTGCCCGTGCCGCTGGAAGAAGCCGAGGGCAAAGTGCTCTATGTATGGTTTGATGCCCCGATAGGCTATGTTTCGAACACCAAGGAACTTCTGCCTGACAGCTGGGAAAGCTGGTGGAAGTCTCAGGATACCAAACTGGTGCATTTCATAGGCAAGGACAATATAGTGTTCCACTGTATCGTATTCCCTTCCATGCTGAAAGCTTATGGAGACGGTTTCATCCTGCCGGAGAATGTGCCCGCCAACGAGTTCCTGAACCTCGAGGGCGACAAGATTTCCACTTCCCGCAACTGGGCGGTGTGGGCACATGAATATTTGAAGGATTTCCCCGGAAAGGAAGATGTGCTGCGCTATGTGCTTACGGCCAATGCTCCCGAGACGAAGGACAACGATTTCAGTTGGAAGGACTTCCAACAGCGCAACAACAGCGAACTGGTGGCCATTTTCGGCAACTTCGTGAACAGGGCCGTGGTGCTTACCCACAAGTATTTCGGCGGCTGCGTTCCCGAGAGGGGTGAACTGGCAGAGGTGGACAAGGAAGTGCTTGCCGAGATTCCCCGGCTGAAGGCTTCTTTGGAGCACAACCTGGAGACCTACCATTTCCGCGAGGCCCTGAAGGACGCAATGTCCATAGCCCGCGCGGGAAACAAGTACATTTCCGACACGGAGCCCTGGAAGGTCTACAAGAGCGATGTCGCCAGGACGGGCACCATACTCAACATATCACTGCAGATTTGTGCTGACCTGGCCCTGGCTTTCGAGCCTTTTACTCCCTTCGCTGCCGAGAGACTGCGCAAGATGCTCGCCGTGGGCGTAGAAGCCGGATGCGACCATCGTCCCACTGCAGACGGTGCTGCCCGCCACAGCCATTTCGGAGCTGAAACTACGGAAAGCGGACTGGTGCTCAACTGGGAGATGCTGGGAAATGCCGAAATCCTGCCTGCCGGTCACAAACTCGGAGAAGCCGAACTGCTGTTCTCCAAGGTTGAAGACGATGCAGTGGCCGCGCAGATTGACCGTCTGGAAACCATTCGCAAGGAGCATGAGGCTGCCGCTGCTGCCGAAGCCGCAAAGCAGGTGCTGCCGCTGAAGGATGAGTGCGTGTATGAGGACTTCGACAAGATGGACATACGCACTGCCACCGTTCTGGAGGCGGAGAGGGTGCCCAAGACGGACAAGTTGCTGAAACTTACGATAGATACCGGAGTGGACAAGAGGGTGATAGTGTCCGGAATCGCGGAGTACTATGCTCCGGAAGACATGGTTGGCAAGCAAATCTGCATACTGGCCAACCTCAAGCCCCGCACAATCAAGGGTATAGAGAGCCGGGGAATGATACTTATGGCAAAGCAGCCGGACGGAAAGATGCGTTTCATTACCCCGCAGGAGACGCTCTCCAATGGTTCACAGATAAACTGACGAAAAGATGAAAGTACTTATAGTCGATGACGAGCGTTCAATACGCAATTCGCTCGGTGAGATACTCGGCGACGAGGGCTACGAGGTAACTGTCGCCGAGGACGGTCCCTCTGCGCTCGCAATGGTGGAGAAAGAACGTTTCGACGTTATTTTCTGCGACATAAAAATGCCGGGCATGGACGGCATCGAGGTGCTGGACAAGATTATTTCCATGGGCGTGGATTCGGCGGTAGTGATGATTTCCGGACACGGTGACATTGACACGGCTGTGGAGTGTATCAAGAAGGGGGCCTTCGACTTCGTACAGAAGCCTCTGGATCTCAACAGGATACTGATTACCATACGCAATGCTGCGGAGCGCACTACCCTGACCAAGCAGAACAAGGCCCTGAAAAAGAAGGTCTACGGCGCGGACATGATAGGAAATTCGGCTCCTATCGAGAATATCAGGCACATGATAGAGAAGGTGGCTCCTACGGATGCAAGGGTGCTCATCATGGGACCCAACGGCTCCGGCAAGGAACTCGTGGCCCGCAACCTTCACCAGCAGAGCGAGCGCAGTCTGATGCCTTTCGTTGAGGTGAACTGCGCAGCCATTCCGGGGGAACTTATCGAGAGCGAACTCTTCGGTCACGAGAAAGGTTCTTTCACCTCTGCGATAAAGCAGCACAAGGGCAAATTCGAGCAGGCCGACGGAGGTACGCTGTTCCTTGACGAGATAGGCGACATGAGTCTTGCAGCCCAGGCCAAGGTGCTTCGCGTGCTGCAGGAGCGCAAACTGTCCCGAGTGGGTTCCGACAAGGACATAGAGGTCAATGTCAGGGTGATAGCCGCAACGAACAAGGACTTGCTGAAAGAGATAGCCGAGGGCCGTTTCCGCGAGGACCTGTATCACAGGCTCAGCGTAATCGTGATCAAGGTGCCTTCGCTGAATGACCGCAGGGACGATATTCCCTTGCTGGTCGAGCACTTCCTGGGCAAGTACACCGAGGGCGGGCGTGCACGCAGTTTCTCGCCCGAGGCCATCGAACTGCTCTGCAAGAAGGACTGGCCCGGAAACATACGTGAACTTGACAATGTTGTGGACAGACTGCTGATACTCGGCGATGAGCCTGTCAGCGCACAGAACGTCAAGGATTTCGTGAATCTATAGCTTGCGGATGAGCGAGAGTCCGTCGCGGAGCGGCAGCATTACGGTTTCGACGCGTTTGTCGCGTGCCACGAAGTCGTTGAAGGCGCAAAGCCCCGCAGTCTGGGCATCGTGCGGAACAGGGTCGGCGTAGACCTTTCCGTCCCACAGCACATCGTCTGCGATGATCAGTCCTCCCGGTTTCAGGATCGGGAGGACTGCTTCGTAATAGTCGAGGTACTGGCGTTTGTTTGCATCGATGAACACCAGGTCTATTTCGCCTCCGAGGACTATGGAGGGGTCTTTCAGCAGTTCGCAGGCATCGCCTATGTGGAGGGTGATTTTTTCCGCCACTCCGACCCGCTCCCAGCCTTCGCGCATCAGGTCCTCAAGTTCGTCATTGACCTCAAACGCGTCCAGATGTCCGTTTTCCGGCAGTCCGAGGGCAATGCAGGCCGATGAGTAGCCGGTGAAAGAACCTATTTCCACTGCCCGCTGCGCTCCGGAGATTCTGGTAAGCATTTTCAGAAGTTCGCCCTGCACCGGACCGGAGAGCATCTGCGGATACTTGGTCCTGATGTGGGTCTGGCGCACTATCCAGTCGAGCCCGTCGGCCGGTGTGCTGCTGTGCTCGCGTATGTATCTACTCTGAGGAGTCTCCATTTCCGGAAGTGAATTTGCGTATTTCCGCAGGTGTGAAGTTGTTGTCCTGTGAACCCCGGTATTTGGACCGCTTGTAGTAGAAAAGTTCGTGGGTGTCGGCCGAGATGAGCAGTTTGTAGCAGTAACTGCCCCTGGAAATTGCCGTGGGGGTGATGACCAGTCCGAGTACGGTGTTCTCCGCTCCCGTGGGGTACACTTCGTCCACCTTGTCGCTGTCCAGTATGACGGTCTTGTCGCGCCACTTGCCGGAATTGTATGCTTTGAGTCCGTTGTATGCCGTGCTCTCGGAAATCATGGCATCCTCCACATAGTTCTGTATTATATCCACGAAAGCCCCCATGAACATGAGTTCGCGGCCGCTGGGGTCTCCCACGCTTGCAATGGGCATACTCACCACTTCAAAAGGCTTCTTGAGGTTGTCCGTTTCGTCCTCCTTGCCTCCCTTGGCGAGAGTGAGGAACATGATTCCGTCCGATTGGGAAAAATAGAGGAAGTAATAGCTGCTGTTGGTGCGGAGTTCCTCGAATTCGTCCGGGCTGCAGAACTCGAAAGGCGATATCCTCCAGCGGGTGATGATTTCCTCGCGCAGGCTCAGTTCCGGCAGGCTGTTGCCTGCGGTGACTATTTTGGTAGTCTTGGCGGGGAAGTCCTCAAGACGGACGCGTTTCGTATATATTTTCCCCTGTGCCGATGCGTCGGCCAAGGTACACAAGAGCAGGATTGCCGTTGCAAAATAAATCTTCAAACACTTTTTCATACCTCAAAGTTACGAATTAATCATTACTTTTGTAAGTTGCACACATGAGAGCATATCATTTATGTCCGATTATATAGTTTCTGCGCGAAAATACCGGCCTGACACATTCGAGTCGCTGATAGGCCAGGACAATATAGCGAAAACGCTCAAGAATTCCATCCTGCGCGGCCAGTTGGCGCATGCATACCTTTTCTGCGGACCCCGTGGTGTGGGCAAGACCAGTGCTGCGCGTATTTTCGCGAAGACCATCAACTGCTCGAATCCCGGTCCGGACCTCAGGCCCTGCGGGGAGTGCGAGTCCTGCCGTTCCTTCGCCGAGGGCCGTTCATACTGCATACACGAGTTGGATGCCGCATCCAACAACGGAGTGGACGACATCAAGGCCCTGATGGAGCAGGTGCTGATTCCTCCCCAGACGGGAAAATATTCCGTGTTCATCATCGACGAGGTCCACATGCTGTCTTCCGCGGCTTTCAACGCCTTCCTGAAGACTTTGGAGGAGCCGCCCGCACACGCGATTTTCATTCTGGCAACTACGGAGAAGCACAAGATAATCCCGACCATACTCAGCCGCTGCCAGACCTACGACTTCAACCGCATAGGCATCCCGGACATAGTCCGCAACCTGCGCATGATCGCCGGAAAGGAGGGCATAACGATAGACGACGAATCGCTGCACATAATAGCGCAGAAGGCTGACGGGGCCATGCGCGATGCACTCACCATCTTCGACCAGACCGTGGCTTTCTGCGGTACGACCGTAAAGTACGAGGATGTGCTGCATAATCTCAATGTGCTGGATTACGAGTATTCTTTCCGCCTTGTAGACGCTTTCCTGCAGGGGGATTATGCTACGGCCATGCTGATTTTTGACGAGGTGTTGCGCAAGGGCTTCAATGCCCTGTATTTCGTCACTTCGCTTGCCACTCACCTGCGCGACCTGCTCGTCAGCCGTACAGGAGGTCTGGAGGCGCTGCTCGAGTTGCCGGAGTCGCTGAAACAGAGGTATGCGGAACAGTCGGCGCGCTGCTCCGTGAATTTCTTGTATTCCGCGCTCGAAGTGTGTTCGAAGTGCGAGGCCGGTTACAGGGCTTCGTCAAACCAGAGGCTGCATATAGAGTTCGCGCTGATGCGCATGGCGTTCATGTCAGGCAAGCAAGACGCTGCTGTTTCCGCAACGCAGTCGCCCAAGCCGGTCGCCCCAGAAACGCAGGCAGGAACGGGCACTACGCAGCGGACGACAGTCGAAGCGCAAACGGGCACCGGACAGCCGGCCGCTGCCAGAAGAACGGCGAAGAAGGCTTCCACTCTTTCGCTCTCGTCACTCATGAGCGATGCCGAAGGAAAGGACGATGTTCCGGCACGCACGGTTGAGGTGCAGCCGACAGCAGACAGCCCTGCCGGAAAACCTGCCGCTGCGGATTATCCCAGTGATGAATCCATAGCGTCCGCATGGCAGGAACTGGCCGCATCCTATGCGTCCCAGCCACGACTGAGCAACGCCCTTTCGACGGCCAAACTGGAATGTTCGGTTTCGGACGAGGGCTACAAGTTGGTGACTTTCAGCGTGCTCAATGATGCCCAGAAACGCTGGATAGAGGAAAAGATGCTCCGCGGGCTTGAAGACCGCTTCTGCAAGATACTCAGTTTCAAGAACCTGCGTTTGCAGCCTGTGGTGGCTCCCGATGACGTGGAGAGGCAGGAGAGCAAGTATATGCCTTCGGAGAAGGCGGAGGACCTGATGAAGCGCAATCCCGAGGTCAAGAACCTTATAGTGGATTTGGGACTGGACGTGAAATAGAAACGAAAAATTCAACATACGATGAAATTACGCTGCGAGAACCTTGTCAAGAAATACGGAATGAGAACGGTCGTGAAGGGCGTGTCGATGGAGGTGAATCAGGGGGAAATCGTGGGTTTCCTCGGGCCTAACGGTGCCGGCAAAACCACGAGTTTCTATATGATTACCGGCCAGATTGTGCCCAATGACGGCAAGGTTTTCCTCGATGATGAGGAAATTACCAAGCTCCCCATGTACAAGCGTGCCCAGAAAGGTGTGGGCTATTTGCCCCAGGACGCTTCGGTGTTCCGCAAGATGTCAGTTGAGGACAACATAATCTCCGTGATGGAGATGAAAGGCATACCGGAAAAGGAGCGCAAGGAACGCACGGAGATGCTGATAGACGAATTCAATCTCTCGAAAGTACGCAAGTCGCTCGGAATACAGCTTTCCGGAGGCGAGAGACGACGTTGCGAGATAGCGAGGGCGCTGGCAATAGATCCGAAATTCATCCTTCTGGACGAACCTTTCGCCGGCGTGGACCCCATTGCCGTGGAGGACATACAGTACATAATAGCGAAACTGAAATACCGCAATATCGGGGTCATAATCACGGACCACAACGTAGGTGAGACTCTGGCCATTACAGACAGGGCCTACCTGCTGTATGAAGGCTCAATCCTGCAGGAGGGCACGACCGAACAATTGGCTTCAGACGAGGATGTGCGCACCAAGTACCTCGGCTCGGGCTTCGTAATCAAGCGCTCGGTTTCCGTGGAGAGGGCACGTGCGGAATATGAGGCAAGAATGGCAGCTAAAAAATAAACACGATGAAAATACCTGATATAACCATAGCCATAGACGGCTACTCATCAACCGGCAAGAGCAGTTTTGCGAAACGGATTGCCAGGCGTTTCGGTTTTCTGTATCTGGATTCCGGCGCCATGTACCGTGGCGTGACCCTTTTTGCCCAGGAACAGGGCCTGATAGCGGAGGACAACACGATTTCGCCCGAACTTGAGAAGGCTCTGGACGAGCTGGACCTGTATTTCGGCGAGGACAGCATGTGCTACATGGGCAATCGCTGCATCGAGGACGAGATACGCTCGATGAAGGTGTCTTCGCAGGTGAGTCCCATAGCCACGCTTCCTTATGTCCGCGACTGGGTGGACAACCGCCTGCGTGCGCTGGGTGCCGGCGGCAGGGTGGTCATGGACGGACGCGATATAGGCACCTCGGTCTTTCCGAACGCCGAACTGAAAATCTTTATGACTGCAAGTGCGGAAGTACGTGCGCAGCGGCGTTATGACGAGATGCTTTCGCGTGGGGCAGAGCCGGATTTTATGGAAGTGCTCTCCAATATCAAGGAACGTGATTTCATCGATTCCCACCGCGACGCTTCTCCGCTCAGGCGTGCCGACGACGCATACGGACTGGACAATTCCGAAATGACCATAGAGGAGGAAGTGGCCTGGCTTATCGGGCTGATTCAAGGTAAGTTCGGCATATTATGACAGTTACCATAGATCCGAATTCGGGTTTTTGCGGCGGGGTCATCCGTGCCATAGGCAAGGCGGAGGAATATCTCTCTGAACATGGCGGGCGGCTGTATTCCCTCGGCGCGATGGTACACAATGGGGAAGAACTCGCCCGGCTGGAGTCGCTGGGTCTGAAAAGCGTATCGATAGACGAACTGGAGACGATAGAACACAGGGACGGCGAGCCGTTGGTGATTCGTGCCCACGGTGTGCCCCCGCAGGTATATGGATATGCGGAAAAACTCGGCTACAGCGTCATGGACTGCACCTGCCCGGTGGTGATCAAGTTGCAGGCGGCGATTCGGGAGGCATATTCACGCATGACGCGGTGCGGCGGCAGGGTGGTGATATACGGGAAGGCCGGACATCCGGAAGTGCTCGGGCTTGTCGGACAGGTCGGCGGCGACGTGTCTGTGGTGCAGACCCTGCAGGAGACGGTGGAAATGGTAGAGAGCGGAAGGCTTGCTGTGGACAGGCAGGTGGAGTTGTTTTCCCAGACCACTATGAATCCGGACGGTTATGCGAAGGTGCAGGAATATCTGCGTTCGCACATGGAGGAGGGGCTGCTGGAAGTGCATACGACCATCTGCCGGCAGGTGTCGTCGAGGTATCGTGATTTGGCGGAATTTGCGCGCGCTCACGATGCTGTCGTGTTTGTGTCGGGAAGTGAAAGTTCGAACGGAAAGGTGCTGTACGAATTGTGCCGTATGCAGAATCCCCGCTCTTTTCTCATAGGGTCTGCGGAGGATTTGAAAGCGGAATGGTTCTCGTCCGGGGACAAGGTGGGCGTTTGCGGGGCGACTTCGACACCCAAGTGGTTGCTGGAGAGGGTCGCAAGGGCTATGGAAAATTTGCATTAATGGCTTATCTTCGCTAAATTTGCCGAGTTTTGAAATGAAATTTAATTAGTATAAATCCTATGGCAACAACAGCTGATTTTAAGAACGGTCTGTATCTGAAGTATAACGACAAGCCTTGCATGATTGTATGGTTCCAGCACGTGAAGCCGGGCAAGGGTCCCGCTTTCGTCAAGACCAAACTCCGCAATCTTGAGAACGGCCGCATCCTCGAAAACACTTTCACCGCAGGCGCAAAGATCGAGACCATCGATGTCGAGCGTCGCCCCTATCAGTTCCTCTATGAGGAGGAGGACGGCTTCAACTTCATGCACGAGGAGACTTTCGAGCAGATTCTCCTGCCGAAGGAAGTCGTGGAGAATTCCGACCTCATGAAGGAAGGCCAGCACGTTGAAATGATGTTCGTGGTTGGAGAGGAGCGTTGCCTTACCTGCGAGCTGCCCACCTACGTGACACTGGAGGTTACCTATTCCGAGCCTGCCGTAAAGGGCAACACCGCATCTTCTTCGGCATTGAAGGAAGTTACCCTTGAGACCGGTGCCAAGGTTATGGTTCCCCTGTTCATCGAGACGGGCGACAAGATAACCGTAAACACTACGGACCGCAGCTACGGTCAGAGAGTCTGAAAAATATGGCTTTTCGCAATTTAATCAGGCCCCTGACCTTTGTGGTCATGTGCCTGTTTTTTTTCTCCTGCACGGAGGATGTCGAGTATAAGACGAGTCACCCGAAATACGCCGCCTTTACCGTCGGGGCCGACTGGTCTGACAGGGGTGAGGGCGTGGAAATCCCTGAGCGTTACCAATATACCATCGACGGCACTACTTACATAGTGCAGGGTGACGAAGTCCACGATCCGGGCTTGATGTTGCAGCCGGGCACTTACAGTTTCACTGCGCATAATTATGCCGGGAACATAGGTTTCAGCGGCACGGCGATCGTTGTAGGTATGTATTTCAGTCTTTGGGAGACCGAGGGCGTGTCCAACTTCATCAGCGGGGAACCCGGCTGGGTCTTCACCTGCTCTTACAGCGTGGAAATGGAGGCGGACACGGATTATGAACTGTATCTTCCCATGCGCCAGGAAGTAAGGGAACTCAACTTGTACCTGGAGGTGGACGGTGGGCGTTGCGATGAACTGATGTCCCTGAATATGTACATGGGCGGAATTGCCGGAGAATATGACTTCGTTTCAGGGGTGTATGGCGATTCATCGAATGTGGAATTCAATTTTTCTGCCGTGACGGAAGGCTCGGGGGCAGGGGAGTGGATGGCTTCCGCCAGGTTGCTGGGCCTCGTGGACGGCGAGAGTCAGGTGTTGCGCGGTGCCGCGTACTTTATGGACGGTACGGTGGAAGAACTGGAGGTCGAATTTGATCTCACTACGGCTCTGGAGGGCTTCAACGACGACAAGACGCAGCCGCTCAGCGTGGATTGCGGGAAACTGACACTCAACTGACAGTTTATTCCTTTGCCGCGCATTCGGGGCAGAGTCCCTTGACCATGTAATTTATGGAGTGCATCTCGTACCCCTCGGGAAGGGGGATTTCCGGGATGCTGATTGACTTGAAGCAGAAAGTCTGCCTGCACCGCTCGCAGTAGAAATGTGTGTGCATATCTTCTAAACTGCATCCGTCCTCGCCGCCACCGCAGAGTTCGTACCTCATCATTCCGCTGCCGTCCTCGATTTCGTGTACGACGTGCTTCCGGACGAACAGGGTCAGCACCCTGAATATGCTGGACTTGTCCATGGGGGAGAGTATGTCCTCAAGTTCTGGCAGGGACACCGGCCGAGACAAGGCCTGCATGGCCCTTACTACGAGTATGCGGTTGGCCGTGGGTTTCACGTCCCTGAATTGCAGTATGCTTTCGTCGTTTTCCATATTATTTCCTGCTTACTCTCATGGAATTCAGCACTGCCAGCAACGCCACTCCGACATCAGCGAAGACGGCGGACCACAGCGAGGCGAATCCGAGGGCACCGGCTGCCAAGATAATCAATTTTATGGAAATGGCACCGACTATGTTCTGTTTTACAATGCTGTTAGTGCTGCGTCCTATCTTGATCGCATCCACGATCCGTGACGGCTGGTCAGTCTGTATGACTACGTCCGCGCTCTCGATTGCGACATCAGAGCCGAGACCGCCCATAGCAATGCTCACATTGCTGACTGTCAGCACAGGAGCGTCGTTTATGCCGTCTCCGACAAACGCCACACAGCGTGACGGGTCAGAACTGAGTTTCTCCACGAAAGCGACCTTGTCACCGGGGAGCATTCCGCCGTGGGCCTCCGGGATGCCGAGCCTGCGCGCATATTCCTGAGCAACTTCATCCTTGTCACCGGAAAGCAGGATTATTTCGCTTATTCCCAAGGACTTGAGTCCGTCTACGGCTGCGCGTGCATCCTCTTTCATTTCATCCTCCAGTTCCAGCATTCCGACGCAACTGCCTGCCCAGGCCATCAGTACGATAGTTCCGCAGCCGCCCAAATAGGCTTCAGGAACGGAAATGCCGTTCTCATTCAGCAGACGGGCATTGCCTACGAGCACAGTCTTGCCTTTGTATGCGGCCTGCGCCCCGCGTCCGGGAATTTCCTGCATTCCTTCAAGCGTGGCTGCTGAAATCCCACGGCCCCGCACATATTCGGCCACTGCCCGGGCCACAGGGTGAGTGCTGAGTTCTTCGACCGCCAGTACAATCGAAAGGAAATCGTTTTCCGGCATTCCGTTACACTTGACACCGACTACCTTGAATTTGCCCTTGGTGAGCGTTCCGGTCTTGTCAAACGCCACGCAGTTCAATTTGGCTATGGCATCCATGTAATTGCCGCCCTTGAACAGCACGCCGCGGCGGGATGCGGCCCCGATGCCGGCAAAGTAGCCGAGGGGGACGCTGATTACCAGGGCGCAGGGGCAGGAAATGACGAGGAACACCAGACCGCGATATATCCAATCCGAGAATATGTATTCAAACGAAGGTACAATCAATGAAACGGCGGCCGGGAGAAATGCAATCAGCGCGGCGAGCAGAACAACTACGGGTGTGTATATCCTTGCGAAACGGCGGATGAACAGTTCGGCGGGCGCCTTGCGCTCAGAGGCTTCCTGCACCATGTTCAGGATGCGCGAGAGTGCGCTGTCCTCGTATGGGCGCGACACCTTTATGCGTATGGGAGCCGAGCAGACTATCATGCCCGCCAGCACTTCGTCGTCCTTGTCCGCACTTCGCGGTTCGCTTTCTCCGGTGAGGGCTGCGGTGTCAAGCAGAGCAGTGTCACTCAGCAGCTTTCCGTCCAGCGCCACCCTTTCTCCAGCTTTGACCTCGATTTCTTCGCCCGGCACCACGCTTTCGGGTTTTACGCTCAGGGCTTCTCCGTTCCTGATTACGGTGCATTGTTCGCTGCGCAGATTCACCAAGCCTTCGATGTTGCGGCGTGCATTGTCCACGGCCTTGTCCTGCAGGGCTTCACCAACGCTGTACAGCAGCATTACGGCCACGGCTTCAGGATATTCGCCGATGAAGAAGGCCGCGATGGAGGCTATGCTCATGAGGGTGAATTCGTTGAAAAAGTCCTTTTCAGCCAGGGATTCCCATGACTTTTTCCAGACTGGCAGCGCTACGGGAAAATATGCCAGCAGGCACCATGTTATTGTTGCCCATTCAGGGATATGCCGCTTCAAGGCCATACAGGCAAGCAGCATGACGAAAGAGAAGATTGCGGGGGCAAGTTCTCCCAAAAGACTGTGTCCGTGTTCTTGTTCGTGACTGTGCATGGCGGAAATTCAACTGATCCGCCGGCAAAGGTATATTTTAAGTCATGCACCCGGGTTGCAATTTCCCTGCTTGATGAGGTATTCGCATTTGGCGGGGTTGCCGAGCGTCTTGCTCAGATTGCAGGAGAGCTTGACGCAGTCGTTCCACTTGCGCAGTTCCGCGAATCCCTTGGGGTAAACGGTGCCGTTGCGGTCAAAGAACCTGTACTCGACCTCCGCACGCGGATAGGTCTCCAGAATGTAATACTGGCAGCTGAAGGTGTAGAGGTCGTTGTCGGTAAAGTGTTCTATTATCGGACGCATCGCTATTTGACGATTCCCTGTGATTCAAGCAGGGCTTTGGTCTCGGGATCGTGGCCGCGGAAATTGCGGTAAAGCTCGGCTTCCGGCCGGCTGCTGCCCTTGGAAAGCACTTCCTTGCGGAACGAGCCTGAAACTTCGGTGTTGAAAATACCCTTTTCCTTGAACAGCGACCATGCGTCGGCGGCAAGTACTTCGGACCACTTGTAGGAATAGTAGCCTGCCGAATAGCCGCCGGAGAAGATGTGGCTGAACGAAGTGGAGATGACACAGCCGTCAACTGCGGGCAGGGTCAGGCACTTTCCTATGGCCCTTTGTTCAATTTCGCTGATGCTGCAATCTACGGGAACCTCACGGTTGTGGTATTCCATGTCGAGCAGTCCGAACTGCAGCTGGCGCACCTGGTAGTAGCCGGCATTGTAGTTCTTGGTCGCGGAAATCTTCTCTATAAGTTCGGTGGGAATGGGCTCTCCGGTCTGGTAGTGTTTTGCGAAAGATTGCAGGTATTCCGGCTCATAGCCCCAGTTTTCCATTATCTGAGAGGGCAGTTCCACGAAGTCCCGGGCGGTGTTCGTTCCGGTCAGCGACTCGTAGCGTCCCTCGGCCATCATGCCGTGGAGCGAGTGTCCGAATTCGTGGAGGAAGGTGGTCAGCTCGTAGTGGGTGAGCAGTGCCGGGGCATCTGCCGTGGGCTTGCTGAAATTGGTGACTATGCTGATGAAAGGTCTGCGCTCCACTCCGTTCTTTATGCTCTGCTCGCGGAAAGAGGTCATCCAGGCTCCGCTGCGCTTGGTGGCGCGGGGGAAGAAGTCGGCGTAGAACAGAGCAAGATGGCGGCCGTCGGCATCCGATACCTCGTAAACCTTCACGTCGGGGTGGTAAACGGGCAGATCCTCACGCAGATTGAATTGCAGTCCGTACAGTCTGGTTGCAAGTCCGAATACCGCGTCTATGCAGTCTTCGAGCTGGAAGTAGGGCTTCAGCTGTTCGTCATTCAGTTCGTAGTTGGCATCCTTGTAACGCTCTGACCAGTAGCTGAAATCCCAGGCCCGGAGGGTGTCGTGGGTATAGCCGTTCTCCTTGGCGAAGGCGAGTATGTCGGCGATTTCCTTTCTGGCGGCAGGGAGCGAGGGTTCGAGAAGTTCATTCAGAAGCTTGTTGACGTTCTCCACGTTGCCTGCCATGCGGTTTTCGAGGGCATAATCGGCGTAAGTGCGGTATCCCAGGAGATTTGCAATCCTGAGCCGGAGATCGGCTATCTGCTTGCAAAGTTCGCTGTTGTCATAAGAACCGCCGTATGCGCGGGAATTGTACTTGCGGTAAATCTGTTCACGCAAATCCTCGCGTTCGCTGAACTGCATGAATGCGCTGTAACTGGGGTAGCTGAGGTCGAAAGTCCAGCCGCTCTCGCCGTTCTCCGCTGCGGTGCTTGCCCCCATGTCGCGCACATATTGGGGCAGGCCTGCCAGGTCAGCCTCATCGGTGAGGTTGAGGCGGTAGGCGTTGGTTGCGGCCAGGGCGTTGTTGCTGAATTTCAGGCTGGCTAATGAAAGTTCCTCGCTGAGGGCGGCGTAGGTCTTCTTGTCCTCGGGGGAGAGGTTGGCTCCTCCCCGGGCAAAGGACTTGTAGCTGTCCTCCAGCAGCCTTTGCTGGTCGGGGGCGAGATTGAGACTGTCACGCATTTCGTACACGGCCTTCACGCGGGCGAAAAGGGCCTCGTTCAGTGACACGTACATGGAATATTCGGTCAGCAGGGGAGATACTTCCTCGGCTATTTCCTGCATTTCGGGTGAGGATTCGGCCTCGAGCAGGTTGTAGAATATGGACGCAACGCGGTTCAGGGTCCCGCCTGAATATTCCAGAGCTTCGATGGTATTGGTGAACGTGGGTTCTTCGGGATTGGATGTTATTGCGTCTATCTCGGCCTTGGCCTGAGCTATGCCCTCCTTGAATGCCGGCAGGTAATGTTCGGTCTTTATTTTGTCGAATTGAGGCGCTCCGTAGGGCAGGGGCGACTCTGACAACAGGGGATTTTCCATTTTACAAGATGTTGCGAGTAACAAAAATGCAGCGCACGAGGCTGCCCGGAATAAACGATTCATAATTGGGATCGATTGACATTTCGTGCAAATGTAGACATTTTTTGATATGTTTTTTGTTTAGAGAAGAATTAATATATTTGCCCGTACTTTAAAATCAAGACTTGTAAATGTCAACTGGTAAGTTTTCAGTGAAGCATTGTGTACTACTGCCTGTAGTTCTGATAATCACAATCTTTCTTTGGGCCGTGCCCGTAAGTTTTTATGGCATCGCTGAGCTGACTGTCGTCCAACAGCGCATGATAGCAATCTTTATTTTTGCCGCGCTGATGTGGATGTTCGAAATCATCCCGAACTGGACGACCTCCCTCCTTGTAATTGTCATCATGCTTCTGACGGTTTCCAACAAGGGAATCGGCATTTTCTGTGATCCTGTCTACGGGTCGCTGGTGGATTACAAGAGCATCATGGCTTCTTTTGCGGACCCTGTGATCATGCTTTTCCTCGGTGGCTTCGTCCTTGCGATAATCTCGTCCAAGTACGGGCTTGATTCAACCCTTGCAAGGGTCCTGCTGGGCATGTTCGGACATAATCCCAAGTTCGTTCTGCTCGGATTCCTCGTCGTGATTTCCGTATTCTCGATGTTCATGAGCAACACGGCCACCGCCGCGATGATGCTCGCGTTCCTCACGCCGGTGCTGAAAGCCCTGCCGCAGAACGAGAACGGACGCATTGCGCTTGCGCTGTCCATTCCAATCGCCGCCAACATCGGAGGTATAGGAACGCCTATAGGCACGCCGCCCAACGCCATCGCCATAGGCGCGTTGCAGAATGCCGGCTATGAACTGCATTTTGTGGACTGGATGGTCAGGATGGTGCCTTTTGTGTTAGTAATGATTCTTATAGCCTGGGGACTGCTGCTCCTGTTCTTCCCCTTCTCCAGCAAGAGGCTTGACCTCGAAATCAAGAGCACGCCCGTCAAGAACGACTGGAAAAAGTGGCTTGCCTGGATTACATTTTTCGTCACGATTTTCCTGTGGGTAACCGAGGCATGGACGGGAATCAATTCCAACATCGTTGCGCTGATTCCCCTCGCAGTCTACACCTGCACGGGACTTTTCGGCAAGGAGGATATCAAGGAAATCAACTGGACAGTGCTCTGGCTCGTTGCCGGTGGCTTTGCGCTCGGTGCGGGGCTTACCAGGACCGGGCTCGCGACCACTCTCATACACGCAATCCCTTTCAGCACCATGAACGTAGTGCTTGTCATGGTGATTGCCGGTGGAATTTGCTATCTGCTGTCCAATTTCATCAGTAATTCCGCCACGGCAGCCCTGCTTGTCCCGATAATGGTGGTAATAGGTACGGCGATGGCAGATCCTTCAGCTGCCAACCACGAGCAGTTCATGGCAATCGGAGGCATGGGCGCACAGATACCGTTCATAGCCGTCTGCGCTTCAATGGCCATGCTTTTCCCCATCTCGACACCGCCGAATGCAATTGCAGCATCTACGGGATTGGTGAAGACCAAAGACATGGCGAAGCTCGGAATCATCATCGGAGTGGTGGGTCTCGTGCTGTCCTACTTCTGGCTGACGAAATTATTCCCCTTCGATTTGGGCTGACATTATATGGACTTACGCACGGGCGGGCTCGCTTGTCCGCCCGTGTTTGTTTAATATAAAGTGTAACTAATGATCATGAAGTTAAGAAATTTCATTCTTGCGGCCGCAATGCTCGGCGCAGTATCTTCTCCCTTGTTTGCCGGGGAAACGGAAGAGAAAGCAGGCAAGATAAAGTTGTACGGTTTTATCCGCAATTATCTTGCTTTTGACTCTCGTGAGAGCGTTTCCGGCACGGAAGATCTCTTCTATTATATGCCACTCGATGTGGACTACTCCAGTGACGGGACGGATCTGAACGCAGTGAGTTCATTCCGCGCCGCTGCGCTTACTTCCCGTCTCGGTGTGGACGTTGTCGGCTATGAGTTCGGCAATTGGAAAATGGGAGCGAAGATCGAGGCCGATTTCTATGCCGGAGTGACCGGCGTAACAGGTACGGCACAGTTCCGCCTGAGGCAGGCCTACGTGACATTCGGCCAGAACAAGTGGGTTTTCAAGATGGGTCAGGCCTGGCATCCCATGGCTGCCGACCAGCCCGATGTGCTCGCCCTGAATGCAGGTGCGCCCTTCAATGCTTTCAGCCGCACTCCCTTGCTGACTTATGACTGGAACTTCGCCGGGAATTTCTCACTCACCGTAGGTGCAATCTGGCAGATGCAGTACACTTCCACCGGTCCTGACGGAGCGTCCGCTGACTATATCAAGTACGGCAAGACCCCCGAGTTCTACTTCGGCGTGAACTTCCAGAACAAGAACTTCCTCGCAAGGGTGGGCGTTGACGTGCTTTCAATCAAGCCCCGCCATATCGATGACGACGGAAACAAGCTCAGCGACCGCATCACCACCGTCAGCCCTTATGTATACTTCCAGTACGCCAAGGGTGATTTCGCCCTTAAGGCCAAGAGCATACTTGCGCAGGGCGGAGAGCACCTGAGCCTCAACGGCGGTTATGGCGTGAGCAAGATCAACGATGACGGCAGTTGGGAATACAGCCCGACCACCAACTCTTCTTCCTGGATCAGCCTGAAATACGGACGCAGGTTCTATGGAGTCCTCTTCGCAGGTTATGCCAAGAACCTCGGAGTACTCAGCGGAGACCTCCTGAGTTCTGATTACCTGTATTTCAGCAAGAACAGTTATTCCAACATGAACCAGATGTGGAGAGTGACCCCTACATTGTTCTACAAGATAGGCAAGCTGACCTTCGGTTTAGAGTATGACGTCACGGGCGTACAGTACGGTGAATGGGGCGAGGATCAGTCCTATGGTCTCGCCACCGAAAATCTGCATTGGGTGACCAACCACCGCGTACAGGGAATGGTTAAGTTCGACTTTTAAAAAAACGTTTATATGAACAGATTTTTGTCGTGTGCGGCCCTGCTTCTGATGGCCCTGCCGAATTTTGCTTCGGCTTCTGTCGGCCGTTCTACGCTTAGGGTGGACTGTATCTTTTCCGGGGATGCCACGCACAGCAGCATTTCTGTGTCCGGACTTTCGGATGCCGGACCCTGGGCGGGCAGGAATGTGAATATGGACACGCTCTTGTTTGCCGGCAACGGACAGGTGTGGCTGCGCAGTGCTGATGATGGTACGGTGCTGTATTGCAATTCGTTCTCTACGCTGTTTCAAGAGTGGCAGGTCGAGGAAGAAGCTACACGCTGTGTCAAGTCTTTCGAAAACGTTTTCCTGTTGCCCATGCCTGAAGAAGCGGCGGTGCTGACGATAGAACTTTTCAACCATCGTGGGGAAAGCGTGTCGCGCCTGGACTATCCCGTGGACCCTTCGGATATACTGATAAGGCCGATCAGGAGAGAGCCGGAACCGCACCGCTACCTGCTGCAAAGCGGACCGTCATCGGAGTGTATAGACCTTGCTATAGTAGCGGAAGGATATACGGCCGGGGAGGCTGAGATATTCTATGCTGATGCGCAGGCGGCAATGGAGAGCATTTTCAGTCATGCGCCGTTCGACGGGCTGAAAGACCGTTTCAACGTGGTGGCGGTGGCCCCGGCATCGAAGGACAGCGGTGTGAGTGTACCACACGAAGGCAAGTGGCTGGACACGGCTCTCGGCTCGCATTTCGACACTTTCTATATAGAGAGGTACCTGACTACCCTGCACCTTTTCAGGCTGCACGACCTGCTTTCCGGCATACCCTACGAGCACATAATAATACTCGTCAACACTGACGAGTATGGCGGGGGCGGTATATTCAATTCCTACCTGCTTTCGTCGGCCCACAACGAGTGGACATCACCGGTGGTCGTGCATGAGTTCGGACACAGCTTTGCCGGTCTCGCGGACGAATATTTCTACGACCATATGGACTATGATTCGTACTTTTATTTCCCGGACCGCGAACCCTGGGAGCCCAACATAACTACGCTTGTGGATTTCGGAAGCAAGTGGGCGGATATGATGCCGGAAGGTGCGGAACCCGTGTCCAAGGCTGCCCAACTGGCGGACCCTGATACCTACAACCGTCCGGACCCGAGCCTCGGTGTCGGTCTTTATGAGGGTGCCGGCTACCAGTCTGAGGGTGTGTACCGACCCTATCCGCAGTGCAGGATGAAAGTGAACAATTACCCTTCATTCTGTCCGGTATGCAGCAGGGCGATAGAAAGGATTATAGATTTTTACACGAAAGAATTGTAGACTGAGGGGTGATTTCCCTGCGTATCCCCAATCGGGGCGTATAAATTAAGAGGCTGTGCCAAAATCCGGCACAGCCTCTTTTCTTTCTTCCGCAAAACGATTATTTCTTGCGGGACTTGTATCTCTGGTAGAACATATCAACACGACCGGCGGTATCGACGATTTTCATCTTTCCGGTGTAGAAAGGGTGAGATGTGTTCGAAATCTCAAGCTTTACGAGGGGATACTCAACACCATCGATAGTGATGTTCTCCTTGCTGGTAGCGCAGGAACGGGTGATGAAAACGTCCTCGTTTGACATATCCTTGAAAGCTACAAGTCGGTAGTTTTCGGGATGAATTCCTTTTTTCATTGTTCAGTGTTTTAAAAATCGGGCGCAAATCTACGATTAATTTCATAATTTTGCAAACTATGACACTGATAAAGTCCATTTCCGGAATCCGCGGAACCATAGGCGGAAATTGCGGCGAGAGCCTCAGTCCGGTAGATATAGTCAATTTTACCTATTCATATTGCACACTTATGCGCAGCCGTCGTCCGGCAAAGCATGGAGACAGATACAGAATCGTGGTGGGCCGCGATGCCCGGCTGAGTGGGGAAATGGTCGAGAACCTTGTCTGCGGTACCCTTGTGGCCTGCGGTATGGACGTGGTGAAATGCGGTCTTGCATCCACCCCCACAACCGAACTTGCTGTAGGCTTCGCCGAGGCCGACGGAGGCATAATCATCACCGCCAGCCACAATCCCCGTTCATGGAATGCCCTGAAATTGCTGAATGAGAACGGCGAGTTCCTTTCGGCCGGGGAAGGCGCGGAAATCATACGTATGGCCGAAAGCGGAGAATTCAGTTTCGCCGATGTGGACAGTCTTGGGAAGATTGAAGAGCACGATTTTACGGACGAGCATATAGATTCGGTGCTGGCGTTGGAAGCAGTGGATGCCGAAGCCGTCCGTGCTGCCGGTTTCAAGGTGGTGGTGGACTGCATCAACTCGGTAGGAGGCATAATCATGCCCCGCCTGCTTGAGCGTCTTGGCGTAAGCTGCGAACTTTTGAACGGTACACCCGACGGGAATTTCGCGCACAATCCGGAACCCTTGCCCGGCAACCTGACCCAGTTGCGAGAGGCCGTGGTCGCCCACGGTGCAGACCTTGGAATCAGTGTCGATCCGGATGTGGACAGGCTGGCTTTCTTCTGCGAGAACGGCGAGCCTTTCGTGGAGGAATATACTTTGGTCGCAGTTGCTGACTATCTTTTGGACAGGGCCGTGTCTGCCGGACAGGAAACTCTGCGTACAGTCTCGAATCTCAGTTCAAGCAGGGCACTGCGCGACGTGACCGAGGCCCATGGCGGAACCTGGTACCCGGCTGCGGTAGGCGAGGTGAACGTGACCTCCAAGATGCACGAGGTGGGTGCGCTGATAGGCGGAGAGGGCAACGGTGGCGTGATATATCCTGCGTCCCATTATGGCCGTGATGCGATGGTCGGTGTGGCGCTTTTCCTCAGCCAGCTTGCCCATAAGAAGATGAAAGTCAGCGAGTACAAGGCTACCTTGCCGGCATACAGCATAGTCAAGAACAAGATAGAATTGAGCGACAGTTCCCTGATAGACGAAATCCTCGCGGCGGTGCGTTCACATTACGCAAACGAGCGCATCAATACGGTGGACGGCGTGAAGATTGACTTCGAGTCGAGCCGCAGTTGGGTACACCTGCGCCGCTCGAATACCGAACCTATCATACGCATATATGCGGAAGCTCCGGATGAGGGAGCAGCCGATGCACTCGCACGCGAAGTGGTTGGACTGGCACAGGAAATAATATGTTCTCGTTCAGGACAAGCCCGATAGAGGAGCAGCCCGACAGGGCTTTGCGTGAAGGCTCGGTCGCCTGTTTCTGCAACCAGAACAGCTGGGACCCGAGGAAGAACCGTTTCGTGTACAGCATTTTCCGCGAAAGGGGCAATCTCGTGAGGCTTTTCCAGCCCTCCGGCGGTGAATTTTCGCCGGAAGCCAGGCATATCGACTTCAATTCCGACGAACTTGAGAACCTGGATGCCGTAGTCGTGGAAATCCAGGATGTCGGGACCCGATATTTCAACTATACGAGGGACGTAATGCGGCTCCTTAGCGCTTGTGCGCGCATGGAGGATGCCCCTGCGGTGTACATAATCGACCATATCAATCCTGCCGGCAGGGTGGTGGAGGGGACAATTCCGGCCATAGAGCCGGATCTCTGGACACCCCGCGTGGCACACAGGCACGGCCTTACGCTCGGGGAACTCTGCCAGTTGTATTACAGTGAGATAGGCGGGAAGTTTCCTTTGCACGTCATTTCCGCGCATTGCTCCTGTGCCGGCAAGGACATGCTGCCGTGGGTGATTTCCCCGGCTCCGGATATTCCCGGCATGTTCAGTTGCGGAATGTACAGCGGCGGTGTGTTGTGGAACGATACGACGATGAATCCCGGCATAGGCACGCCGCGTCCCTACGAATATTTCGGTGCTCCTTTCATCAAGACCGAGGATGTGCGTCTGCTGCCCTCGCCACGAGGCGTGATGATGCGTCCCTGCGAGTTCGTGCCCTCCGGCGGCAAATATGCGGGCGAGCGTTGCAACGGCTACCAGATTATGCTCGGCCCGGATGCTCACTACCACTCTTTCCTGCACACTATGCAGCTGATGCGGCATTTTGCCGACAGGTATTCGCAGTTCGAGATGTCGGATGCGCTGTTTGCGAAAGTGGCCGATCCCGTGGTGGAGGAATATCTGCGCGGTCGTCTTACCTTCGATGTGGTGCGCGAGCACGTGAAGGCGGAAGAACAGAAATGGATACGCAAGGCCAAGCGCTTCCTGCTTTACGATGACCCTCCCTACAGAATGAAATAGCGGCTCTACGGGTCTACGACGGCGTATTGCCCTTTGTCAAGGCTTTCCAGAATCCGGCGCTTCTCATCGGACAGGCCCGGTCCGGGAGTGAGAAATTTCCTGTCTGTCGGACTGTCGTCCCTGCGCGAGCGTATCTCTACCAGACGGGTGAACGGGGGATAGCCGAAACGTCGCCTTTCCTGAAGCAGATCCTCCGCGCTGCGGCTGCCGTCAAAACGCGAGGGTACTTCTGTCTGCACCATCACTTTCCTGGCGAATCCCCTCAGCATGGCCACGAGCTGCAGGGCCTTTTCGTCGCTGCGGAAATCCTCCCTGCCGACGAAGGCATCCGCCTGCAGGACGGCTATCAGTTCCATGCCGGCTTCAGCATCCCGCTTGAATTCCTGCAAGCTCATTACATTCAGCCTGATTCCGGGAAGCAAGTGTGCGATTTCCTCGTCGAGCTTTTCACGCTTTTCCCAGCCGCGTATGAGCGTCACGCTGCCGCTGCAATTCCGTATCGCCGTCAGGAGTTTCCTTGAGAAATATCCGCTCATTCCGGATTTGCGCTTTTCCGCCCCTATGTCCACCACGCCAAGAGCTCCGGAGCTGTCGCCGAGTTCACTGAGCTGATATTTGCCCTTGCGGCAGTTGTTCAGGCTTTCCAATGATGGAAATGCCGAACCGAGCATGGCCTGTGCCCCGTGGATTTTCGCCAGCATCAGGGCCGTGTCCCTTACATTGTAGCGCGGGGCATTGTCGCTCTGGCGGTACAGGCTCTCCTGTTCTTCGTCTATTATTACCAATCCGAGGCGGCTGAAAGGGAGGAAAATGGAAGCCTTGGTCCCGACTATGCAGAGGCTTTCGCCCCGGCGCAGGGCCATTGCCGTCCTGCCCCTCGAAGCCGAAGGAGTGTCGGTGCTGACTGTGTGCAGTTTGTTTCCGAATTCTCTTTTGAGGACAGTTTCGAGACGTTTGCAGAAAGCAGTGTCCGGAGTGAGGACCAGGGCCTGGCAATTCTCGGAAAGACATTTCGAGATGGCATCCATGTATATGCCTGTGCGCTTGTTGCCGGATATGAGCACGGGCTTGCCGGGAACGGGCTTTTCTGCCTTTCGGGTACAGCCGCCTCCACTTGTGTCCGCTTGTTCTTCCTTGCCGTTGAGGATATTCAGGGCTTCTTGCGCCCGTGACAGTTCAACTTGCAGTTTCCCGCACCGCTCGTGCAGTTGTGCTTCTTTTTTTGTACCGCTGCGCGCGCTTTTCAGACTGATTCCGACATTTTCCAACTGCTCCTGCAGACGGGCCATCCTTGCAGCAATCGTGGACTTCTCGCGTTCCAACCTCGCTGCGGCACGTTGTTTTGCAGAGGCTTCCTTGCGCTCGCTTTCGGCATACAGAGCCGGCCTTGCTGCGCGGTAGACCTCACACAATGAACAGAGATAATAATCGGAGATGAATTCCCAGAGTCGCAATTCTTCCTCGCTTGCCCCGCTTATATCATTGGAAGCCGAGGATATTTCCTCGATTTTGGCTTCTTCCACCAACTGCGCAACTTTTTCCGGGGCCGGCTCGTCGAGGACTATTCCGTCCAGTTCCTTGCCGGATAGAGTGACGCGCACGGACTGTCCACGGACCAAGTTCACGCGACTGCGGTAGACAGGAACCCAAGGCAGTGCGAGCGGTACAAGTATACGATAGTGGAAAGCATCCGCCATAGGCAGCGGGCATTAGTCGCTCGTGACTTCGGATGCGGTCTTGGCGAATTCCATGAGGGATTCGGAGATGTGGCAATATCCGCCTGGATGTTTTTCAAGATAGTTCTGATGCTCATCCTCGGCGCGGTAGAAATTCTTGAGTGGCTTCACCTCCACGACTATCGGAGCCTTGGTCTCGGCGGCCACCCGCTCATAGATGCGCTTGATTGCGGGAAGGTCGTCCGGATCCGTGTACCAGATGCCGGTGCGGTACCTTGTGCCCTCATCTTTGCCCTGCTTGTTCAGGGATGTCGGGTTAATGGCGCGGAAGTAGAACTGGATTATGCGCTCCAGTCCTATGACGTCTGTATCGTAGCGTACGTGGACGGTCTCAGCATATCCGGTAATGTCGGTGCTGACTTCACGGTAGGTAGGGTGGCAGATGTTGCCGTTTGCATAGCCCACCTCGGTGGAAACCACACCGTGAATCTGTTTGAAGTAACGCTCGGCGCCCCAGAAGCATCCTGCTGCCAAGTAGATGTCTTTTATCATGATGGTAAGTGAAGCGATTGAGTTATTTTGAATCGGCCTTTGCCTGGAATTTGGCATTGTCGATGATAAAACGCTCGTGCAGACCTTCGCCGATGAGACCGCGCTCATCGTAAGCCTCAACCTTGAAAACCAGCCTTCTGCGGTCTATTTCAATCAATTCGGATTCTGCCCTGACTTTCATGCCCACAGGCGTGGCGGAACAATGTGATACGTTCACGTGGGTTCCGACTGTGCCTTGTCCGGCTTCGAGATAAGGTTCGACCGACAGAACCGCGGCCTTCTCAATAAGAGCTATCATCATTGCGGTAGCGTAGACTTTCACGAGTCCGCTGCCTACATTGGAAGCAAGCATATCCTCGGTGACGACCGCCTCCTGCTGTCCTTTGATGCCGACCTGAATCATGTTCGTGGAGCATAGCGGAATCGAACCGCTGACCTTTTGAATGCCATTCAAACGCTCTACCAACTGAGCTAATACCCCGTTTGCGGACTGCAAAGGTAGCAAATTTTTCTCACAGACCAAGTTTTTTTTGAGAATATGAAAAGTTCCCCCCCCCCCTTAAACTTTTATAATTCCCGCAATAATCGTACATTTGCACGTTAAATTTCCGATGACATATGGCTAAAGAAGATAAAATTTGGATTTGTTCAGTTTGCGGCTATAAATATGTTGGCCCCGAAGTTCCCCGTCACCTTCACTTTAGTCAGAAATGAAAGGTATAGTGCTCGCCGGTGGGTCCGGTACCCGCCTGTATCCCATAACGAAAGGTGTAAGCAAGCAACTGCTTCCTGTTTACGACAAGCCCATGGTATATTATCCCCTGTCCGTGCTGATGCTGGCCGGAATAAGGGACATATTGGTGATATCCACACCTGCGGACCTTCCGTCTTTTGAGCGTCTGCTCGGTGACGGAAGCGATTTGGGCATCAGGCTCGAATATGCTGCCCAGCCCTCGCCGGACGGGCTTGCCCAGGCTTTCATAATCGGGGAGAAATTCATCGGTTCCGATTCGGTTTGCCTTGTTCTTGGAGACAATATTTTCCACGGCGCGGGTTTCTCGCAGATGCTTCGTGAGGCCGTCCGTACCGCAGAGGAAGAGTCCAAGGCCACGGTATTCGGCTATTGGGTAAGTGACCCCGAGCGTTACGGCGTAGCCGAGTTCGATGCTTCGGGCAACTGTCTTTCCATCGAGGAAAAGCCTGCCAGACCCAAGTCGAATTACGCCGTGGTAGGACTGTACTTTTACCCCAATCGTGTGGTCGAGGTGGCAAAGAGCATCAAGCCTTCGGCAAGGGGCGAATTGGAAATTACCACGGTGAATCAGGAATTCCTTTCGGCCGGTGAACTGAAGGTACAGTCGCTTGGTCGTGGATTTGCGTGGCTGGATACCGGAACCCATGATTCTTTGTCAGAAGCCACGAACTACATTGAAACGATTGAGAAGCGGCAGGGACTTAAGATTGCGTGCCTCGAGGCCATAAGCCTGCAAAAGGGCTGGATAAGCCCGGACAAGCTGCGGGAACTGGCAGCTCCGATGCTGAAAAACCAATATGGACAGTATCTTGTGAAGGCAGCCGATGATTTCGAGAGCGGCAATGCCCTTGGCGCGGACGAATTTTAAACACATGATTGAAGTTATTCAGACAGATATACCGGGGGTGGTGATCATAGAACCCCGACGTTTCAGGGATGCCAGGGGGTATTTCATGGAATCGTTCTCCGCACGGGAATTTTCCGAAAAGGTGCGTCCCGTGAATTTCGTACAGGACAATGAAAGCAGCAGCAGTTATGGCGTGGTGCGCGGCCTGCATTTCCAGACTGGCGTGCATGCCCAGAGCAAGCTCGTACGCGTGGTGCGTGGCGAGGTGCTGGATGTTGCCGTGGACGTGAGGCGGGGCAGCCCCACTTTCGGCCGCCATGTCTCCGTTTTGTTAAATCCCGAAAATGCCCGTCAGTTTTTCATCCCCCGTGGCTTCGCCCACGGATTCAGCGTGCTGAGCGACGAGGCGGTTTTCCAGTACAAATGCGACAATTACTACGCCCCCGAGAGCGAGGCGGCGATAGCCTGGGACGACCCTGACCTGGGCATAGACTGGAAAGTACCCTCCGGGATGGTGGTGCTGAGTCCCAAGGACAGCTGCCATCCGCGCCTGAAAGACTGTGAGGCCCTTTTTGACTATTCTAAAGACCTCTACTCATTATGAACGTTCTGGTTACAGGATCGTACGGACAGCTTGGCAGTTGGCTGCGCATACTTGCGGCCGGCAGCCGGGACAACTACATATTTACCGATGTGGCCGCCGCTTCTGACGAGCAGCTTGAACTTCTGCGCAGGCTCGGCGGACCCGGGACGGATTTGGACTGCGAAAGGCTTGACATCACGGATGCGGATGCCGTGGCCTCTTGCGTAAAGGACAGGCATATAGATGCGATAGTGAATTGCGCCGCGTTTACCGATGTGGACGGGGCGGAAGACCGGCGTGAACTGGCGGAAAGTCTCAATGCCACCGCCGTGGGCATACTTGCCGGGGCCGCTGCGGACAACTCTGCGTTGCTCGTTCACGTAAGCACCGATTACGTTTTCGGCAAACAGAACTACAACACCCCTTGTACGGAAGAGATGAAAGGCGAGCCGGGCGGAGTCTACGGTCTGACCAAATTGCACGGAGAGCAGGCAGTGCTGGCTTCGGGCTGCGATTACGTGATTCTGCGCACGGCGTGGCTGTACAGCGAATTCGGCAAGAACTTCCTGAAGACCATGATGCGCCTTACGGGCAGCAGGCCCGAAGTCAGCGTGGTCATGGATCAGGTCGGAACGCCCACGTATGCGGCGGATCTCGCAAGGGCTATAGTGGACATACTCGCAACGTACAGGACGGAGGCTTTCACCGGCGGAATTTTCAACTATTCCGATGAGGGAGTCTGCTCGTGGTTCGACTTTGCGGTGACCATTGCCAGGTATGCCGGCAATGATGCCTGCAAGGTGTCCCCTTGCCGCTCAAGCGAGTTCCCCAGCAAGGTGGTGCGCCCCTCATATTCTGTTCTCGACAAGTCGAAAATAAAAGCCACATATAGTGTGAATGTGCCATACTGGGCGGATTCACTTTCAAAATGCATGGATAACCTCAAAATTGCTGACTGACGTTTATGGGAATCAAGAAATACCTCAGACGCTATTTGTCCGAGTATCTGAATACCACGATAATTTATTTCATGGACATCTTCCTTTCGGCAGTGGCCTCAGGCATGGTGCTCGTGCTTTCCACCCTGCTCTATGATCCTGTGCTGCAGAAAGGCTTCATCCTGCTCTGGCTGCTGGCTTCCGTCATCGGGTCTGCAGTGTCTTTTTACGTCTCCCAGAGCTACAGGATAATCATACGGCATTCTACTCTTGTGGACCTCGGCCGTTTTTCATGGGCCCTGTTCTTGAAGGCTCTCATCATGTTCCTGGCTATGACCTTAGTGTTCGGATTCAAGATATCAACCGTAATGCTGTTGGTCCTGGATTTTGCCGTCAGCATGCTGATAATATTCATAGTCAGGATGCTGATGCTCCGTGTTTATGAGCAATTCAAGTCCAGGGGCGCACGGAGCAACAGCATCAATGTGCTGGTATACGGGACATCCGACAAGTCGGTAGCACTTGCGACGAGACTTGCGAATTCGCCGCATTACAACGTACGGGGTTTCCTTGTGGAAGGGGAGGCAAAACAAAGGGCCATAATTATGGAACGGCCCGTATTCAGGTATTCTGACGAGAGGAGCCTGTTTCGTATCATTAATATGAAAAGCATCTCGGGCCTGCTGTTTGCCACTGAGAAGGAGGCTTTCAAGAAGCAGAATACCCTTATCAAGTTTGCTGTACGCAACAAGGTCAAGATATTGCTTTCGCCTACCATAGACGAAATGGTGGGCGGACATCTGGTACACAACCGTGTGCGCGAAATCAAGATAGAGGATTTGCTCGGACGAAAGGAAATCAAGATTTCGGAGGGCGAGGTGATGTCGAGCATCAAGGGAAAGACTGTTCTGGTTACGGGAGCGGCAGGATCCATAGGTTCGGAACTTTGCCGCAAGCTCGCAAATTTCGAAGTGGGACAACTCATCCTTTTTGACAACGCCGAGACTCCCATGCACAATTTGCGTCTGGAACTCCAGGAACGTTTCCCCGAGCTGAAATTCGTTCCCGTAATAGGTGACGTGCGCATTCCGGCGAGGCTGGACTATGTTTTCCGCAAGTGGAATCCCCAACTGGTGTTCCATGCGGCCGCCTACAAGCACGTGCCGCTGATGGAGGAGAATCCCTGTGAGGCCGTGCTGGTGAATGTGGCAGGTTCACGCAATGTGGCAGACAAGTGCGTGGAGTACGGGGTGGAGAAGATGGTGATGATTTCCACCGACAAGGCCGTGAATCCCACCAATATCATGGGTTGCACCAAACGTCTGGCTGAAATCTATGTGCAGAGCCTTGCACAGGCCGTCGGAAGGGGCGAGGTTGAGGGTGCTACACGATTTGTCACTACCCGTTTCGGCAATGTACTCGGTTCCAACGGTTCTGTAATTCCCCGTTTCCGCGAGCAAATAGAAAACGGAGGTCCTGTCACTGTTACGGACAAGAACATAACCCGCTTCTTCATGACCATACCGGAGGCTTGCAGCCTGGTGCTCGAGGCCGCTATCCTGCCTGCGCCTACCAGCATTTTCGCTTTCGATATGGGTGCGTCTGTCAAGATTGACGACCTTGCGCGCAATATGATAGAACTTGCCGGATTTGTACCCGATGTGGACATAAAGATAGAGTACACCGGACTGCGTCCCGGCGAGAAACTGTACGAGGAAGTGCTTTCCAATGCCGAGACCACGCTTCCTACTTCGCATGACCGCATCAGGATAGCGAAGGTGCGCGAGTACGATTATCAGCTGGCCAAGGATTATGTTGCCAGACTGGAGAACCTGTCCAGGGCTGTGGAGATTCCTGATGTCGTGAAACTGATGAAAGAAATTGTACCTGAATTCAAAAGCCAGAATTCAGTTTTCGAAAAATACGATAAATAGTTATGCAGATAATACTCTTGTCAGGAGGTTCAGGCAAAAGGCTGTGGCCCCTGTCAAATGAAGCGCGTTCAAAACAGTTCCTTCCCCTCTTGCCTTCTCCCGATGGCGGAAGGGAATCAATGGTGCAGCGGGTTCTGCGCCAACTGGGAGAAGCGGGCCTGGAGGCCGAGGTGACGCTTGCCACCAACGCAGCGCAGCGTGATATCATAATCAACCAGCTCGGAAACTCTGTGGGTATAGTGACAGAGCCGGAGCGTCGCGACACTTTTCCTGCAATAGCCCTGTCATGCGCGTGGCTCGCCTACGGCAAGGCTTGCGCTGAGGACGAAACGGTGGTCGTAATGCCCTGTGACCCGTACACGGAGACCGCGTATTTCGAGACCATAGGCCGTATGGCCGGGTGCGTGGCCCGCAAAGCGGCCGATCTTGTCCTGATGGGCATAAAGCCCTCGTATCCTTCGGAAAAGTATGGCTATATCGTGCCTCGCAAGGACGTTTCCGGGGACTTGTGTTTCCCCGTAGCCCGTTTCACCGAGAAACCTAACGAGGATCGCGCAAAGAGCCTGATGTCCGAGGGAGCATATTGGAACGGGGGAGTGTTCGCCTTCCGTCTGGGCTACCTTATGGATATCCTGAGAAAGTACATCACGGTGTCGTCTTTCGATGAGTTGCATGCCCGTTATGGCGAGTTGCCGAAAATCAGTTTCGACTACGAAGTGGTTGAGGTTGCCAAGTCTGTGGGCGTAGTGGAATACGACGGCCCGTGGAAGGATCTCGGCACATGGAATACCTTGTGCGAGGAACTTCACGACAAGGTCACCGGCAATGCCAGGCTCGGACGGGCAGCCCACAATACGCACATCGTCAATGAGTTGTCCATCCCGATATTCTGCGATGGAATAGACAATGCCATAGTTGCGGCGAGTCCCGACGGCATACTGGTGGCAGGAAAGGATTCCACCGAAAACATCAAGAAGGATGTGGAGGGTCTTTCGGACAGACCTATGTACGAGGAGCGCCGCTGGGGCAGCTATCGTGTCCTCGACCGTACCAAGGGCCCCGACGGAATAGAGTCGCTGACCAAGAACCTTTTTCTCCGTCCAGGCCGCAACATCAGTTACCAGAGGCACAATTTCCGTGAGGAAGTGTGGACCTTCGTCA
Organism: uncultured Muribaculaceae bacterium; assembly: GCA_964582235.1. Taxonomy (GTDB): domain Bacteria; phylum Bacteroidota; class Bacteroidia; order Bacteroidales; family UBA932; genus Cryptobacteroides. Next base: position 36,022 of record CAZOQW010000001.1, on the reverse strand, counting down.
GCGGCGAGGGCCAGATGAAACTCGACGGGGAATTGTTTGTGGTAAAGCCCGGTGATGTGATTCACATACGCAAGGGCCAGTTGCATGGTCTGAAGGCAACGACCCCGCTCAACCTTATCGAGGTCCAGATTGGAACCCGACTCGTTGAGGAGGACATCGAACGCGTGGAGATGGACTGGTAGGTTCTCCTGCCCCTTTGTCTTAAGGTTCGGCTATGCGGCAGCGGGCGAGTTTGCGTCCGTTTTCCTCTTCCAGTATGCCCGCCTCAAGCAGCCCCTCGACGCTTAACTTGTCCGGGGGAGTGTGTTCACGGTACAGGACTATCGCCTTGGCGGTCTGCCAGTTCCCTATATAGGGATGCCGTCGCAGTTCCTCAGCCGGAAGTGTCCACAGGGGATAGGCTTCGGCTTCTGAACAAAACACGAGATCTTTCAGCGAAGCATAGCGGTTTTCATCGAAATTGTATATGTCCATTAGCTGCTCGGGATAGGAATATCCTCCGAGCAGTTTTCTTTGTTCTACCATCTTGGCCGCGAAATACGGCCCTATGCCGGGAAGTTCGTCGAAAGCTGCGGAATCCGCCTTGTTGATGTCGAGCCGGGGTATGTCTATCCAGGGTTCGAGCCTGCGGTAAACCGAGTCGGCGACCACAAAGGACTTGGCAAAATCGCTTTTCCGCCGGAAACGTCCGCCCTTTTCCCGGTAACTGATTATTGACTGGGCCTGTTTCTCGCTGAATCCCAGTCGCATGAAGTCGTCGAGGGAGGCGGTGTTCGGGTTGAAACGGAAGTTCTCTACCGGTCTTGTGCGCTTGCGTACTTCCGAGACTCTCGGGCTGTGGCTGGCGTAACGCCTGATTGTGTCGGCGGATTTCCGGCTTGTCCCGGAAACTGTCCTTGTCGCCGGGCCCGCCGCGCTTGTTGTTTTCGTGGCTGTCTCCGAAACCCTGTCGCCGGAATCTTCAGCGTGACGTAAGTCCCGGTCCGCCGGCGGACCCTGCACTATGTACACGGTGTCGGGCTTGTCCCTTTTTGCTTCGATTGCGAGTACCGCAGCCCTGTTGATGAACAGAGCCGCCTGATAGCCTATTACGAGGAATACGAGGCAAACCGCCCCTATCTTGAATGTGGCCGGACCCTTACTCCGGCCCGCCTGTTCCGGATTCTTCTGTTTCGTTTTCATTTTCGTTCAAGTTTCGGTATTTGTTTTTGTGTTCGCGATGCCCGCTTTCGGACAGCCCGGCAACGCTTATGACTATCTCTCCCTTAGGTTCTTCCGCCCTGAAATGCTCAAGTACCTCGCTGAGTTTGCCCCTGACGTGTTCCTCATGGATTTTTGAAATTTCACGGGAAACGCAGCATTCCCGCCCCTCACCGAAAGTTTCGCGGAACTGTTCAAGGGTCTTGACGAGCCGGCGCGGCGACTCATAGAAAATCATGGTCCTGCTTTCGTTTTTCAGGGACTGGAGAGCAGTCTGCCGCCCCTTTTTCTGGGGGAGGAAACCCTCAAAGCAGAAACGGTCACAGGGCAGTCCGGAACTGACTATGGCCGGTATGCAGGCTGTGGGGCCGGGGAGTGTGCGTATCTCTATACCCTCTGCGCTGCAGGTGCGGACGAGCAGGAAACCAGGGTCGCTGATTCCGGGGGTGCCGGCATCGCTGATGAGTGCGACATTTGCTCCGGAGAGTATGCGCTCCTTTATCAGTTCCACGGTCTTGTGCTCGTTGAACTTGTGGTGGGAGAACATGGGAGTGCGTATGTCGAAGTGCCTGAGCAGCACTGAACTCGTGCGGGTGTCCTCGGCGAGAATGAGGTCTGCCTGCCTGAGGACTTCCAATGCCCTGAAGGTGATGTCCTCCAGATTCCCCACCGGGGTCGGCACTATGTACAGCACTCCGCTCATCGTTTTCTGAATATGGGGCAAAGATAAGGAGAAATTGGAACCGTGCAAGCCAAGAGTATATTTGAGATTTTGTAAAATAGAGTTAATATTGCGCCAAAATTTGACCAATGTATTCCGAAGAACACAAGAAATCCGGCTGTATCGAAGTGATCTGCGGCTCCATGTTTTCAGGAAAAACCGAGGAGTTGATACGCCGTCTGCGCAGAGCCCAGTTTGCAAACCAGAAAATAGCTATTTACAAGCCTGCGGTGGACAATCGCTATTCGGATGTGGAAGTGGTGTCACACGATTTCCACAAGATAGCCTCTACTCCGGTAAGCGAGCCTACTGATATATTGAACGTGCCCGAGGATGTGCAGGTAGTCGGAGTGGATGAGGCGCAGTTTTTCTCGGAAGAACTGGTACCGGTATGCCAGAAACTTGCAAACAGGGGAGTGAGAGTGATAGTTGCCGGTCTTGATACGGATTTCAAGGGTGTTCCTTTCGGACCGATTCCCATGCTCATGGCAGTCGCCGAGGATGTCCAGAAGGTACATGCAATCTGTGTGCGCTGCGGCAGCCTGGCGAATTTCTCGCACCGTTTGAGCAAGAGCGAGGACCTGGTGCTGCTTGGAGAGAAAGATGTATATGAGCCGTTGTGCCGCGACTGTTACATGGCGGCCGTGAACGGAGACAGGCACTGATGGACGGTCTGCCTGCGGTATATGCCCGCAACTGTTCGGTAAGGCGCATAGACAAGCCCACGGCGGCGGAATTCCTGCGTGAATATCATCGTCTTGGCGATACCGGAGGGAGGTATCGCTACGGCTTGTTTGTGGAACGCAGCACAGGGGCGGAGGAACTTTCCCTGCCTGCAGGCAGCATGGTTGCCGTGGCGGTGTTTTCCAATGCCCGACGCTGGCTGAAGGGCGGCCGCAGGATAAGTTCATATGAATGGATACGTTATGCCTGTCTGCCGCAGCTGAGGGTCGTGGGCGGCATGAGCAAGCTGCTGAACGCCTTCATCGCCGAGGTTGGTCCTGACGACATCATGAGTTATGCGGATGTAGACTCGCCCGATGGTGGAGAGGCCTATCGCAAGTTGGGTTTCGTGCAGGAAACCATAGTGGAGAAGCAGGGATTCACGAACATCAAGTTCCGCTGGAGGGCCCCGGAAATCAGTCAGTCTGAGTAAGTTGCAGGTTTTCCACTTCCGCCTTTACCTCATCGTATTCATACCCGCGGGAAAGTGCATACTTTATCAGTTTGAATTTGGCGTATTCGTCGCCCTGAAGGCTCTTGGCCTTGGTCCCGATGAGTTTGCGCAGCTTGGCCGCTGACTTCTCGTCATCGATTTCTCGCAATGCGCCTTCTATTTCTGCGGCCCCTATGCCCTTGGCCCGCAGGCTGTATGCTATTTTGTGCCTGCCCCAACCGGTCAGCGAGGACTTTTCCCGTGCGAAGGCCGCCGCATAGCGCGCATCGTCCACGAACTTGTCGGCTTTCAGCGACTCCATGATTTCCTGCACCAATTCCTCCCCGCCATCCAAGCGGGCAAGTGCCTTTTTTCTCAGTTCGCTGCAGCAATATTCCCTCTTGACGCACAGGGCCTGGAGATAAGCCAGGACTTCTTTCTGTTTCTCGTTCATTTCGCTGCGGCAATTAGAAATCGAAGCCTAACGAGGCATATACGCCTGCGCCGAAGTTGTTTGACCAGTGCAGGTTCACTTTTATCGGACCTATGGGCAGGTCGTAGCCCAATTCCACACCGACGGCCCAGCAGTCGACATTCAGGTCGTGGAACTGCTCCAAAAACTTGTCCGCACTTTCCACGAAGCCGCCCATGGCGGAGACATAGAAATTCTTGGCCGCATTGTAACGCAGCTCAAGCGTGGCGGAAGTGAGGTATTCTTCGGAAATCACCACGTTGTCGATGCCGAAGAACGGTATCTGGTTCTCCGAATATCTGCCGGCGAAGGATCCGCCGGTGAGGTTGGTGTGCAGCACCGACAAGTTCTTGAATACGTTGCCCGAATCGTCGGAACGCTCTCCGGTGTTGATGATTTCGCGCACGTGCAGGTCGGGAATCAGGGCGAACTTCTCTCCCAGCGGTATGACGGTCTTGAAATCGCCGCCTATTGACAACACGGGTTCGAAGGTGGCATCTCCCAGTTTCGCAAAGTCGTAGTTCACCGCGAAATCGAACCTGGTGCCCTTTTTCGGATAATAGTAGTCGTCGAAGGTGTACAGGTGACCTGTGACGAAGGTCCCCACATAATTGCCCGACAGGGCATCTTCGCCGAGGTTGGCGGTCACCAAAGCTCCTAAATATGAACTCTTGCTGAGACCGGCGAAATGGTTCTTGACTCCCACATTGAAGTTGAACTTGGTCCAGTTTGCGTCGGAGAGAAAGACCTGTTCCTTATGAGTCCAATAGGAGATTCCGTATGTCGTTTCATCGCTGTTCACTCCGAGGTCGCCCTTGTAGCGCGAGACGGATGCGGAAACGTTCACGGTCGGGGCCCAGGTCGGGTTGAAGGCGTAGTGCAGTTCGGCTTTCATGTTGCGTCCCAACTTTGCGTTGAAATTCAGGCTCGAACCGGTGAGGGTATAGGTGTTGATGCCCACGTTCAGCATCAGGGCCGCCAATTCCTCGGTGTCCACCCTGAGTCCTATGCCGACATTGTGGGCCGGAGACTTGTCGAAGTGGAACACCAGGTCGAAAGGCTCTTCGCTGCCGTACAGCGAATAGGTAACTGCTGAATAGGCTCCCGTGGCCTGGAATTTCATTGTGACATGGTCGAGGTCCTTCTTCGTAAGCGTGTCGCCCACCTCGAAATCCAGGTAGCGGGACATGATAGTGGCTTCCTTTTCATTGGTTCCCTCGAAACTGATGGAGGCTATCTTCACTCCGCGTTTCGAGATGTCTATGGCCCTGGCCGGCTTTTCTTGCGTTCCCTGCGAACGGAGTTTTTCCCTGAGTTCAATCAGTTCGTCCTCCTTCTCCTTGGCTGCGGCATATCCCCTGATGAGCATGGTGTCCACAGCTTCACGGGAGAAGCTCATCATGTTGTATTCCGAGATTTCCGGCTTTATCAATATGTCCGGCAGGTGCCGGTTCTTCTCATAGGTGTCCTCTCCGAGCATGTTTATCAGCTGCCCCACTATGTCGAAGATATTGTTCACATCGTCATAGCCCGGTTTGCTGTCGGACAGTTCTATGCCTATTATGTAGTCGGCTCCCACAGCCCTCGCAAGGTCACTCGGGAAGTTGTTCTTCATTCCGCCGTCCACCAGCACCATGCCGTCTGTGCGCACGGGATTGAACAGTCCGGGGATGGACATGGTGGAACGCATTGCAGTGCCCAGCTCGCCGCTGCCCCAGTTCTTCGCCTTCAGCGAAATCATGTCGCTGGCAACGCACATGAACGGTACTGTGAACTTTGCGAATGAGGTGCTGTCATGGTAGCCCACTGTCAGGCTTGAAATCATGTTCATGACGTTGAAACCGTAGTTGACACCGGAGGGCAGAGTGCTGGTTATGGACTGCCTGCGGTATTCCTGCCCCTCCTCTTGCAGTTCGGGCTTGTTGAACACCTCGCGTGGATTGTCGAAGGGAATAGACAGCACATACTGGGCGTTGTACACCTTGGTGGAGTAGGGGATGTAATTTTGGGGAACATAGTCCGTGAGCATGACATTCCAGTCCATCGTCCGGAACAGCTCCTCCATTTCTTCCTGGGTGTAACCGACCGCATACAGACCGCCCACAAGACCGCCTATGCTCGTTCCGCACACCAAATCTATCGGCATGTCCAGCTCCTCCAGCAATTTCATTGCGCCTACCTGAGCCGCTCCCTTGGCCCCGCCGCCGGAGAGTACGAGCGCGACTGTAGGCCGTCCCTGTTCAAGGCGTATCCTGTCCATGCGTTCGCGTATCTGACGTATGGCGAGCGAGTCGCCGGCAGGGTCGCAACTGTCTGTGGACAGGTCGTTTGGATAGTGTTGTGCAAATGCGGAGACGATGCAGAGCAGTGGTATTACGGCTGTTGCGAGTGCTTTCCTGCAAGCATTCCGCAGGCGGCCATGATGTCCTGGCCTCGGGATGTTCGTATTGTGCATAAAATGCCGTTGCTGTTTAGTCTGTCGCGGAATCTTTCCATGACCTGCTCCGGGGGGCAGTCGTAGGGGAAGTCCGGTATCTTGTGGAAGCGGATGAGGTTCACGCGGCACTCGAGTCCTCTGAGCATACGTACGAGGGCATCTGCGTGGACCTTGTCGTCATTGTAGCCGGCGAACATGGTGTATTCGAAACTTACCCGTCGCTGTCCGCTGAAATCATAGTTGCGCACGAGTGCGAGAACTCCGTCTATAGGGTAGGCCTTCTGAACGGGCATCAGTTCCAGTCGTTCGTCGGGGAATGGATTGTGCAGGCTTATCGCCAGGTGGCAACGCTGCTCGTCGAGGTAGCGCTTCAATGCAGGAATGATTCCTATGGTGCTCAGTGTGATTCGCTTCGGGCTCCAGCCGAAACCCCAGTCAGCGGTAAGTATCTCTATGACCTTGGTCACGGTGTCGTAGTTGTCCAAAGGCTCGCCCATGCCCATGAAAACGGCATTCGTCAGTCCTTCGGAGTTGTCTATTCCGGTGAACTGGTTCATGATGTCGGCCACGTCAAGATTGCCGTGGAAGCCCTGGCGGCCGGTCATGCAGAAGCGGCAGCCCATCTTGCAGCCGGCCTGGGAACTCACACAGAGCGTCATCCTGTCACGGTCGGGTATCATGACCGCTTCAATGGCCGACTCTTCCACGCTCTGCCCGACCCGGCAGCGGACGGGAAAGAGGTATTTGCGTGTTCCGTCGGATGACACCGCACAGCCGGAAGGCGGGACGCAACCGAGTTCGTAGCGCTCCGAGAGGGCCTGCCTCGCAGCCTTGGATATATTGGTCATGCTGTCCCAGTCGCGCACGCGCTTGCCATAGAGCCAGTCCGCAAGCTGTTTGCCTACGAATGACTTCAGACCGCAGGCGAGCGCGGCCTCCTGCAATTCCCTGAGATTCTTGCCGAGCAGTTTTTCTTTCATTTCCATGGAAATCAGTGTCAAAAAGAGCCTTCAAGTCCTTTGGGGACAGGGACAAATTTACGGAAAAACTTTGTTCTGTCACAATATCGGGCGCTGTTGTTCCGGGCTTGCTGCGGTGGATGTGTTGTTGTTGTTTGGATTACTCTTAAGTTCTACTTAAATTTGTCCCCCACTGCCCGGTTGGGGCGGGGAGTTGAACTGAAAAACTATAAAAACTTTATTGATGAATTCTAAAAACAAAGGACAAATTATGGCAAAAGAAACCGAAATCCGGGAGCAGGATGTGAATGCCGCCAAGCTCAAGGCGCTTCAGGCGACCATCGACAAAATAGAGAAAGATTACGGCAAGGGAACTATCATGAAACTCGGGGATCAGCCCGAATGGGACGTGCAGGTAATTCCCAGCGGCTCCCTTGCACTGGACCATGCCCTTGGCATCGGCGGATACCCGAGGGGACGCATAGTCGAGATATACGGACCTGAATCCAGCGGAAAGACCACACTTGCAATACACGCGATAGCCGAGGCCCAGAAAGCCGGCGGCATTGCGGCGATGATAGATGCCGAGCACGCGTTTGACCGCAGCTATGCCTCTGCGCTCGGTGTAAACCTTGAAACCCTGCTGATTTCCCAGCCGGACAATGGCGAGCAGGCACTTGAGATTGCCGACAACCTCATACGCAGCGGCGCAATCGATGTCATAGTCATAGACTCCGTGGCTGCCCTTACCCCCAAGGCGGAAATCGAGGGCGAGATGGGAGACAACAAGGTCGGACTTCAGGCCCGCCTGATGAGCCAGGCCCTGCGCAAGCTCACTGCCAATATAGCCAAGACGAACACCTGCTGCATCTTCATCAACCAGCTGCGCGAGAAGATAGGCATCATGTTCGGCAACCCGGAGACGACCACAGGCGGTAATGCCTTGAAATTCTACGCTTCCGTGCGTCTGGATGTGCGCCGTACCAACCAGATAAAGGACGGTGACGAGGCCCTCGGCAACCGCACCCGCGTCAAGGTGGTGAAGAACAAGATGGCTCCTCCTTTCAAGAAGGCCGAATTCGACATTGTGTTCGGCGAGGGTATCTCCCACACGGCCGAGGTGATGGATCTGGCAGTGGAGTTCGACATTATCCACAAGAGCGGCAGCTGGTTCAGCTATCAGGGAGAAAAGCTCGCCCAGGGCGCTGCGGCAGTGAAACAACTTATCAAGGACAATCCCGAGCTTTGCGACGAAATCGAGGCCAAGGTAAGGGAGGCTCTCAAAGAACTCAAGGACTGATGGACAAGAAAATCATACTCACGGGCGACCGCCCGACAGGACCCCTGCACATAGGACACTATGTAGGTTCGCTGAAGCGCAGGGTGGAGCTGCAGAACAGCGGCCAGTACGACAGGACTTTCATCATGATAGCCGATGCCCAGGCGCTTACGGACAACTTCGACAATCCGGAGAAGGTCCGCAGCAACATCGCTGAAGTGGCTCTCGACTATATGGCAGCAGGTCTCGACCCGGAAAAATCCACGATATTCATCCAGTCGCAGATCAGCGAGCTGACGGAACTGACTTTCTATTACATGAACCTCGTGACCGTGCAGCGTCTGCAGCGCAATCCGACGGTCAAGCAGGAAATCCAGCTCCGGGGTTTCAGCGAGTCAGGCGAGGGTAACGACAACAAGAAGGGTCTGCCTGTAGGCTTCTTCTGCTATCCCATAAGCCAGGCAGCCGACATAACTGCATTCAAGGCCACCACCGTGCCCGTGGGCGATGACCAGGAGCCGATGATAGAGCAGACCAGAGAAATAGTCAGGCGTTTCAACGGGCTTTACGCCCCGGTGCTCGTGGAGCCGGAAGCCTTGCTGCCGACGAATGAGGTTTGCCGCAGACTGCCGGGTACCGACGGCAAGGCCAAGATGAGCAAGTCTCTGGGCAACTGCATCTATCTCTCCGACAGCGAGGAAGATGTGCGCAAGAAGGTAATGGGCATGTACACCGACCCTCTGCATATTCAGGTGTCAGACCCCGGCCACATCGAGGGCAATACCGTGTTTACCTATCTCGACGCTTTCTGCAAGGAGGACAGTTTTGCGGAATTCTGGCCTGAATATGCCGGGCTAGACGAACTGAAGGATCATTACCGCAGGGGAGGTCTTGGCGACATGAAGGTCAAGAAATTCCTCAATTCGGTTCTTCAGGCCGAGTTGAGACCCATACGGGAGCGCCGCTGTGAACTTGCCGGGAACCTTGACTATGTTTTCGAGGTGCTGCATAAAGGCAGCGATGCCGCCCGCGAAGTCGCGGCGGCAACACTGACGGAAGTCAAGAAAGCGATGAAAATCGATTACTTCGGTTAAGGACTATTCGCTGATTTGCATCTTGCCTTCCTGAAGTTCCTGCCAAGCCTTGCGCTTGTTCCAGATATCCACAGCAAGATATATGGCCGATCTCATTGACATGGGGTCGGCTCTGTCGTCTCCGGCCATTTCGTAGGCCGTGCCGTGGTCGGGTGAGGTGCGTACCACCGGAAGTCCGGCAGTGAAGTTCACGCCGTCCTCGAATGAGAGGGCCTTGAACGGGGCCAGACCCTGGTCGTGGTACATGGCCAGAGTCGCATCGAAATCCTCGTAGTGGCCCAGTCCGAAATATCCGTCGGGGGAGAAGGGGCCGTAAGCCATGATGCCCTCCTCGTTGGCCCGTTTGATAGCCGGTATGATTATGTCCTGTTCCTCGGTTCCGAGCAGTCCTCCGTCGCCGCTGTGGGGATTGAGGCTGAGCACCGCAATCAGAGGCCTGTCCAGCAGGAAGTCCTGACGCAGGGACTGGTGGATGAGCCGGAGCTTGCTGAGTATCTTTTCCTCTGTAATCTGTCCTGCCACGTCTTTCAGGGGAATGTGTCCGGTTACCACTGCGAGTTTGAGCCTGTTGCTCACCATGAACATTGCCACGTCCTTGACACCGAATGACTCCTGGATATATTCGGTGTGGCCCGGAAAGCCGAAGCCCTCGTTCACCATTGCCTTCTTGTTGATGGGTCCGGTAACGAGCACGTCAATCTTGCCCTCCTTGAGTTCGCGCACGGCGGTTTCAAGTGCCTTTATGGCGGATTTTGCCGATTCCGGAGTGGCCTGTCCCGGCTCGGCGTAGGTGTTGTCGGGCAGGCAGTTGACTATATTGATGCGTTTGGGCTTGGCTTCGGACGCGCTGTTGATTGCGTAGCTGTCAACCTGCTCTATCTCGGGGATGGTCCGGCAGTAAAAACTGAAAAGTTTGGAGGAACCGTAGATCACCGGAGTGAACTGGTCAAGTATCCTCTCGTCGGAAAGTGCCTTGATGATTACCTCGTATCCGATTCCGTTGGAATCTCCCTGGGTTATCCCTACTATGACTTTGTTGTTCTGCATACTGATGATGAATTATTCAAAGCGGCAATTCGGAGTCGGCTGTCGCATATCCCTCGTCCACAGGCAGTCCTGGCCTGTTTCTCGCTTCCACGGCCAGGGTGTCGCAACGCTCGTTTTCGGGATGTCCGGCGTGGCCTTTCACCCAGTTGAAATGCAGGTCCAGACGCGCAGCCTGAACATCGAAGCGCTGCCAAAGGTCGTTGTTCTTCTTGCGTTTCCAGCCCTTGTTCACGGTGTTCACCACATAGGTGGAATCGCTGAATATCCTGACCTCCGCCCCGTCCCAGCGTATGGTCTCCAGACCGGCTATCACCGCCATAAGTTCCATGCGGTTGTTGGTCGTGAGTGCATATCCGCCGGACAGTTCTTTTCTCAAACCCCCGCATATCAGCACCGCCCCGTAGCCTCCCGGGCCTGGATTCCCGCTTGCTGCACCGTCGGTGTAGAGATATATCGCTGCCCTCGTTGCCATTAGCGCAAAAATAACTATTTTTGCCCGATTATCGAGTATAAATATGGAGTACAAACGCACTATTCTGATCACCGGCGGGGCCGGATTCATCGGTTCCCATGTCGTCCGGCTTTTCGTGAACAAATATCCCGAGTACCGGATCATAAATGTGGACAAACTGACTTATGCGGGCAACCTCGAGAACCTCAAGGACATAGAACATGCTCCGAACTATCGTTTCGTCAAGGCGGACATCTGCGATTTCGAGCTCATGTGCGCACTCATCAGGGACGAGAAAGTGGACGGAATCATCCATCTCGCGGCGGAGAGCCATGTGGACCGCAGCATCAAGGACCCTTTCACCTTTGCGAAAACCAATGTCATAGGCACCCTCAGCCTGCTTCAGGCAGCCCGTCTGCAATGGGAGTCCCTGCCGGAAAAGTACGGGAACAAACGTTTCTACCACATATCTACCGATGAAGTCTACGGCGCACTGGAAATGACGCGTCCCGAAGGCAGTCCTGACGGCGCGGAGAGGGGAGGCGGCCCGTTCGGAGACGAGTTCTTCACCGAGGACCGCAAGTACACCCCGCACAGCCCCTACAGCGCGAGCAAGGCATCTTCCGACCACTTCGTGCGGGCATTCCACGACACCTACGGCATGCCGACCATAGTCACCAACTGCTCGAACAACTACGGGCCCTACCAGTTCCCCGAAAAGCTCATTCCCTTGTTCATCAACAATATACGCCATCGCCGACCGCTGCCCGTATATGGCAAGGGAGAGAACGTGCGCGACTGGCTCTACGTCGAGGACCACGCGAGGGCAATCGACCTCATTTTCCACAAGGGAGCCACGGCAGAGACCTACAACATCGGAGGCTTCAACGAGTGGAAGAATATCGACATAGTGAAACTGCTCATCCGTACCGTGGACCGCATACTCGGACGCGCGGAGGACGAGGACATGAACCTCATCACCTACGTCACGGACAGGGCCGGACACGACCTGCGTTACGCCATAGACAGCAGCAAACTGCAGCGCGAACTCGGTTGGGAGCCCAGCCTGCAGTTCGCCGAGGGCATAGAGAAGACAGTCCGCTGGTATCTCGACAACGAGGAGTGGATGGACCGCGTGACTTCAGGGGAGTACGAAAAATACTACGAACAGATGTATGCCGGCAGATGAGGCTGACGCTTCTCATACTGGCGTGCCTTATTTGCGCCGCACCTTTGCGGGCCCAATATGCCGAGAAGAGAGCAAGCCCGTCGAACGAGGAGGAAAAGGTCTTTGAGCTGAGACAGTTGTATGCTCCGGGGCTGCTTATACTCGGAGGTACGGCGATACATTTCACGTCCCACGACAGTGTGGACGGCTCCCTGCGGTCAAGCATTATGGACTGGAGGGGCAACGCATCCGGGACAAGGGTGGACGACTATATCCAGTACCTGCCCGTAGTGCTTGACCTCGGACTGGGACTGACCGGTGTGAAGGCCGAAAAGAAATTCGTAGACAGGGGCATTGAGGCAGTGTTGGCCTACGGCTCGATGGCAGTGTTAGTCTATGGATGCAAGTTGCTTGTGGATTCTCCGAGACCCGACGGCTCCGACAACTCATCCTTTCCCTCCGGGCACGCGGCCAAGGCTTTCACCGGGGCCGAGCTTGTCAGGATGGAGTATGGTCCATGGTGGGGGCTCGGTGCCTATGTCGCGGCTGCGGCCACTTCGGTACTGCGGCTTTACAACGATGCGCACTGGTTCAGCGACGTGCTCGTGGGAGCCGGTATAGGCATACTCTGCGCACATATAGGAGAATGGTTGCTCGTGCCGGTCAAGAACTTGCTCGGGATAAGGGATTCCAGGTTTTCGGATGCCGGCATTATGCCCGCAGTGGATCCCGTGACCGGTTCTGTAGGAGCAACATTGGCTTTGAGATTTTAATTCCGGGCCAGACCCGGCACAAAATATTCGGAAAAATCTATGGAAAAACCTTCGGATTTTAGCGGATTAACGCAATATAATCTGTGAATAAAGTAGTTAAGAGAGAACAGTAGTGTCTACTAAAAATTTACGGAGTCAAAATTAAATAGTCCCTCCTTACGAACCGCCAAATAAAAGTTGTCGGGTTGTGTAATGAGGGACTTTCTTTTCTTGGTAGAGGGAAAATAGTTCTCTTGCCAATTTCTTAAAGTCCCGAGTTCAACCGAAAGTTCCGTGATGAAAGTGCCACATTCTCGTTCAAGGATGACAAGAGGGGAACGGATATTACTGTATATGCGTGAATGACATTCCGCTTGTATAATGGCTCAGACAGAAGGCGAATGAGTGGAGAAAAGGATTAGTAGCAACTCCAAACAAAGCATGATAGAGGGCTGAAAATATAGATATAGAATGTGCTTAAATCTTCCACCGAAAACAAAGCTTATTTCCACATTAGTAGAATATTCTCATTGGATTTGGTTACTTTTGTAACCGAAAAGAATAATTTCGTATATCTCTTGACACATTGAAAATATGAAACGTAATTAAAAAATAGAATTTTAATGGCTTTTGCATGTAATAATATTGATTATAAAGCCATCAGCCTTTTTGCAGGAGCTGGTGGTTGTTCTCTTGGATTTCAGCAGTATGGGGTGAATATCATAGCTGCATATGATATTTGTAAGGAAGCAGTTGATACATATAATTATAATCTCAAAGGGAACAGAGCACATATTGAAGACTTATCAATTTGCGATTTTCATACTATTCGTGATAGGTTGGGATTACATAGGGGAGAACTTGACCTAATTATCGGTGGCCCTCCTTGTCAAGGGTTTACTACGGCGGGACGCCGTTCTGAGACTGATTCACGAAACTTGTTATTGACAAATTACGTTAATGCACTGCAAGAGTTCTATCCTCGATGGTTTATGATGGAAAACGTGGAGGGGATTCTTACCACGATAAATGGTAAATTTATTGTGGCTTGCATACAAGGGATGATATCGTTAGGTTATACAGTTTATTTGAAGAAGGTTTATATGCAAGAATACGGTATTCCTCAACGCCGTAAACGTGTTATCATTATTGGGAATAGAGAGGGGAAGCCTTTTGAATTCCCTAAGCCAATTAGTATAGCATATGGTTGTATTTATAAAAATGGAACAAGAACTCTCCGTGAAGCAATTGAAGATATAGAGGAGATTGATATTCCAGAAATCAATCACATTAGGAAAATAGAAGATGGCATTCAATATGAAAGGATATGTGCCTTACACGAGGGACAAACGATGAAAAATTTACCTAAAGAGTTGCAACATAGGTCTTTTGCTAAGAGATCTGCAAGAAGAGTATGTGATGGTACTCCATCTGAAAAAAGAGGAGGATCACCAACAGGCTTAAAAAGGTTAATTTATGATGAGCCATCTTTGACTATTACAGGATCTGCAAGTTCGGAATTTATACATCCAACGCAAAACCGAATGCTGACTGTGCGTGAATGTGCGAGAATTCAGACATTTCCTGATGAATTTCGTTTCTTTGGCAGTGATAGTCAGCAATTACAACAAATAGGGAATGCCATACCACCTTTGTTTGCTAATCAAATGGCCAAGCAAATTCATATATGTGATTTGAAGTACTCAAAGTCGTTGCCTCAAGGATTGATGTGGTATGACGTTACTAAGTCATCTGCAATGAGTCCAGCTCTTACAACAACTTGTCATAAATTAGACCAGATGTTAGTATGTAATCGAAGTCTATTCTGAAGATATGAATACGTCTCAAAAAGAATATTATCGTCAATTCTCTCAACATGGAACTGGTGATGCAAGAGTTGAAATCTCCGCATCTGAAGTAGCCTTGCTTCTCTTCATAGCATATCATGACATATATGATACATTCCCTTCTCAAGAGTTTCTTGGCATTAGTAAATTAGCGTGTAAAGATTTTTATGAGATAACTTTTGAGGAAGTTAGTTCATTGCCACAAATTACACCCGATGAATGCTTTAATTTGTTGGAAAAAGCAGGGGCAACAAATATTAGTGACACCATATATCTATACTTAAAAAATCTTTGCGATTTATACCGTAGACGTTATAAATATGACAGAATTTTACAGAATCAACCATTTCCTACATCAGATCAGATTGCCCCAAGGAGTCTCTTGGAATATGGTAAATGTGAAGACTCACTACTCGCAATGTGGTTAGAATGGAGAAAGTGGTTTTTTGATATAGACAATAGATGTGGACAAGAAACAGGGTATCTATTTGAACCCATTCTTGCAAGTTGTATCGGAGGTATTTCTGTTTCACACAATAGTTCTCCCGTAAAAAGAATCAATGATAGTGGGTATAAAACAAATGAGGGGCGACAAGTGGACTGCTATATTGAAGAAACAAAAGAGGTTTATGAGCTTAAAATGCGAGTTACCATTGCGGCTAGCGGACAAGGGAGATTCAAAGAAGAAATGTCTTTTCCGTATGAAGCTAAAGAATCAGGATTTACCCCAATTTTAGTCGTTTTTGATGAAACGGAATCAGCATTACTAACCAAATTAAAAGCACAATTCAATAAGTTCGGAGGTAAATGCTATATTGGTCAGGCTTCATGGGATATGCTCTATGAGAAAGCCGGGAAAGAGATGAGTCTGTTTATTCAAAAATACATATATCCACCAATTCATGCGATGGGGAAATTTATCAATAGTAACCCTCAGTCTATTCAAATTAGAAATTGCGAAAGTGAGATTATCATAAGCGACAACAATAATGAATATAAAATCAAGAGAAAATGAAAGACAATATTAAAAATACGAACATAGGGAATCGTAAAATTATCATTGAACTAAGGTATGCCCCAGTTGTTTTAATGCTTGACAAACGAGGCCAAATTGTAGATGCTATAGAAAAGTCTAATTGTTTTAATACATTTCACTGGGAAATACAACCTGGAGAAGTGATAATACGCGACCATGCAGAAAAGGAAAAATCAAAAAATATAGTTTTTATAACATTTAATCGCTTCAGTTTCATTTCTTACAAAATTGATAGCATTGATGGGTTCTATTCAAGCTTTAAAAAGGCTTATGATGCTGTTTTCGATTTACTGGATTCTCCGACTATACATAGAATAGGTTGTCGCATTATTGGAACATATAAAGTTAGATCTCAAGATTTCAGATCTATATTATCGCATTTTAAAGAATCTTTCCCTTCTCGGGTGTTTTTGGAAAAATACCAGGCAAAAGATTTGGCGTTTAGACTAACTTACGAGAATGGCATGTATCGTATAGGCCCCGTTAGCGAAAGAGATAATTTTTATGATAAAGAATTTAATTTGGGTGATTGCGAAAAACATGTAGGAGTTGCTATAGATACAGATAATTACCTTACTAATGAAGTGCAGAACATTAATGACAAAGCTTTAATTAAGGAGGTTTATATCCTTTCGCTCGCCGTTGAAAAAGAATTATATTCAAACCTTGTCGAGTTTTAGATAATGAGCAAAAAACAGAAGAAAAAAGATTCCGGCAGATTAAAAAATCGAGAAACCCAAAAATCTCTTGATCATCAGGAATATAATTTAGATCAAAGTTTTAGTAAACTACGTCAATATTCACGTCATGCTAAAAATAATTCGGTTGTAGAAAGAACCTGTTCTGACGAAGAACAATCTAAGCATAGTCACAGAGATTATGCTAATATAGGCAGTGATTCTTTTCAATGTGAAGAAAAGACAACAGGTCTTCCAAGCTGGGGTAGATACGATCGGCTGGAAGATAGACTATCGTCATTTAACGACAAAAATGAGAGTGCTCACAATAACCTTAGAATAGAATTAGAAAGAAAGATTGAAAAAGCATCAGATGACATCAAAAGTGAACTAGTAGCTCTGCGTGAAAATGTAGAAAAAAAGCTACCAAAGCAGTGGTACAGCTGGACAATCGTTGCTCTTGTAGCTTTTGTTGGCATCATTTGGCTTCTATCTTATCAGGAAATAGCGAAATTGCCAAATGTAGTAAAAGAGCAGGAACGTAGAATAGATAAGTTGGAAAATGACTTGGAGCAAATACCGTATAAAGACACAACATAGCTATATTTTAACACGAAAAGTGGTTTAGCTACAAATCTCCATAGAAATATTTTATAGATATGTTGAGTTTTAGTCTCTCTGCATTTGTAAGAGTTACTCAAACAAGCAAAACGATGCAAACTACGGCAATTAGAACAGTTGTCAACACATTGCCTTAAAATGAGGTAATTCTTTAAACTCTCTTGATTTCAAAGAGGTACCTTATACAGATTTTGGGAAAAATGAAAATTTTGGTAACCGGCGCGGCCGGATTCATCGGATACTCGCTGAGCAAGCACCTGCTCGAAAGGGGAGACAGCGTAGTGGGTATCGACAATCTCAACGACTATTATTCCGTGGAACTCAAGAAGGACAGGCTTGCCCGCATAGAGGGTCCCGGATTCCGTTTCATCAAGATGGATATCGCTGACCGCGAGGCCCTGCCGGGCCTGTTCGAGGCAGAGCATTTCGACTGCGTGGTGAATCTTGCGGCCCAGGCCGGGGTGCGCTATTCCATAGAAAACCCCTGGGCATACGTGGACAGCAACCTCGTGGGCTTCGAGAACATTCTGGAGTGCTGCCGGCACTATCCGGTGAAGCATTTGGTATATGCCAGCTCGTCCAGCGTCTACGGCGGCAATGAGAAGGTTCCTTTCAGCGAGGAGGACAAGGTGGACAATCCCGTGAGCCTCTACGCTGCAACCAAGAAGGCCAACGAACTCATGGCCTCATGCTATTGCGGACTCTATGGCATCAAGGCCACCGGACTGCGCTTTTTCACGGTTTACGGGCCTTGGGGAAGACCCGACATGTCGCCCATGCTCTTTGCGAGTGCCATTTCCGAGGGCCGTCCCATCAAGGTGTTCAACAACGGTGACATGATGCGGGATTTTACCTATATTGACGACATAGTGGAGGGCGTTGTCAGGGTCATCGACAAGGTTCCCGAGCGTCACGAAGTCTACAACATAGGTTGCAGCAATCCAGTCAAACTGATGGATTTCATTCAGGAAATAGAACTTGCCCTCGGCCGTCCGGCAGAGAAAATCATGCTGCCCATGCAGCCGGGAGACGTATATCAGACCTATGCTGATACCTCGAAACTCGAAAGGGACTTCGGCTACAAGCCTTCAGTCACCCTGCACGAGGGTATAGGCCGGTTTATAGAGTGGTACAAGGATTATTTCGGCAAGGCTGTGCCTTCGTCGAAATAGCGCATTACCGCCTGGAGTATGCCGAACCTGTCGGCTTCCTCCAAAAGGCTTTCCAAAGGGACTGCCAGGGCCACGCTCTTGTAGCGTGGCTTTTTGCAATATACCGCCGCTCCGTAAGGAGAGTTGTTGCGGTAGCGCAGCCAGATGCCTGCATCCTTTCCGGTGGGGTCCAGCCCGTCGGGAGATTCCACGCTGTACAGCTCCGGGTTGGGCTGCGAAGAGAAAGCCATGCCTGCAACTGTGCCCGTTGAGGTGCCGCAAGGCGTCGCCAAAGTATATCCGAAGGTGGAGGAGATGAACTCGCTGTCCTCTATGTCGGAGGCGATGTTGCTGCCGCTGATGAAGATGTTGCCGCCCGCACCGCTGAAGTCGGACAGGGCCTCGCGCAGTTCCTCGGGGAATACCTCATACCTCGCCGGCACTGCTCCACGCCCCCTTGTACTGGTCTTTTGCTTGCCGCAAATCAGGTCCAAGGTTCCGGCGGGCTGGGCAGGTGAGGCGCAGAAGGCTTCACGTGACATTGAGAAAAAGGGATAGCCGAGTTCCATCAGGATCTTGCCGTGAACGGCGGGATAGTCGAAAGTGTTTCCGGCCACCCTGATGCCGTCGTAATCGTTACCGGATGCTCCGAAGCCTGCATAATAGTTGCTGACGAACTCTCTGCTGCGGTCGAATTCATAATTCTCACCCCTGAAAGTAAGATCATAGAGGTATGGCACACCGCTGTCTTTGCCGGAGAGGAATCCTGCATGGTCTTCGGTGTCAATCCAGTCCGGAGCTGAAACCCTGTCGAAATTGTTCACTATCAGCACGGCTTTCCTGTTGCCGCTTCCTGCAGGCACTCCTGCGGACAGGATTTCAGAAGGAAAACTCTTTCCGCCACTGTTGAAGGCCACTACCTTGAAGCTGTACAGATGCCCTTTTTCGATTTCCATCTCGAATTGCGGGCTGCTGACCTCCGTTCCGGAGTCGAATTCTCCTCCGTCGATTCTTGTGTACACTATGTAGCCCTTGGTTTCGGCCGTAGGCTCCTTGTCGTCGATTGTGGGCTGCCAGTCCAGGCGCACTTTCTTCTGTCCGTCAGCGAGACTGCATGAAAAGCCGTGTACCGGCAGGGGCTGCACCACATAAGGGCAGCCGTAAAATTCGCTGAGAGTCTTCAATATACCCTTGTAGACCGCACGGCAGACGGTGAAGCGGAAATCCGGGTCCTGACCGTGCTTCATGTCGGCGAAATTCTGGTGGCTCATCAACTCGAGTATCATGGCTGGCACTCCGGCAGTGCGGCATTCGCTGTAGCTCCTGTCCCAGAGTCCGCGCCTCGTCCAGTCGGGGTCGAAATCCTCCCTCAGGTCGTTTACCACCTGGGTCTGCACATAGTCGCAGAGCAGGCGGCTGGTGATGCGGTCGCGCCCGTCGGAAAATTCCCTCTCGCCGTCGGCCCTCAGGGTGTATATCGCAAGCGTGCCTATGATTGTGTCGCGCTGTGCCGAGCCTGCATCCGTATGGAAGGCGAGAGCCAGGTCTACGGGTATGTTTTTCTGCTCCTTCATCATCACCGTCCAGGCTCCGCGGGTGGCAAAGTCATTGGTATAGTCCGTGTCCCAGTTCTGGGTGATGCTCTTGTCGGTTCCGGCCCACTGCATCCAGTAGTGCGCCCCCTCGAATGCGCTCGGCACTCCGGAAACCCTTCCGCCGCGTTCGAGTTTGCCCATGCCTCCGCCTATCTTGACGGCATCCGCGCTTACCACCTCGCCTTCCTCTCCACGGTTGTCGAGTATGATGCTGCAGCCGTTTCCTTCCGGAAATTCAAAAGTTCCGAGATATATCCATGTGCCGCCTCCCCGCTTCTGGTTCACCGTGAACTCGGTCTTTCCGGCCATGTGCTCCACGGTGTAGTGCGCGCTTTTGCAGCTGTTCGGCAGGCTCGCGTATGAGATGTACACGGCATAGCGGCCGCGCTCCTCTATATCCGGAGTCCATATCGCGCTTGCGCCGCCCTTTTCGGAGCAGGCGTGCTTACGGGCGGTCCCGGCCTTGAAAGGATTGTCTGAGAAGGTGTAGCTGCGCTTGAAGTCGGCGAAGCCTGTCCCTGCATTTTCCCAAGTCCCCCTTTCGCTGTAAGCTCCGGCTTTTCTGATGTTCCCGTCCCTGCTACCCTTGAAGGCCGGGTCATTGTCGCAGATTATCTCCCTCGTCTGGAAATCGCGCTCGCGCGGGGTCAGCACGTATGCTCCGGCATTCTCCAGCATGGGAATGAGGTAGGGGATTACGAAACCGGGCGTGAACATGTCCTCCACGGTGCGGTGCATACTTGCGCGCTGCCACTGCCAGCGGTCCTTGGCTGCTTCGTAATACAGCCCGTGACTCTGCCAGAGTGCGATACAGCGTCCGTCAAGCCCGTCCTCCCAAGTGCGTGCGCCCACTTCCCGGATGAAAGGATCGGCTCCTTCGCGTGGATCCTTGATGGTATGTGCGTATGTTTCCGGGATACCGTCATTGTGCAGGTACGGCAACACAAGTTCGGAATCCGTGCTGAGCTCGTAACGGTTGGAGATGATGCGTCCCGGCTCATAATCCGGGGCGTAACGCTTCCAATAATGGTTCAGTTGCTGTCTGAACCAGAGCACATCCTCACTGTGCCAGGGATAGTAGGAGAGTTCCGGGGAGAAGTACAGGTCCAGTGTCCTGCCCCTGTTTACAATCCTGTTCACTTTCAGTTTCTGGTCCGGATTCATGCGCACCCTCATGTGCTGCTCCAGGTCCACGCTGAGAGAATCGCACATTTCCTGGAAATCATTTGGCCTCAGGGTATTGGCGGCAAATACAGCATTGGATAGCAGGAGTGCTGCGGTGACAGTGAACAACAGCCGTATCCTCATTTTGCCCTCCTTAGACTGAACAATTTGAATATCAGCACAATCACCGTTCCGAAAGCTATGGCTATGCAGTCGGCATAGAAGTCGTTTATATCCTGGCTGCGGTAGGGGAGGGTGCCTTGTATGATTTCGGTGATTCCGGCGAATATGCAGCAGAAGCACACGATGTAGACCAATCTTACGAGAAATTTGCCCACGGTACCGACGTTACGGCCGAAAGCAATGAAGCCGAATATGGGGAGGGGGAAGAACATGCAGAAGTGTACCACCTTGTCCGTGGCGATTCCGAATATCGTTTTCTCCACTTCGGGCAGGTCATTAAAGTTGGCGAAGCACAGCACAGCCACTACTGCGATGTACAGAACCAGGACGATCCTGGACAATATATTAAAGAGCCTGCATTTCATATAGTTTCGAATAATAGCCGTTCAGGGCGATGAGTTCGTCGTGCCTGCCCCGCTCCACTATGCGTCCGCCGTCCATGACCACGATTTCGTCGGCCTTGCGTATAGTGCTGAGCCTGTGAGCAATGGATATGGTCGTACGGTTGTGCATCAGTTTGTCGAGGGCCTCCTGTACCGTGCGTTCCGACTCGGTGTCGAGAGATGCGGTGGCCTCGTCGAGTATCAGTATGGGAGGGTTCTTGAGTATGGCCCTGGCTATGCTGATGCGCTGTCTCTGGCCTCCCGAGAGCATGACTCCCCGGTCGCCTATGACTGTCTCGTAGCCGTTTTCCTTCTCGATTATGAACTCGTGGGCATTGGCTATTTTGGCTGCCGCCACAACCTCGTCCATGGTCGCGTTCTCAACGCCGAAGGCTATGTTGTTGAAAATGGTATCGTTGAAAAGTATGGGATCCTGATTCACGTTGCCTATCAGGCGGCGTATGTCCCGCAGGCGTATGTCCCGCAGGTCCTTGCCGTCCACGGTTATGCGGCCGTCTGAAGGGTCATAGAACCTCGGTATAAGGTCCACGAGCGTGGACTTGCCCGCTCCGCTGGCTCCCACTATGGCTATATTCTTGCCTTTGGGGATTTCCAGCTCTATGTGCTTCAGCACCTCGCGCCCGCTCTCGTAATGGAAGCTCACGTCGTTGAAGCGTATGGACTCGTTGAAGCCTTCGAGCGGCAGCGGATTTGCAGTTTCGGGAATCTTGTCCTCGGCATTGAGTATCACGTCGATGCGCTCCATGGACGCAAGGCCCTTGGGGATGGAGTACGCCGCCTTGGACAGATCCTTGATGGGCTGGATGACGCTATAGAGTATGGCCATGTAAGCCATGAAAGCCGGGGCGTCTATTACGGACTTCTCGCCGAGTATCAGAGTGCCTCCGAACCAGAGGACTATGGCTATCATGCAGGACCCGAGGAATTCGCTTACAGGATGTGCCATGGCCTGACGCGTCGCCACCTGGTTGTTCTTCTTGCGCATCCTCGTGGTCGTGTTGTCGAAACGCTTGTCCATCTTGTCCTCGGCAAGGAAGGCCTTGATGATTCTCAGTCCCCCGAGGGTTTCCTCAACCTGACTGATAGTGTCGCTCCAATATTGCTGGGCCTCGATGGACTTGGCTTTCAGCTTGCGCCCGATGAAACTCATGATGCCTATCATGACGGGGGCGAAGATTATGGTGAACAGGGTGAGTTCCCAGGACATGAAGAACAGGACGCCGATATAGATGATTATCAGTATCGGGTTCTTTATCAGCATCTCGATGGTGGAGGTAATGGAGGTCTCGACTTCCTGCACATCGCCGCTTATTCGGGCAAGTATGTCGCCCTTGCGCTCCATGCTGAAAAATCCGAGGGGCAGGGAAAGGATTTTCCTGTATATCTCCATGCGCATGTCCTTGACCACTCCGGTGCGTATGGGCACCATCACGGCGGCTGCTCCGAAATAGCAGGTGGTCTTTATCAGCACTATTCCGCAGAACACGAGACATAGCAGCAGGAGCATCCTGCCGGCACCGAACTCAGCGACATACTGGTAGACATACCAATATACGTTGTTGGTCATCTCGGTGAAATCCATGCCCTTGTACCAGGGAATGAACTCATATTCCACATCTGATACGTTGAAAAGTATCTGCAGTATCGGAATCAGCAAGGAGAAGGAGAATACGTTGAATATGGCCGAGAGGATGTTGAGCAGGACGGAGCCTCCAACATATCCTTTGTACGGGCCTACATATTTTTTAATTATTTTCCAGAAAGCTCTCATAAAGGGTGACAAAGTTAGAAACTGTTTGAAATTTTTCCAATTTTAGGACAGATTTCAGACCGGGTTCACAGCTCGAACAGTTCGGATGGGGTTTCCCTTGGCAGGGCCACGAGCCTGACCGTAGCGCCTGCAGCCTCACGACTGGTTTCGAGGGCAAGCGCGGGCGTGTTGTTGTGCTCGCTGAGATGGCACAGGAAGATGCTCCGCAGGCCGTCGTGGGCGAAATTCCTTATCGCCTCGGCGCATTCAGCGTTCGAGAGATGTCCGTGTCCCCCGCAGATTCTGTCCTGAAGGGCCTTGGGGTAGCTGCCGTTTCTCAACATATCGAGGTCGTAGTTCGACTCTATCACCACGGTTCCGGCACCGGAGGCCAGCTCCAATGCTTCCGGCGTCATGCGCCCTATATCGGTCATTATCACGAACTTGTGCCCGGCGATGTCCAGGGCGTAGCCTACCGTCTGCGTCGCATCGTGCGGTACCACGAAATACCTTGCCCTCACAAGCCCGGGGATCAGCTCGTTCCAGCCCTCATCCAACAGCCGCGCGGCGTTTTTCAGGTATTTTCCCGTCATGAAATGTCGGGAGAGCGAGGCATGCAGGGTCTTGGTCATCCAGACCGGGACGAGTCCGTACTTGCAGTACGAACCCAGGGAGCGGATATGGTCCATGTGGTCGTGGGTGAGCAGCATGGCTGACAGGGACTGAAGGGGTATGCCCCTTTTCTGGAATTCCCGTTTCAGACGGCGCGGACTCACTCCGGCATCTATTATCACCGAATGCAGACAATCATCGGTTTCCGACTCATAAATTCCTATGAAATAGCAGTTTCCGCAACTCCCTGAGGATAGGGACTGGAATTTAATTTTCGTCATTTTCGCAATATTTGGAAATCACGCTGTAGGCATCGGAGACACCGAGTTCTCCGGCACGCGACAGGTCGATGCAGCCTTTCTCGTTATCCCTCAGGAAGATGAGCACGAGGCCCCGGTTGAAGTAGGCATCGCCCATGTAAGGATAGAGCTTGATGGCGGTATCGTAGTCCTCAATGGCGTTCACGAACTGGGACGACAGGCAGTGCAGGTTGCCCAGGTTGAAGTGCAGGTAAGGAATGTCAGGCAGGATTTCGAGTGCGGCCTCGGTGTCGCTTATGGCCTCCGAGTAGTCATAGCTGCGGGCCACCTGGTCGCTCACTCTGGCCCTGGTGGTGGAACTTGCGTCCATTGAGAGGGTCTGCACATTGCCTTCGAGCGAGGCTATGAAGTCTATCATCTCGGCTTTCAGTACGGCCCTGTTCATCAGGTAGAAGGCTTCGTAATATTTTGAATACCTGTCTTTCTCTTCTTCACTGCCTGCAGCGGCCACGGCCTTGTCGTACCATTCGAGGGCCGAGGTAAAACGCTTGTTCTGCAGTTCCTGCAGGGCCTTGGTGAAGTATTCCTCCGCGCTGCTCGTGAAAACGTAGTCGTTGCTGCCGTAGGTCTGGGTGTTGCCTATGCCCATAGGCAGGTGAGAGAGCTCTATGAACCTGTCTATCAGCGCATTCTCGTAACGACGTGACAAGGCTACGCTCTGGTTTTCCCTTGCGGGCAGCAGCCCGAAGCGGTAGAGCGGCCGGAGCTGTATGTCTATGTCGCGATGCTGCAGCAACTCGTTGTCGAAGTCGCGCTGGGCGAATTCCGCGTCGAAGGCGAGCAGGGCGCTGTACTTCTTCGTGGTGTCGGCGTATGCGGTGACATTGTCGCTGCTGTTTTCCCGGTATTCACGTATTTTCTGTTGCGCCAGTTCGTAGTCGGCCCTGGACTCTTTGGTACGGCCGAGCATATTCTTGACATAAGAGCGGTTCATGTAGGCCTTCGCGAAGTCGGGATATAGTTCTATGGCCTTGTCGTAGTCCTCCAGTGCATCTGTCCAGCGCTCCATCTCCACAAAGATTGCCGCCCGGTTGAAGTATGCCAGTACGTTCTTGGGATTGATGTTGATTACGCGGTCCATGTCCTGCAGGGCGTTCTCGTATTCTCCGACCTGGGCGTAGATGAGGCTGCGGTTGTAGAGCGTCAGGGCGTTGCCCGGTTCGTGGCGCAGCACGGTGTTCAGGTCGTCCATCGCCTTTATGTAGTCGTGCGTGTCGTAGTAGAGGAGTGCGCGGTTAAAATAGGCGAAAGTGTTGGAAGTGTCCAGCTGTATGGCGTGGTTGAGGTCGGAAATCGCGGCATCGTAATCCGAGCGTCCTGCATGAATGCGTGCGCGGCGAATGTAGCCTTCCGGCTCGAAGCGGTCCAGTTTTATGGCGAGATTGTAGTCCGCGAGGGCCTTGGTGGTGTCAGCGAGGAAGAGGTATGATGCTCCCCGGTTGAGGTAAGCCGCATGGTCATCGGGCTGTCTGCGTATATATATGTTGAAATCTTCGATTGCGTCCTCGAAATGCTGGGCGAGGAATGAGGTGACGCCCCTCGAGAAATTGATTCCGATTTCGCCGGGACGCAGTTCCAGGGCCTTTTCGAAATCGGCGAACGCGGCTTCATAGTTGCCCAGACGGCTTTCGGTGATGGCCCGGTAGTGATAGCCGTTGGTGAAGACGGGATTCAGTTGTACCGCCATGTCGAAGTCGCTCTGCGCTCCCCGAATGTCACCGAGATTGTATTTGGCTATACCCCGGAAAAAATAACTCCAGTAATCGCTTTCGTCCAAGCGTGTCAGTACGTTGAAATTCTCTATCGCGAGAGAGTACTTGCCGTCGGAAAGAGCCTGCCGGCCCCTCCACATGAAGACATCCCTGTCATATTGCGCGAAGGAAAAAATGCTGCAAACGAATGCCAGCAGTATGGTGAGAACGAATCTTTTCATTATTCGGGGGCAAAGATAAACAATTATCGAACCCAATTCGAGGCAGTTCTTCAAAATTGTTGCCTAAGTCCTTCCGTCAAATATTTTTCCGCTGTTTGCGCAGACGGAGCTTGCGGTTTTTGCCAGTGCTGTCGGGTGTCGGTCTGGCGTATTTCGTGCGCGCCGTCGGGTTCGCGGGCATTTTCAGCTCTGCGGCTACAACTGTGAAATTCTGGTTTTTATCATTATATTTGCCGCTCGTAAAACAAGCACAGAACCGATTTGAGGCGACTTTTCACAATTATACTCCTGACCATCCTCCTTTTCCTGTCACCCGGAGCCTACGGTGCCGGTTCTGACCTGCGTGCCGAGATGGAATTCCTTACGGATTCGCTTTCCGACGGCCGGGCTTTCGGTACGGGAGGTGCACAGAGAACGGCTTTTTACATATTCAGGCAGTTCCGCAATGCCGGTCTGAGGACTTCTTTCCAGAGTTTCGAGGCCAACGGCAAGGCGGGACACAATGTGATAGGAGTGACCCCTGGCTGGTACAGCAAATACATAGTAGTAGGCGCGTATTTCGATGGTCTGGGCCGGCTGAACGGCGTTCTGTACCCCGGAGCCGATTCCAATGCTTCCGGAGTGGCTGCGCTGTTGTCTCTGTCACGCAATCTCGGCAACTTTTGCGATGGAGATACGGGACTCATCTTCGTGGCTTTCGATGCGCACCATGCCGGCATGAACGGTTCACGCGAGTTCCTTGAGTGGGTTTCAATGCGGTACGACATTTCCTTGATGGTCAATCTCGATACCATAGGCTCCACCCTCGAACCTCTGCGGAAAAACAGGCCGGAATATCTCATTGCGCTCGGCGGAGAATCCTGGCATTTTGCCATGTTGAACGCGAATCGCGGGTTCGGGCTGGACCTGAATTACAATTATTACGGCAGCGCGAACTTCACCGAACTTTTCTATCGGCGCATCAGCGACCAGCGCTGGTTTTTGGAGGCCGGCATTCCTGCGGTAATGTTCACTTCAGGAATAACGGATTACACCAACAAGTCCGGCGACAGTATCTCCAATATCAACTTTCCCGTCCTGGAGAAGCGCATTGCGGTAATCGGCAGGTGGATAATGAATCTGCTTTGAGCCATGAACGAACTGCCAGAAATACACGCCGGCTTCCCTTCGCCCTCGACCGATTACATGAACGGTGTCGTGGACCTGAACCGCGAGCTTGTCCGTCACCCGGATGCGACCTTCTATGGTCGTGTGGTGGGGGATTCCATGGCGGACGCGGATGTGCATGAGGGAGATGTGCTGGTTATAGACAAAGCAATACGCCCCACAGACGGGAGCATGGTGGTATGTTTCGTGGACGGCGAATTTTGCCTGAAATACCTGTCCTTGCGCAAGGACGGCATCTGGCTGCTGCCGGGAAACAGCAGGTACAAGCCGATACGCATAGATGAAGGAAACGATTTCTCGGTCTGGGGAGTCGTCACCTATATAATAAAGAAAGTGCTTTAGTTCCGCACCGGCAGAAAATCGTGCGGTTCTGCGAGGAAATCTTGTTGATTTGGGCGGTATCTTTAATCGTTTTGCAAGATGTAAAACAATTTTTCCAGAAAAATTTGCACAGTTCAAGAAAAAAGTCTACATTCGCGTTGAAGTTTTTCATAGTTTAAGTTTAGGTTAAGTAACGGACCTTCCGCCGTGATGGCGAAAGGTCTGTGAAATTTTTATAGGTCCCTATATTCCGCTTTTCGTCCCAAATTTCTGTTTTTTATGATTTTTTACGTTTTCGAACCATATATTGGCGGAAAAATTTTGAACGATGAAAACTTCAGTACAAATGATTAAAGTCGCCGTGACCGCTTTCGTAGTCCTGTCGGCGCTCAGTTTGACTTCCTGTTTTAACATGTTCCAGGAACAGACAGGAATCCTGCGTATCTCTTTTTCCAATTCCGCAACATTGGCCACCCGCACAATCGACGGACTGCCCGACACCGAGGATTTTATCCTGAGTGTGACGGATGCCGACGGAAAGACAATCTATGAAGGCCGCTTCGGCGATTCTCCGGAAGAATTCAGCGTCAGCCCGGGCAGCTATACTGTGACTGCGGTTTCCTGCCTGTTCACCGAACCGGAATATGATGCCCCGCAGTTCGGCGACTGCCAGGTGGTTGTGGTGAATTCGGACGAGACGGTGTCGGTTCGACTGGAATGCAGCCAGCAGAACTGCGGACTCAAAATCAATGTCGCGGAGTCGTTCAGGGAAACTTTTCCGGAGGGCTGGCTGTATCTGGAAAGCAATGACGGCATACTCATGCACAACTATTCCGAGAGCCGCACGGCCTATTTCAATCCGGGCAAGGTGGTGGTATCGGTATGCGAGGACGGCATGAACCGGACGCTGTTCACCAGGACGCTGCAGGCGGCACAAATGCTCAGCGTGAATCTTTCGTCGAACATCTATTCCAGCTCCGGCGGCATAGAGATTCTCGTGGATACGACACGAACCCACTTTGCCGAGGATTTTATCTACGGCTACGAGGAGGCCACCACTGCGGAAAATCCCCTGGGCATAATGGAGGCGAGGGAACGCGCCGGGGCCGAAGATGTCTGGGTCTGCGGCTATATCGTAGGCTGTGCCACGAGTACGAGCAAATACAGTTTCGAAGAGCCTTTTACCAAAGAGACGAACCTGCTGCTCGGCTTGCGGGCAACCACCGACAACCCGGACTATTGCCTGAGCGTGGAACTGAAATCCGGCTCTATACGCGAGGCCCTGAACCTTGTGGACAATCCCGACGTGCTCGGACGGCAGATATGTATGAAAGGAGACCTGGTATCTGCCTATTATGGGCTACCAGGTCTCAAAAACGTCACTGAATATCAGTTCAGGTGATGTGGCTTAGAGTCTCTTGAGGATTTCCTCGGTCTGGCTTTCGTAGCCGGGCTTGCGCAGGAGGGCGAACATGTTCTTCTTGTAGGCCTCCACGCCGGGCTGGTTGAACGGATTGATTCCGAGTGTGTATGCGCTGACACCGCATGCGAACTCGAAGAAGTAGAAGATTGCGCCGAGGTTTTCCTCATTGATGCTCTCGATTCCCACTTCCATCTGGGGAACGCCGCCGTCGATGTGGGCGAGCTTGGTTCCGAGCCTTGCCATTGCGTTGCAGTGCTCTACCCTCTGTCCTGCCAGATAGTTGAGCTGGTCGAGGTTCTGTTCGTCTGAACCGATTACAACTTCACGGTTTGACTTCTCTACATATACCGTTGTCTCGAACATCACGCGCTCGCCCTCCTGGATGAACTGTCCCATGGAGTGCAGGTCGGCGGTGCAGGTGACAGAAGCGGGGAAGATTCCCTTGAGATCCTTGCCCTCAGACTCGCCGTAAAGCTGCTTCCACCATTCTCCGAGATACTGGAGCTTGGGATTGAAGGTTACGAGAATTTCGATTTTCTTGCCGAGTCCGCTGTAGAGCAGGTTGCGCATTGCTGCATACTGGATTGCGGGGTTCTCAGGACCCTTGACGAGCAGTGCCTCCCTCTCCTCGGCGGCTCCGCGAAGCATCGCGCGGATGTCGAATCCAGCCACGAGTATGGGCAGGAGTCCCACGGGAGTCAATACGGAATAGCGTCCGCCTACGTTGTCGGGAACGATGAAACTGCGGTATCCTTCCTGGGTAGAGAGCGTTTTGAGCGCGCCCTTGACAGCATCGGTGATGGCAACGATTCTCTCTGAAGCCTCCTGCTTGCCGTAAGTCTTTTCAATGTATTCCTTGACGATGCGGAAAGCGACTGCAGGTTCGGTGGTTGTGCCGGACTTGGAAATCACTATGCAGGCAACGTTGCACTCCTTGGCCAGATCCATAAGCTCTGCAAGGTATTCCTCGGAGAGGTTGTTTCCGGCGAATACTACCTTGGGCGCGGTCTTGGAAGGAAGGAAGTTGTGCGAAAGGGCCTCGAGGGCGCAACGGGCTCCCAGATATGAACCTCCGATGCCGATTACAATCACGAGGTTCACCTTCTTGGCGGCCCATGAGTCACGCACGGCCTCGAATTCCTTGATAAGTGATTCGGGGATGTCTGTGGGAAGGGTTTTCCAGCCGAGGAAATCATTTCCTGCTCCGGTTTCGTTTATGAGTACGTCATAGGCGTCGAGGGCCTTCTGAACATAAGTTTTGTACGCAGCGTCGTCCACGAATGACTTGCATGCTTCTACATTGACTTTTACCATAATTATGTGTAGATAGTTAGTTATCTTAAATCTCACAAAATTAGTAAATTTGTAAGATTTGTGTACCACGATTGCAGCCAAAACCATGTACGCCCTCGCCGATTGCAACAATTTTTTCGTTTCCTGCGAGCGGGTTTTCCAGCCCTGGCTCGAAGGCAGGCCGGTGGTGGTGCTTTCAAACAATGACGGTTGTGTGGTTGCCCGTTCCAATGAGGCCAAGGCCATCGGCATAGCCATGGGAACGCCCTTTTTCAGGATACGCAGTCTTGTGGACAGCGGTTGTGTGGAAGTGCGTTCTTCCAACTACAAGCTCTACGGCGACATGTCGTCGCGGGTCATGAACATAATAAGAGGTTCCGTGCCCAAACTTGAGGTCTATTCCATTGACGAGGCCTTCATGCCGCTCGGAGACATGAGTCCGGAGCAGTATATGGCGCTTTCGCGGGATTTGGTGGAAAAGGTCAGGATGTGGACCGGGATTCCGGTGAGCATTGGCATAGCGCCTTCGCGGACCCTTGCCAAGGTGGCGAGCCACTTCGCCAAGAAATATCCGGCCTACCGTGGGGTGTGTGCCGTGGACAGCGAGGAGAGACGGATGAAAGCACTTGCGCTGACACCGATAAACGAAGTCTGGGGCATAGGCCGTCGTAATGCACCGAAACTGAGGGCTTCGGGGGTCGGGACTGCGGGGGATTTTGTTGCAAGGCCCCAGAGTTGGGTTTACGGACATTTCGGCATAGCCGGGGTGCGGACCTGGCAGGAACTTCAGGGGCAGGACGTAATACGTCACGAGACCGAGGAGAGGAGGCAGTCCATCTGCACTTCGCGCTCGTTTGCCAATACGATTTCGGGCAGGGAGGAATTGGCTTCAAGGGTGTCGGATTTTGCTGCGGCCTGTGCCCGGAAACTCCGCTCGGAACATTCGCTGGCCGGGAGGGTAGGGGTGTTTTTGAGGACAAACCGTTTCAGGGAGGACCAGGCGCAGTATTTTCCGCAGGCGGAAATGCGGCTTGACCCGCCCGACAGCAGCACGCAGGCCGTGGTGGATGCCGCGTTGCGGGTCTTTGAGCGGATTTACGAGCCGGGGTTTGAGTATAAGAGCGCGGGCGTGGTGGTGGGGAACACCACCGGGGCCGGCGTTGCGCCGGCCTCGCTCTTCGAGGACGAAGAGCGGACGCTCGCGCGGTCCAGGGCCATGCAACTTTCCGAGCTTATGGACAAGATGAATGTCAGGCAAGAAAATCTGCTCCATCTCGGGGTCCAGAATCCGGGACACTATGCCGAGGGCATACGTCATGAGCACCGCTCCAAGCGCTTTTCCACGGACTGGGACGAACTCCTTGAAATTCACTGAAACGGAATCGGCCCGGCCTGTGCTGTGTGGCCAGCCGCAAAAAATCCACAAAAATCGGTATTGTTCCGGGATACGGAAACCGGTAATTTTGTACCGACGTATTGCGGAAGCCAGTATGTTACAATCGACCGGTAGGGTACGCCTGCAAGTCCGTCATGCCGGTTTCCGGTGATGAACGTAAAGGAAATTTTTCCTCAAACGTGCGGTCGTAACCGATAAGAGCGTTGCTGATAAAGGCCTTCGGGCCGACAACTATAAAAAATGTATACAATGAAAATTAAATCGATTAAAGGAAGGGAAATCCTCGATTCAAGAGGCAATCCCACGATTGAGGCCGAGGTTCTTCTCGAATCCGGCATTGTAGGCGTAGCATCAGTTCCGTCAGGCGCGTCCACGGGCGAGCACGAGGCCATAGAGCTTCGGGACGGAGATCCCAAAAGGTATGGCGGAAAAGGTGTACTGAAAGCCGTTGACAACATCAACCGGACAATCGCCCCCGCACTTGTGGGAATGTCGGCCCTTGACCAGAGGGCCATAGACCTCAAGATGATTGCCCTTGACGGCACGAAGAACAAGTCCCGCCTCGGAGCCAATGCCATTCTGGGCGTTTCGCTCGCGGTTGCCAAGGCTGCTGCCGAGTATCTCGACATACCCCTTTACCGCTATATAGGCGGTACGAACACTTTTACCTTGCCGGTACCCATGATGAACATCATCAACGGAGGTTCGCACAGCGATGCTCCCATCGCTTTTCAGGAGTTCATGATCAGACCCGTAGGTGCACCTTCCTATCGTGAGGGCCTGCGCATGGGTGCAGAAGTGTTCCATGCGTTGAAGAAGGTCCTGCATGACAGGGGACTCAGCACCGCTGTCGGTGATGAAGGCGGTTTCGCTCCCGCTCTCGACGGTACCGAGGATGCAATCGAGTGCATCATGAAAGCTATCGAAAAGGCCGGCTATGTACCCGGAAAGGACGTGATGATAGGCATGGACTGCGCTTCATCGGAGTTCTACAAGGACGGAGTTTACGATTATACCGTGTTCGAGGGCGAGAAGGGCATAAAGAGGACTTCCGACGAGCAGGTGGATTATTTAGAGACGCTCGTGAACAAGTATCCCATAGATTCCATCGAGGACGGAATGAGCGAGAACGACTGGGAAGGCTGGAAGAAATTGACCGACAGGATAGGCGGACGCTGCCAGCTCGTGGGCGATGACCTTTTCGTGACGAATGTAGAATTCCTTTCGAGAGGCATTGCCGAGGGCTGCGCAAATTCCATCCTCATCAAGGTGAACCAGATAGGCTCTCTCAGCGAGACGCTTGACGCCATCGAAATGGCACATCGCCACGGCTATACCACCGTGACTTCACACCGTTCCGGAGAGACGGAGGACACGACCATCGCTGACATTGCGGTAGCTACGAACAGCGGGCAGATCAAGACAGGGTCCATGAGCCGTTCCGACCGCATGGCGAAGTACAACAGGCTGTTGAGAATCGAGGAAGAACTCGGCGACACTGCCGTATACGGATATCGCAAGATTGCAAAACACTGATTTTGGTAAATGACTCTTTTCTGAGGGTGGCCCGGAAGTCTGTATGGCTGTAAGGGGCACCCTCTTTCAAAACTTTTTACCGTTCGTAGATTATATCGTTTATAGAGTATTGCGGGGTAAGCCTTCGAACAAGTACATATTGACCAATCAGTTTTGTCAACACACTTTCCGGATGTTGTAACTTCCATTTGTGTGGAAGTAGCTCCAGCAGTTCCGGACTGAGGGGTAAAAAGGGGCAGAAATTGTTGATGTGAAGGTAATGGTTCTTTGTTCAAACTGTGCTCAGAGAGCCGTTTCATTTACTTGATTTTTAATCTCAACTATTGATTGAGATAAATAAATTTGTATTTTCGCATTTGATGAAAGATTATAAGAATATGAAACTGAAAATTACCAACTTTGGACCGATAAAGGAGGCTGATGTAAACTTTGGAGATTTGACTTTCTTGATTGGACCACAAGCCAGTGGTAAAAGCTTGACATTAGAATTGTTCAAACTTATTCTGGACAAGCGACATATTGTATCAACGTTCCGCAATTATAATTATATATTAGACAATAATGAAAATATCCTGAATTGGTATTTCGGTGATGGACTGTCCGGCCTTTTTAAGGAAGAGACACGAATCCTATGGAACGATCAAGTTTTTAACTATCAAAATGTTTATACGCAAAAAGCATATAAAGAAGAATCGGTCTTTTATATCCCCGCTCAGAGAATATTAAGTATTGCGGACGGGAGACCAAAGAATTTTATGGAGTACGATTCTTCTAATCCGTATGTTCTGCGGAGATTTAGTGAGGTTTTGCGAGTATTTCTGCAGGGAGGTCTGGGAAATCCGGATGTCATCTTTCCAATGAAGACAAGATTAAAGGATGATGTTAGAAATTCAATCAAGGAAACTATTTTTCATGATGGGAAAGTAGTGATTGATAAAACAGGAGAACAGCGTAAATTGAAATTGGAAATAGATGGAATGAGGATTCCATTCATGGCCTGGAGTGCGGGACAAAGAGAGTTCATGCCCCTGCTATTAGCTATTTATTGTCTCTCGGGACCTCCTACTCAGGTAATACAAAAAGAAGATTATAAATGGGTTATCATTGAAGAACCGGAGATGGGTCTTCATCCTCGTGCCATAGAATCTGTATTGTTGGAAATTATTGAATTGGTGCAAAGTGGCTACAAAGTAGTGGTGTCAACGCATTCAACGGTATTTTTAGAATTCGTGTGGGCGTTTAATAACTTACAAACTATTTCAGATGAGGATTTTAAAAAGGCAATGTGCGAGATTTTTAATATACGTATCGACTCAACTGCTGCAAAATTATTTAATGAGTTTAGAGCTAAGAAAATCAAAACATTCTATTCAGCAAAACAGGATTCTGATGAAAGAGTTATTTTTTCAGATATATCAACATTGGATGCTTTCAGTGAAAACGAGGATATATCTGAATGGGGTGGATTATCCAGTTTTGCCAGTAAATCATCGGATATCGTGAGTCGCTATGGGGAATAAATTCAAAGAGGCAGTAGAAGCAACTCCTGATATTAAAGACGGATTCTGCAATGGCTTACAGGCATTAGGAAAAAACAACTCAAAACGGGTCAAAGCTTCAGATACTAGACTACTAAATGGAAGTGTAGACATTGACGCATGTACGAAAGAATTGTATCCGAATGATGCGCGATGGGATTATGTTGTCGGATTTGATAGTCATGCTTATTTTCTTGAAATTCATCCGGCAAGTACGGGTGAAGTAGAAAGTATGATAAAAAAGAAACAATGGTTGGATAGTTGGTTAAATGAAAAGGCTCCAACATTGAAAAAGTTAGCCGTTAACGTTTTTTATTGGATACCTTCTGGTAGATGTAAGATTCAAAAAACCTCTAAACAATATCGAATGTTAGCTGAAAGTAATATTCAAATAGTCAAGATATTGGATTTGAGATAGCATAAGCTGAACATTGCTGTCCGATAAAACTCGTCAGATATAAAAAAGCATAACTCCTGACTTCGTCACTCAAAAAATCGCAATTTTATAAGTAGTTAATATTTAAGTGTTTATGGTTTTGTGTGCCCTGATTTTGGGTGACGCAAGCTATTTTTATGTTTACTCCGCAGTGAAAAATTGTTCAGAAACAATTAGTTTTGTCATTGTTGAGAAGATTTCTTAATTTTATCGCCACGGTGTTATCTTGTAAACAACTAATACTTAAGTATTTACAATTTATGCGTCACCGGATTTTGGGTGACGCGAAGCGTTTTTGGTATGTTTATTCGCAAAAAGAAGAACAGATCCGGTTCTACAAGTGTTGTAGTTGTCGATAAGTCGGGAGGAAGATTTAAAGAACTTATCACCATAGGTGTTAGTTCTGACGAGGTAGAAGTTGCAGAACTGGTACGTCAGGGAAAAGAGTGGATAGCCAAGGAACTTCAGCGTCATCAGCCGCTGCTGGACTTGTTTGGGGAAGAGCGCAAGGCGTGCGAAGAGGAGTTGGCAATGACCGAAGGAGTGTTATCCAACATCAGCAATATCCTGATAAACGGTTCGGATTTGATACTTGACCGCATTTTCGACCTTATAGGTTTCAACCGTGTTGATGATGTTATTTTCCGGCAGTTGGTGAAGGCGCGTCTTTCATATCCGGCGAGCAAGGCTGCAACGGTTGAGTATCTGAAGAATCATTTCGATGAAGATGTGGACTTGTCCAAGATTTACCGCTATCTTGACAAGTTGGGCGACATGCAGCGGCGTTTGGTTCAGGAAATAAGCGTAAGGCACACTCTCGAGTTGTTTGGTGGCAATATCGGATTGTTGTTCTATGATGTGACCACCCTGTATTTTGAAGCCG